>NVWC01000008.1 GCA_002317795.1 Nitrososphaerota archaeon
GGCAGCTGCTATGGGCAAGATTGGTATCACATGTAGACAACCATTCCTTGGTGCAGATGCTTGGATTCAAGAAGAAATCAAAAAAGCTGAAGGTGGGGATGAAAAACCTGCCAAAGAAGCTAAAGTAGAGGCCAGTTAAGATGGCACGAGAAATGGCATGCAGAAAATGCAAATGCGTAACTACAGGTAAAGTTTGTCCAATTTGTAAATCATCAGACCTAACACCTGATTGGAATGGTATTGTACTTGTAGTAGACCCAACAAATTCTGAAATCTCAAAAACTTTGGGCATTACTAAAAAAGGCAAGTACGCAATCAAAGTAGTATAAAATTTCTAAATCTTTAAAATCAAACTAATATTTTATCATAATATTGTCATTTAATTCAAAAAAACAATTACTTGCATTTCTTGCAGAAGATATTGGTAAAGGAGACATCACAAGTGCATTACTAGCTAAGAAAAGAATTACAGTCAAAATCATTTCAAGAGAAAAGGCAATTGTAGCTGGTGTGATACATGCTAAAGAGATTTTCAAACTAAAGGGTTGTACATCTAAAATTTTGAAAAAAGATGGCTCTAAAGTAACCCCCAACCAAAGTATCATGACAATAACTGGGGACGCTGCAAAAATTTTGATGTGTGAGAGGACAGCCCTTAATCTATTAACTAGAATGAGTGGTATTGCAACACAAACTAATCTCCTTGTAAAAAAAATCCCAAGTAAAACTAAACTATACGCCACAAGGAAAACAGCTCCAGGATTGAGATATTTTGATAAAGAAGCAGTGGAGATTGGTGGAGGAAAAAAGCACAGATTACGTCTAGATGAAATGGTGATGATCAAAGATAATCATATTGCAATACATGATTCTTTAGAGGAATTAATTAAAAAAGCAAAAAGAAAATACAAAAAGTTTGAAGTCGAGGTTGAAAATATTTCTGATGCAATACTTGCAGCAAAAAATGGTGCTGGAATAATTATGCTTGATAATTTTACTCCATCCCAAATCAAAAAAGCAATTCAGACACTGAAAAATCAGAAATTACGAAGTAAAGTACTCCTCGAAGCATCTGGAGGAATTAGTTCAAAAAATATCACATCGTATGGTAAGACAGGTGTAGATATTATTTCAGTTGGTAGTATTACTAATTCTGTAAAAGGAATTGATATGAGTTTAGAGATCTAGTTGCTCTAATAGTTGTAATACTGATTTGTTTTTTGGATCAATTTCTTTAATTTTATCACAACATGAAATGGCATGTTTGTTTTCAGATAATTTTTGATGAGAGTACGCTTTGAGTAACAATGCATCAATATCGTATTCACCAATTTCCAAGGATCTATTAAGATACAATAGTGCAGTCTTGTAATTTTCTTTCAAATAGTAAATGCTACCAACCATAAATAGCGCATCATGGTGATGTGGAACTGATTCTAGTAAAGATAAACCAGATTTTAGAGCCTCAGGATACTTTTTGTCCTTGAGTAATTTTTTAAATTCTTTGAATTTTTTGACATCATTTTTTGAATCAGTAATCTTGGGAGTTCTACTAAATAATCCAACCAAAATAATCACCAGTTTTAGCTAATTGCAAGCATTCTATTTATGGCTAAACGTGCCTTATCAGCAATTTCTTTTGGAACAGTAACTACATGTCTTTCATTAATTAGTGCATCATAGACTTTTTCAAGTGTAATCATTTTCATGTATTGACATTCAGCTTTCTCAGAAGCTGCAACAAATGTTTTGTCTGGATTGTCTTTTTTCATTTTATATAAAATTCCAGTTTCAGTTGCAACAACAAAGTTTTTTGATTTTGATTTACTAACATGCTTTAGCATTCCCTCAGTTGATAAGATAGATACTTTTTTCTCATCATAACTTCCATCAGCCACATCATACATGAATGGAGTAGTACAACCACACTCTGGATGAATAACTAATTCTGTATCCTTCATTGAATCTAATTTTTTTAWAACATCYTCWGGKGTAATTCCTGCATGGACGTGGCACTCACCTGCCCATATGTGAATATTTTTTCTRCCAGTCATTTTTGCAACATAGGAACCCAAAAACATGTCAGGTAAAAATAAAATTTCTTTATCTTTAGGAATTGTGTTTACAACATTTACTGCATTTGATGATGTACAACAATAATCAAGTTCTGATTTAATTTCAGCAGTGGTATTTACATAACCAACAGCTATAGCTCCTGGATGTTGCATCTTCCAATTTTTTAGTTCATCAAGGGTTATAGAATCTGATAATGAACAACCAGCTTCCAAATCAGGAATTAGTACTTTTTTCTCAGGACTAATAATTGCTGCAGTTTCTGCCATAAAGTTTACACCACAAAACAGAATTGTTTTTTGTGGAACTGTAGCTGCTTGGCGGGATAATCCTAAAGAGTCCCCTGTAAAATCTGCAACATCTTGAACATCAGGAATTTGGTAATTGTGAGCTAGAATTACTACATCTTTTTCTTTTTTGAGTCTCATAATCTCTTCTTTGAGTTGTGAGGATTGTTGAACGAGCATAAATCGTTAAAATTTCAAATTATAGTGATTTAAAGAATTGGAAATAGTCTTGAATTTTCTTAAAATTTGTCAAGTGTGGCAATTATTGCCATCTCAGGTACCAATTTGAATACCATTTGAGCAGTATTTTCTCAAAGTCTCAATTGCTGACAAAATTGCCAGTCTACTTGTTTTTGGATTATTAGCATCAGGAAAATTCTCAATGCTAAAGGTCATTTTACCAAATGTACCTTTTGCTTCAATGTGATGAGTATTTTTATCAGTGTTAGGATCAGCGATTATTTTGACGCGAGTTTTTTCACTACCAATTCCAGTTAATGATAGTAATGCTGCAACGTTAATGTTTGCAGGAAATAGAGATACAGCATCTTTTGCAGTTCCCTCAAAAATTGTTGTAATGCAATTAATTTCATCTAAATTAATCTCAGAGTTTTCAAAAAACTTTGCGCCCTTTAGTGAACGAGGATGTTTTGTTGTAGTAATTGATATAGAATCCAATTCATCTTTGATTGATTTAATTCCATCAAGTCCTGCAATTGCACCAGAAGGGAGATAGATTGTTTTGTTAAAATCCATACATGCATCTGATAAAATATCATAAATTGATTCATCAAGTAGTGCACCAACACTCATTATCATCAAGTCTTTTTTATTTTGTAAAATACTCAATGCAACATCTTTAACTGCATCTTGAGATGCAGCTTCTACGATAATATTTACAGAGTTTGATGATAAGAGGTGAGTGTTTTCAACAATTTCTGGTTTGTTTTGTAATTTTGCAACTAGTAATTCTGATGCATTCTTTGAATCATCATACACATGAGTAAGAATAGCTGGAATTTTTCCTGAATCAATTGCCAAGGCAATTTGAGTTCCAATTGCTCCACATCCAAGTAATCCTATTTTTTTCAATCATCATTACTAGGAATAGCTCTTAATTAATTCTAGTCCACGTAAATCATCATAATTTGAATTCAAATTAGTAGAATACTTTATGAGGTTTACAGACATAATTAAAATTATGAAATGGGTATTGCTGCCGGTTTTAATGATTTTATTTGGGATTGCTGGAATTCAAGAGTCATTTGCAGAGCAAGCTGCAGGAAAATCAATCTGGGAAACAAATTCGAATAAAGTTTGTGGAGATAGACTTTGTTCTGAAAATCCTCAAAATCAAGAAATATTTTCAAATACAAAGATAGAATCACCAAAAAAACAGATGAAACAAGGAGTACTACCAGAAGACGTCATGTGTAAAGAAAGACTAGAGTTGGTAATTAGAATAAATGGGCTTGCTGCATGTGTGAAACCCGAAACTGCAATAAAAATGCAAAAAACAAACATGTTGTATAATTCAATAAAATTCACTGACACAAATGAAATCATTGCATCAGAAAATGAGATAGAAACAATACCTGCATCAGATATGTCAATAGTAAATTTTTACATTACAGATAATGATCTGAATATATCTCACAATGCAGTAGAGGAGATATCCACTGCAGGGTTATTTGAATTCACAATTAATGGAATTTCAATTAGTGGGCCTGAAAAAATAATTGAGACAGGACCTAACACAGGTAAATTTTACATGAAATTAGAATTGCCAAGTACAATTAATGGTATCCCATTAGATCAAGATGATACAGTTGTGATAAAATATCTTGATGCATCAGATGATACAGGCGAGCAAAGAGTTTTAACAAAATCATTTACCCTGACTAAAACATTTGCCAAAGTAGGAACATCAGGTAACAGTTCAAGAATAGGTCATGAGTTTACACTTAGAATTTATGAACCGGATGCAAATAGAGATTCAAAAAATGAAGATAAGATTCCATTAAGTTCTTTTGAATTTAGAGGAGAGGGAGGAATTAGAACAACTCTTGCAAATCCAAAATTTAATGCAAACTCTAGTTCATTAATTGAGACTGGTCCAAACACAAGTACCTTTGAGGTGAAAATTAAAATCCCAAGACAATTAGATGGTAAAACAATACACATTGGAGACAAGTATGAAATCAGATACATTGACAGATCTACGCCATCAGGAACTGATGAGAAAATTATCTTCAAAGGGAGAATAGGATGAATGATTTAATGGATCAGTTTAGTCAATGCTTAACATAACCTAAAGATTTTATTCAAACCTACAAAGTATTGATGTGCTCAATTCTGTATACAAAGATGCTATCATTAATCGAGACAAGATGCTATCAATCCTCAGAGGTCCAAAATTTGAGCAAATTTTGCAAAAAGCACGAGATAGTTGGATAGAGTTTACGCCTACAAAAGAGGAAGTAGTTACTGCGGGAATTGATTCTAGTTTTAACAATACTAAATTTCAAGGAATTGAGCTTTGGGCAACTACTGCAGTTTCAATAAAAACAGATGGTGAAATTCTAGTTGATTTACACAAGTCAGGATTAGGTTCTGCAGATGAAATTTCAAGTGTAGCAAGTAAAATGGAGATTGAAGCTTGTGAAAAAACAGTTGACCAAGTTGACCTTGTATTGATGGATGGTTCACTGCATTCTCAATTAATGACGAGGCAGGCAAATTTGGGTTCATTAATTGTAAGAATAATGAAAAAGAAAAATAATGTAATATTTATTGCAAAAACTTCAAACACAAAAAAACAATTTGAAAATTTAGGTTCTCTTGCAGGAGATATTTTTTACTATAATCATGTAACTAATTCTCCAGGATTTAGTAAAATTTTTGTAGAAAAAAGATACGGAGCAGACAAAATCATATCATCCACATTTGTCAGATTGAGTGATTCAACGCCAATGATTAAACTAGAATTTTTAGGAGAAGGGTATGGTGATGGTGAAGTAAAATCAGTCATAAATAAATTATTTAAAACTAGTGTGGGCGGATATCCYTATGCACTAAAGCTTGCACACAACAACTGTAAAATATCTGATAAAGAACTTGGTAAAATGGTTAGTTTGCTTGGATTAAGTAATGAGATCGGTTCACGGGAGGTATTAGGTTGAGTTTAGGTTTTGTAATTGGGGAATCAAAACCAGCATCAGTTACAGCTATTACATCAAGAGCATTATCAGTTGGAGAATATATCAAAATTGCAACAGATGAGGGAGAAATTTTAGGACTAGTTGAAAAATCATCAATCTCCAGTGCAGCATTCACAGATGTAAGAAATTTTGATGAAGCAGCAGAGAGTACAGAGATTGCAGAATTAAACAAGCGAGATAAAACATTCATAGCACATATTGGGATTTTAGGATTTTTAGAGAATTTGAGGAAGGGTAAATCAATAATTCCTGCAATTCCACCAATTCCAGGCACAGAAATCACTCCTCCAACTAAACAAGACCTAGAAGAAATTTTCAGTCCAAAAAATAAAGGATGGATAAAGATTGGAAGTCTCTTACGAAACAAAACAGTGGATGCAAAAATAAATCTCGATAAAATTGTTTCAAGACATTTAGGAATTTTAGCAATGACTGGAATGGGAAAAAGTAATCTTGTATCACTAATTACAAAACAAATTTCCAAACTAAATGGAACTGTAATAATTTTTGATTACCATAATGATTACACCAACCTCAACATTCCACGAATTAATGTAATTGATGCAAAAATAAATCCCAGATTACTTGATGCAGATCAATTATCAGACGTATTAGAGATTAGAGAAAGTGCTACAGTTCAACAACGAGTATTAAGAATGGCATTTACAGAAACTGTCAAAAAATCAAAAGAGTTTTGGAAAAAATTGGAAACCGAAGTAGCATACATTGTAGATTCAGAAGATAAAAAAATCAAAGAAATTAGATCATCAGCATATAGAGTTCAAGATATTATTGAGGAATCTCAAAGAAGATTTGAAGATATACTAGATCCAGATATGGGAGATCCAATCAGCTTCATAAAAGAGGGACGTGCAAATATCCTCAACATTTCAGAGCTATCAGAAAAACAAGCAAATGTGGCTTTAGCATTTTATTTACAACAATTACTAAAAGATAGAAAAGATGCAAGCATTGCAAAACATGGAAAAAGTAAAAAAATTAGAAATTACAAATTCAATTCRCCAATTTTTGTAATTATTGAGGAAGCTCATGTTTTCATTCCAAAAGATCATGATACTAGTGCAAAGTATTGGGCTGCAAAAATTGCAAGGGAGGGAAGAAAATTTGGATTAGGTCTTGGAATTGTATCTCAAAGACCAAGAAGTGTAGACCTTAATGTTCTCAGTCAGATGGGCTCTTTTGCTATTATGAAAATTATTCAAGAAGATGATCAGCGTCAAATAGCATCTGCAACAGAGTCTACTAGTCGTGAATTAATTGCTCAATTGACCTCACTAAACGTTGGGGATGCAGTACTTGTAGGTCAATGGACTAATTTGCCATCAATGGTACATGTTGAAGAAGTAAAAGAAAAGGTAATGGGCTCTGATCAAAGTGCAGTAGATGCTTGGGCAAAAGCTGACACTATGAAAGAAATTGCAGTTGAATCAACGCAAGGATTAGTTCAGAAAGATTTGTTATTAGAATAAATGTTATTTTCTCATATTTCAGATACACATTTAGGATTAGTGCAGTATGGTGCAGAAGAAAGAGCACAGGATGTATACGATTCATTTAATCAATCAATTGATACATCAATTAAAGACCATGTAGATTTTGTAATATTTGCAGGAGATATTTTTCATGTTCCTAATCCAAATGGAACAGCAATTGTTCAAATGGGTAATGGTCTTAAAAGATTAAAACAAAATAATATTGATTCATTTTTTATTTTAGGAGAACATGACATTAGTAGAATTAGAACCACACCAATTCCATATGTATATCACAATTTAGAATTCTCAAAATATATCGGTCAGGGAAACCCAATTGAATACAAAGGAGTTCTCATTGCAGGATTTGATAAAATTAGAAAACCAGAAATTCCACACTATGAAGAAAAATTTTCAGCAATTGACAAGGCTGCACAAGAACATTCAGGACATAAAATTTTGGTTCTACATCAAGGGGTAACAGAGTTTAACAAATTTGCAGGAGAGATTCAATCAACTGACTTGCCAAAGAATTTTACATATTACGCAATGGGACATCTACATGATAAAGACATTAAACAATTYAATCATCTAAATGGACCAATTGCATATCCTGGCTCAATTGAATCAACTACAAGTGAAGGGATTAAAGAGACACAYAAAGGATTYTTTGAAGTTGATATTTCAGGAAGTGAAGCTAGCACAAATTGGATTGAATTAGAAACAAGACCACAGTTTTCATTTAAAACAGATTACGAGGAATTATCAAAAACAATAGRTGAGATTGCTCAAAAAATTACAGGCTCAAGAAAAAAGCCAATTGTAGAGGTAAAGATTCAAGGAGAAAAAATAGAAACAGAYCACATTCAGGCACAAATTGCACGACTAAATTCACTAGTTCTTAGATGTTTTTGGAGAATAAGCACAAAACAAGTTTCTGATTCATCAGTATTTTTGGATAGACCAAATGTCATTGATGATGAAATGTTTAGACTATCAGTTGATGCGCTAGGATCTGAGGAATCAGCAAAATTTGCTATCAAAGAATTACTCCCAATTCTAGTATCAGGCGAAATCAAAGAAGCATCTCAAATAATTTATGAGAATTTTGAAAAATTCAAAAAGGAGAAAAAATTATGATCACATCTATAGAGTTGGGRGATTTTCTATCACATTCAAGCACAAAGCTAGAATTTCAAAAGGGTGTTACAGTTTTTGTTGGGGATAATGGTGCAGGAAAATCAAGTATTATTGATGCAATAACATTTTCATTATTTGGTCAACATACAAGAAAATCAAATAAAGGATTAATTAAACGAGGTTCGAATCAAGGATTTGCAAAAATTAATTTTTCAATTAATGATAAACAGTATGAAGCAGTAAGAAAAATAGACAACAAAGGAACATTGTCTGCAAAATTTTCAGAAATTATCAATGATGATAGAATAGAGATTGCAGCTGGGGAGAGAAAACAATTTGGTGAATCAATGACTCATGAAGTTGAGAAAAGAATTGGACTTAATTTTGAAAAATTAAAGATAGCATCAATTGTACAACAAGGAGAACTAAATGCAATAATTAATGCAAAACCTAAAGAATTCAAAGAATTACTTAATGCAATCATTGGRATTGATAAATTAGATGTCGCATCAGARTCAATGAAAATAGTAAATAARGAATTTCGTGAAAAAATTAAAGAAAAGGTTGGATTTGATGATACACATTTAGAAATTCTTGCACGAGATTTGGAAAAACATGAAAATGATATTCAAGAGGCAAAACCTGAGAAAAATAAATTAGAAACAAACCAAGAAAAATTAAAAATTGAAGTTGATGAATTAAGAAAAAAGATAGAAACAGAAGCCCCAAAAATTGATAAAATTAATCAATTAGAACAAAGGAAAAAAGAGCTCATCAAATATGCAAAAGAGGCAATTCAGGATATTCAGCACCAAATCAGTGAAAATGAGCGTAAAATTCATGACTGTGAGGGATGTTTTGAGCATACAGTTCTAAAAAGYGATTTAGAATCAAAAATTCAAAAAGTAGAACAAGCAATTGATGATACTTTAAAGAAAATCCAAGTGATGACAAACCAAACTGCATCATTAAAGGAAAAACAATTGCTAGCATCAAAACTTCAACTAAAAGATAACAAATGTCCAGTATGTGATTCAAATGTTCAAAAACTAAACCCATTATTCCAAGAAGAACATCTCAAAGAAGAAATGGTACACTTGAAAGAAGAAATTATTTCAAAAGAAATAGAAATAGAAATGTATAATCAAAAAAGAAAAGAGTTTTCAGAAAAATTACAGCATTCAAGGGATGCAGAAGCCACACTTCGAGCACATTCAATTAACAACAAAGAAGAATTAGTGCAAATTCAAGAAGATGTAAAAATAAAAAAACAAAATATCCAAAATATTCCWAGTGTTGGAGGAAGTTTGATTGAAATTTCACAAATTGATTCACAYGCAAAAATAATTTTTGAAAAYATTAYAAAATTAGAATCAGAAACTAGAGGATTTGATGAGCAAGAATTCTCAAATCTTAAAAAATTAGTTAATGAAAAACAAATGAATTTRTCTCAATTAGATCAACAAATAGGAGCTATATTAGAAAAGATTTCCAAAGGCGAGCAACAAATTAAATYAATTCAAAATGCAATTTCTGAATTAAAAATAGTAAAGGAATATGTTGGAAATCTTAATGAAATTCAAATGAATGTTTTYAGCAGAGATGGTCCTGTTGCTACAAGYCTAAGATCATGGGCATTAAACACAATTTCAGCTAAAGCTTCTGAATATMTRACGCTACTAAATACAAAAATTCAAAGAATAGCATTATCAGAAAAATCMAGAGACATTTCAATTGCATGTTTTTCAAAAAATGAAGTTTTAGAATTAGAATCCCTTAGTGGAGGKGAAAAAGTWAGTGTTGCATTAGCATTACGATTAGGAATGGCAAGTCTACTTGGAGCATCTAATCTTAACTTGATGATTCTTGATGAACCAACAACTCATCTTGATGCAGAAAGAAAAAAATCATTGGTAGGAGTTTTATCTCAATTATCAAATATTTCAAGTTYAGAAACTCGAATGCARTTTTTAATTATTACACATGATGYAGAAATTTTTGAGGATTCAACAGTAGAGCAAATTTACAAATTTGAATCAACTGAACAAGGAAGTAAAGTTATAGAACTYTAACTGACAWTAACAATDCCARTCATCCAAGGATGAACCATACAGAAATAATCATATGYTCCTGATTCATCAAATGTAAATTCAAAAGAMTCACCTGTCATAAATAATCCAGAATCAAAAAYKTCAGTTAATNCNBCDKCARBNGTCCCACTAGATACGGTGTGAACTGCTGAATCATCGTTACTCCACATAACAGTTGCACCTGTTGCTACAGAAATAGTGTAAGGCAAATAACATTCATCACCATTTTCGCATCCAGGAACAGCTGCCCCTGGAGGAATTATAACTATACCAGTCATKGGTAATGCTTYAGGTTCTGGAGTTTYYTCAATAATTGGTTCAGGTGTTGGTTCTACAATCATTTCTTCAACATCAGAGAATCCAGGTGCTGGTATTTCCATAGTTGCTTCCGGTTCTGTTTCAGGTTCTGGCGCTGCTTCCGATTCTGGTGCTTCACATTCACCTTGATAATCTAATTTAATATTAGCAACATCTAACTCACACAAATTTCCATACGTTTCACCACCTACCCCACACACAGGATCCCATTGGGCAATACAAGAAATAGGGTCATCAATAGGCTCCATGGTTTTTAATTCTTCATCAATTTCGACAATTTTTGTAGTCATTTCAACAATTCGAGGTTCTGGAATATCATCAGGAGAAATTGCAATAAATCCAATAGTTACGGCTGCTAGAAGGCCAACAATTACTATAACTCCATACGCAAAATTCATCTCATCCACCTGTTAACTTTGCAAACTTTTYGTTCTTACTTAACTTTTCCATAAACTCAATATTTGATAAAGCAACTACAGCAGATTCAACTACAGACTTGTCAGGATCATCTAATGCCTTTTCAAGTGCTTCTTTTGCATCTTTAGAGCCAACTACACCCAAAGCAATGGCGGCCTCATGTCTAACAAACATACTTGGATCATTTAGTGTTGCATCATTTAGAGGAGGAATTGCACTAGAATAATTCATCTGACCCAACGCAAATGCTGCCTCATGTCTAACCAATTCATTATCATCATTTTTTAAAACTTTAGCAATATATTCAACTTTATCTTCCCCACCAAAATCTACCAAAATACAAGCWACYCKWGTTCTTACYACATAATCAGGATGCTCTAAAAGAGAWAMAAAATAATCAACATCTTTTTGYTCATATTTTAAYTCCATTTCAGCAAAAAGKGMTAATCGYTCWTCAGTWACTAYCTGCAATTCNKTTTTTGAGTTTCTTGKGGCCTATATTAGGTTACTYRRRGATTKCAAACATTNMMASMRWRWWTANTYMAAAATAAAATTATAAAATNWWTTTTTTAATTTAATCAAACYCTAATCATARTKWGTATTCAATACAACAGTTTTTTCCATTCTAGAATTTTTAGATTTTTTTCKYGTTRATGAAATWGWGTTTTGGTGTAAGACATCTTTAATGGCTTTCATCAAGATKGTRCGATTCATTGGTTTTGGAACAAAACTAGTAGCWCCCAATTTAATTAATTCATTAACAATASYTTGWKYTTGATTAKCATCATATGCACTAGTMACAATTACTTTTGCAGTAGGATCATTTCTCAYAATRGCAGATAAAAYTTSTTTRCCATGAAGTTTAGGCATATTCAAATCCAATAAAATCACATCTGGTTTAAACTGCAAGTAYAATTKTAAACCYTCAACACCATTTTCAGCTTCTTTTATACGAACCCATTTAACAGATCTTTTGATAATATCCCTACAAAACAATCTAAAGGCCTTAGAGTCATCTACCAATAAAAYRAYYGGAAACTTYCGCATAACATKRATTATTTTTTGATGATTTATCAAATTGTTTGATCTAATCAAACATGCAACATTAYATYATCATANNAHHATTTTTYRYMCATACAAAATAAGAAATTTAATTGATTTTTCTAATTACTATTTGAACTTCAAGAATTTAAGATATGTATTTAATAGAAAAAATATGAGCTGCTTTATGAGCGCAGTAATTGGTGAAAAAGCACCAAATTTTGGAGTATCAGAATGGATTCAAGGTGCTCCAACTAATTTTGACCAAGAAAAAGATCATGTAGTCTTAGTAGAGGTCTTTCAAGTTAATTGTCCAGGATGTTTTATGCATGCAATTCCTGAAGCAATTGAAATTTACAACAAATACAAGGAAGACGGAGTCAGAGTTTTAGGAATTGCTACAGCTTTTGAAGATTTTGATAAAAACACATTAGAGAATTTGAAAATGCTTGCAGAAACAGGAGAAGTGATCGGGGAGACCAAAGGAGCATTATCAATGAATGGTAAATTACAAGATGGAAACAAATTATCATACAAAATTCCATTTCCATTAGGAATGGACAACTTGACTAAAACTTCAGGAGAATTGAGTCAAGAAAAAATAATGGAATTTATTTATCCTCAAATTCCAGAATTTGATTCACAACCAGAAGATTATAGAAATCAAATAATTCAAAAAGTAAAAAATTACATGAGTTCAAAAGATTATTCTGCTGAAACCTTTGAGAAATTTTCATTGAAAGGTACACCATCAACAATTTTAGTAGACAGGAAAGGAATTCTCAGAGATGTATCATTTGGACAAGCAGGCCATATTGATGCAATGATTCAAAAATTAATCAAAGAAGATTAGATTAACGAATCAAAACTACAACCACAGAGAGCACAACAACTAGTACAAATCCACCAATTATTGCAATTTTTGGATTATCCATGTGATTTTAGTACAAATTAACTAGAGGATTTTTCTCAATGAAACTATTCCAATTATGGGTAAACCAAGATACATCATCACATTAAGGGCAATGATTCCAATTCCATATCCCATCACTGATTGTTCTGAATCAAACTCAACATGATTAAGAGTTGAGAGTGAGAAAAGTAACGGAGTGATTGTTATTTTGATTGTTTCTTTGAAAAAAGGGTTTTCACGTTCGTAATCTGCAATCATAGGACTAAAAGAGTAATAGAAATCATTGAATGATTCCATAAATGCTATTCCAGATTCTGTTTGTAATAATGTATTATCTCGAAGTTCTCGTAGTTGTTGAACTTGAGGGGCTAATTCTGAACCAAATGTTGCAGTTGCAATTAAACAACCACCACCATTTGATGAAGGAATATCAATTGCTTCAGGTATTTCTTTAACTCCAACTAAAGCCTCTGTTGCAAAAATATCAATTGTATTATTTCCTACTCCAGTAAAATTAAGAGTGATAAATGAAATTCTTTCATTTGATTTAACTTTGGGTACAATTTCTAAATCATTTAGATAAAAAGTAAAATTTCCACCAAGTAAAATTTTTGGAATAATTATTTCACCTAAATTATTTTCAAGGCTACTATTGATAAAAATAGTTAATCGTTTTTCATCTTTGTTAAACTCATGATCAAGTACATCAAAGTTTGAAACTGTTTTAACTTCATATGAATGCCCACTAGTCTCAACATCAAACCGAGTAACTAATCCAGTCTTATCACTAAGCGGTTGGCCAAAAGCTGGAGTAAAAACTAAAAGTAAAAGCAATGGAACAAATAATATTATTTTCAATTTATGCAGTTCTTGAAATTCGTCTGTTTAGTTCTTTGTCTTGTGCAATTCGTGGATGATCAGGATCAGCCAAGATAACTTCAAACCAATAATGYTTTCCGTCTTTATAGACAAAGTAAGAACCTAAAAATTGCATGTTTGGATATCTCTCAAGAACTCTTCTATTTGCAACAGTTTTCATATTATCATCAGCCTTGATTTTTGTGACACCCAAATGTTTTGGTCGTCTACCGCCACGAGGTCTTTGTTTTCTCATACCACCAGTACCGACTCTCATTCGAACAACAATAATGCCTTGTTTTGCCTTGTAGCCTAATCTTCTAGCTCTTTGTAATCGGCTAGGTTTTGCAATTCTAGTAATAGCATTTTGTTTACGCCATCCGACTACACGTTCACGTAGATCAACGGAATTTTCTTTCCAAAGTCTGATCCACACTTTGTCTTGATAACTAGGCATATCGGGCATTGCAAAATCCCCTTTAATAACTGTAAATCGATAAAAATTCCTAAGCARCGCTAAACAGTAATAATTTCTTTGAGCGATAGTTCACAAANCNCACACTCAAAGAGTTTGTATCCACAGAAAACTCGATAATAAAGATCTTYTAAAGTAATTAAAAAGGATTCCTCAGKAWTGATTTGGGATTTTTAAGGAGTGATTTTGGCTGAAAAATCATGATTTCAADAATTRYCATTTTAAGTGTAATTTTGACTGGAGGGTTGTTTRCTCCATCAATATTTGCTGAACCAACAGTGAATATCATAATGGAAAAAACAACATACAGTYATTGTGAAAGATTGTTTTACATAATTGAGGTTTCAGAAGTTACAGGTGATCCKGCAATWATTCACATTAGAGATGAWGCAGGTAAAGGAAGTAGTGCAATACCAATTCAAATATCAAAYTTGCAAAACCCAATYCCATCYCTAATTGCTTTTGAAAAAGAAGTRTTTCAAATAGGAAAATATTTTGTTGATGTAGAATATTCAGGTTCAGAATTTACTGCAGAATTTAATTTAATTGATTCAGATAATATCTGCATCCCACAAACAATCAAGCAATTTTTGATAGAGTGGCTTAATGAGAAAATGTCAGATGGATATCTAATTGATGCAATTCAAAAATATGTAGATTCTAAATTAATTGAGATACCTTTTGAAATTAATGATAAAAATATTCACGACATAGACATTCCTGATTGGGTAAAGAATGTAACATATTGGTGGGTTCAAGGAGGAGTTTCAGATAAAGAATTTGCAGAAGTGGTAAACTATTTGATTCATGAAAATATTATCACAGCAAACATTGGAATAGAAAACGAAATATGAACAAACATACAGTAATTACCATAATTGCAATAATTGTTATTGTTGCACCCATTGCATATTCAGGATTAAGTGTTATTGGAGGACAACAATTAGAATATAGATGGGATAATCCAGGAGAATTTACTTTTTTTACAATGTTAAATCAGGGCGAAATTGAGTTTTGTAATACCATACCATTTTGGATAAGTATTCAAAGATTTGAAATAGAATCATTTTATCAATCAGATTCTTTGGGAACATTTACAGTACAACATATAGGAATTGAACCATTTGATTCCACAGTAAAAGCAGGTATTTTCAAATCAGAAGAAATGTCAGAAGCTCAGCATATTTTTATGACATTTGATTTTATGTTTAATGGGGGTAACATCAGACTTGATCCAAACCAATTCATCATTGCAATTAGTGTAGACACTCCAATTCTAGGATTAATTCCACACACCACTACAACACAGATATCAGGATTTGACTTTGATAAATTGATGAATGCCGAAGATTTGACTTGTAACTAATCACTACTTTTACTAGCCTTTGAAATTATTGCCAAAATAACTCCAATTGTTCCTGCAATTGCAATTCCTGCAACAAGTGMAATGATTAGTTCTTTACCCATTCCTKTABTAGAAGTACNACTAGTTGGTGTTGCAGTTGAATCAAGTACACATACTCCATCTTCAAGAACAGTTCCAGGACCACATCTTTCATCTAATTCACAAGCACCGTCTTTGAGTACAGTTCCAGGACCACATTGAGTAGGTGTTGTTGTAGTATCTGCTTCCTCCATGGTTTCCTTTACTGTTTCTTCCACGGTTTCCTCTACTGTTTCTTCCACGGTTTCCTCTACTGTTTCTTCCACGGTTTCCTCTACTGTTTCTTCGAGATTTTCAGTTGGAATGATTACTGATGTATTAAAGACAGAGCCAATAATTTCTACTTCTTCAGAGCCTGCAGGTAATTCAATACTAAGAGTTCGACTTTGTGAATTTGTTTGAGTTTCAGTAAAAGTTGGTTCATCACCATCCACTAGAATAATAAAATCATCATCTGCTTCATTAAAAATAGAGTCAAAGAAGGTCCTTTCAAATGTAATATCCAAAGTACCAGAAGAACTAGTTACATCAACTGTTAGAATCAATGAAATAAAATCAGTATCTGCTTCAATTCCTGAGACAGTCATTCCAGTTGCAGTGTAATCAATATCATATGAATTTCCATCAACAATTACTGATTCGGTTTCAGCATAAACTAGAGCAGTAGAAATGATTGTAAAGAGAATTAATCCAAGTGAAAYTTTCATTAGTAAATTGACATTTGGYAAATAACCAAGTTTTTCAGATTGTGTTTTTTCTACACCTGAATAAKTKGACATGCTAGATTTCCTCCAAAAGGGTGTTAAAAACAAAGAGACGATAATTAATCACGTATGAGTCAATTTTTTTGCTTATTTTTAAAGTTCAGGCAGAAATTCTACTAGATAACGCCACGGAGTATTTGAATTATTTTTTCAGCAATTACATTTGCAGCCAAAGATTGAGCCTCTTTAGTTTGAGCACCAATGTGTGGAGTTAAAATTACATTATCTAATTCTGCCAATTTGGTTCCAATTGCTGGTTCTTTTTCAAACACATCCAAAGCTGCACCACCAAGATTACCATTCTTAATTGCATCATACAATGCATCCTCATCAACTACACCTCCACGAGACGTGTTGATAATTTTTGCAGTTTTTTTCATAGTAGACATTTTTTGTGCATCTAAAAGATGATATGTTGAATCTAATAGTGGGACATGAATTGAGATAAAGTCAGAACTTTGTAAAAGTGTATTCAAATCAGCTTTCATTAATCCTACTTCTTTAGAAAAYTCCTCATCAATTGGAACTACATCATAWCCRATAATATTCATRTTAAGTGCACGAGCAAGTCTTCCCAATCTTTTTCCAATATTTCCTAAACCAATAATTCCAAGATATTTTCCTCGAAGTTCTGTACCCTTTAGTTCCTTTTTGAGCCATTGTCCATTTCTTATTGCTCTATCACCACGAGCTGTTTGTCTTGCCAAAGATAACATTAAACCTAAAACTAATTCTGCTACTGCATTCATTGCACCCTCTACWGCATTAATTACTCGAATATTTTTTGCCTTGGCTGCATCTTGATCAAYATTATCCAAGCCAACCCCAACACGTGCAATAATCTTACAATTTTCTGCMTTCTCKATCATCTCTTTAGTTACGGTAGTTCTACTTCGAACAATTATAATATTAAAATTAGAAATTTTTTCTAAAATTTCTTCTGGAGTAATTGTTGGCTCGTATGAAACTTTCAAACCATTGTCTCCTAAAATTTTATTTAAAATTGGATCGACTGGATCACAGATTAAAACAGAATCATTAAAGCTCATGAAGCATTTCAAATAWTKACYGAATATAATCTTATGAGTTTATWAAATTAAAAAGAAAAAGATTGAATGTAGTACCDGTCTATGGTACTGGTGGTAATGTTGGTATTACTTCCCATAAAGGAATCATACCTGCATCTTTCATTTCAGAAACAACATCTTCACTGTATAGACCATGAATGTTTACTGCTGGATGTGCAATACTGTTCATTCCCATTGGTGGGACAGCATCACTTGGGTTACCTAATGCATATGCATATGAGGCAACTGGTGCTGGAATTATTCCTGCATCGACCAATCTTGGATTTAATCCAAATGGATCGCCTGCAATGAAGAGACCAATACCGCCAGTGTAAATTGCTGCATAGTCGTGGTTTACTAGTGCGTAAGCTCCTGGTTCATCAAATACCAAATCTACAATCATGTTCTGTGAACCACCAAGCAACCATGTTTCAGTTGCTGCTGATTGAACTCTGTTGCCTTGTGTAACTCTGTCAAGAATTTCTCCAACAATGTGGAAGAAAACTGGTTCATTACCATGGTTTTCAACAAATAATCTTACATGTTGATCATTTTCAACATACAAGAGTTGTGATTGCATATTCTCTAGTTCAAGACCATTCCATGGTTGTGCTACAAAGATGTTTTTGTCTGCATCACCCTTTAGAAGGATGTTGTGTAACATGTTTGGAACATAACCAAATTGGATACCATTGACAACTGTTGCAGTGTTTTGATGTTTGAACATTGCTCCGGCATCATAGTTACCGTCTTCGGTTAGGTATAGTTGGTTGAACTGTAGTGTGAACTCTAATGCATCTGCATCATAGAACTGTCTATCTAAGGTTACTTCACCGTTGTTAACTTGTGTCTTCTCTACCATTAGTTTCTTGTATCCATTAACAGGATCAACAATTGCAATTCCGTACATGCCGGAAAATACGTGTTGGTCCATGCCAATTAAGTGGACACCAGAACAATGGTATTTGAAAACACCTGCTGATTCAGCGATGTAACAGTATTGACTTGTCTCTCCCGGATTAACGGAATCAAAGCTCAATGCTGATATTTGTGATGCGTGCATGTCGTTACCGTGTCCAGTAACTTCATCAGATGGAATTGTGAGTGTCATTTTAACAACGTCACCTTGTGTAACTCTTAGTGTTGGTCCTGGGACTTGTCCACTAAAGGTCATGGCGTTGTAAGTTTTTCCTCCCATAATTGGAAGTTCAACACTTTCACCAGTTAGATCAAACTCGACGATATTTCGTCCAGTACTTTCTAATGCACCACAATCAGTTTCTGCGAATGCTTGAGGCATTACTAGCTGTAAACCGCCCATATTACGAATTTGATCCATTACATCAATGTCCATTTCGGACATGTCAATAGATACTCCGCTAATTTGGGTTTGGGTGTATGTGCTTCCGAATAAGGTTGCTCCCATTACAGCAACTGCTGCAATAGTAAAGAGCATACTAATACGCTTATTCATAAGCACCGTGATTTGGGATTCCTATATAATAATTGTCATTCCCAAAAGTAGGAATTTATGAGAATATGTGAAAAAAAGGAATAATAGGTGAATGTTGTATAAAGTCAACATGAAGTTTAGATTGGATGAAGATTCACTTGGGAAAGTGAAAATTCCAGCAGACGCATACTATGGAGCATTTACTGGAAGAGCAATCAAACAATATCATGTTACAGGAAACAAAAGCCATGAAAATTTGATMAAGTCATTTGTAATGATTAAACGATCTGCAGCAGTTGCAAACATGAAAACTAAATCTATTGACACAAAACGCGGTAAAGCAATAGTTTCAGCATGTGATAAAATATTGTCTGGAAAATATGTAGATCAATTTGTAGTAGATATGATAAATTCTGGAGCAGGAACTGCATTTAACATGAATTCTAATGAGGTAATTGCAAATGTTGCACTAGAAGTTTTACATAAAAAGAAAGGGCAATACCAATTCTTACATCCAAATGATCATGTCAACATGTCACAATCAAGTAATGATACATATCCAACTGCCATGCATGTTGCAATTTTGATGAATCTTAAAGATGTAATTCCAGSTRTRRATATTTTAATAAAATCATTAACTAAAAAAGCAAAACAATTTTCATCATTTAAGAAAATTGGCAGAACACATCTCATGGATGCATTACCAGTTACTTTAGGTAGTGAATTTGCAGCTTTTGCTACATCAATTACTAAAGCAAGAAATGAAATTATTTCATCACAAAAAGAACTTCAAAATGTGGCACTGGGTGGAACAGCAGTTGGTACAGGTGCAAATACACCAAAAGGTTTTAGAAAAATAGTCATTTTAGAACTTGGAAAAATTTCAAAACTTTCACTAAAACCTGAGAAAGATATGCAACATAGTTTACAAAGTAAATTTGCAGTAGTTAATGCGTCAAGTGCCTTACGAAACTTGGCAATAGAGATTGGAAAGGTTGCAAATGATATCAGATTAATGGYATCAGGBCCAATTGCAGGACTAGCAGAATTAGGRATTCCTGCAGTACATGCAGGCTCATCAATCATGCCTGGAAAAGTAAATCCATCTTTAGCTGAATGTATGAATATGATTTGTTTTAACATAATTGGAAACGATACATCDGTATCATGTGCGGCACAAAGTGGGCAGTTTGAGCTAAATGTAATGTTGCCTGGAATGCTAAAGTGTATGTTAGAATCAACTGACATGCTCAAAAATTTCTTACCAATATTTTCTGCAAATCTAATTGATGGTCTAACTGCTAACAAAGAAAAGTTGCGTGCAGACATTGAAAATAGTCCAGTGATTGTTACATTACTAACTCCAAAAATTGGATATCTAAAATCAGCAGAGTTATTCAAAGAATCACTAAAGACTGGAAAAACAATTAGAGAAATTGTTGTTTCAAAGAAATTAATGAGCAACAAAGAAATTGATTCTCTATTTGGATAGATTATGGCAAAGATTTTCGTAGAAGCTTACGGATGTTCTGCTAGTTTTGCAGACTCTGAAATGATATCAGGATTAATTCTAAATGGCGGTCATACTTTAGCTGATAATGCTTCAGATTCTGATCTAAATATTGTAGTAACATGTTCGGTTAAAGATTCAACTGCAAACAAAATGATGTACAGAATTAATTCACTAAAATCAAAACCGCTAATTGTTGCAGGGTGTCTTCCAAAAGCAGAAAAAGAAACAGTTGAAAAGTTCTCAAAAAATGCAAGTCTGCTTGGTCCAAATTCTTTAGGAAAAACAMTTCAAGTAATTAATTCAACATTAAAAGGAATAAAGCAAATTGCCTTAGAGGATTCAGATATATCAAAAGTTGGACTTCCAAAAGTTAGACTAAATCCAGCAGTAGGAATAGTAGAAATTGCAAATGGGTGTATGAGTGAATGTACTTTTTGTCAAACTAAAATTTCCAAAGGTGATCTAAATAGTTACAGATTAGGAGATATTGTCAGACAGGTTCAAACAGAAATTAAGGAAGGATGTAAAGAAGTGTGGCTAACATCAACGGACAATGGATGTTATGGATTTGATATTGGAACAGATTTACCATCACTAGTAAATGTAGTAGTTGAAATTCCAAATGAATTCATGATTAGAGTTGGAATGATGAATCCAATGTATATGCCAAGAATAAAAGAAAAATTAATTGAATCTTTTGATAATGACAAAGTCTTCAAGTTTTTACACATTCCAGTTCAAAGTGGAAGTGACAAAGTTCTACATGATATGAAAAGAGGTCATACTGCAGGAACTTTTAGAGAGATAGTTAGTAAAGTAAAAGAAAGGTTTTCTGATTTTACCATTTCAACAGATGTCATAGTGGGATTTCCAACAGAAACTGAAGAGGATTTTCAGAAAACAATTGCTCTACTTGATGAAACAAAGCCGGATGTCGTAAATTTATCAAAATATAGTGCAAGACCTGGAACTGATGCTGCAGAACTAAAACAAATCGATGCAGCAGAAGTAAAACGAAGAAGTAAGATAATTTTTGAACAGATCAGTAAATTGTCTATGAAGAGCAACCAAAAATGGATCGGTTGGAAAGGCAAAGTTCTCTTTGATGAAACAACTGAGGAAGGAATCAAAGGTAGAAACTTTGCATACAAGCCTGTATTTGTTGATGGACACATAGAGATTGGTCAATCATATACTGTTGAGATCATTGATGCAACAGTAAAGAGACTTGTTGGGAAGATCGCAAGCTAATTTTTTTCGATCTAAAATTTGATTAAAAAAACGTAAGAAGGTTTTTTATCTAAATCAGGATACAAAATCAGAAATGAGTTTTCAAGTAAAAGAACCAATTTTGATCATAGGTTTGGGTGGCGCAGGCTCAAAATTAGCATCTGAGGCAAAAAAGTCTCTAAATTCTGATTGTCTAGTGATTAGTAATGATGAAAAAGATTGTGTATCAGAGGATTCCATTCATGTTTCAACTGATTCCGTAGTCAATCCATCTGTTCAATTAATCAGAGGTTCAACATACAAAKTATCTGATGAGATTAAATCAAAGATTTCAAAATATTCTACAATTATCTTAATGAGTAACTTGGCTGGAAAAGCAGGTTCAGCAATTGCCCCTGTAGTATCAGAGTTATGCAAAGAATCAGACATAGGACTAATTTCATTTGCAATTATGCCTTTCAAATATGAAAAAGATAGAATTTTCAATTCAGGAATATCACTAAAAAGAGTTAGAGAAAACTCTGAATGCACAATAGTACTTGACAATGATTCATTACTTGAAAGTAATCCAGATTTGAGCCCCAAAGCATGTTATGATATTGCAAATTCTGCAATTATGCATGTAGTCAAATCACTTGACACATCAGAAATCTCTGATGAAACAAGCATTCTCTCAACTAGTAAAGATGGTCAAAATATCGAAGATTCACTAAGAGATTCATTAAAAATGCTTTATGAAAATGCCCCACCAAATTCAATTAAACGCTCAATGTTGTATGTAGTTGGTGGAGGAAATATTCCAGTAGGAGTATTAAATTCAATTACAAATCTAACGAGAGGAATTGTAAGTGAAGCTAGTTCACAAATAGATATGGAATCAACATCAAATGAATCCAAAATAGTCATGCTATCATCAATTCAAGGAATGACAAAATTCGATAATTATGATCCACTAGGAATGATACCTCAAGAGAATACTCTGGATTGGGAAACTCCTGATTGTAGTATTGATTGCAAACTAGATTTGTACCAATTAGAATAAAATATACAATACTAGACCCTACATGGGTTAAAAAATTTAGAAATATGAGATAATAATAAAAAATGCAATGAATAATCAATTAAAAAAAATGCTGTCAATAAAGATAAAAAAATTAGATATGTTTCCAAATCACTTTTTTGGGATTGGAAAGATAGACGGAGAAGAATACAAGATTAACATTCAAGGCCAGAGTGTCATAAGAGGAAAATTAATTAAATTACCAATAAAATTTCATGATGAAAAAGCAGTATTACATCTAAGTGGTATTAATGATATTTCTTTTGAAGATATTGTAAACTACAAAGGAGAATCAGAATGGATAGAAATAGATTCAGATATGATTTTGTACTATTTGGCAGATCATCAAGACCAAATTGATACCATAGATGTTCTAAGTAGATTTTAACATTTTTTTATCTCTACTGTCAGAGTATATCAAAATAAAATTATATTTTAAAATTATTGAAATGAATTAATCTTTCTTTGGTGCTTCTTTAGCTGGTTCTTCTTTCTTTGGTGCTTCTTTAGCTGGTTCTTCTTTCTTTGGTGCTTCTTTAGCTGGTTCTTCTTTCTTTGGTGCTTCTTTAGCTGGTTCTTTTACTTTATCTTTAATTTTTTTATCATCTTTTGCWTTTGCTGCTGCTTCAATTTCTTCATCATATAGGGAAACAAGGATAAAACCTTCATCAGTTTTACTCATTCTAACTCTAATTTTTCTTGGAGGTCTACGAACACCTCTTGCCCAAATTTGTTTTGCTAAATCTTCTTCAATTTTTATATTTTCAACTTTCATGTGATGACGTGCAAATTCTTTAATCATGTTAATTGCTCTAACTGCTCTRTGTTGBGATTGTGAAAGTTTTACTTTTCCAAGAGGAATTGTATAAACTCGTTCTAATTCTTGAGACAAYTATCCAACCTCCACATCAGTTGATCTCCAAGCCCTACGTTTTGGATTTGTTCTAACTGCTCTTTTTGTTTTGAGTATAATCCAAGCTGGCACCGGTTGTGCTTGTCTAGTTTTTTTCAATAGACGAATCTTTCTTGGTGAGGACTTGCGTGCAGCCATAGAGTTTCAGGCACGAAGAGCTCTTTTTAAATGAATCTCAGGATTGAAGACAACTTTGAATCTGTTTTAAGATTCTAGCAGAAGCTCCCCAAACTATTTGATGTTCATACTCAAAAGTATACATTTCTTGAATAAGATTATGAGTTGGATCAGGATCTTTTGCCATAGTTTTTAAAAATGATTCTAGTGGAATATGAAAAATTTTTTCAACTTCAGAGTTTGCTTCAAGTTTTGGAATCTCATTAATTACTGATACAAAAGGCAATATCAAAAAACCAGAATTCAAAGTCACAGTAGGTTCTAGTTGTCCTACAACTTGYTCTYTAGTTATTGTTAATCCAATTTCTTCACTAGTTTCACGTAATGCAGTTTCTAAAAGATTTGAATCATTAACATCTAATTTGCCACCAGGAAAAGAAATTTCACCTGCATGAAATTTCATGTGTTTTGGTTTTTCAGTCATTACAAYAATTGGTTCTTTACCATAAATGACAACAAGTACTGATGCAAGTCGATATTTCCCATCATTAGTTATTTCATGATTTATGGGAGTAGAAAGTACAGATTTCAAATTAGCTAAATCCACAYAGTGTAATTTCTGCTAATCCATATGGGTTTTTGTATTCAAAGGTTTTAACCAAGGATTAMRAAATTAAAAAACATGACAGTCAGGTATGAAGCAAACCCCCCAAAGATTTTGCCTGATGTAAATACAGATGAATCAATTGCAAAATTTATTGATAGAATAAAAAGAATTTCAAAAAAATGTGATGCAATACATCTTACAGAAAATGTGTTAGGTTTTCAAAGAGTGTCACCAATYAAGGTTGGCGAAATTATCAAAAAAGAAATTCCGAATCTACCAATTACAGTGAGTCTAAGGGTTAGAGACAAGAGTGAAAAAGAGATTACAGAATTTGTAGAAAATTGTATCACTATAGGATTTTCTGGAATTTTAATTTTAATGGGTGACCCATCACAAACAGGAAAAGCAGATTTAGGTCAAATTCCCAGTRCAACTGTAAAAAGATTAAGAGAGCAAGGRGTTGATTCAAAAATTGACTTGTATCTTTCAATGTCAAACAAACCAAATTTTTCTAAAATTAGTAAAAAATTAGAAGCCAAACCCAAAGGGTTCATGACACAAGTAGTTCAAAATATTGATCAAGTGCAAAATCTGGCAGATAATCTAAAAGGGTATTTGATAATTCCAATTATTTTATTTCCTTCTGATAAAAATGAAAAATCAGCAAAATTTCTAAATATGGATTTGACAGAATATAGTAAAAATTTTGATGAATTTGTAAACAAAGTACACAAAATTACTGGAGACATACTACTTACATCACCCAGTGATTTTACTGGTTTGAATAACTTTTTAGAAAAACCAATTAACTAAATCACAAAATATTTTGCTTGAGGATGATGAATAACTATTGCAGCAGTAGATTGCTCAGGAATTATTTGGCCAGATTCAGTTAGTGTCATTCCAGATTTTTCAGGTTGTAATAGTTTCCACACTAGATGGTGTTGGGCGACATCAGGGCAGCTAGGAAATCCCCAGCTATATCTAAGACCRCCTTTATCCAGATTYAATTCTGATTTTATTTTTTGATTAATCCATTCAGCCAAAGCTTCTGCTATTTCAACTGCCARYCCATGCAAGTAATAGGCATCAGTGTACTTGTCCTCCTTATTCCATTCTTCAATTATTTCTGATACTTTGTTGCCAACAGTAACTGATTGAAATGCAACAATATCATCATCTCCAAAATAATCAGTCAGACACAAATGTTCAGGTTTGGTGGAACGTGGAAAATCAAATTCTACATCATCGCCACTAGGATTTTCAACTAGTAATTTTCCATTTTTGTTGTGACATCTAAAATATCCATATACAATTTCAGGCTCAAAGAGTTTGTCTCTAATTAATCGAATCTTCCATTGGGTGAGTAGATCTTCATGTTCCTCTTCAGATTCAGCACCTGCTTTTCCTCTCAAACCCCAAGATAATTTGAATAATGATTTTTTGTCAATCATTTGCCAGACTTCATCCATTTTGATTTGGTCCAAGTTTAGACGGATTGGTTCATTAATTATTTTAGGAGAAGGAGCTGAAACTGGTTTGATTTCACTTTTTGGAATATTTGCAGGATCAATTTTTGCAGTTGATTTTTCTTTCCAATTTTCTAATTTTTCTTTCCATTGGGATAACAATTTGGGTTTTTCATCAGAGACTAGTGTATCCATTGTTTTGAGTCCTTCAAACATTGTGTTGCAATAAAAGACTCCAGGTTCATAGATACCACCAGCTTTTGCAATTCTGTTAATGTAATTRGTGTTAATTGCAGCACCTCCACATAARATTGGGACATTCATATTATTTTTCCTGACATGTTCGACAAAAAATTGCATTTGTTTTGAAGTAGAAACTAGTAATGCAGATAATCCAATTGCATCAGGATGTACTTCATCAATTTTTTCTAAAAATTTTTGTAAAGGAACTTGTTTTCCCAAATCATATACAGTATARCCATTATTTTGAAAAATTGTTTTAACTAGATTCTTTCCAATGTCATGGACATCACCATAAACTGTTCCTAAAACTAATTTTCCTTTACTAGTTCCTTCTTTTTGTARCAAATATTTTTCAAGYTCAKTTACTGCWGCCTTCATACATTCAGCAGATTTGAGAACAAATGGTAAAATTAGTTCYCCTGAACCAAAYTTATCACCGACTTCCTTCATTGCAGAAAGTAAATCCTCATTTAGKGTTCGTAAAGCACCATCATGAGTAATTTCTTGTGAAGCATCAATGGATAATACACCATCATTATTTTTAATGAGATTTTCAATTCCYAATTTRTCAGCAATKGCTGATACTACATCATTTTGAAGTCCATCTTTGAGTCTRTTTAKAATTCTAAAATTTGCACGTTTACCAGGAGGCCAGGAAGGATCAACATCAACTTTTTTGCTAGAGGWACTACTTTGAGGACCAAGATTTTCAAAATGTGCGATTAAGTCAGACAAGGCATCAGGATGTGTATTAAAAATTAAATCATCTRCAAGCTTTCGTTCCTTTTCATCAATTTCACCATAAGGTACTATCTCYTTTGCATTGACAATGGCTGAATCAAGTCCAGTTTTTACTGCATGATGCAAGAAAGCAGAGTTGAGAATTTTTCTAGCGTATGGGGATAAACCAAAACTAATGTTACTAAGACCCAAAGTGGTAAACGCATTTGGAAATCTTTCTTTTACTAGTCGAATTCCATCTAGAGTATTTTTTCCTGCATTAATGAATTCATCCTCACCAGTTGCCAAAGTAAATGTAAGTACATCAAAAATAAATTGTTCAATTTTTAATCCATATTTTTTTCCTGTTTCATAAAGAAGTTCAGCAGTTTCTAATTTTTCTTGTGGGGTTTTTGCCATACCACCTGGTCCTATACAAAGAGAAATTGCAGGTAGGCCATACTTTGCCATCAATGGTGCTAAYTTTKCAAATCTACTACCATCACCTTCAAGATTAATTGAATTAATTATTGGACGTCCAGGAATTTGTTTTACTGAGGATTCAATTACTTCAGGATCAGTTGAATCAATTACTAGAGGAGCATCAATTTCCAAGCTTAGTTGCTTTACAAGTTTTAACATGAATTCTTTTTCATCAGAGCGTTCAGTTGTTGCAACGCAAATATCAAGACAGTGTGCTCCATCCTCAACTTGAGTTCTTGCCAAATCCATCAAGCCATCAAAATCATCAGCAAGAACTAGTTTCTTGGCTTTTCTGGAACCTTGAGTGTTTATCCTCTCTCCAATGATTAGTGGTTTAGGAATCTGTTTTAGATCAACTGCTTTCATTGCTGAACTTACTCGAGRGGTAGTCAATRTTGTAAAATCATCTCAGTTTTTCTAAATACCTAACTATTCAGAGAATTRKCTTTTTCGTCAATTACTTTTCTTAGTGCTTTGATGTGATCAGGATTTGTTCCACAACAACCTCCAATAATTCGAACTTTTTTGTATTGATTAAGAAAATCACCTAGCGCATCAGCCATTTTTTCAGGTGTCATTTTGTAAACTGCCTGCCCTCCCACATTTTCAGGCATACCAGCATTTGGGACAACTAGAATATTATGTTCATTTTGTTCATCAAGCCATTGTACACTTGGATTCATCTCAATTGGTCCAGTTGAGCAATTTAATCCAAAGACATCAATGCCCATATCAGAAACCGTGGTGTATGCAGATTGAATATTTGTTCCAAGTAACATTTTACCATATTGATCCAAAGTGGTATTAGAAATAATTGGAATTTTTTTACCAGTTTTTTTTATTGCATTGTGACATGCCTCAATTACTAATTTTACCTCCAAAATATCTTGACTTGTCTCAATTAGTAATGCATCAACACCACCAAGAATTAGTCCTTCTGCTTGCAATTCAAATGCTTCAAGTATTTCATCAAGAGGTATTTGTCCCAAGTCAGGATCATTGGAACTTGGAAGATAGCCAGTAGGTCCCATGGACCCAATTACATAACGTACTTTATCAGAATATTCTTGACAAACATCAAATGCTAATGTTGCAATTTTTTTATTAAAATCAATAGTTTGATCTCCAAATCCATATTCATCAAGTTTAATTTTATTTGAACCAAAAGAATTTGTTTCAATACAATCAGCACCTGCATCTAAATAATTTCTATGAATTTCTTTAATCCATTCAGGATGAGTAATTACTAATCCATCATTGAATCCATCTTGATCATTTGGAAAGTCTTCAGGTTTAGGATCATTTTTTTGAATTTCAGTTCCCATGGCACCATCAAAAAGTAAAATTCTATTATTCATGGCATCAAGGAATGATTCTTTTTCAGTCAATTAATTTTTAAGACGATTTAAGGGATTTTAACTCTTTTGAGAAAAATCATCATATCAAATAGAATAATGATACGTATCTTGAAATTAGGAAGAAGTTGATTTGATGTACATTTATGCCAAAGTTACAAGTAAATAATTTAGTTCGTAGTGCAACTTTTTTTCAACATGCTGGAATCTCAATAGTTTTTGTATTCATGCCTATAATTGCTCAAGGAGTCACTGATTCCATCTTTGAGATTGGACTACTAGTTACATCATTTAGTTTTGCTCAAATTTTATCTGAAATCTATTTTGGACGACATTCAGATAAGAAGGGAACTAGGCTCAAATTTATCAGAATTGGCTTTGTTGGATGTGCTATAGCCTTTGGAATGCATTATTTTGCTACAGATCTTTCCATGTTTTTCATAGTAAGAATTGCTGCAGGAATAGCTACTGGGATAATGATACCTGCAATGATTGCATATACCTATGAGGCAAATATTGACAAAAAAAGGGCAGCCACTGTAATTTCATTTCATGCATTAGGATGGCTTGCAGGAATAGTAGCTGCTGGAGTTACAAATGATTTAAAATTAATTTTCTTAATTAGTGCAGCGGCATTCATTATTGGATTATTATTTACAATTAAACTTCCAAATCCAATTCAAGAAAAAGAGCTAAAACCAGGTACTATAAAAAAAGTAATTTCAAAAAATAAATTTCTATTTTTGTCATTACTACTAAGACATATTGGTGCAGCAGCTGTTTGGGTAATTCTCCCACTAATGATTATGGAAAAATGGGGAGGGGATTTGTATCACATATCAATTGTATATGTTGCAAATACAGTGACAGCATTTATCTTGATGAATGTGATGGCAAGTAAAATCCATCTATCAAATGTTACCAAATTTAAAATGGGTATTGGTGCTACGACATTTGTTTTTGTAGGATTAACATTTGTTACTGAGTGGTGGATGGCAATGCCATTTATGGCACTAGTTGGTGCAACATGGGCATTTTTATTTATTGGAGGAAATTTCCATCTTATGGATAACAATCCTCGTTCAACATCATCTGGAATTTTTAGTTCAACATTATCTATTGCAACAGTAATTGGTCCAGTAATTGGAGGCGCAATAGCATTTTTCTTTGATTATATTGCAGTAATGTATTTTGCAATTGCAATAATTATTTGTGCATTTGTAGTATCACTAAAGATAGAAAACAAAAAAATATTATCGTAATCCCCAACGKGACATTACTTTGTGTTCTAGTTTCTGAAATACMACACTATCAATTACAAGGCCAATGCYCATAATTACAATCATAATTGATATCACCTGAGAAACATCATTTAGTGAGCGTCCAGCATTAAGTAAGAAACCTAATCCTAGGAAGGAAAATAGAATTTCTGCTCCAATTACTCCCCTCCATGCAAATGCCCAGCCTTGTTTAAAGCCTGAAATCATGTACGGAAATGCTGCTGGAATCAATACTGCAGTAATTAGTTGACTTCCCTTGGCACCCATATTTCTTGCAGCCTCAATATAGTGAGGATCAATGTTTTTGACACCAGTATAGGTGTTAATGGTAACTGCAAAGATTGCACCAATTGCTGTTACAAAAATAATCCCACCATCAGTTAATCCAAACCAAAGAATTGCAAGTGGCACCCATGCAATAGATGGAATAGATTGTAATCCTAAAACTAGAGACCCAACTGTTTGGTTGATTACCTCAATTCTTGCCATAAAAATTCCCAAAACAACTCCACCAGCAATAGCAATTGCCAATCCGATTGACAATCGCCACATACTAGTAATTATTCCATAAAACAAACTTCCATCGGTTACACCATATGCCAAATCTTCGGCAACATCATAAGGTGAGGGGAAAATATTTTCAGGCCACACACCAGACATTGCCACAATTTGCCAAACTACAACAATTCCAATATAAAATGCAATTCTATGAGGTGTGAAATTTTTTGCCATAATATCTAATCTCTACTTTTTTTTACCTCAGGTCTTAATTCTGCTAAAATATTATGTTGGAATTTCAATAACGCTTCATTCTCAGTGACTCGTGGTCGTGGAAAATTATTTTCAAATTCTTTTTTAATTATAGATGGACGATTACTGAAAACTACCACTTTGGTTCCAAGAACTGCAGCTTCTGCAACATTATGGGTAACAAACAAAATTGTTTTCTTTGTTTTTTCCCAAATTAATTGCATTTCAACTAACAATAAATCCCTAGTTTGTGCATCAAGTGCTGCAAAAGGTTCATCCATTAGCAATACATCAGGATCCATTACCAATGCACGTGCTATAGCTACACGTTGTTTCATTCCAGTTGAAAGTTGGTAAGTAAAAGAATCTGCAAATTTTGTCAGCTGCATCATATCCAAATATCTATGAGAAATCTTTGCTCGCTCATCTTTTGGAATTCCAGCCATCTTTAATCCAAATTCTACATTATCTTGAACCCTCAGCCACGGAAATAATGCACCTTCTTGAAATATCATDATTCTATCAGGGCCAGTTTCACTAACTGGATGTCCATCAAATAGAATTTGGCCMTCATCAGGGGTTTCCAAGCCTGCAAYTATACGTAAAAAAGTAGATTTTCCACATCCAGATGGACCCACTAAACATACAAAATCTCCTGATTCAATTTTTAGATTTATTCCGCCAAGAGCTTTTAGTTTATGAGACTCGTGAGTAAAATATTTTACAATATTTTTTGCCTCAAGTTTAGTCATCTACGTAGTTACCTCATCAATTGAATTTGTATCAAAGTAGTAAAAAATTCCAGACAAATCATATCCATTTCGTCCCAAATATCCCAAGGCATCAGCTTTTTCAGCAAAGGAAAAAATTGAATCAAGTTTAGGATCAGATGTAATTAAAATATTAGATAATGCAATATCTACAACATCATCAGACAAAGRTTGTCCTAGATGAGAATCAAGAAAATTATTAAAGATAATTCTAGTTTCAACAGGATTATCATTTATCCAAGTTACAGTTTCATGATGAGACTGTAAGAAATTTTCAATTATAATTGGATTTTTTTCAACATAACTTATATTTCCAATTAATAAAACAGATGCAAATTCTTTATCATCCCATAGTTCTTCTTCATGGAATAATCGTTTTCCCCCTAATTCAGTTTCTAAAATTGTAGCCCAAGGTTCTGGAACCCATGCGCCATCAATATCACCTTTTACAAATAATGTGTAGATATCAGGATTTGAAATATTGTAAACAATTACAGAACCTCCTTTTTCAGCTGACTTTAATCCATTTTCAGAAAGATAATGTCGTAATGAAACATCTTGGGTGTTTCCAATTTGAGGTGCTGCAATTTTTTTACCAGCAAAATCAGAAACAGAATTAATTTCACTATCAGGATGAACAATAAAGCTTGCGCCACCACTAGCTGCACCTGCAAGAATTTTTAATTCATTATTTTCAGAATTTAAAAATCCGTTAATTGCAGGACCAGGTCCAACATATGCAATATCTATAGAATTTGCAAATAGAGATTCAATTGCTTGAGGTCCACTATCAAAAACTCGCGTTTCAATTTTTGTCTGGTTTCCAATATTTTTTTCAAAGGAACCATTCTCCATGCCCACAATAGGAATAACATGTCCAATATTGGGGAAATATGCAATACGTAACTTGTTTTCATGCGTAGATTCACCAAAATTTAGAGTAATTCCAAGTACGGATAGTGCGATAATACCCACAATACTTGCAGAAATTATTGATCTAGTTTTCATAAAACAGCGTTATATTTGATGGTTAAAAAATCATCGAATTTTAGCTCAAGCTAGTCGAAATAAATTTTGAAAAAAAATGAATTTCAGCCTATCACAAAAGATAAATTCCAAAATACGACGGAAAAGATGTTTCATGACTCAAAAAGGRATTCTTGCATTTTCAGGTGGACTTGATACATCTGTTGTTGTAAAATATCTACAAGATGAACATGACATGGATGTCATTACAGTGACTGTAGATGTTGGACAAGGAGATGATGCTAAAAAAATTGCAGCCAAAGCAAAGAAGCTTGGTGTAAAAAAACATTACAATATTGATGCAAGAAAAGAATTTGTCAAAGATTAYATTTTTCCATCAATTAAAGCAAATGCACTTTATCAGAAAAAATATTGTCTAGCTACTGCACTTGCACGACCACTAATTGCAGAAAAAGTTTTAGAAATTGCAAAAAAAGAAAAAGTTACATCATTAGCACATGGTTGTTCAGGGAAAGGAAATGATCAAGTTCGATTTGATATTACATTACGTTCAGGCTCTGATCTTCCAATCATAGCTCCTATTCGAGATAAAAATTTAGACAGAGTTACAGARTTAAAGTTTGCAAAAAAGCACGGAATAGAAATTGATTCAGTTGCAAAAAAATTYAGTATTGATCAAAATTTGTGGGGACGTGCAATTGAGGGAGGAGTACTAGAGGATCCATACAATGAACCACCAGAAGATGCATTCATTTGGGTAAAAACAAAAAATTTGCCAGACAAAGCCACATACTTGGAAATTGAATTTGAAAAAGGAATTCCAATTAAAGTTGATGGAAAAACTTTGGAATCTCAAAAATTAATTGAGTACATTAACAAAAAAGCAGGAGATGYAGGTGTTGGGATAGTTGATCATATTGAAGACAGAGTAGTTGGAATTAAATCTCGAGAAGTGTATGAAACTCCAGCTGCAACTTGCCTTATTGAAGCACATTCAGATTTAGAAAARATGGTCCATACAAAGCACGAAAACAAATTCAAATCATTAATTGATGATGAGTGGGCATATTTGGTGTATTCAGGACTTTGGCAAGATCCACTAAGAACAGAYTTGGAGGGATTCATTGAAGCATCACAAACACCTGTTTCAGGAACTGTAAAACTCAAAATGTACAAGGGTAGTCTAAGGGTTGTAGGACGAAAGTCAGAATATTCTCTTTACAGTCATGAAATTGCCACATATGGTTCAGATTCCACATTTGATCAAAGATTAGCTAAAGGATTTGTAGAATTGTGGGGAATGCAGTCAACAGCAGCTAATAAATTACAAAAGAAAAGGAAATCAAAAACATGAACTGCCCAGAATGTGATGCAAAATTAAACATCCCAGACGATGCCTCAGTAGGAGAATTAGTCTCCTGTCCTGATTGTGGTGCTGACTTTGAAATATCAAAAAAAGATGGATCAAATGTTGAGCTTAAACAAGCAGAAACTGTAGGCGAAGACTGGGGAGAGTAATGTCAAAAGTTTGTATTGTGTTTGACCGTTTAAGGTCAGAAGAAAAAATGCTTAAGAAAGAAGCAGAAAATTTAGGACACGATGCATTGATGTTAGATGCAAAAATTACCCAARTTAACACARAWAGTAAAAAAGAAGATTTTGATTTTGGGAATRTTGTRCTAGAAAGATGTGTTAGTTATTTTAGAGGATTACACTTTACTGCATGTTTAGAGTTTTTGGATATTCCTGTTTTAAACAAATTTGAAGTTGCAAATATTTGTGGAAATAAAATGTTCATGACTTTACTTTTGGAAAAAAATAATATTCCTACACCAAAAACATACTTTTCATTTTCAAGTGAAAGTGCTGCAGAAAATTTAGAAAAAGTAGGATTTCCTCTAGTTATCAAACCAATAATTGGTAGTTGGGGAAGAGGAGTAATGCCAATTAAAGATAAAGACACGATGGAGGCAGTTTTTGAAATCAGGGATATTACAGATAGCCCACATGATAGAATTTACTATTTACAAGAAATGATCAATAGACCACCAAGAGACATTAGAGTGATTACTGTTGGGGACGAGCCTATTGCAGCCATGTATAGAAAATCATCAGGCGGTTTTAAGACAAATATCGCACTAGGAGCAGATCCTGAAATTTGTGAGATCACAAAAGARATGGAGGATTTGGCAGTTAAATCATCTAAAGCCATGGGTGGTGGRATTTTAGGAATYGATATGATGGAAGATGAAAAACGAGGCCTAGTGGTACATGAAGTTAACAATACAGTAGAATTCAAAGGATTGGCAAGAGTTACACAACGAAATATTCCAAAAGAAATGATAGAATTTGCACTAAACTACGTTAGGAAATAAATTATACTCCATTACGAGGAGGTTTATCATGAAAGTAGGGGTTGTTGGTGCATCAGGATATGTAGGCGGAGAAACATTACGTCTTCTTGTGAATCACCCAGAAGTAGAAATCGCAATGGTAACATCAAGGCAACACGTAGGAGAATATCTTCATAGAATACAACCAAGTTTGAAGGGTTTTACCGATCTAACTTTCTCTGAAATGGATTATGATAAATTAGTTAACAAGTGTGATCTAGTTTTTACTGCAGTACCACATGGAACTGCAACTGAAATTGTAAAAGCACTATACGATAGAGGTATCAAAGTAATTGATTTGAGTGCTGATTACAGATTACATAATCAAGAAGCATATGACAAATGGTATGGATGGGAACATCCACATCCAGATTATTTAGAAAAATCAGTTTTTGGMGTTCCAGAATTACATAGAGAAGAAATAAAAAAATCACAACTAGTTTCTTGTCCAGGTTGTATGGCAGTGACATCGATATTAGCATTAGCACCATTAATTCGTAATGACATTATTGAAACAGATCACATTATCGTTGACTCAAAAATTGGTTCATCAGGTGCAGGTTCTGGTTCAGGAACTGCACATGCAATGAGGGCAGGAGTGATTAGACCATACAAACCAGCAAAACACAGACACACAGGAGAGATTGAACAAGAGCTCAGCGAAATAGCAGGAAAGAAAATTCGTGTTTCAATGAGTCCACATGCAGTAGATGTAGTTAGGGGAATTTTATGTACGAATCACACATTCATGAAAAAAGATATTGATGAAAAAGAATTGTGGAAATTATATCGTCAAGCTTATGGTGATGAAAAATTTATCAGATTAATTAGAGATAAAAAAGGATTATACAAATTCCCAGATCCAAAATTTGTAGTTGGTTCAAACTTTTGTGATATTGGGTTTGATATAGATGAAGATAACAATAGATTGATTGCACTATCAGCATCAGATAATTTAATGAAAGGTGCGGCAGGATCAGCCATTCAAAACATGAATGTAATGAGTGGTTTTGATGAAATGAGCGGACTAAGATACACTCCATTAACTCCTGTTTAGAAATGATCACAATCAAAATTGGCGGAAGTGTTGTAGATGATTTACATCCATCAACAATTTCAGATATTAAAAAAATAGTAGAATCAGAAGGTGTGATTTTAGTTCATGGTGGCGGTAAAGAAGTTACCAAAGTTTGTAAGCAATTAGGAAAAGAACCAAAATTTGTTACATCGCCTAGTGGAATCAAAAGTAGATTCACTGACAAAGAAACTGCAGAGATTTTTACAATGGTAATGTCAGGTAGAATAAACAAAACAATTGTTCAAATGCTTCAAAAAAATGGTATCAATGCTATTGGGCTTTCAGGAGTAGATGCCAAAATAATACAAGCTGACAGAAAAAAGAAACTCATAATCATTAATGAAAAAGGGAGAAAGCAAGTAATTGATGGCGGATATACTGGAAAGATTAAAGCAATCAATTCAGAATTTATCAAATTACTTTTAGATCAAGGACTCACACCAGTAATTTCACCTATTGCAATTAGTGAAGAGTCTGAATTTCTAAATGTGGATGGAGATAGAGCAGCAGCTTATGTAGCAGGTAAAGTAGGCTGTGACAAAGTATTATTCATTACAAATGTTGATGGACTCTTAATGGATGACAAAGTTGTTTCAAAACTCACACTAGCTGAAGCAAAAGAAATTAGACCAAAAATTGGTCCAGGAATGGAGAAGAAAATCTTAGCATCAACTGAAGCATTAGATATGGGAGTCAAAAAAGCAATAATTGCAAATGGTCAAAAAGAAAATCCAATATCTAGTGCAATTGCACATGATAATTGTACGGTGATTGAACATGAGTGAAGATCAATKCATGGGAAATCTATATCAAAGATTTCCAGTTACAATTGAAAAAGGAGTAGGAGCTCATGTTTGGGATATTGATGGTAAAGAATACATTGATTGTATGGGTGGATACGGAGTTGCACTAGTAGGACATCAAAACAAAAGAGTCAATGATGCAATTAAAGAACAAATTGATAAAATTATTACAGTTCATAGTTCTCTATATAATAAAACAAGAGAAGAGTTTTTGAAAACACTTATCGGTTTAGCACCCAAAGGACTCACTCAAGTTCATCTAAACAATAGTGGAGCTGAGGCAATAGAAGCTGCAATGAAATTTGCAAGAAAGTTTACAGGCAAAAAAGGAATGGTTGCAATGAAAGGATCATACCATGGAAAATCATTTGGTGCGTTGTCATTAACATTTAATCCAAAATATAGAAAAGCATTTGCACCACTRGTAGAAAAAGTTTCTTTTGCATCATATGGYGAYATGSAATCACTTCTTTCAGTGATTGATGATGATACATCTTTTATTATTTTAGAACCAATTCAAGGTGAAAGTGGAATTATTGTTGCACCAGAAAATTTTTTACAACAAGTAAGAAAGATTTGTGATGAAAAAGGAATTCTGTTAATTTTTGACGAAATACAAGCTGGTTTAGGTAGAACAGGACGATTATGGGCATGTGATCATTGGAATACTGCACCAGACATTTTGTGTCTTGCAAAAGGAATTGCAGGTGGAGTTCCAATGGGTGCAACACTTGTACGACCAGATATTTTAGCTTCAATGAGTAAGGGAGAGCATTCATCAACATTTGGTGGGAATCCAATGGCATGTGCAGCAGGAACTGCAGCTCTCAAAGCACTAACAGAAGATGGGTTGATTGAGAATTCAGAAAAAATGGGTAAATTGTTTAGAGAAGGATTAGAAAAACTAAAAGAAAAACATACCATGATCAGRGAAATTCGTGGAAAAGGACTCATGATAGGAATAGAGATGAAGTTCGAAATTAGAGATATCCTCATGGGATTAATTAAAAAAGGTRTTTTGATGTTATATTCTGGAAGAAATATCCTAAGAATTCTTCCACCATTAGTTATAACTGAAGATGATGTAACAAAAGTTTTACATGCTCTTGATTCCATACTAACTGAAGAGGAACAAAAGCGAAATGTACAAGGATAAAACAGATCAAAAAATTATAGAGTATCTAAAAGAAGATTCTAGAGAATCATTTGTAGATATTGGAAAAAAACTTAAACTTTCTGAATCAGCAGTAAGAAGACGAGTAAAAAATTTAGTAAGTAGTGGAACCATTAAGAAATTTACTGTGGAGCTTGGAGAAGAAAATACAACTAGTGCAATTGTTCTTGTTTCAGTAGATTCTGCAACTGACACATCAAAAGTTTCATCAAAGCTTGCAAAATTAGAAGGAGTTAAAACAGTTTATGAAATTACTGGTCAATACGACATTACAACAATTATCAGTGCATCAAATATCTCAGACATTAACAATAGTATTGATGCATTAAGAAAGATTTCAGGAGTAATAGATACAAACACAGTAATAATTTTGAAAAAAGTTATCTAAAAACGATTTTCGTTTCATAATTAAAATTCAAAACTAGTTTAGGATCAAATTTGTTTATTTCCTACGATGTTAGTACGAATATGTTTATATCATCAATTTAAGTTAACGATTTTAGCAATGAAAGATCCGAATYACTATGCAAACAAATACAATGCATTCGACAAAAATCCAAAGAAAATTAGAGTTCTTGACAGTACTCTRAGAGAAGGAGAACAACACCCGGGTGTTTCATTYACAAACAAACAAAGAATTCAGATTGCATGGATGTTAGATTACTTTGGWGTAGATCAAATTGAAATTTCWCCYGTAATATCAAATGATCACAAAGAAGCAACTAAGATAATTATCAAACAAGGGTTAAAGGCAGACATTGTATCTCATGGACGTGCACTCAAATCAGATATAGATATTTCATTAGACTGTGATGCAACATGGTGTGCAGCATATTTAGGAATATCAGATATTCATCTAAAAGATAAACTACGTATTTCAAGAGAAGAAGCAYTAACTAGAGCAGTAGAGACTGTAGAGTATGCAAAATCTCATGGACTTAAAATTAGATTTACAGTAGAGGATGGAAGTAGAGCAGAGCCAGAATTTTTGATCAAAGTTTGTAAAGCAATTGAGGAGGCAGGAGTAGATAGAATTAGTCTTCCAGATACTGTTGGTATTTTACGCCCCATTGGAATGTATAATTTTGTAAAGAGTATAAGTGATGTTGTAGATGTTCCACTAGATGCACATGTTCATAATGATATTGGATTTGCAGTTGCAAATGCATTTTCAGCATGTGATGCAGGAGTTGATCAGATTCATACAACTATTGATGGAATTGGAGAAAGAACAGGGATTCCACCACTTGCAGAAGTTGCAGTTGCATTAACACATCTGTACAAATCACCAAATGATTTTAGATTAGACATGTTACTAGATTTATCTAGATTAATTGAAGAATACACATCAATCAAACCATATGACTCAAAACCAATTGTDGGAACTTCGGCATACAAACACAAAGCAGGCACACATCTTGCAGCAATTCTAAGAAATCCTGCAGCATATGAGCCCATTCCDCCAAGATCAGTTGGAAATAGAAGAAGAATAGTTTTTGGGGAATTAGCTGGAAAAACAGGGGCCGCTTACYTGATGACATTACTAGGTCTTGAAAAAGATGATGAAGGTGCAAAAGCTCTTGCTGCTGGATTAAAGAATCTAAGAATGGGTGATCTCATTGATATTCCACTTGAAGATAGACTCGAAAAAAAGATAATTAATGATAAATAAAGAGGAGATGTGAAGAACAAATATGGCTAAATGCGAAGAATGTGATGCAGTAATTTCTATTCCAAGTGATGCACTTGAAGGAGAAATTGTGACATGTCCAGAATGTGGTGCAAGTTTTGAATTAGCAAAAGGTTCAGATGGTTTCGATCTAAAGCCCGCCCAAACGGTTGGCGAGGATTGGGGGCAGTGAGTCCTGACGTTACAATTCTTTACGATACCATCCGTTGGGAAGAAAAAGCTCTACTAGAAGCAGGTAAAAAAAAYAACATCAACATACAGATGGTAGATTGTAAAAAATTAGCVATAAATTTAGAAAAAAAACCTGATGACTATGGAGTGGTGATTCAAAGGTGTGTAAGTTATTACAGAAATTTACATTCAACTGCAGCATTAGAAGGACTAGGTGTTAAAGTCATCAACTGTCTTAACACAGGAGTGTTTGCAGGAAATAAATTATTTACACATATGTTACTAAAGAAATCTGGGGTACCAACACCTGATGCAACTGTCGCTTTTTCAAAAGATGCAGCTTTGGAAGCATTGGAAACTCAAGGATTTCCCAGAGTAATCAAACCAACAGTTGGAAGTTGGGGAAGATTAATTTCAAAATTAAATGACAGAGATGCAGCTGAAGGMGTTATTGAAAGTAGAGAAAAAATGTATCCAATTTATCAAGTACATTATTTAGAAGAATTTGTAAAAAGACCACCAAGAGACATTAGGGCAATAATGGTAGGAGATAAAATCGTTGCAGCAATTTATAGAATTTCTAAGCATTGGAAAACAAATATGGCACTTGGTGGAGTAGCAGAACCATGCAAGGTTACTCAAGAGATGGAAGAAATGTGCATTAAGGCTAAAAATGCAGTTCAAGGGGATATTGTAGGTGTAGATTTGATGGAAAGTGACGAGAAAGGGCTAGTAGTTCATGAAGTTAACAATACAACAGAATACAAGAATACTGTTAGAGTATGTGATGTAGATATCCCATCCCTAATGCTTGATTATGCAATAAAGGTAGACAAGTAAGAATTGGACACTCATTTAGTAACTTCAAGATTTGCAACAAAGATGCTAGAAAAAGCACTTAGATTGTACACACCATCACTGAGTGAAAAACCAATGGCAGAATTTTTAGCTGATAAATGTGATGATTTAGGATTTGATGATATTCAAATTGATGAAGTAGGAAATCTTATTGCAAAAAAAGGTTCAGGTTCTCCTAAAATTATGTTATGTGGACACATGGATGTAGTTCCAGGTAAAGTCAAAGTTAGAAAAGAAGGAGATTCACTTTATGGACGAGGAGCATCTGATGCAAAGGCACCACTAATGGCAATGTTATTTGCAGCAGCATCAATTGAAAATAATAACGGGACAATAATTTTTGTKGGAGCAGTAGATGAGGAAGGAAACGCTATTGGAATCAAAAATATTGTTAAAAAAAAATGGGATGTTGATTATGCAATTTTTGGAGAGCCAAGTGGAATTAAACAAGTTACAATTGCATACAAAGGAAGATTGGCAATTAATCTCAARATTAGTGTTGAGGATAGTTCTCATGCAAGTGCACCATGGCTTTCAAAAAATGCAATTCAAGAATCAGCAATTTTTGCAGTTGAACTTAAAGAAAAATTAGAAGAAGGTCAAGAAGGTAAAACAAAAGGAATGTTACTAACTGTAACAATGACTGAAATTAAAGGTGGAACAAGTCACAATATTACTCCAAGAGAGTGTGAAACAACTTATGACATWAGAATTCCAGTAGACATGAACTGCAAATCCRTTGAACAAAAAATTGCAAYAATCATAAAAGAAATTTCAGAAAAACGAGGGGTAGAGGCATTTTACTCAATACTTGATGAAACWGARCCATTTGARGCAGARCATAATTCTCCATTAGTTAGAGCATTTACTCTKGGAGTAATGGATGTAGAGCATTCAAGACCRACTCTAATTAGAAAAACAGGTACAGGWGACATGAATGTGYTAGGYAATCAATGGAACATTCCTGTTGTAACRTATGGTCCAGGAGATCCACATGAAGCACATACAATTGATGAAAAAGTTTCAATTGAAGAATAYCYMAARGKWATKRAAWTTYWNAAGAAAACTTTACAGCATTTAAAAAGACTACATGACAAAAAAATGCAATAATGCTGTGGTTTATTGGTTTAGGAATTTCAGGATTCAAATCAATTCCTAATGAAGCAATAGATATTTTATCAAAAGCAGACATTGTGTATTTAGAACAATTTACCAGTCCTATTGGAAAATCAGATTTAACTAAAATTAAAAATGCAACCAAAGGAGAATTTAAACCTGCAAAAAGATGGTTAGTAGAAGATGGTAAAGAGATTTTAAAAAATGCAAAGAAAAAGAAGGTTGTACTATTATCTTATGGTGATCCATACATTGCAACTACCCATATTGAATTAAGAACAAGAGCAATTGAGCAGAAAATTAAAACGTATTCAATCCATGCAGCATCATCACTTACTTCAATGATAGGCGAATGTGGTTTGCATTTTTACAAAGTTGGTAGGATTGCAACAATAATGAGTGAAATTGAACTTACCACACCGTACTATGTAATTTACAAAAACATTATTGAAGGAAACCACACTGTACTTCTYTTGGAGTACAATCAAGACAAAGATTTTTTCTTGGAACCAAATGATGCATTAAATGGACTAGTAGAAACAGAAAAAGGACAAAAAAGAAATGTAATTAGTACATCRACTTTTGTAATAATTGCATCAAGAATAGGATTCAAAGATCAAGAAATTATTTCAGGTAAAATATCTAGCCTCAAAAAGAAAAATTTTGGAAAGCCACCGCATACAATAATCATTCCAGGTAGAATRCATTTTACAGAATCAGATGCATTAAAAATATTTAGTCAATGTATAGATGAGCCTTTTGATAATTCAGAGAAAACAAAAAAGATTTCAAATCAAATGATGGAAAAATATGTTCCAATGGTAAAGGACGCACTAAATGAAATAATACCACTCTACAAGGATCAAAAAGAATTTCAAGTTATTTTAGAAAATGCKGAACTCTACATCCAAGACGCAGAAAAATTTCTAGAGGATGGACTAGATGAAGTTGCAATTTTGAGTATAGGATATGCTGATGGGCTAGTAGATGCATTAAGATTGGCAAAAGGCCTTGATCCAAAAATGTGACAGTTATAGATGAATTAAAGAGAGGGTGATAAAAGAAAAAAATATGGAACTAAGTGAAAAGATGATTCTCTCATCAATGTATGTGTCTCAAATAGTTGGAAGTGAATCAATGGAGTTAATCAAGGAAAAAAGTATGTTACCAGATGATATTATTAATTCAAAAATTGATGGATTGATAAAAAATCAACTAGTAAATGATGATAAAAAAACACTTACTGAAATTGGACGAAGTTCATTGCACATAGTGTTAGCAGGAGGAGTTTTTGACATTATTCATCCAGGTCACATTCACACATTAAATGCAGCAAAGGCATTAGGGGATGTCCTAGTAGTGGTTGTTGCAACAGACAATACAGCAGTCAAAATGAAAAAAAGAAGTCCAATTCACGATCAAGAACAAAGACAAGAATTAGTAAATTCACTTTCAATGGTRGATATTTGTCTAATTGGRCAAGAARATGAYATTTTCAAGACAGTTAATCTAGTTAGACCACAAATTATTGCATTAGGGTATGATCAAACACATCAAGAAAAATTCATCACAGACGGATGTAAAAGAATTAAACTTGATGCAAAAGTTGCTAGATTACAATCTCCAATTCCTGAAAGTTCTAGTTCCAAAATAGAAAAAGAATACGGGGATTCAATTCATGGGATTTAGGAATTAATGTGGATTTTAATAGAAATTTTAGAACCGTCTTTTAGTTTTGCAGTTTTTCTTAAACAAAGTTTTGAAATCAATTCAACTACAGAATTATCATGATGTGTACGCTCAAGTAAAATTAAATTACAATCCACTGAATTATTTATTTTTGCAGGGAAGCATTTAACCCAACCATAAGTTCTCTTACCATCAGAAAAACTATTGATGTCAATTCCATTCAAATTTACAAATTGTTGGATAGCTTCTTGATGAATTTTTTGATTTATTTTGACATTTAGTGTTCCAGGAAATGGGACATATCCTATTTTTGATTTGAATTGTTTTGTGTATCCTTTTAATCCCATATAATATGCACCCTCACCCATTCCAGAAACTAATGTTCCCTTTATCTCAACATGAGAAGGAAAAGAATTCAAACTTTTTTGTAAAATGGTTGAAAGTTTTACCATTTCAGAATAACCTTTACTRGTAATTTTTATTGAAATATTTCGTCCRCTAATTATTCGCTCAATGAATTGATTCTGYTCTAGTTCAAGTAGATGTTTAGATGCAGATTGTTGTGATTTTTTTATATTTTTTCCAAGHGAGTCGGTAGTTATTGTGACATAGTTATGYTTTGCACCTTTAGATAATAGATAAGAGAGAGTTAAGATATGCTGAATTTTTAGTTCAGTCATCTATATTCTTAAGATATGCCTAAATCACTGAATGTTTTTAGTGTCAAACCATCAGAGTTTGATAATTTTGCAACTCTATGTCCAATAACATATTCAATACCTGCAGTTCTAGCACTCTCTAAAAGTCTCTGAGTGATAATTCCATCTAGCATAAGATATTTAATTCCAGATTGAGATGTTAATTTACTAACAACTTCACTAATTGGAACTTTGAARATTTCTTTTTCATCTTTATCTAATGCAACTGCTTCAAGTGTTTCATTGATATTTACAAAAATCTTTGATGCTAGTTCTGCAAGTGGTTTRTCATCTTCACTTTTTATTTCTGGTGCAGGTTTTCCATCTCTAATTTCAKYAGCAAYAGGWCTTAGAATWTCATCAATTCTTTGAGGAGTTAATTCTTCAACTTCAACATYATTGTCTGCTTGTATTTCATAGTCTARYGTAACAACGGATTTTAATTCTTTAAGAATAAATCCTCCTGCTCTATCACCATCAAGAAATGCAACTACAGTATCTTTAGTACCACATAATTCTTTGATAGAYTCATCAATTTTTGCACCTTCAATWGCAAGKGCATTATCATATCCTGCTCTCAAAAGATTGATYACATCAGCTCKTCCTTCAACTAGAATYAYCCAAGTAGAATCAAAAACACCAGAACTACAAGTTAAGTTAGATGGTCCATATTTTGAYAATTTACCAGTATCACCTTGATGAACATCATTTAGCATAGTTTCTCCCTCACTAACTGTTTTAGTTGCCCATTGTTGCTTGATTTCTTTTGCACGTTTTACAATWTCRTCTTTCTTTGCAGCYCGTACATCATCAATGSYTTCTAATCTRAATTTACAATCAAATGGACCAACTTTGTCAATGCTCTCAATACCTGCTGCAATTAAAGCACAAGTATCAATATCAGTACTCATAGGAATTAATGCATCACCATTAGTGGTGTTAGAAGTAGATTTTGCATTAACTTCAATGCGACCTACTTTGGAAACTCGTTGCAGTTCATTCAGATTCATCTCTGGACCTAACAGACCTTCTGTTTGACCGAAGATTGCGCCGATTATATCTGCTCTTTCAACGAGTCCATCAACTTCATAGGAAAGTTTAACGTGATATTTGACAATTCCTGATTGAGGCATAAATTCTTCATCTCCTTTATCATTATGTTTTGGGTTTCTATCTGCGATATATGAGGGTATCGAAAAACACTGACAGTAAAGATGAAAGGTTTGAAATTCATCAACTTAGCATACGCTAGATAAATCTAAAAATGAAAATAATTCTAGTTGTTTATTCAGTGCTAAATGAGCTACCACATGAACATGATTTTGTTACGTTTGGATTATTGATTTTGAATCCAGAACCCATCAAACTTTCAATGTAGTCTACGTTTGCACCTTGGAGATGATCAACACTATAACTATCAACTAATAGTTTAACTCCATTTTCTTCCATGACGATATCATCTTCTTCTGGTGCTTTTTCAAAGCCCATACCATATGATAATCCAGAACAACCTCCGCCTTGAACATATACTCTAAGGTATTCAGGGGAATCKGCTTCTTCTTTCATGAATTCTTTAACTTTYTCAGCTGCTTTTGCAGTGACAGTGATCATCTTKTGTGTTTGTTCAGTTGCCATTATGAATAAAATAGTCATTTCAAATTATAATAAGCTTTTCACACACAGTACACTATGAATTCAAGAAATACGCACGGAATATCATTATTTTAAGCGATCTGTGAGATATAGTGAGTGAATTATAAAAAATCAAATTCTAAAAATTTAATAAAATAAGAAAGAAATTTAAGACATCTATTTTTTTGACTTGTTGACAAATGCAGTCATTCGTTCTTCTCTATCAGGATGAGTAAAGCAGTTTCTCCAAGCAAGAAGCTCAATTGCAAGACCAGTATCAAGATCTGCATTTCGTCCTTTGTTAATTGCAACTTTAGACATTTGGACACCCATAGTAGAGTTTCCAGCAATTTTTTGTGCCATTTTCAATGYTTCTTCTTGTAGTGATGCAAGAGGTACTACGTGATTAACAAGGCCTATTTCTTTTGCCTCATCTGCTTTTACCATTTTACCTGTGTAAACAAGTTCTTTTGCTTTAGCTATTCCCACAATTCTCATCAATCTTTGTGTTCCGCCCCATCCAGGAGGAATTCCAATTGTTACTTCTGGTTGRCCCATTCTAGCTGTRTCAGCAGCTATTCGGATATCACARGACATTGCAAGTTCRCAACCTCCACCTAAAGCAAATCCATTAACGGCTGCAATAGTTGGTTGTTTTACTAATTCAACAGTTGAAGTTACAAGTTGACCARTTTTTGCATATGCAACTGATTCATCTGCAGTGATTTTTGACATGTATTCAATATCTGCACCTGCAGAAAATGCCTTGTCTCCTTCACCAGTCAAAATGATAACTTTGACATCATCATTATGATTTAGRTCTTCAAAAGTTTTGATTAGTTCTTTTGCAACATCTATGTTCATAGCATTAAGTTTGTCMGGTCTGTTAATTTTGACAGTACAAATRCCATCAGAAGTAGATGTGGTAACTAGTGACATGTTAATTTGCAAAGGTATTCAGGACTTAAATGTTATCTATTTTCCGAGTACTTTGCCCCATTGAGCTAATGCAGATGCAGCTGCAATCCAAGTTCGAAGATCTTGATAAACTGGAACATTGTGTTTCTCAATTAATTTAATCATTTTTTCAGTATATGGACCACCATTTCCACCAGCAATAATTGGTTTCTTCTTTTTCTTTGAGAGTTCAGATAGATAACCAATGATTGTTTCTTCAAGTGGATCATCTTGGAAGACAAACCAAGGCATAGCGATATCAATATTCTTTTCAGATAAGAATTGTTCAATGACAAATCTATAGTCATCTGCTGTTGCACCACCGCCTACATCTGCAGGATTACCATTATGAATAGGAACAGTTGGTGGGAAATGATCCTTTATTTTTTTGATTATTTGTGGAGATAATTTTCCTATTGTAAGACCTAATCTTTCTAATTGATCAATTCCACCAATCATTGGACCAGCACCATTACTAGTCATAGCAACACGGTTACCCTTTGCATGAGGTTGCCATGCCAGTGCCTTTAGAACTCCAACTAGTTCTTGATAACTATCAACTGAAATAATTCCTGCTTGTTTGAATGCACCCATAATCATTGCATTTGAGCCACCAAGAGAACCAGTATGCGATGCAGCTTGTTTTGCACCTGCAGCAGTTCTWCCACTCTTCCAAATAACRATTGGTTTCTTTGTTTCTTTCATTACACGTTTTGCAGTATTGATGAATTTTCTACCATCACCAAATCCTTCAACGTATAATCCAATTACTTTAGTTTGAGGATCATTTGCAGCATACCATATCATGTCTGCTTCATCAACATCAGAACGATTTCCAAAACTGATCATTTTTGATAAGCCAAATACATCAGCACTTTCCAACATACTAATTCCCATGGTTCCACTTTGTGAGAAAAATGCAACAGGACCAAGTTTTGAACGTACCATTCTTTCTTGTCCTTGGAATGCACAATCAAGTCTATTTGCTGCATTAAACATTCCAATACAATTAGGACCAATTACACGAATTTTGTGTTTAATTGATAACGCTTTTACTTCAGCCTCCATTGCTGCTCTGTCACCACCAAGTTCTTTACCGCCACCAGAAACAATTACAACATTATGGATTCCTTTTTTAGCACAAGTCTTCATAATCTGACCACATGCTGAAAGATCAATACAAACAACAACCAAGTCAATCTTTCCAGGAACTGCTTCTAATGATGGATAGCATTTGATTCCAAGAATGGATTTTTGTTTAGGATTAATTGGATATACTTTGCCTTTGAAATCTTGTTTTCCTAGTGCATCCAATACAGAATTACCAATTTTACCAGGTGTTGCAGATGCACCAACTAGTGCAACAGATTTTGGAGTAAAGAAAGACTCCATTGATGTGATGTTTGGTTTTGCTTTAGAGATTGAATTTTTCCTTAATTCTTTATTTAGAATAATTTTTGCGTCAACTACAAAATGTGATTTTGGATATACAATTACTGGGTTAAAGTCTATACTGTTAATGTAATCGGCATTTTCTACGCCTAATTTTCCAATTTGAACTAACATTTTTGCAATCATGTTTAGATCAATTGGAGCACTTCCACGGAATCCTTTGAGAAGTTTTGCACCCTTGAGTTCATTTAACATTGATTTTGCATCAGATGTTGTAATTGGAAGCATTCTAAATGCAACATCTTTGAAAACTTCAGTCATTACTCCACCCAATCCTACCATAATCATTGGACCAAATTGTGGATCATTTTGAATACCTACAATTAGTTCAACACCTTTTGGAACCATCTTTTCCAAAAGAATTCCTTTGACATCAACTCCTTTCTTTTTAGATAGTCTACCAAACATGTCATTGAATATTTTTTTAACATCAGCAATATTTTCTAATCCAACTTTAACTCCTCCAACATCAGTCTTGTGTAAAATTTGTGGTGATACTACTTTCATTACAAGTGGAAATCCAATTTTTTTTGCTTGTTTTGCTGCCTCATCTGCAGAAGTAACAAGTGCATAAGGTGGAACTTTAACACCATAAGTTTTGAGAATAGATTTTGATAATTCTTCAGTAATGACTTTGTGATCAGTTTGAATTGTTTCTTCAAAAATTTTCTTAACAGCAGTCATCTTTCGATCGATAAAATTAGAATTAACTATATTAAACTTTATAATGAAACTTTTTGAAACAAAAAATTATACAGTTTTTGAGATATTATTGTATAATAATCAATATTGAATGTTGTTTTATTTATGAATTTTTCTTGATGAATAATTCAAGAGCTTCAATAATAGAAATGCATTCTTAGAACCCAACTGAATAGATAACTTGTAAAATCTGTAGAGACTTAGTATCACACAAAGATACAGAGATGGCTAATCATATCCGATTCAGGTATAGTTCTGACATAATAATGAAAAATAAACTACAGTTGAACCAAAAAGAACAGATATCAGATTCAGGTATAGTCATACCTACATAATTGGGAATAGTTGCATACTATGAAGCTGTACAATCCTGACCAGATATTGGGGAAAAGCTACAGAAGCTACAGTGTTTTCTATTGAGGGGAATTTAAGAAAATAAAATAATTTTACACAGCGGTAGGAAAAGGTAGTAGCTTCTGTAGATTCTGTAGCTTTACGAACAAATAATTATTTTCTAGTCGTAATGAAAAGCTACGAAAAGCTACTAAAGCTACACCCTCAATTTTCAAAAAAGGGGAAAAATTTAGTCCTAGTCATGTATTGTTAACATTAGATAAATCAAAATTCAAAGTATATTCTGAAATTTCTGACACTACTTTGACTGATTGGTCTCAAGATAAAAACGATAAAAAATTTGTGAGATTCACATATTTGCCAGACTTTGACAAAGTGGTAATAAACGATTATGAAAAAGATGCTGTCTGTGAAAATCTTTATCAAAAATAAATTTTGGTAATTACTTTCGTCATAACGTTTAACCAATTTCCAACAAAACATCTTTTTTGTAATCGCTAGAGTAGCGTCTGTTTTGTCGCCTGAGAGGGGGCATTCTATTTTTACTGACAATCTCTAAAAATAGAAGCCCCATCCATTGTGCATACATTTGTGACAGTGACTAAAGATGTGACGGATGATGGTTTGTTGGAAATTGCTTATGTTCATCTAATCTATATTATACAAACTATTGAGATTCTAAATTTTTAAAATCTTAATGCTAGCTAAAATAATATTTTTAATGGATTTTGTTTGTTCAAACTTAATTCGATAACTTCCTTATTTCTTAAAATAAAAATCCTATCATGCTCTTCAAATAAATTCAAAATCTCATTAAAATCTGATTTGAATACATCATTTGTATTATAAATACACAATACAACACCATTGATCCTTTTATTATTGTATATATTTTCAAATTTATTTGCTGATTTTAGGGATTCTGGTTTTACTATTCCTATGATGCAAGCTTGTTTATATTTGGATTCAGAAAATTTTTTATACATTCCATCATGGAATTGTTCAGGTTTTTTTGTTTGTTTTAGATTAATAGATACATCTTGCCATCCTTGTTTTGTTAGAAATTTTTTGACATTAGATGATTGAGAATTATTGTATCCTTGATACCAATCATTTTTAGTTGCATCATCCATTTTTTTAATAAAATACATCAGTGATTCTTCATCAGAGTATAGAACAAGATGGTGGTTTTTTGTGATCTCTTCTTTTTGTTTTTTCCAATTTTCAATGGCATCTTCGATGATGGCAGCAGGTGTAACTCCTTCTTTTTTTGCCATTTCATTTAGTTCATCATGTATTTTTTCACTGAACCCTCTCACATACAACACTTTAGTCATAATTTTGATTCAAAATCATTGTATTTAAATGCAAGTGCGCTTGCAAATTGGGTAAATTATAAATAGTGCTTGCATGCAATCATCTTTAGAAAATGAGCAAAACACTAACAAAAGTTTCCATTCGCAAACAAATTCTTTCTGGTTCTATAGGTGGAATTATTGGTGGAATTTTTATGATGATTCCGATATTTTTTCTATCTATGATGATGGGAATGCCTGCAGATGGTTTTGTCACTATGATGGGGGTTGCATTGGGTTCTTCTATTGAAAATGCCGCAATAACAGGTGGCGTATTGCATTTTCTTGCAAGTGGCATAATTGGAATTCTCTTTACAATTGTAACTGGTAAATCAAAAAAACTGTCTATATTTGGGGTGAAAAAAGGAGTTGCACTTTCTGTAGTTACTGCAGCAATTTCTATGGCGGTACTTGGAATGCCAATAATGTTTGGTCTAATGCCCCCAGTAATGATGCAAATGATGTTAGAACAAAATCCTGAAACAACTCAAGAATTTTTAATGGAACAAATGCAAGGCATGTTTCCATTTTTATTAATTTTTGATTCAATGGCTCATTTACTATATGGAATAACTCTGGGAGTAATTCATGGAACATTAATGAAAAAATGGAGTTTGCAATCAACCATTGCAGTTAATGAAGATTAAAGGAGGTGAAATAATGAAAGTACAAATAACAAAAATTATTGATGCCCCCGCAGAAAACATCTGGAAGACAATTCGTTCCTACGATAACGTGGAAAGATTCAATCCAATGGTGACTAGCTCAACCATTACTGGAACAAATGAAGGATCTGAACGTGTATGTCAAATACAATTTGGCGATCAGCAAGCAGAACTTGTCGAAAACCTAGATTTAGTTGATGAGGAAAACAAAACAATCAAAGTCAGTATAACACATGCTCCACCTCCATTTGGTGGACAACAAATAACATTTCAGGTGAAATCCTTGGATGAGAACAAAGCAGAACTTGTAATCTCTACTGACGTAGCAGATGATAACAAACAAGCAGCAAAAGGACTAGAAGATGTATTCCAAATGATGTCTGTGGGTCTCAAAAAACTACACGAAAAGGAGATGAATTAGAATAAATGAAATAAAATCTTCACAACAATTTGAACAATAGGTTCTCAATTCATTACTTGAATTCTAATAGAACAACCATCCTTGAAAATGAGTGAAGGATAAGAATTTGATATACTCGAAGATGATGATATTACAAACTTGGCGATGCATCATCAATTAAACTAGTTTCAGAAATTGGAAATGTTTATGCAATAAATTATGATTTTACATCTCCCTATGTATGTGCAACTTAGAGTTAAGACAATGAAAATTATTCACCATCAAATTAGATATTTTCAACCAGTAAATGTTTTCCTAGTATGCTCATAATGATCTTCCAGGATTTCTTTTATTTTTCTTCCGTCTTTGGTTCTTCTTTAGCTGGTTCTGGAGTTGACTCTTCTTTAGCTGGTTCTGGAGTTGACTCTTCTTTAGCTGGTTCTGGAGTTGACTCTTCTTTAGCTGGTTCTGGAGTTGACTCTAGTTCTCCCTTTTTCTTTTTGGAGAAAAAGTCAAAGAATCCCATAAATATTCGTATATTATCCTGCCTAATATAATCTTCTAGGTTGTCAACATGTAGCCTTACAGTAAGTGCCACAATCTTTCAAACCCGTCTTTTGATATGTCATTATGCAAATCTTGAATTTGAAAAATATTTGTCATTATATTTTCCTACCACATTATACTATCATTAGATATGGCATCAAAGACCAATGGATTCTCATTTACACTATCCAAAAACAAGCAAAACAAATCAAGGAATCTACAAAATCAATAAGCTTTTCTAAAGTTTTGAATGAAACTGTACGTATTGGTTTAAAAAAAAGCATAGAAAAAGATCGTCAAAATTTTCAATAACATTATAACTTGTAATAATTACTTGATTGACCAAAATATTAGTCCCAAAAAATGTAACATGATTTGTGTGTGATATGTATTTAAAATTTATAAATTAAATTTTTGTTTGTATTCTTGAATTTTTTTTTCCCAATCTGATTTGGATGAACGATAACCAAACAGATAAGCTAAAAGTATTTTCAATAATACAATGTATTTTTTATTAATTTTCACCATCACCAGATCATGATGATTTAGTAAATTACTTCGTGCATTGTGGTATTTTTTAATGTCATTTTTTTCATATACTGTAATCTTGTTATCATTTTCTAACAGATCTAGCAAAAAATCAAAATCATTGGAGGTAATGTCATTATGCTCCCTTGCAATATAACTACTAACACACATCATAACTGCATCATCTATACTGATAAAAGCAAGATGTTTCGCATGTTTTCTTGAGTTTTCACTAAGTATTCTACCAAAACATAACTGTTCAATAATTATTTGAATTGTGTGGTTTGTAGTGATGTATGTAATTAGGATAAATTATGATTTAAAAATTTTTAAAATTATTTTTTAAATCTAAAAATACTCTATTCAATTCCTTAGAGATTTGAATCAATTCTAAAACTCTTTGGGTCCGTAGGGATTTACTCATTAATTGGGACCCAGATAGGCATGAATTATTTTAAAATCTAAATTTCAATATCATTGTAACCACTTTCTTTACCACAATGAGGACATGTTCTTTGGTTTTGGAATAGTTCTTTTCCACAATTTCGACATGATTGAGGTTTCACAAAATAATTAGCATTTTATTTAATTTAAACAGTGATTTCATCTTAGGTTCAATTCCTGAAGCTGAACGTACAGTTTTGGGTTTAATGGAGGGAAACTTAGTCCAAATAATTAGTGTGTCAATAAATAAAAACAAAAATCAAACAAAAAATGATTTATTGCATAGTATTTTTATCTGCAATTATTTTTTCAAATTCTTTAAAATCAATTTCATCATGTTTAATGTTGGTAAGAATTAATTTGGTATTTGTATGAGAAAAGTCATTTAGATTTTCAATCAAAAGTTCTTGTTCAAATATTTTCAAGACGTTTTTAATTTTTACATAATCATTTTCATCTAATTTTTTTATTACTGCTCCTTTTCCGGTAGTAGTTCCTTGTCTAGTGTAAATAGCACCGCCTACCATACCCGAGCCAAATTGTTCACCAGGATCACCCAAGTTAATTAAAATACCGTCTGACATGTATATTCCAGAATTAAATCCGGCACCAAATGTAACTAGATTACCACCTCTAGCTTGAGCCATAGCTCTTTCCATACATCCTTTTCTAACAAGAATATCAACACCATGACTGTAACTAGTAGATTGATTGTTTTGTCCTACAAGTTCTGTAGCTAACCCGTCGATAACAAATTTTCCACAGTATCCCTTATCTGCCAAACCATTTTCAGCATGACCTTTGACAGTCCAAGTTCCATAAAAATTACAAAACGCTCCAAAAAAATTTCCCACATTTCCTTCTATAGTTAAATTAAGATTCACAGGTTCTAAAAATCCCAAAACTCCAATTCTATAAAGCGCTTTAGGATTTTTTATAGTGATATTGTTTTCACCTTCTTCTATTTTTTTCCTAATGATAGAATTTGTTACATTTTCATATAGGATGGGGGAGCTAGCAACATCTCCAAATTTCTCTATTGCCGCAGTTTTTAGACCATTAGGTAACAAGATCCCAAATTTTTCTTGTAATGTCTTTTTCAATAAATCAAATTCATTTTCAGTTTCTTTTGAAGCGATTTCAAACGCTAGTTCTCTGATTTCATCAATATCTAAAATAAACATGATTAATTCCTGAAAAAGATTTTAGGTTTTCCTGGATGAGGTGTCTCAATTTTTGCAGTTGCTCCTATTACATCTAGAGCCGACAAATCAGTTGCCATTGCCCAAAATGGAGGATGTTCTTCTGTTCCTGGATTGTATCCCACAATTCCTTTTCTTGTCCCAAATTTATCTCTGACAATTGCAAGTGAATCTGGAGTTGCTGCAATGTAGGTAAACGGACCATCAGCTTTTGCTATAAATTCACGATGTGCTCTTTCAACATTACCATGTTTGAGAAGTCTACTTGCAAAAAAAACTGCAATTACTTCTGAATCACTATGGGTGTAAAAGTTATACCCTTCTAATTCCAGCGAGTTTCTAAGCATGTTATAATTTGTGATCTCCCCATTATGCACAATTGCAATATCAGGTAAAATAGTAGTACTAAATGGATGTGTGTTGTATGGTGTTACTCTACTGCTTGTAGCAATTCTTAGATGACCTATACCATGCGAACCAACCATTTTTCTAATATTGTATTTTTTATCAAGATCTTTTGCTAAACCTACCTCTTTGACTATTGTCATTTCATTTTCAAGACTGAAAAAAGTACAATCATCATTACCAAACAGATTCATCAAGTTCTCATCTACTTTTTCTTGAGATGAACTAGTTTCATTAACAATGTAATCTCCTTCATTATTTCTAAAACTCTTTATTCTAAAAGTATCACTAGCGTTAGTTTTGTTAAATATTGCAACACCTGCTCCATCTTGTGCCCGTATCTGTTGACTTTCCATCATATCTTGTAAAAGGGATCCCACATGTGGATGACGTAACTCTGCATTATCAATCATAATTCCACATATTCCACACATTTAATTTTCCTCCAAGGATATCATCTCAATAATTTTTTGTTTTTGTTGTTGAACAACTGAAATTTTTTTTGTATCGATGTACTCATCTAAAACTTCTTCAATTATTTTCTTGTATGTTTTGTTAACACCCTCTAATAGTATTTCTCCTTCTAAACTTGCTTTAAGACTAGAAGTTCTAAAATCACTAGGAGACATATTATGAAAATTGCTATATCCTAATGCTGCAGGAATTCCTATCAGCTCATTTTTTGTAGCAATCATATGATTGTGAATTTTCTCTGCAGTGATTATACTATCAAAGAAATTTTCGGTGTAGAATCCAACTTTTGCTATTAATAGGCTTAGATCATAACCAACAATATCTGCCCCCAATCCAACAGATTTTATAATTTTTCCGGTGCTATCCACATCACCTGCAACAATAAGACAAGTACCATCATTTTCTTTTCCCTGATAAAATTCATTGATTATTTTTCTTGCGTCATGTATTACAGATATTGCATGTTTTTCTACATATTTTTTACTTTTTGTAATCTTTTCAGTATTTACCAAAATTCCATCAACACCAGATGCTAATAATCTATGAGTATAATCTGAAAAATTTTCATCAACTTCCACTATAATGGGACCCCAAAATTCTTTTCTAATTTTTCTAATTTTTTCAATAATCCCAATATCATCATATTGCATTACGATTCCTTCAGAGTCAGAAATTTTATTGACATCATTAATAATTTGAAAGTGAGGATATTTTCTTTCATCGTATGGTTCTTCTTTAGAAATTATCCCGACAGTTGAATTATTATCCACTAAATTATTTAATGCAAAATTTAATGCATCTTGTGAACTTTGAGATAGATTAAATTCACCATAAAGTAGAATAGGTATTTTTAGAATTGTTTTTGTAGTTCCTTTTCGACCAACTTCAGTTTTAAGTTTAATTTTTTCTCTATAAGGATCAAATGGAGGTCTTGAGAGTTGAGCTCCAAGTGCTACTACATAATCCCACAAATTTTCTTTATATTTAGTCCCACGTTTTTCTCTAATTGCTCTTATAGCATCATCAGTTGATTCTTTTCGTATTGAATCTGTCTTGCAAAGATCTAGTATAGATCTTCTAATAACTGCTTTTTCATTTAATCTCAAAATCATTCACCTTGGAAATTAAGAAAGGGCATTACATTTTCTATTTTTTGTTTGATTTTCATTACATAATCGTCCCCATTTGAAAAAGATAATCTTGAAACAATACTGGTCAACATATCATTTACAACTAGATCACTCATTTCAAGGTCTTTGATATTTTTTCTTCCTAGTGAACCGGCAATATTTTCAAGTTCAGTTTTTGTTGTTTTGATATAATTAAAAATCCCCTCTACACTGTTTTCAATATCTAGTTTTTCATGAGAACCAGTTATTCCTGCAGGACAAATATCTGTGTGACACTCCTGAATTAGGGTACATCCCATTGCTAGTAGAAATCCTGTGCCTATTCCAACACCGTCTGCACCTAATGCCATTACTTTTACAATTCTTTCAGAATCCCAAATACCACCATTTACCAATAATTTGAACCCGTCCTCATCATGTGTTTTATAATAATCTGCTATTGTATTTCTAAGGGGAAAAAGAGACGCAATTGTATTGATTCCAATGTCTTCTCGTACTTCAAATGGTGCAGCACCTGTTCCTCCTGATACCCCATCTACAGTGGCACAATCAGCATATGATTTTAGAATTATTTCCATATCATCATAAATACGAGATGCACCAATTTTAACAATTATGGGGATTTTCCATTCAGTTAATTCTCTTATCTCGAGTATTTTTGCAACTAAATCTTCAGGCCCTAAAATATCTAAATGTCTTGAGGGGGAATGAGCGGGTTTGTTTGGAAGTATTCCTCGATTTTCTGCAACCAGTTCTGTAACTTTTGAACCTGGAAGTAATCCTCCATGACCTATCTTTGCTCCTTGACCAATTTTAATTTCAATACCATCTGCGTTAAGGAGATATGATGGATCTTTCCAAAATCTACCCGAAGCATATTGAACTACTAGAGGATATTTTCGTTGAAATAATTCATCAATACAAATATCTTCCAAGTGACTATCTTTTAGTAATTTGTTTGTATATTCTAAAATTGAATTCCAATGATTTTTAGATAAATTTTCTCGAGATTTTTCAGAACCATATATTTCCCAAGGTAATGCCCCACCTTCCCCAGTATTCATTAAAACTTTAATTCCATTTTCTGCAAGTTTGTTTAATGCAAAATGTAATGCAATTTTTGCAGGTAATTTAACAGAACCATAACTCATCCCAGCAACTGAAAATGGAACATCTGTTTTGATAATATTTTTAGAGTAACGACCCCCAATTGTTAATGAAGTATCGACATCAGAATAATTTTGTGATGTATTTAATTTTGCATCTTTAATCTTAATATTTGAAAAATAATCATTAGGAACATGGGCTCCTAAACTAGCATATGGCACTAATCCATTTGTTGCTTTTTCAGCATCAAGTAATAGATTTTTCAGATTAGTTTTATGACCATCTTTTCTTGCAATTTTTTCCATATTCCATCTCAAGTTCAAAATATCTTTTGAAAGAGGCATTGTTTCAAATTACACCRAATTCAAATATAAGGATTAGTTTATATAATCAATTAAAATCGAATTTATAAAAATTATATATACTAAATATGACGGTAAAAAGTATGATTTTTTCATTTTATGAAAATATCAGTCATATGCTAAAACATAATGAGATTATTTAGATTAATGAAAAATCAATTGAGRATTAATAGTGTAGGTGGTAATGATGAGTAAGAAACTAAAAGAAAATATCTCAAACATAATTGAGACAATAAAAAATGAAGAAATAGAATGGATACGATTACAATTTTGTGATCCGTTTGGAATTTTACAACAGATTAGTGTAGATAGTAAAGACATTACAGAAGAGTCATTTTTTCAAGGATTACCACGATTAGATGGAAGTTCAATCAAAGGATTTAAAGACATTTCTGATTCAGACATGCTTCTTACACCAGATCCTAGTACATTTGCTATTTTACCAGAATTTTTTGATATGGATTACCGAGAAGATGACTCAATCAATTATAGAACTAAAGCAGCTAGATTTTTTGTAAACATCCATGAAGGTTACACCGGAAAACGTTATTCTAGAGATTCTAGATACATAGCAGAAAAAGCAAATGAAGTTGCCAAAAATGTAGGATTTGACAAATGTTACTTTGGTCCAGAAGTTGAGTTTTTTATATTTGATAAAATTGTTTTAGGTCCAAGTCCAATGTCAACTATCAATTGGTCTGGTGGAACTGGATACTCTATTGAGTCTAGAGAGGCCCCTTGGTCAACAGATAATGCAAGTGGATATATTATTCCGATAAAGGGAGGATACTTTACTGCACCACCTGTTGACAGTCTCAATTGTGCACGGGATGAAATTGGAAGTACGTTAAAGAAATATTTTGGAATTAGAGTTGAGGCTCATCACCATGAAGTAGCAACTGCAGGTCAAGGAGAAATACAAATGGAATTTGATGAGCTACTTCCAATGGCAGACAATGTTATTACATTAAAAAAGACTACAAGAGAGGTTGCAGCTAAACGAGGTAGAATTGCAAACTTTATGGCAAAACCATTAGAAGTGGATAATGGTTCGGCAATGCACATAAGCCAAAGTTTATGGAAAGAAAAGAATGGTAAAAAGACAAACACCTTTTATGACCCAAATGACAAATATGCAGAATTAAGCCAAGTTGCACTATACTATATTGGAGGATTACTTGAGCACGCATCCTCACTATGTGCAATAACAAATCCAACTACAAATTCTTACAGAAGACTTCTTCCAGGCTTTGAGGCTCCAACCAATCTAACGTGGAGTAGGAGTAATCGTTCTGCATGCATCAGAATTCCATCTCATCACAAAAACATGCAAGTCCGAAAACGAATAGAGTCTAGAATCCCTGATCCTAGTGCCAATATTTACTTGGCACAATCAGCAATGTTGATGGCAGGCCTGGATGGAATAAAAAAGAAGATTCAACCACCTGATCCAGTTGATATGAATATCTACAAACTCTCTGAAAAGAAGAAGCGAGAACTCAACATTAAAAAATTGCCTGTAGCTTTACGAGATGCGGTAGAAGCATTAGAGTGTGATTGTAAATACTTGGAATCTGTATTTGAAAAAGATTTTCTTGAAATGTATTGTGAAATCAAAAAACAAGAACACATCTCAGTATTTTCGTTACCATCTCCCAGAGAATTTTACATGTATAGTAACGTATAATCAATTTATTTCAAATAAATTTCAAAAAGATAATCCCATTTAATGTCTTTTCAAAGACCCCACATGACTCTGGGATTGTTCTAATCTCTGAAATAATATTTTCTTCTGAGTCGGGTTAACATGTTACTAGTATGTAAGATAACATTATTCTCAACATACAAAGTAATTATAAAAAAATATTTTTATTTTTCTTAATATTATCTTGGAATTAAATTTTCTGTCTTTTTGTTAGCAGGAATTTTCATTCTGTATGACAATTGATCTCGTATATCGGGGGTTGGATCATAACATTGCCCACACATAGGACGAAATACATTGGAATCAAAATCTACCTCTCCTATGCACTTGTCGCATTTTACACAGCGTATTATTTTGGTGTCGTAAATATTCAAATCAATGTTCGCCTTTGAAGAGAACCTTATCCCATTGATCTGAATTCATTGTTTGAATGATATTATCTATCAACTCTTCATGGTCACAATCGTTTTTGATAACAGCAAGTATGGTTTTATTATTTGGGGTAGGAATTGAGATAAATTTTTTGTCTCCACGTTGTGTCATGCAATAATTTACTTTCCCTAACTCTTCATCAAAATCACTCTGCATAGAGGCTCTCAAAGCAATCTTCATCAAGAACATCTCTTTTTTGGATTTTGACATACTCCACGAATCAAAGCCTTGCGACTCTGGCATTCTACCTTCCTTGTTTATGATTCCAATCAACTCAACTCCACTTCTGAGAATTTTCTTTTCCATAGATTGGATTTGATTTATTGTAATATTTTCTGACAGGTCGTATACAATAACACAGTATAATTATTAAATATGATCTTAACTCTAATATTATTATCAAGTCCGATCAAAATTAGAAAATATTGGTATAAAAAAACTAAATACAAAAATTTTTATAAATTTTTTGTAGTAATTACCAAAAATTATAGCTGTGATCTGCTGATTTTGACAAAATTAAAAAAAATTGTGATCGCAATTCTATGAAAATATGAGTTTAATTAAATATTATACCATTACAGTTATGGTTAGGAGCATTCCCAATAGTGACTTCCCCCACCCATATCACATTGGGATATGCTTCTATAGTGGTTTTTGAATCAAGTAATTTTATGAAGTAACTAGACTGTTTCTAAAACTATGGCAATGTAATTAATTGTTTGAACAAAAAATTGATTGTTACCAACAAAGATTCTCATTTTTTGGTCAAAGATCAAATGTCGATTTGAAATTATTGTAAAAATTCTTCATATTTGATTTTACAATTGAAATATTTTCATTAATTTCTGAACGAATTACTTGAGGATCAATGTGTGAAATTTTTTGTAATTTTTCTTCTGTATTATCTAGCCACAGATGTACCATCTGCTCATTAACTTCTAAATGAAATTGTAACCCAACTGCACTTTTGTATTGAAATGCTTGATTAGAATAATGCTCAGATGAGGCTAATCTTACAGCACCATCAGGTAAATCAAATGTATCACCATGCCAATGAAATACAGTAAATGGGTTTTTGAATCCTGAAAACAATTGAGAGTTGTTAGAAATTTTCAAATCATTGTAAAAACCTATTTCCGTCTTTTGTCCACCATACACTTTGGCACCAAATGTTTTAGCTATTAATTGAGAACCCAAACAAATTCCCAAAACAGGAATATTTTTTTCAACATTTTTTTTGATTAGTTGTTGTTCTGCTTTAAGATAAGGTAAATCATCATTTGCACTTTCAGGAGCTCCCAAAATTACAACTAGAGAATAATTATTTTCGGGTAGTGGTTCATATTTTGCATTAATTGATGTAATATCAAATCCATCATCTTGTAAAAGTTCCCCTAAATATCCAGAACCCTCAACTCTAGTATTTTGTACAAGTAAAACATCAGACATTATAATTTATTTACAAAAGTGCTTAATATGTTAAAACAAGTTGGGTTCTATAAAACTAAGAATTAGCACTAAGCATGTTTGTCAAAGTTGCAATTGTTTTTAATTGCCCCATAATTATTTAGTTTTGTTTCTCTAATTGTGATTCCAAATAGGATAATCTATTTTCAAATGTAATAATTCGTTCTCTAACATCTTCAAAAGTTAAGTCTATATCAGATATTGTTTCATACATTGGTTTCACATAAAATGTAACAGAATGTTCTTCACCAATTTTTTCTTTAATTGCAGTAAGTGTGTATTTTCCTACGTCAGTATAATGAGAGAAAACATATTGTTCTGTAAATTCTCCAGTGAAAAATGCATAAGTTGTAGATGACTTAACTACATTACTACCATTTTTTTTAAGTTTTAATTCAACACCACTATTACATGCACCTTCTCCATTAACAAGTAATTTTGTTCCCAAATCTACAACTTGTTCATAATACATTCCATTTCTTTCAACAGTGTTTAATTCAAATCCAAAGTCTTCAACACATAACATTGATGCTCCTGATCTATCATTCCAAGCATTACAATTTTGTTTTTGGATTTGTTTTTCAGCAAAAGTCAATGAATCATCATCATTTACTTCTTGATGGTATGCAGAAGTTATTCCAGAAACTGTACCTATAGAACCCACTAAAACAAAACCTAGAATAGCAATTAGTAGTAATTTCACACATTACAATTAATAAAATAATACAATAAGACTTGATCGTATAATAAAATCAAACAGGAATTGATTAGTTAATTTTTCAGAAAATGATTGTGGATGTCAACTAGAACAATAGTTGATCTTAAGCCAGAAGATATACGATCAGATTCCATCATAGGATTTGATCTTTATCTTTAAACTTTAATTTTATTTTTGTGGGAATTGCATCATAAATTATGGCCAAATACCTTTTTGATTAAATGCCTCAAGAACTCGTTCTACTGCCAATACCATGGCGGCTCTCCTCATATCGATTTTGTATTTCTTTGAAAGTGCATATGCATCTTTGAAACCTTTTGTGATGTTTTTTTCCATCTTGTTTGCAACCTCATCAAATGTCCAGTAATAGCCCATATTGTTTTGTACCCACTCTAAGTAGGAAATACAAACACCACCAGAATTTGCTAAAATATCAGGAACAACTAAAATTTTCTTTTTGTAAATAATTGGATCAGCCTCAGGTAATGTTGGACCATTTGCAGCTTCTGCAATAATTTTACATTTCAAGTTATTTGCAATCTTTGCATTAATTTGATTCTCCAATGCACCTGGAACTAAAATATCACATTTTGTAGTAAGTAATTCTTCAGTTGAGATTTTCTTACTCCCAGGTAATCCAACTACAGAACCTTTCTTTTGTTTGTGTGCCAAAATTGCACTAACCTTTGCACCTTTTGGAATAGAGATAGAACCTTTAGAATCACTCACCCCAATTACTTTGGCACCCATTTTTTCCAAGTATTCACCTGCATGTGTTGCAGCATTTCCAAATCCTTGTAAAACAACTGTAGCACCTTTAAGATTAAGTTTCAAAGTCTTTGCTGCTTCCCTTACGGTATATGCTACACCTAATCCAGTTGCAATATTTCTTGCRWSRKRRSMACMCRTTKWWMWKSKYKTTCCMSYRWWMASRCCTSSAKARKRKYTGYYRCYGKYTWATTKKYTAAATNYKTSCRTMRTTWSKSKCMYSYCTYKTCCRSTASYRKMWACMKMRSSAGCTGGAATATCTTTTTCAGGTCCAATGATTTCAGAAATTTTGAATGCAAATCCTCGAGTTAGTCTTTCTAATTCAGCATCACTTATTTTTTCTGTTTTAGGATTTACGTAAATTGCACCTTTGCCACCACCGAATGGGACATCAACAATTGCACATTTCCATGTCATCCAAGATGATAAAGCCATGACTTCACGTTCCATGTATTCTACACCACCTTCAGGATTAAAATAACGAATTCCTCCTTTGTATGGACCTCTATCATTATTATGCTGACTTCTAAAACCTGTGAAAATTCTAATTTTACCGTTATCCATTTTTACTGGAATCTTTACTCTCAACATCTTGTTTGGCATAGCAAGATATTCACGAATTCCTTTATCTTTGATTCCTAAAACATYACATGCGTCATTCACTTGTTTTGTTGCATTAGCAAATGGGTCATTCTTAACCAAGGTATTTCTGCTAAGTGATTTCATTTTATATAAGTTTGGTTGAAATTCCCATCATAAATTAAGAAAGTATGATTACAAATACACTTTCTTGTAATTCATTTTTCTATCTAGTTTATCGATTGCTTCCTCTAATGCTCCAATATTTATTTCAAGAAAATTTGACAAATGAAAAATAGCTCCATATTTTTCTCCAATTTTTGAGACCATATTATTTTTCTGAAGAACTTTCATGTGATGTTGAACTGCCTTGTAATCAAGTTCAAGAACTTGTGCTAACTGATGAGTATTGTATGGTCTATCAAGCAAGTGAATGATTATCCGTAATCGTGTAAATCCACCTCTTGTACTTGTAAACAAGTAAAGTAGTAATTTTCTAGTCTGCTTATCGGGTTTTCTTTGCTCAGAAACACATTTTGATTTAATGATCTCTTTGAATTCAAATAGTTGGTTTGTCATAGTTTCTAAAAGAAATTAGATATTTTTACTTAAAATCCTATTTCCAGATCTTTTCCATATTCAGGCAAGACAATTACCCTTAAATTGACTTGCAATAAAGTTGTGATATCATGATGGCATCACGTGGATATGATATGACCCCAACCATGTATTCTCCAGATGGACGAATATACCAAGTAGAATATGCCATAGAGACTGTAAAAAGAGGAACATTAGCACTAGGTATCAGTACTAAAGAAGGAGTCATTTTAGCAGTAGAGGAAAAACCACGAACATTACAAACTAAAAATATTACTCAAAAGATTTTCCAAGTTGATTTTCATATTGGAATTGCAGCTGCTGGATACATTCCAGATGCACGTGTCCAAGTAGATGGTGCAAGATTCTTTTCACAAGGAARCARAATGACATAYGATGAATCAGTTGAAATTGCAACAGTTGCCAAATATCTAGCAGATCAAGCTCATCAATTTACACAATATGGHGGTGTACGTCCAAACGGAGTTGCCATGATTATTGCAGGAATTGATCAAAAAGGTGAATCAATCTACATCACTGACCCAAGTGGGACATATGTACAATATTCAGCAATTGCAATTGGAAATGGTTCTGATGATGTTAATGAATTTTTTGAAAAATTTTACAATAAAGATATGAGTTTAGARGAYGCMGCAGCATTAGCCATTGCAGCAATTAATCTAAAAGCAGARAAAAAGGATGAAGTCAATCATATTAAAATGGCAAAGATTACAACTAAATCCAAAGTCTTTGAAAAGATTTCAGAGTCRGATATACAAAATTATTCTCAAAACATATCTAAATWTTCTAAAGAGTAAAAGCCRYAGATTTGAAAACATATTCAAACTAGTATACAAARACGATAGATTATGGGATTAGGTAGTTACTGGGGAGAAGTAATGRATGTACTTCGAGAAATAATTCCAGTTTATGATAAAGTAAATTCAATTATTTCTCTAGGAAAGGATGTTGAACAYAGAAATCGYGGAATTTCACAAAGAGTTTTTCCAGGAAATAAAATTCTTGATGCAGGTTCGGGTTTTGGTAACATGTCAAAGACGGCACTAAAACAAACTGACGGAAAACTTTCAATTACACTTTTTGATCCGCTAGTTCCCATGTTAAAAAATACAAGCACATATTTTGAAAAATCACCAGACATGGCAAATGGWGTTTTTGAGCATATTCCRTTTAAAGATGAAGARTTTGATGCRGTRTTGTGYGGTTATTCATTRAGGGATGCAATAAGTTTGAAAATTGCAATTTCTGAAATTCAYAGAGTRTTRAAAAAAGATGGAAGATTYGTCATTGTTGATTTGGGYAARCCAGATGAAGCATTTTTTAGATTTGGTGTATCATGCTATCTAAAATTCATTCTTCCTATTCTTGCATTAATTGCAGGAGGTAGAYTAGGATTRAAGTTTGGAAAATTATATGGTACTTACAAACGATGGCCTCAAAACAAAAAACTAGAAAAATTATTGCTAGAGAAATTCTCTAAAGTAGAATTTGAGAAAGATCTWATGGGYGGGGCAATAATGGTTGCAGCATTCAAATGAATAGAATTCTAATTCTAATTAACATAACTGGTTTGATCATAGGAATTTCCTATGGATTGCATGGACCAATTTTACCAATTTTTGCAAAAAATGTTATYGGTGCAACATATTCTGAACTAGGATTAATTGGATTAACAAATTTTGTTCCATACATGTTCATTCCWCTTTTTGTGGGAATTCTTCTTGACCGAATYAATAATGGRTATCTACTAGCAATTGGTGCTGCAATTAATTCTGTATCAATTTATCTATTATCAATTGCACAWTCAATTCCAGAAATAATGGGATTCAGARTAWTGACAGGTGTAGCTCATGCATTTTTCTGGCCACCATGTCAGGCAATAATTGCTAATGAAAGTACAGAAAAAAACAGAGTTAGAAACATTTCTTGGTTTACAATGTTTTTTGTAATTGGGTTTATGRTAGGTCCATTACTAGGYACTGTACTCTTAGARGGWCTAGAYATCACATACAGAATTCTATTCCAGATTACTGCATTTATTCTGGCTACTGGAATAATTTCTGCAYTACTAATMTCAARAAAAMGAATCARARTTCATCAAGAACGGATATCRCTTTCAGCAATTAAAGAAATGAAAAGATTTCCTGAAGTGATAATTCTATTAATTTTTTGTACGTCATCTTTTGGAATAATTCTCACAATTTTTCCTGCATTTTTGAATGATARTGGAATGAGTGCAACAAATATTTTGTTATTGTACTTTGTTTTTGGARTTTCAMGAGTWGTGTCATTAGCATTAGCAGGRAAATTTGCAAAAAGAACAAGTCARACTTTGATTGCAGCTACATTATCAATTTCAATAGGATTAGGYRTAGCAGTWATTGCAGATTCAATTATTACTTTTGGAATTGCTCTAGTTCTAATGGGATTTGGATTTAGTATATTCTTCCCACTAACTTTAGAAATAATTTTGAGTAAAACAAAAAAACAGATCACAGGGAAAATAATTGGYGCATATGAAACAGTTTTTGGAATAGGTTGGGCATTAGGACCYACAATTGGTGGTCCAATTACAGAAGCGTTTGGAGAYGAAACACCGTATTTKGTTTTTTGTRTAATAGGAATTGGTGTTACACTTTTWGCWATTTCATMTAGAAAGAAACTRGAACCGCAAAGAATTCAAAGTTGAATTGAATCTTTAGGCATAAATCCTAAACATTACGTTTAATTTCAAAATAKKRTTTAGAAGAATATGCTTGATTATTCATTAAATATTGCAGGAAGCGAATGGWTGATAATAATTTTTGTTGCAKTAATTTTGATTTTAGGAACAGGTAAACTTCCAGGTGYWGCAAAAAAACTWGGCAAAGCAGTTAATGAATACAATAAAGCAAAAAATGAAATTCAAGAACAGATGAAGATAGGAGAAGAGCAAACWCCAACARTRTCAGGACCAGTKGRAACTGAAAGAGMAAARTTAGAAACWATKGCAAAATCAATTGGTATYAAAGTTGAAGAAAAAACAGAYGATGAATTACGWGAAATRATTGCTRCAAAAATWGGRCAGAAAAAAACAGACGAACCAAAAAAAGAAAAATAAATTATTTTGATGCTTTAATTCGATACAAGTTCTTGTCAAGTCGTTTTTTAGCAAATTTGTAATATTCAGGAACAATTTCAAATCCAATGAATYGTCGVTTAAGGGATTTACTTACTACKGCAACCTGGCCTGATCCAAGAAATGGATCAAATACAATGTCTTTTTTCTCACTAGAGTATTCTAATAATTTTTTAATTAATTCAGAAGGAAGTTTAGTTGGTGTTTTTTCATCACCAGTCCAATACTCTCTTTTGATATCCCATACATCTTCTTTATCTCBATAATGAAGACTVCGTCCATCTTTTGTTTTATCATCTTTTTTAAATCKGGTAAATGGGAAAAATTTTCGTTTCTTRTCATCTTTGCAAACATAAAGACAATGATAATGAGAAGTAACAAATTTCTTTTTAGTKACYACACCAAATTGGTATTTCCAAATAATATGATTAATKGTTACAAATCCAATATCATCTAATGCTCTCAAAATATCTTTAAGATTATTCCAACCTGAAAAAACATACATGCTYCCAGAATCTTTTAAAATTCTGAAWACYTCACTCATCCATGCGTATGTGAAATCATAATAATCTTCAGGCTTTATTTCATTATATCCAGAAATGACTCTTGAGGATGTTCTGTTATAATTTGCTTTTTTTGCCTTAAAATTGATAGCAAAAGGAGGATCAGTAATAACAAGATCAATCTTATTTTTAGAAATTGAACTCATTCCTTCAATACAATTTTGATTGTAAATTGTGTTGATTTTGATTTTTTTCATTTTTAAATTCAAGACAAGGTTCTAGCTTAATAATGTCATGGGTCATTTATAGCGATTAACAATAAATCACTAAACATTTCTTACAAAATAGATCTTGAAATTCTCATGTCCTAAATGTAAATCAAAAATAGAAATTCAAAAGACATTCAATAAAAAAATGCATGTCTCTTGTACAAAATGTGGAATTGAAGACTTGCTAGAGTTTTCAAAAAATTTTGATGAGGTGTTTTTAGAATTTCTTTCAAGATTTGATAAAGGATTAGTTACAGAGAGGGGGTTATCTGAAAGTCTCAAAGATGAGGGAATCATCAGAGGGGAAAATGAAATCAAAGAAATGATTGGAGATAATTGACCATCCGGTTGTAGGCGTCGCCGAGGTGGCAGAACTTGATGTCGAAACCCAGGTCGAGACCGCGGGTATCGGTCCCGCAGCCGCCGCCGGTTCCGGTGCCGCAGCCGAAGTCGGTGGCGAAGGTGATCGCCTTGACCTCGATCCCCTGGTTGGAGACGAGCGTGGCCGAGAGCAGGCTGTCCAGTCCGCCCGAAAGCAAGGACACCGCCCGGCGGTTCAGTGGCGGCAATCCTTCGGACATGACTGGAGCGGACATGACTACAGGGCTTTGGCGATCTCGATGACCCCGTAGGACGCGCTCCCATCCGGGAGTTGCACCAGCACCTCGTCGCCGGGATCGTGACCCTGCGGGAACGGGTGGAGGCGGCCGAGCGCGAGGGGAACACGGAATTGCTCGCACATGGCTCGCAGCTTCATTGTCTCGTGGCGCTGGGAGAGGCGATTCCTGTCGTCCGATGATCGCACGCATGTCCGCCATTCCAGGACCTGAGGCGGC
>NVWC01000034.1 GCA_002317795.1 Nitrososphaerota archaeon
TACATAGCACGAATTAGTTAATTCCATATTTAAAGCTGGCATAGTATTTCTATTCATAAAAATTTTTCAAACAAGGTACAATTTTTATTTATCATACTAAAATTAGAATCATGAAAATTTTGTTGGTATTGTTACTTATTCCATTAATGATAATTCCAGCTTTTGCGGAATCACAAACTTTACCAACAGAAAAAGGAACACTAGATGTAAAATTAACTTATGATACAATAGATCAAGATATTCTAAATAAAATTGGTATTGAATTTATTAATCCTCAAACACAAAAGATACAAATTCATATTGATTATGTAGTTTCAGTTTCAAAAGATGGTGAAATGGTTTTTGGACCTACACAATTAATTCACACATCTGAAGGAGCAGTAAAAATCCCAATTGAATTTAATCTGGGTGAAGGTAAATATTCAATGGACATTGAAATAGAGGGAATTTTATTTAATCCAATTCCATCAGAAACAGTTTCATTTGAGATTTCAGTAGGTGAGGCTTTTGCACAACCAGATCCTGAAGATACAACACCAAAGAATGATGAAAATGGAGGTTGTCTTATTGCAACTGCAGCATTTGGTTCAGAATTAGCACCTCAAGTACAACAATTAAGAGAACTTAGAGATAATACTATTTTATCAACAGAATCTGGAACTGCATTTATGTCAGGATTTAATCAATTCTATTATTCATTTTCACCAGTAGTAGCTGATTTGGAACGTGAAAGTCCAATTTTCAAAGAAGTTGTAAAACTAACACTAACTCCAATGTTATCATCATTATCTTTACTGAATTATGTCGATATTGATTCAGAACAAGACATGTTAGGGTATGGAATTAGTTTGATTATACTAAATGCAGGAATGTATGTAGGAATTCCATTATTGGGACTTGTAAAGTTGTACCAAATTAGAAAAAACTAAATTCTATTTTCTGAAAATTCTAGCGAAGTTTTTATGTATCTATACAAGTAATTTGGATTATGAAGACTAAAGCAATTTGCTCTTTCTTCGTACTATTTGCTATCGCATCTGGAATAGCTATAACAGCACCAGATGCTTTTGCAGATCATGCAGAAGTCACAATCGCCACAGCAGACGATTCTGGTTTTAACATGGAATGTGGAACAGACTGTTACACTCCAAGTACTGTAACAGTTGAGGTTGGAACTCATGTAACATTTTCAAATCCTGTTGGAATTCATACATTTACAGCAGGAACTGTAGAAAATAATGTTGGAACTCCAACTGGTGAATTTGATACAAGTATCATAAATGCAGGGGAATCAGTAGAATGGATTCCAGAAACTGCAGGTGAAATTCCGTATTTCTGCACATTGCATCCGTGGATGTTAGGTACGATCATAGTAGAMGMAGCAGCACAAGCTGAAGCAGACGCAGCAGCACAAGCTGAAGCAGACGCAGCAGCACAAGCTGAAGCAGACGCAGCAGCACAAGCTGAAGCAGACGCTATGAGTTCTGATGAAGAATTAATGGTAGAAATTACAACCGGCACTGCAAACGAAGGTGAAAGTTTATCAATTGATGTAACTTTTACAACAATTTCTGGTGACAGCGTTGAACATGTCAACTATAATGTCAAAGCAACTCAAAATGGTGAAGTTGTTCTAGATGATATGGATGTACATGATCATGATGGTGTTATGAATCACATGACATCTCCACTACCAACAGCAGCATCAGATGACGCAATAGTAGATGTTGAAGTAACATTCAACGGATACGGAATTCCAGGTGAAGGTGACTTTACCGGGCCAATCGGTCAAGTAGCTTCAAAGCAAGTTGTTCCAGAATTTGGTACAATTGCAATGATGATACTAGCTGTTGCAATCATAAGCATCGTTGCAGTAACTGCAAAATCTAGAGTTGTTCCAAGATTTTAGGAATTCCTCTTTTCTATTTTCTTTTTATTAAAGCAATTATAGCCAGAATAATAGCTGCTGCAGCAATTGATAATCCAAATATTGCAAAGTCATAAGCTGCTCCACCATTAGATGAAACATAAGTTTCACCAGATTTTAGTTTTGAAACATCTTGTTGTAAAGATGAAATTGCATTCTTTAGGGCAGTCACATCAGCAGTTCCCTCACTATTTGTAGGTGGAAAGTCCAGTACTGCAGTAGATTCTATATCTTCAACTGGAATTTTAATATCAATTGAAATTCCTCTTAGTTCACCTTTTAGTTCTACCATGTAAGTTCCTGTTTTAGTTGGAATAATTGGTGAAAAATAATATCCAGGTCTTGGATCTRAATTAATATCAATTTTTTTTGATAYRCCTCCAAACATCACAGTTGCATCAAYATCTTTGAAGACACTAGTTACTCCAGAATATGTTCCTTCATTTTCTCCAGATTCAGTAATTTTGAATACAAGATCATTTCGAATTCCTACAACAGGTGGTTCAATTCCCCAACCTACTTCAATACTATATTCTTCAACATGAACTGTWGTATGAGCAAATGAWGGTACAATCATTCCAATTRAAAATAATAATCCAATARAGACAAAAAGTGYAATCTTCACTGTAHCCAATTGGAAATTACATATTATTATCTTTACGTGAAATGGGATAAATCTTGAATTATCTATAAACTGTTTAAATTATCAAAGATGATCGTAAGAGTAAATGAGAGGATTGCTAATACTATTACTTGTATTTTCATCAATATCAATTCCAATTGTATATGCACATCCATTTACAGAAGAAACTATTCCAAGCTTAGTATCTAATGCTCCAACTGGTACTTCAGAAGTAATYATATTTTTTTCAGAACCAATTGACATAAACTTTAGTGAAGTAAAAGTACTTGATAATAATGGAAATCAAATAGATAACAAAGATACCAATTACTTTGAAGATGAATTATCTCTTATTGTTACAACTCCGCCATTAGAAGATGGDGTTTATACTGTAACAACTAAAGTTCTCTCAAAAGTTGATGGGCATTTAGTTCCTGATGCATTCTTGTTTGCAATAGGTAAYGCYATAGTAGATTCTGCATCATTAGAATTTGAAAGACCATCAGAAATAGTATTTTTACCCGAAGCWGGAGCTAGGTTTCCAGGTCTTGTTGGCCAAACAATCGTTTTAGGAGTARTRATTTCATCTCTAATAATTTGGGGTACACAAAACAAGCAACTWATTCGAGAAGAATTAGACAAGATAGAAACATTCCATCATRGAAAATTTATGACACTTACAGGTATAGGACTAGTTTTAATTTTTATTTCAAATATTTTGATGATTGCTATTCAATCTATTAGATTAGAAGCGTCTCCATTTGATGCAATTCAAACTGACTTTGGAAACATTTGGATCATTAGAATGACAATTACAATAATTTTACTGGGAATTTGGTTTGGATTGAATAGGAAAAAAGTTCTATCAAAGAAAAATCAAATATTAATGTTAGTAGCAATGCTTGTATTAATTGGAACTTCAAGTTTAATAGGACATGGTGCAGCGAGTGGAGAAACACCTGCACTTGTTTTAGATTACATACATAATTTAGTTTCAGCAGTATGGATAGGTGGAATATTCTATTTTGTTTTCACATTATTACCAACATTTGCACAGTTAAAAGAATCAAAACGAGAGAAGATGAGTCTATTACTTATTCCAAGATTTTCAATTGCTTTTATTATTGCAATTGGTGTTGTATTAATTACAGGRCCAACTCTAATGTGGTTCTTAGAAAGTGATGTAGGATTAATTACAGARTCAGTTTATGGTCAATTAATTATTTTAAAAATTGCAATTGCTGCAATAATAATTGGGTTTGGWGGATTTTTCCAGTTTCGAATACAAAAAAATGCAGAAAARAATATYCAGTCAGGAAAAATTTCTGTTCATAGAAAACTAAAGARATCACTCAAAGTTGATGCRGYATTAGGAATTGYTCTATTAGGARTAGTGGCATTACTAACTAATGGAACACTTCCAGCAGGAGAAATTCAAAAAGTTGAAGCACAAGAAATAATCTATGGCTTTAAAACTATAGAATTTACTGAAAAAGTAAAATTTGGTATTGAAATTTCACCATTTTCAAGTGGTGTAAATACAATTTTAGTTAAAGTAAGTGGCTTTGAAAATAAACCACTTTCAGATTCAAATCAAGTTAAAGTAAAAATTTCAAATCCATCAAAAAATATTTCTCCAATTGAAATCCCAATGGATTTAATCAAACAAAGTGAGAATAGGCCAACTGAATTTCAAGGTGAARTAACATTTGGATTTTCTGGAGTWTGGTTATTAGAAGTTGAAGCACAAAGAACYGAAAATGCTAATGAATCAAAAATCATAAATTTGTTGATAAAACCACGACTGACAAACATTCAAACTCAGATAATTGAATATGAATTACCAGAAGATGCTAAACCTCTATTCCCATTRTATGATGGRRRAAATTCWATTTGGTTAAGTGATGCATCATCTCCACGATTGTGGCAGTTTTCACTAGWTACACAAGAATTTACTTCTTATTCATTTGATGGTCTAGCTACAATGTTTCTAACACAAGATAAAAATGGAAAAATATGGTTYGTGGATACTCCRAGAAATCAAATTGGTTTCTTTAATCCTGAAAATAATCAAATCACAACAAAAACAATTCCAAATCTAGATCCTACAATATCAGATAACTCTCCAATTTTTATTCAAGCAGATTTTGATGGGAATATTTGGATAAGTATCATTAACAAAGATAGTATTGTAAAATATTTACCAGAAYTAGATTCATTTGAAGTGATAAAACTAGAAAGTGAATCATTTCCATTTGCTTTAACAGTAGATARTGATGGRAAARTATGGTATTCTACATCAGGTACWGGTAAAATTGGATTCATTGAKCCTVAAAATAATCAAATAACTCAATTYTCAAGKGATTTACCACTWCAATCACCTGAAGCATTRATTTTTGATAATGATGGAAATCTTTGGATTGCAGAACATACAGGCTCAGCAATTACCAAATTTAACCCAGTTTTAGAGACATTTGAGAAAATTTCAGTACCAAATAAAGATGCATTACCATTTGGAATGACACTTGACAAATATGGGAATATTTGGTTTGCAGAACATACGGTAGATARTATCGGAGTATATGATCCAGATAACAATAGTTTGATTGAGGTTCCAATTCCAACTGAAACATCATTTGTACAATTCATGACAACAGATGGAAATGATAATGTATGGTTTGTAGAACAACAATCAAACAAGCTTGGAACAATAAAAATGACAGAAATTCCAGTCATTCCATCACAAATACAAACAACTAAAAATTTTGAATTAAAATATACAGAGATTGCATCGCCACTAATTGCATTAGGAATTATTGCAACATCATTGTTTTATGTAAAAAGTGTTCAAGATAAAAGAAGACTAAATTCTTTAGTTAATTCTTAGATAATAGTCCTGCTGATTTTATTCCCATTGTTCCTCCAAGTAAACCAATTGATAATAAAACAATGGTTCCTGCAGGAGTAATGTCAAAAATATATGAAATTAAAATTCCTGCAACAACAGAAAAAACAGAAAAACTTATTGAAATTATTGCTGTCTGTTTGAAACCCTTTCCATACATTATTGCAGTAACATTTGGAATTACAAATAGGGCTGAAATTAACAAAACACCTACAAGTTGAACTGCTGTTACCACAGTAATTCCTGCCATAAATACAATCAAATAATTAATTTTTTCAACAGGGATACCACTAACTTTAGCTTGTTCTTCATTAAATGTGGAATAAAGAATTTGTCTATACAATAATAAAATTACAATTAGAATGATTCCAGTTAATGATAAAATTAGAATTGTATCATCTACACTAACTAAAAGAATACTTCCAAATAGAAAACTAAAGATATCAATCGTAAATCCACCTGAAAAACCAATTATTACGAGCCCAACTGCTATTCCTGAGGATAAAAGTACAGCAATTGATGCATCGCCTGAAATATTGTATTTGTCCTTGATTTTTGTAATTATTAATGCACTAATTATTGAAACACCATAAGCAGTCAACAATGGATAAACACCTGCTAGCAAACCTAATGCAATTCCACCAAATGATGAATGAGCTATTGCATCACCAAATAACGAATAACGTCTCAGAACTAAAAATAAGCCAACAACTGAACAAAGAATTGCAATTGCAATTCCAGAAATTAATGCTCTGTGCATAAAGCTGTATGTTAGAATTTCAAATGACATGATTAATGATGATGCATGTGTTCCTGCATTGATGCCTCGGAATATTGCTTTACAAGCTTGTCATCAGAAAAGAATTTTTCAGATTCACCATGAAAAAATAATGTTCTATTCAAACATGCTACATGATTTGCAAGTTTATTTACGGCATCAAGATCATGAGAAGACCAAATAATTGTAATTTTTTGTTTAGAATTTAGTTCACGTAAAATRCTATAAAATAATTCAATACTTTGTTGATCAATTCCAGCTACTGGTTCATCTARAATCAAAATTTTTGGATTATTCACTAGTGCTTTTGCAATAAAGACTCGTTGTTGTTGTCCTCCAGATAACTCACCAATTCTTCTGTTACGTAATTCATGTATCCATAGTTGTTGTAATATTTCATCAATTTTTTCTTTATCAGATTCATTTCTTAACCCCATTCGTACAACATCGTTTACTGTAACTGGAAAGGTTTTTTCAAAAATTGGTTTTTGTGGAACATATCCAATTTCTTTAAGATAATTTTTTGAATTTCTAATATCTTTTCCAAAAAATTTGATTGTMCCTTTGTATTTGGTATTTAGYCYYAACATACAATCAAAAAGAGTGGATTTTCCAGCACCATTTGGTCCAATTATGCCTAAAAAGTCGCCTTCATTAACTACAAAGCTCACATCATCAAGGGCCTTTACATCTGGATAATGAACTGTGAGATTATTAATTTCAACTATTGACATAGGGCCTCCTTTARATTTTCAAGATTTTCAGTCATTTTGGAAATGTAATTTCCATTTGAAGAAACTTCTAAAGTAGATAACAATAAAACTTTTCCACCAATTTCGTGTGCAATAATTTTTGATGTTCTAGTGTCAGTATTTTCTTCACTAAAAATTACTGTAATGTTAAATTTTTTTGCAGTTRTAATTACATTTTCTAATGTTTTTGCAGTWGTATCTCCATGCATAYCATTTGATGAAATGATAGTATGTTGATTTAGATCATATTCTTTTGCAAAATATGAAAACGCATCATGAAAAGAAACAAAATCATGAGTACAATCAGATAATTCATTTTGAATTTTTGAATCAAGTGAATCTAATTCTTTGATATATTTTGCAGCATTTGATTGATAGAATTGTTGATTTTCAGGATCTGAAATAGAAAAAGCATTTGCAATATTTTGTACTTGGATTTTTGCATAAACTGGATTTAGCCATATGTGTGGATCTCCAGAATTTTTAATTAATTCCTCATCTGAAATATTATTACTTGTATCAACTATTACACCTTGATAATTTGCTTCATCTAATTTGTCAACCCAATTTTCAAATCCTATTCCATTTATTATAATTAGATCAGACTGTTGCATTCTTTGTACATCTTTAATTGTTGGTTCCCAATCATGTGGTTCAACTCCAACTGGAACAAGCAATATTTCATCAACTTTGTCCTCACCTACATGTTGAGAGAATTCATGAAGAGGGTAAAATGAAGAAATTACTTGTAATCTTGAATTATCATTTTTTGTAAATTGTTGATTTGAATCAGTCCCATAAACTGCAATTGAGCTTAATGGAATTATAATTACTATAGCAATTATTGCAGCCTTTACTTGRATATTCACAAACCAAGTYARTRCAAATTATTAATAAATCTATAAAATCTTAATAACATTRACTGCTAAACTTATAAGATAATTAATAACATTAGGCATATGCCAATAGTTTCAATCTCATTAAATGAGGAAATTCTTTYAGAATTAGACAAATTACAATTATCTATGGGATTCTCAGGGAGGTCTGAGGCAATCAGGGCAGGAATTAGAGCATTTGTTTCTGAAGAAAAACAAAAATCAGATTTATCTGGAAATATTCATGCAATTCTTTTGGTAGTACACAATGATAAATTTGATCATGCAGTTTCTGGAATTACTCATAATTTTGAGGATCTAATCATTACACATCTTCATAGTAAAATTGACAAAGAAAAATGCATGGAACTATTTGTAATTGATGGTGATGCAGAAAAAGTATCTACAATGACTAAAGATTTTCAGACAAAYAAAAACATGGACACTGTAAAACTAGTTGCACTTTAATTRGGATATGAAATGTTTCAATCCTTGTTATGATGGATTTATCATTTTAACAATGTTTTAGATGTAGGTAATGAGAAAGTCCAGATTGTTGGAGTTAAAGRATTAATTTCTTGATTTAATGCGTTTACTTATTGCAAAGCCAGCTATTGCAGGTACTGTAATATACATTCCCAAATTAAGTACAATTACAGAAATTCCTAGTCCTAAGACTTGTGATTCATTATCATCTTCAGCTAATGTCATTATTGATAAAGTAGAAATCATTGGAGTTAGTGTTAGTTTTACAACTTCTTTGAAAATTGGACTTTCACGTTCCAAATCAGCAATTACTGGTGAAAATGAATAATAGAATTGATTAAATCCTGGCATAAATGCAGTTCCAGATTCTGTTGATAAAATWGTATTATCTCTAAGTTCTCTTAATTGTTGTACTTGAGGTGCTAATTCTGAACCAAATGCTGCAGTTGCAATAAGACAACCACCTCCATTTGAAGTATCCTCTGACACTCCATTYTCAGAATCTGGTTGTGCAAAAGCCTCACCTACTGAAATCTCAAATGAAACGGTTTCTGGTGGAATTGGATTAAATAAAATTCCCTGTACTTCAATATTCATAGAATATGTGCCTTCACCCAGATTAAATTCAATTGGGATTTTTACAGCTCCTTCAGASGTGTGAATTAATTGTGTGGGTCCAAAAACYATTTCATTATTTTTTGAAACTGTAACTATGTAATCAATATGAATTTGTATYTTTTGTGTTTGCGGATTAATAAATTCAATACCGATTTTATTTAGAATGTCTTGTTCTATTGTGTCATATGTTAGTTTTACATCTAGTGTTCCTTTTTCAGTTGGCAAAGTTTGTGATTCTGCAAAAGCTGGAATTATCATTAATGGWATAAGTAACAATACCAACAAAATTTTCATAAATTTGATTTTAGTATGACAAATAAAAATTCTACTTTGTTTGAAAAATTTTCATGAATAGAAATATTATGCCAGCTTTAAATATGGAATTAACTAATTTGTGCTATGTATGCYAAGTTTGYATTATTAGCCATAGTTGTTGGTRTTTTCTCAATTTCTACTGTTCTTCCAAATGCATTTGGACATGGATTAGGTGGAGATCAAGC
>NVWC01000009.1 GCA_002317795.1 Nitrososphaerota archaeon
TATCAGTCAGAGGAATACACAAGACTTCAATCTGAAGCAGCATCCTCATTTAAGGTAAAGCCTCTCAAACCAAGTGTCTACAATTTGGTTTAAAATAGTCTGTAAAGTATAGACAAAAATGAATCTGTTAGGATTTGAACCCACATGGGTGCGGATACCTTTTCGATTATTCTACAATACGGTAGATAGCGACTGGAACGCTTACAATATTTCTACTTTATTTTTTTGTTAAGTGCATAAATGATTTTTGGAATGAATTTAATTATTTTGTAATCTTTTTTCTAACCTCAAGGCTAAACCTGTCAAATCCAATTACTAATCCCAACAATATAGTACACATTTTATGATTTTGCAAACACTTGCTTGTAATTAATTATAATTCAAAATTTTCCATTATACTCTCTGGTTTTCTACATAATTTACTAACCTGTTTAACCATTCTTGACGTTGATACTCGTTTACAAATTTTGGCATTAATGAAATTAAATTAATTTTATTCTTAAAGTACAAGATTTTTTGAAAAGATTAGAAAAATAGAACTGATGTATCACACAGCACCAGTTCTACAGGTTTATCACAATAATTGATAAGAAAAACAACTAGTTAAGGTCTGGCAACTGGTATATGCGATTATGATATTTTGTGACTGTTCTAAAGTTTACTTAAACGATTTTGGTGTGCAAACCAAGTTATGCGTAAAACCCAAAGAATGTTATCCACTTTAGGCAAAGACTCAATAGAATTATGTCTTAGATATTTTCAGTGTCTATAAATTCTGATTTACTTGAAATCCTAACAAAGTCATTTGATTCAAATCCTTCAGAATGTACAATACATCTTGACAATACATCTTTTCAGCTAAGTAATGTCTCTATAACTAATTCTCCGACACCTGTTAATGAGCCAACTACTCGTGGTGGCGTGTATTTTTCAGATAAATTTGCATTTAAAATGACTGGAGTGATTAAAGATCTTTCAGTTATTCCATTATTAACAAAAAAGATGTTGGGACCTAATACAGAATTCAGTGAACTCAAAATCACAACTAATATTCATGATAATGGAAATACACTAAATTTTGAAATATTTACAAATCTCACAAATAGCGTTCAGACCCCTGATTCAATCGAACTTAGTATGATTATTGTAAAACTAGAGTCAGTTTAACTGACTTTGAAATATCTGTCATAACTTGCCCTTCGCTCTTTGTCTGATAAAACCTCATATGCCTTGTTTAATTCTGCCATCTCTTCTTCAGAATTTACTTTTGTTTTATCAGGATGAATTTTTTTAGCAAGCTCTCTGAATTTATTTTTAATCTCTTCAGGTGTTGCACTATTTGAGACCCCTATTACATCATAATAATTTATTAGACTATCATTTGATACAGCTTCTCTGAATTCTTGATCGTCTTTGGTATTTCTTCTTTTTCCAAGTTCTTCATAATCATCTCCCCAATCTGAATKATATTTTTCATWTGTWYTTTCTTTTTTTGATTCAAATTCYTTTTTATCATAAGATGTTTTTCTACGWAGWATGATRTCTCTTGCTAAAAACAAAAAAATYCCAAKTATTACTACAGCAAAACTKCCAAATATTATAATTTTTTCTTCATCAGTYACTACTARAWCCATMTCYRSTTTCTCRCTTTGTGCATATGCTATTTGGAATRCYCCWAAAACTAACATTGTRATWATACTWATTCTTAAWATRTTCANTTTNTTTTSCCTATGCTAATCTRAAATCTTCTTTTGTAGTATTTAGAACTACATGAGTAAYKGTATTTTCCACATTTGAAATGGATGCTAGRCTCTTTACAAAYGTACTCAATTCATTTCGYYCCYTGAATTTTGCAATWACTATYGTATCTGTTGAACCTGTAATATCATAAACCCCACATACATTTTCAAATTTTGCAATTTCATCTTCTATACTTACAATTTTATCATTTTTTGCAATAATTTCAATTATTGCAGTTAATGAATACCCTATTTTTTCATGGTCTATTAATGCAGCATAYCCGTAAATTATTTTTGCTTTCTCCATTTTTTTAATTCTAGTTAATATTGTAACTGTTGACATTCCAAGTTTTAGTGCAAGTTGCCTTGCAGATAATCTCCCATCCATCATCAAATTTTTGAGAATTCTTTCATCAGTTTGATCCATATCCACACTATGTDATGTTAAAAAATTATTTAAATTTTGAGTGATTYHTTGTAAATCTGTTHAGTTTTGATACCAACCTATTTGCATTATTGTTTCAAATTTAATAGAAATGGAGTCTTTTCTAATTTGTGGATAAAATTCAAGAGCTTGTAACAAAAGGAAAATCCTTTTTGGAGGAATCAAAGTTTGAAAATGCACTAGAATTTTTTGAACAGGCACTTTTGTTGAATCAAAATGATCCCGACCTTTGGAATTTCAAAGGTGTTGTACTCAGGAGTCTGGGTAGATATGAGGAAGCTATAGGATGTTTCAATAAATCATTGCAAATTGATCCTCGAGATAAATTTGCATCCTGATTTTGAATATTTGATTTTTTATCATGTTGAAATTTTAAATTGATTTTCTAGGCTGGATTTTGGTTATTGTATAATGATCGCTGATTTAATACCTAATTTTTCTTACTTTTAGAAATGAGCTCACTAATCTTATTGCCAGTAGTGGATGAATCTATGGTAAAAAATCAATTTATTATCAAGAAAAAATTATCTGATATTGTGAGTGATAAAATTGATGAAATCCTGGGAGATGCTTTTGAATGTACAGAGGATGGTGATGTTTCTACTGCTTTGAGACTTTATGATTTGGTTCTCAAAAAAGAACCCTCAAACATTAGGGCACTAGTTGATAAGGGAGCTACTTTGCAAAATATGGGAAAAATTAAACTCGCCATAAATTCATACAACAAAGCACTATCAATTTCTCCTGAAAATCTTGATGCATTACTAAACAAAGGTGCAGCATTACATTCCGATGAACAATATCTAAATGCAATAAAATGTTATGATGAAGTTCTACGTATTGATAAAAAATCTACAATGGCCCTAGCATACAAAGGTCTTTCATTAGGAGAACTCGGTCATCTGCAAGATGCAATAAAACATTTCAAAAAAGCATTATCTATAGACAAATATTATGATTTGGCAAATGCCTCAAAAGAACTTGCTCAAGATCTGTTAAAATCTATCAAAAAACAAAAGGCTAAAACACCGTAACATCACCAGGCGCCGGTTCTCTGGTATCTTGTTTTTCATTTGATTCAAAGAATTCCTTATGTGCTGAATTATGGTGTTCTTTGAGTTTTTCTATATTTTCAAATCCTTCATGACACAAGTAACATTTTGGTTTATGCTCATCAACTAAAGGAAGTACCATACAAATTATGGGTTTAATGCCTACTTATTTCTTGACCCAAACAAATGAATGCCTTCTTATTTTGTCAATATTGGCATTCTAATCCAGATTGACAGAATTATTAGAATCTACGGATAGTTGTTTCAAAAGATCACATATTATTTCCATTCTGTATTATGCAAATTCCAGGAAATTTAGCAAAACATTCACATGTAAATAGATGTACTATATCATACAATGGAGAATAGTTGTGAATGTGGAATATGTGGTCATCATCTGGAGCAGGAATGCCTAGAGAATGAATGCAAGTGTTGCTCAAATTTTCACATACGATCTGGACCAAAATAAAATGAATAATTATTTTTTAAAATTTAATCTGGTTTGTTAGTCATTAATTCCATAGTTTTAGAAATAAATGAATCAGAATTGTATTTTTGTTTAAATCAGTTATATGAGTTAATTTCACATACTGTATAATTGAAAAAATATGGCATTTGACCAAAATTCTAGCTGCTTACGCTGTGGAAAAAAATCTCTACTAACTGATGAAGTTACAGGAGAACAATTTTGCTCAAAATGCGGTTATGTGATTTCTGAAAAAGTAAATGAATCAGGTCTAGAACGAAAATCATTTTCAACACAAGGTGGCATGGATAATTCAAGAACTGGCTCGCCAACATCTCTTACAAGACATGATAAAGGATTATCAACTGTAATTAATCCAGCAAACAAAGATGCAACTGGAAGACCGTTATCTTCTTCAATGAAAACCACAATCACAAGACTTCGAACTTGGGATAGTAGAAGTCAATCCAAGACCAGTGAGGACAGAAATCTAAAACAAGCTCTAAATGAATTAGATAGACTAAAAGACAAACTTACTCTTTCATCTAATGTTCTTGAAAAAGCAGCATACATTTACAGAAAAGCATTAGAGARAAAATTAGTTCGTGGTAGATCTATTTCTGGCATAATTGCAGCATCACTTTATGTTGCATGTAGAGATGCTGGAATACCTAGAACGCTAAAAGATGTTGCAGAGGCTGCTAATGTTAAACGAAAAGAAATTGCAAGATGTTACAGATTATTACATAAAGAATTARADCTAAAAATGCCTGTTGTTGATTCAGTTCAATGCATTGCAAGAATTTCAAGCAAACTAAAGATACCAGAGAAATCCAAGCGATATGCAGCTAAAATAATCAGAGAGACACAAAAACGTAAAGAATCAGCAGGAAAGGATCCCATGGGATTAGCTGCTGCTGCATTGTATTCATCATGTGTCAAAAATGGTGTTTCAGTAACTCAAAGAGATATTGCAGAAGCTGCTGGAGTTACTGAAGTGACTATAAGAAATAGATACAAGGCACTAAAAGATGCAGAAATACTAGACTCTGATTTATAATATTATCATTTTTGGCAGCATGTGCCCATTGGGATTACATGATCATGAGGACATTTCCTTGGATGGTTTAGCATTGTACACAGAGCATCTGTAAATTGCTTCTTCATGTGATGCTCAATTCCACAAACCATCTCCTCATCTATCTTTATTTTTAGTGTATTTTCCATCATTACCTCCAAAAGCCTACTGTTTCTCATCATTGTAGTTCCTACATTTTGTCCAGATTCTGTGAGTTTTATACCAGCTTTGTTGTAAACTATCAAATCTTTACCACTTAGTTTCTTTAGCATCTGTATCACACTTGGTTCTCGAATGTTTAGCATTTTTGCAATCGAGTTGATTCTACATTGTTCCCCACGTTCCTTAAGATGCCATATTGCCTTGATGTACATCTCTGTATGCTCAGCATCTGCAGTTCCAACAAACAATGTCTCTTTGCTCATTTCACATCACCTAAAATATCTTTGAGAATATTGGCAACATTATCTTCTCCTATTTCATCACATTTGCTAATTGCTAACTTTAATCGTTCTACTACTTCTTGATCATTGAGAATATGTTTGACCCATGTTTCATCAATGTTATAGTATTTCATACCTGTTCTAAGATTAATTTCTTTGAAATCATCATCTGTTAATTTTATATCATCCATCACTTTGTTATCATATTGAGTAATACAATAGGTTTGCCCTAAATTATCTGTAAAATTTGTTTAGACTTTGATTCATTAATAATACCTATTTTTAAATTAATTTTATGACTTGTAGGGGAACATGTATCAGATACAAAGCTAAAACAAATTCTGGTAATACTCATTACGAATTAGGTCATAAACGCTGTACTACATGTGATATTTTTATCAAATGGGATGGAATACATTGCCCATGTTGTAATTTTTCACTTAGAACTAGACCAAGAAGTACTTCTGGACGACATCAATTATTGCTAGTACGACAATCCAAACAATAGATAGTCGATCTAAATTACAATAAGACTAACAAAAAAGAGTGATTTTATCTTAATCTGTATTAGATGAATGATTTATAATCATTTTTCACAATAACTTTGCATAGTACTTACATTTTTCCATTTTCAAAATCGTTCCTAAATTTACTCAATATGTAGGATTTTCTTAACTAAATTCTTGAGACTTAAGGAATATATCCTGACACGCAAAAACAATACTGTGTTAGAACAATTAGTTGGTGATTCCAAAGCATTAGATCGGGCTCTTGCAGGAGAAGAACTGTCCTATAATGATGGAATTGAACTAATGAATTATGATAATCTTCATTTATTGGGTGCAGTTGCAGATATCACTAGAAAAAAATTAGTTGGAAATACTGTAACATTTGCTGCCTCATATTACATGAATTACACTAATGTCTGTGCAGCTAGTTGCCAAATGTGTGCATTTTATAGAAAAGAGGGTGCAGACGATGCTTACACACTAACTCCACAAGAAATCGAGCAACGAGTAAGAATTGCAAAACAGCTTGGTGCCACTGAAGTCCATATTGTTGGAGGATTTCATCCAAAACTTCCATTAGAATATTATGAGAACATGATGAGGACCATCAAAAAAAGTCATCCTGAGTTAAATATCAAAGCATTAACTGCAGCAGAGATTTACTATCTATCAAAATTAACTAAAAATTCAACAAAGGAAATTCTGTCTCGTCTCAAAGATGCAGGTCTAGATTCAATGCCTGGTGGCGGAGCAGAATTATTTCATCCTGACATTAGAGGAAAAATTGTTAGAGGAAAATGTACTGGACAACAATGGCTTGATGTAATTGAGGAGGCACATAATATGAATATCAAAAGTAATGTAACTATGCTTTATGGACATATAGAAAAACCTGAACACATTGTTGATCATTTAATAAAAATTCGTGAGTTACAAAAGAAAACACATGGTCTCATAACCTTGATTCCTTTGAAATTCAGTTTGGATAATACTGAATTAGAACAAGATCATTTGGTAAACCATGAATGCTCATCAGTATATGATTTGAGAATAATTGCATTATCTAGATTGATGCTTGCAAATGTTCTAAATAATATCTCAGTCTATTGGGTTGCTTATGGAAAGAAGCTTGCACAAGTTGCATTATCTAACGGTGGTAGTGATCTAGTTGGAACTGCGTTCTCTGAGGAAATTTACAAAGCTGCAGGAAAATCAACTTCCTCATCAGTTGAGGAATTGGCAACAATGGTGCATGAGATTGGTCGTGTTCCTGCCCAAAGAAATACTCACTTTAAAATTCTGAAAAAATTCTAACTCATCTGTTTTTTTATTGAATCTAGTTTTTCTTCCATTTTGAGATGTTTGTCACGTCGTGAATCTATCTTAATTATTACCTCAACTCTATCTATTCCTAGATTATGAACAGTTTCCATCATTTTTTTTGCTGCATTATTTATCACATCCATATTATCTGATTCTAAAATTGTCCCCATTGAGTTAATTTCATATCTTAAATTTTCAACATTTTGAATTGACTCTATTGCTTTTGCAATGTAAAAACTTGCACTAGTTGTTCTTGTGGCCATTGGATATATACTAATTTCTGCCTGTATCATTTTTGAAATTAGTGATTCATAGTAATTAAATCAATTAGAATTCTAGTATTCATTATCTTTATACTTGTGAATGTTTGTAAAATCTTACAAACAATATTTTTTATGATATTTTATCTTCTCATATTATAGACAAGTTCCAGTGTGATGGCTGTACTTTTTTTAATTGTGGCCATTGTACTACGCTGTTTTTTTAAATTAACTATATTATTTTACATTCAAATTGGCAATTTTTCCCTTAAAATCTTTAAGGAAATTACGAACTTGTTCATGTTGCTGGATGGTTTTATACACTTTGTAGAGTTCCTCATATGACAAATCTATTTTTTTTAGATCATCTTTTGAAATTCCATAGTGGTTTAATACGTCCCAGTATAATGTAGAATTTTTAATTTCGTTGCCTAGACAATTTCCCATGTGAATTGATGTTTTATTCATACTATGGTATTCTTTGTTATTCTTATACCTACGATGGAAAAACAGGTCATTAATGAATACCATTTTGGAACAAATCAATTACTAATTGTAATTTTAAAAAATATTATCAATTTTCTTAAAATTAACAAATTGTTGGATTTTATCTCTTTTTGAACTCAAGTTTGCAGTGAAAATACTAATGAATTATTCTGTAGTCTTTTTTACTTCTTTTTTAACTGCTGACCCTTTTTTCTTTCTTGCTCCAAAACTAATCAAAAATAATAAAAATCCTAATGCCATAAAAATACCTGAAATTGTATTGTAATCTTTGATATCTTGCTCAGCTGTTAACAAATCAATTATTTCCTCTTCAGTCATTCCTGAGTGTCCTGCTGGTATTGTAGAATTAACATTTACTGAAATTATAATTCCAATAACTAGTAATACAATTCCTCCACTCAGAATTTTTTTATCAACTAAAACCATCTATCCCTTATCTTTGATTTTAACCTATATTAGGTATATTCTATTTTTTATTCCTAAATTATTTTTAATGAAAAACACAATTAATTTTTCTCCAAACGGAAATTATCAAATAAATCTACTTGAACTCTTCTGGTGGTTTTTGAACAAAGACATTACACACTAGTGCATCTGTTTTTGTATCTCTATACTGAACATTACATGTGACAAATTTACCTTTGAGTGCTCTTTCTAAATCATCTTGTGTAGTTTCAGAATATTGTGGCTCTTCAGGATTATCAATTTTTGCGATGACTATTTTTTCAGTTTTCCCATATTCGTCTTTATTGTCTTTTCTAAAATGACTTACAAGTAATTCAAAAGCATTGTTTGTAAGAATACCCATCACTGGACCTCCAATTCCATCTCCCATTAATTCTATTTTTTTTTGTTCTATAATTACTTGGTGGCAATACTTAGTTCAAAATCTGGTACCAAATTCTTTTCTTTTGCCATTTCAAAGAGTTTTCTTATTGACTCTTCTCCAGGATCTCCCATGTTTACTGTTACTTTATTTACATACATTTTTACAAATTTTTCAATTAAATCACGTGGTTTTCCTCTAGAATACTGCATTGCATATTCCAATGCATCATCCATATGCTCAATCCCAAACTCTATTGATTTTTGAAGATATTTGTCAAATTTACAAATTGTCTCCATTCCCAAATCTGTTTTCATTACATTAATTCCAAGTGGTACTGGTAACCCATTTGTTGTCTTGTCCCACCATTCCCCAACATCTAAAATTTTGACATTTCCTTCTTGCTCATATGATAACTGAGTCTCATGAATTACTAGTCCTACATCAATTTCACCTGATTTGACAGCTTTTGGTATGTCGCTAAAATTCATTTCAATATAATCAAATTTACCAATCATCAATTGTAATAACAAAAAGGCGGATGTCATTTTACCCGGGATTGCAATTTTACATTTTTTAATTTCCTCAATTGACATTTGTTTTCTTGCAGTAACTATTGGACCATAATTGATCCCAAAACTTCCACCACTTCGTAATATTGTATATCCTGGAATGTATGCACATGCATGCACTGAAACTGCAGTAACATCTAATTCTGGATTTGTTGCTTTTCGATTTAATTTTTCAATATCCTCAATTACATGGTTTACCGTAAATCCTGGCGATTCTATTTTATTTGTAAACATTCCATAAAACATGAATGCGTCATCTGAATCAGGAGTATGTCCTACAGAAATTTTCATATTTTTCCCCTATACCGTCGTAATAAAAATCAAAACCTATTCCGAATCATTTTTCTAATATGTCTAAAAATTTATTCTTGTAATGAACACAATCCAAGCATTTGAGAAAGACATGTACCTTCAATCAGATTTTTTAAAATCATTTAAAAATCAAAAAATATTATCCTCAAATCAACAAACTAATGCTATCTTTTCGGGAAGTGGTGATTCTTTAGTCTCAGCAATGCTTGCTGAATCTTTTTCTGGTGGAATAGTACGAGTAATGGATCCGTTAGATCTTTTAAAAAACAAACAATTGGTCAAATCAAAACATGTCTATTTTGTTTCRATATCTGGAAATACTGTATCCAATATCAAAGTTGCAAAAACTGCAAAAAAAACAACAGCCATCACATCTATGCCTTATAGTARGYTGGCAAAAATCTCTGACGATACTATTTTAYTATCTRCTCCAAATCATGGTGTATTTACTGCTGGTAGTATTTCATTTYTAGAAAGTGCATTAACTTGTATTTCTCTAGTAAAAAAAATHAATATTTCAAATCATTTAAAATTATTTTCAAAGGTAAGACTGAATGYAAAAAAATTHAAAGTCACTAAACGAATTTTTGTTCTTGGAAATTTGTATACTTATCCAATAGCAATGTATTGTGCWGCAAAATTTTATGAGATTTTAGGGTATGCTGTACAATATTCHAAAATTGAGCAGTTYTCTCATATGGAATTATTTTCAGTAAAAAAAGGAGACACTGTAATTATTTTTGAGGAAAAAAATACTCACAATAAACAACTTTCAATRCATCTAAAAAAAATTGGAATTAATGTGATCCAYCCTGAYRTDCCATCAGAAAMATTATCTCAGATATTATACTGTATATTTTTCTCTCARTTCATTACACTTTTTGAAGCCAAAAAGAAAAAGAAAAAAGATTGTCATTTTGYATTGGCAAAAAATATTCGTAATGTAAGTAATCAAATGATCTATTGATCTTTTTACAAGGCTAAGATTTAATAGCTGAATACTTAGGTTTGCGGATATGGTAAAATACAAGTCGACAACTGATGTTTTAAAAATTATCAAGAAYAAGGAKCAAATMCGTAATTTTGGTGTAATTGCTCATGTTGACCATGGAAAGACTACCATGAGTGATAGTCTTTTAGCATATTCTGGAATTATCGCTCCATCAGCTGCMGGAAAAGCACTGGCAATGGACTTTGATAAAGAAGAACAAGAAAGAGGAATTACCATTTATCAAGCAAATGTTACTTTACATTTTACAAAAGATGACAAAGAATACGTCATCAATATGATCGAYACACCTGGCCACGTAGATTTCAGTGGAAGGGTAATTCGTAGTCTTAGRGCAATTGATGGTGCAGTTGTAGTGTGTGATGCAGTTGAAGGAATCATGACTCAAACTGAAACTGTAACTAGAATGGCATTAGAGGAGCGAGTRAAACCTGTTTTATTTATCAACAAAGTGGATAGGCTCATTAAAGAACTTCGATTAACTCCTGAAAAAATGCAAGAACAACTAGCAGAAGTTGTTTCAAATTTTAATCAATTAATTGACACATATGGTGAACCTGAATACAAAGAAAAATGGAAAGTCTCCATTCAAGATTCAAGTGTAACATTTGGTTCTGCAAAAGATCGTTGGGCAATCAATGTTGATTTGATGAAAGAAAAAGGACTTACTTTCAAAGATGTAATTGATGCTTATAATGATGAAAAAGTTGAAGACCTTGTAGAAAAAGCACCACTGGCAGAAGCTATACTTGGAATGGTTGTAAAACATCATCCTGCGCCACATGAAGCAGTAAAGTATAGAATTCCACAAATTTGGAAGGGTGATTTGGAATCTGATATTGGTAAAGCATTACTTGCATGTAGTGATGATGGGCCAATGATTATGATGGTTGTAAACATGGTTTTAGATSCTGCAGCAGGTCCTGTYGCAATTGGKAGATTATTTTCTGGCACAATTAAAGATGGACAAACTATCAATATTATAGATGAAAAAAGAGAGGGACGTGTTCAATCCGTTAATTTCTTTATGGGTAACCAAAGAGAACAAGTTGGAGAATTAGGAGCTGGAAATATTCCTGCACTATTAGGATTAACTGAATGCAGAGCTGGAAACACATTATCATCTGTAAAAGGAATTCAAATGTTTGAAGGTGTCAAATATGTTTCAGAACCTGTAGTTCAAATTGCAATTGAACCAAAACATCCTAAAGATTTACCTAAACTTGTAGATATTTTAAAACAATTAACAATTGAAGATCCAAATTTGATTGTAAAAATTGATGAGGAAAGCGGTGAGACAATTATTGCTGGAATGGGTGTATTGCACTTGGATGTTGCAGTGCATAGAATTCAGGATTCTAAACTTGAAATAATYACTTCTGAACCTTTGATTAACTATAGRGAGACTGTGAAGGGTGSMTGYGAACCAGTTATGGCAAAATCCCCAAATAGRCATAAYAAAATTTTCATGAAAGTGGAGCCATTAGAGCCTGAAATTGCACAYATGCTCAGAACTGGTGAAATTAGTGATATTAAAGAYAAAACCGTAGTTAAAGACTTACTAAAAAATGCWGGWTGGGATACTGATACTATCAAGAGAATAATGAAACTTGATTCACGTGGAAATRTTTTGATTAATGGAACTAAAGGTGTTCAATTTGTACACGAATCYACTGATTCAATTAATTCTGGATTTGAAGAAGTAATGAAAGAAGGYCCTCTYTGTAGAGAGCAGATGAGAAATTGTAAGTTTATYTTTACWCACTTTGTTCCACACGAGGATACWGCACACAGAGGTTTGTCTCAATTAGGACCTGCTTCACGTCGTGCATGTATGGGTGCATTACTAACTGCAGGTACTTCYGTTCTTGAACCAACACTAGCAATTGAGGTTCGTGTTCCAACTGATTTAGTTGGAAATGTTGCAACCATTCTTTCTGGTAAACGTGGAAAGGTRCTTGAYATGTCACAAAAAGGTGCAGCAAGTATTGTAATTGGTGAAATTCCAGCTGCTGAAACTTTTACATTATCWGAAGCAATGAGAGGTCAGACTGCAGGCCGTGCAACATGGAATACMTCATTTAAGGAATGGACTGAAGTTCCAAAATCAATGTTGGHAACTGCAATATCTGATATTAGAAAAAGAAAAGGACTTGCACCHGATCCTCCWGGTATTRGCGATTTTATCGATAAAGATTAAAAAGACAATAYTDGTGATACAAGTWAGATAYTATGCCATTATTTTGTAAACAATGYAACGGACGWAGATTACCAATTTTTCAATATACTGAAAAATTATCATTRTGGCTTTGTAAAACATGTGAAAACTTTGTCGATTCTAATGATGTAATTATTAGAGAATTCACACAATCTGAAAAAGATGAAATGAATACAAAACTTGARGAATTTGGAAAAAGTATTGMSTCAATTACATCTGAAAAATTGACTAGAAGAAAAGGCGTAAATTAATATTTTTTTCTTGAATTAAATTCATAATTTAATNCTCAACAATTTTTGAAAATAATTMAATATTTTATCNATGGAAATTCTTTAATAGATGACCTGTATAATATAGGTCGACCTAGTAATGATGAGTCAATTTGAGCCCAACYCAGACATGTAYGAGCGTGAAAGAATTGTATTAGAATATRTCAAAAATAATCCTGATTTACATCATAATGCTTTGTTAAAATTAATTGTACCACAATTTATGGCAAAAACTACATTTGAGAAAACACGTAACTCTCTATTGGARAAAGAGATTATTTCAGTAACTGCTAAAGGTAACATGAAATTTTATCATCCAACTGAAAATTATGAACAAAGATCATATCAACACATTGAACGTACAACAAACAATTTTTTTCATGATTTAAAATCAAAAATTAAACGACTAGATACTGATTATCCACATAATGATATTGATGAAAAAATTAAAATCTCAAATTCTCTTTTGAGAAATTTACTTCAAACTGATAATGGATTYACAATATTAGATTCTGCAAAAAACCCAAAAAAAACATTGTATCGGGATGAACATTTGATGATTCAACAATTAATTCACAAAGTGATAGRTATTATTCGAAATGATAGTGATTTTGATATAATTTATCCCACCATTGTAAGTTAYCTTGGTATTATTATGCCCAAAAATTCATTGAACTCTTAGACTTGGCGTAGTTATTTATTCRGGTATGTYAYATCAACAAATTATGGGATTAATGTACACAAAAYTAYACSTTGATTTTGATGAASAAGANTGGAAACAAATTTCAAATGAYCCYATAGTTTTTCAAACCATAAAAGATGATGTTACATTAGAAATTAATGATACGTCTCTAAAATCATCCAAATTGAATTTYAAGAAAGGMGGAAAATTAAACATGTTTCGAGTAACTGGGAAATTTCGTCTTACWTGGRATGATGATGATGTTCTTTAATTCTATAAAATAATAATGGGTAGWATTCAACTAATRSCATGTCATTAGAAGATCAAATTAAACACAYCATGGRTAATCTTGAGRATTCCTCTTCTGATGAAATWCTTSAAATAATTACAAAAATTTTACCTCATTTTAGAAGTGAATTGACTWCAGAYTATCTTCATGGAAAAATTCAAAAAATYACAAATAACTCTGATGAATCAGAAAAAAAGAAACAATGYCTAACATTAATTCCATATTTTGAATGGTATTTACAAGGATTGTAAAACTATTCTGAATAYTGTTTTATTTTTTCTAGTGCAATTTTTATTGTATCYAAATCTTTTTTTGATTCTTCCAAGTTTTCAATTAATTTTTTGAAATATTCATGTTCAGTTTCTTGAGCTTTATGAATATCTGACTCATAACATACTAGTGCTTTTTCTAAAAATGATACATCACCTTCTAGATTATTTACTKTTTTAATATCTCCAATATTATTTTGAATTTTTTTAATCATTTCTATAACTTTGGGRTGTGTTTTCATTGCTTGCTGAGTTAATAAYGGYCCAAACATAGCTGCTGCTTCCTTTAATTCTGGACTACCTTCAATACTCCTTAATCTTTTTTTATAATGTTGAAGTGATTTTAAAATAATTTCATATCCTCCCTCATCTTTAAGATAAATTCCGCCAATCCAAATTTTTTCTGACATTTCTTGATGATAGATATTTTTATTATTATAATTTAGTTATTTCTAAAATTTTTTGAAGTTTATTCAAATATCATATTTTTTTTGTATTGGTGCTTCATTTCTACTAATTAAATATAATAAAATTCCTGCTAGAGTGACACCCATTCCAGTAAGCCCAACAAATGTACCGCCTACGTATTTGATATTTCTCATTACAAGATCTGTTTGACCCGATTGAATTGAATAATATATCACTAAACCCATAGTAAACATAATAATTCCGATTATGATTAATGGAAATCCTGTTTTCATGATGTTTGTATTTTTAATAATTGATAATTAAACATAGACAGAAAACTWTGAGATAATTATRTGTGAAATTATTTTCACATATCATCGACAATWTTTTNAAAATTCTCTATTMTTGCAATGTAATCAATAGATTATATTTAGTRTRAAATTTTTCTAATTTGTTWATGGCTGCAAAGAAAAAAATTGATCTATTAGAAATTGTTCAAAAAATTATCAATTTAGATTCAAAAATGAGATTCGGAGCTATAATTGATCCAAAGGGCAACATTCGAGAGGCAATTATGAAAACTGGAAAAACCAGTATGAAATCTCAAAAAGAAGAGGAACATTTCTGTAAACAAGTTGCTCAACGGCGAGCTATGAGAAAAGAATTTGATAAATCCCTTGGTAAGGTAAGATATGTTCATGTGGAGCGAGAAAAAGTTTCTCAAATGGTAATCTATACACGAAGAAATATCATTTATTTTACAATGGAGCCTGAGATGCCAATTAACACAAAAATCAGATTGATTACTAGAATAAAGAAAATTACATCTGAACTTTAGAATTTAATTAGATATTTGTTAATTCTTAATTTATGACGTTTCACAAATATTTGGGGGATTCCAAGATGTTTGAATATGATAAACACTATCGTGAATGTCAGCAATCAAATAAACCATTTATCAAATCAAGAATTAATCCAAGCCATGGAAATTTTTACGTGTTACTTGATTTGATGCCTTGTAATTACAATTTATCAAAAATTGAGCAAGCTGAGATAAAAAAATTAATTCTATCTGAAATTAAATTTATAGAATCATCTTCAAGAAAATTTAATGATTTTAACATTGACTCAGAAACATCATGGTTTGATGGTATCTCTGCMGAACATGTACATRATTTTTGTGAAAGTCTTTATGATTTAACACAAAAATATCATAACTAAAATCGAATTAAATTTTTTAAAATTTTATCAATTACTTGTAACTCTTGTTTTCTTTTTTTATTGTATCTTCATTCCATTGTTTTGCAAATTCTGATTCTTTATCCATTTTTTGCAATTCTTCGATATATTTCACAAGGTGTAATTTGTACTCTTGAAGTAAATCAAGATGTTTATTGTGATTATTCTCAGTTGGTGTGACCATCCCACTCTTCCTTTGAAATATCTGGAAACATTTCTCTAATTCTATTCTGGTCTTTTTCCATGGCCTCTATTCTTTTGCTTAGGTGTTCTTTTATTGCATCTTCTTTTTCCAGATTCATTTCTTTTTGAATTTCTAAAATTGTATTGATTAGTGATTTATAGTAAATGATATGATTTTTTTTTGATTCTTCTRACTTGTCTTCCTCTTTTACATCCATTGTATRACTATTGGTTTATTGAAAATAAGTAGTTGACTGTAGTTTAGGTTTACACTAATATTTGAAATCAATTCAGATAATTATATGAAAATTCTAATTGATGAAATGGATGATGGATGGGATGAGAAACTCAAAGAATTAGGGTATGATGCATACAGTGTCAAAAAATTACGCACTGCTGGGCACAAACTTAGAACTGATTATTCTGTGATAAACTATGCTAAAGAAAATGACATGCTTCTAGTAACACGTGATACTGAGAGCGGACAGGCATGTGAGGAAAATAATTTACCTTTCATATTACTTGATAATGATGAAATTTTTAAAATAGTTGTAGATAAATTAAAAAAATCCTAATTCACATTTTTTGCATCAAATTGTAATACTCTCAGGTTTGATAGTATTTCATTTAAGAAATTTTCTTCGTCTTGATGTGCAATTAYATCCATTATTATTTGCCAACAATCATTAATTCTTCTAATAATCTGTGAATACATTTTATCTTTTTTAAATGATGGATAATGTGATAACAATTTCATTATTCCATCAGTTGATTGTACAATGTGGATGAGATGAATAACTGAACGTAATCTTTCTTGAAAAATTAATTTTTCTTGCTCAATAGTAATGTTGAATTTTTTAATTTCATCATAAATCACTTCRATTTCTTTATGTAAATTTTTGAGTTGTTCATTTACTGATTCATCCAAATTAATTAATTCATATTCAATATGCGCYCTACTGTGAACTTTTTTATCAATTTCTCCAGMTTGTACTAGTGAACTAATTTCTCTATACACAATTTTTTCATTACCTACTTTTTTAATCACTCTTTCTGCAAGTTCATTTCCTCGAATTTTACCGCCTTCATTTAGAACTCTGAGTATTTCAGTTCTAATTATTTCTGAAGTTWTATCCATGTTTCTTCCTTTTGATTATTTTTCATATTTTTCTAATACTGATTTTTCGCCATGATCATTAATCTCTTTTACTAAYTCTTCTAAAATTTTAATTCCATTTTTTAGTGGTTCTTTTTTAATACTTTTATTTTCCNAGTTTTAATTTAAGAATTCTTTTTTCATTGTTTAGAAAATTTAGTAAATTAGTACCTTCACCCATATTCAAATTTATGAAAAAATTCACATATTCTGTGCGTGATTGTATGCCCATTATTTTATCTCTCCATCAATTTTACAACTACCATCATTGTTTCTTAATTTTTTAGCCATTACATABGGTGTAATTADTAAAACTGGAATAGATATTGCGATAAATAATGTTTGTAACTGBGATAAWGCAATAGAYAATGCAATTCCACTDGCAGTTCCAATAAATATTGATAARAATGTCCCAGCACAAGTTGGACATGCAATGAATAATCCAGCAGCTGCTCCAATTGTAGTTGCCCCTCTACCTTTCTTTGAAATATTATATGCACTAATGGCAATTGATGCATTTAATCCTACCAAATATGACACCATAATTTGTAAAACCAAATTAACAGGAATTATTTGYAATCCWATGTGCTCAGTTAGATAAATTATTATTTTTGGCATGTATCCTGCTTCGTCACAACATGGGGCGATAAATCCTGACGGTATTGTTGCACCATAATGAATTGCAAAATTTACTTCTGGTTGGTATACTAGAGTTCCTGAAACTAATGAAAAGAAAATTCCATATGAAATAAACACAGCAACRAAAATTTTTCGTGATTTTTGATTCCATGTTACTAGTGCAATTATDGTTGATAGATCTTTACCATTATTTTGCACCTTTCCTTTATGATATCGATACATTCCAATACCAATTACCCCAAATGCTGCAATAAGCGTGATGTAAAATCCTAAAGCAATTCTTTGTACTGATTCTAAAGCACTAGGTGTAATTACTTCTGGGTCTTGGTATCTACTATAAATTAAAAAYAAAATCCCAATTATCACAAATCCTARTATGAYTATCTTTTTACCTTTMTTGATGTCATTTGTTTGCTCACTCATTATTCTGACTTTTCCAYTATRACATTAAATCCTATCCTAGCTTAGCTTTGGAATAAAGATGTAGATTATYGCAATAATTTCCAATCTTCCAAAAATCATCAAAAATCCTAAGACAATTTTTGTAGCAGAGTCTGTGTCTACATCAATTACTCCTGCAGATAATCCTCCTGTTGTAATTACCCCTACAGACTCAAAGAATGCATCTTGAAATGGAACATCTTCAATTGCTGCTAAATGAGCTCCTGTTATAGCTGAAATTATCGGAAACAATGCCAAAATTATCAAAGTTGATGTTAATTCTTTTTTAGATTGTTTTGATAACTCCTTTCTTCTCATTTTACTGAAAAATACTCTACAATTTTTTAAATGGAATAATCTAAATATTTTCAAACCTCCGGCAGTTGAAAATCCACATCCGCCAATTACCATCAAAATTATCAATATGGTGTGAGCTGGACCACCTAACCCTGCTAGACTTTCTTGTTGTAATCCTGCAGTAGTGCTAGCTGATACAGAATAAAATGCACTTTGTAGTGGATCCAATCCGCTTACTAGTATAAACAGAACTGTTGCACTACCTAAAATTGCAAAATATGTTAATACTTCTTTTCCTARTTTTGGTGCTAGGAATTTTTTTCTAACAAATGCATAGTGGAATGTAAATGGTAATGCACCAAGTATCATTGCMCCCATTAGGATAACATGTTCTTGCCACAATAAATTATCCAATATTGTAGATGTTGGTGTAAATCCACCWGTCGCAAGAGTACTCATTGCTARTGAAAAATTATCTATTAGATGTTCTGGTGAGAATTCACTAATTGGGTTTCTTGAACCAAACAGATACAACAAGACTGCHACAATAAYRATGTAAACTGCAAARATAACTGTGATAGTTAAGAACAGTTCTTTCATGTGAAGTGTTCTTCCTGAAATAAAACCACGCATGGATTGTAATTTTGATTCDGGATAAAATGCAGTAATTACCAAGTAGATGAAACTCATTCCACCAACTAACTGTGTATAACTACGATAAAATGTAAAACTCTGAGATAGTTTTTCTGGTTCATCAATTAGKGATATTCCGCCAGTTGTRAATCCTGCWGCACTAGAAAAAAACGCATTTGCAAAAACCTCAATATTTGTYTCATCACTTGGAAATACRTACAGATACGGYACTGTTCCAAACAAGGWTAGTAAAAATARGCTTAAAAACACCAAAATTGATGCCTGTTGTAAATTTAGACTAGATTTTTCTCCATAAGAATTTAGGAAAAATCCTGTAACTAGTAAAAGTACTGTAGTAAGATAAATTCCTGTAGCAGTTGTTGTATCCTCAAAAACTGTTGCAAGTACTGCTGGRATTAGTAATAACACYCCTGCAAATTGTAATACAAAACCTAAATTCCCTAAAATTGCTTTTACTGGGGGACTGAGTAGTCTGGGTGGTGTTGATGTTGCATTTCTAATTACATTTGCAATTGTTGATTGAAAAATTATTCCCATAATTTGATTTTTCTTTGAGATTACTGGTAATTTTCTAATATTGTTATCTCGCATTTTGTGTAACGCATCTTGTAAAGTTGATTTTTCATTAATTGTAATTAATGGGGCACTCATGATGTCTTTTAGTTGTGTAGTTTCTGCGTAAACTGAAGCATCAATTACTTTGTTTAGDATATCTTCATCTGTAACAATTCCAATTGGTTTTTTATCATCATCAGTAACTACAATGTCATCYRTTTCATAGTGACGTAGCATTCTTGCAGCTTCTCTAGTYTGTGTATGTTTACTTAGAATTAGTACATCYTTGTCCATGTATTCTGTWACATATTTAYTTAGAACGTATGATACWGCACGTTCTGGATTTGTTGACATCAAGCTATCCATAATTGGGGATTTTAAATAATTTGGGGTCACATTACGTTGTTGATCGTCTAAGAATAATTCACCTGATTATTTTCAAATTTTGATCTCAGAGATTTGCTATCTTTATATGCACTGGGCACGAAGTTTATGCGTAATATTATGGATATTGATCAAGCACAAGAGCCTGATTATGACTCAGTCAAAATTGATTATGTTGGATTTGTAGACCCATACGCTGTTGAAGGAATGGTTGTTCTAAAGGCCGATAATGGAAAAGAATTCCATATGCGCGCATTTTCTGGAGAGGTTGCAAAACATATTTCAAGTTTTAGTGAAACTGAAGGAGAACCTGCCCCATCAATTTACAAAATGATTGAAGATATTTGCGAAGAAAATGAATTGGTTCTAGTTAAAGTAAAAATCTATGAAAGCGGAGAGGTGCTCAGAGCCAACTTGTACTTTACTGGTAAAAAAGATCTTGTGTTGAGAAACTATCGTGCATCTGATGCTATGGCACTTGCTGCATACTATAACATCCCAATTCTTGTAAGGAAAAATCTACTTAAAGAAAGCATGGAAGTGTAATCTTCTTTTGATTAGAATAGTTTTTTTCATGGTATATCTGTAAAAAAATTATGTCAGAACAAGAAGAACTAATGGATAATCTACTTAATTTGGATCTTGAAATTATTTATACAGTTAGGGATTTACATAAAGAAAACTGGAATTCTGATTCCTTGAAAGCACAAGTTGAAGATTTACTTAAAATCCGTGATGAAATGGTTGTAAAATTAATGTCATTTAATGGGGATGATCACTCTTGTGATTGTGGAGATGAACATAATCATGATGAATCAAATTCATCAAAATAGTTATCTGGAAACTTTTCCTTGATTTTATTTAATTCCCTTTGGTAATTTTGAATTTTTAAATTAATATCATTTTCTTCTTTAGAATTCACTTTTGTTTTTTTTAGTAATTTAATTTGTTTTGATAATGTTTTGTACATGATAGAGTATTCTGGAAATTTTTCAGGTAATTCTTTCATGGCGGTGGTTTCTTTATCGTTGTATTAATACTCATATTTTCAAGTATGTATTTTTMATTGAATTTAAAATATRCTTCATAATTCRGCAATTTCATCAACATTCAGTTTTAGCTTAGTTTTTGATTAATCATCAGCAAGAATCATCACTATTTCTRTGGTATATTGGTGTTGTATTTCAAATCAAAACATTTTTGATGTATATTTTTAATATTATGACATGGCAAATTTTGAGAAAGTCTATGATCGAGTATCTGTTCAAATCATTGAACGATGTCATGGGGCAATTAAAATTACAAAACACGGAAAAATTCTAGAAGTATATGATACAAATCGTCATATCTGGAGTAAAGGCTTGGCCGGCCTTATCATTAAAGAAGAATGCAAGAAATCTAATTTGAGGGATTGGGAAGCTGCTAGTTGTATTAGACCTCGAATTATTGCAATGATTTTAGATGATAAAAAAGGACTATTATCAACACGATTACCTCCAGCAAACAAAGAAACTCAAACTAAAAAACGATTAACAAATAAAAAATATACCAAGAAACCATTTACAAAAAAAACTTTTACAAAAAAGATTAAAACTAAAAAATGATCTAATGTGATCAGTATCTTTTTGAAATTATAATTTTTATAAAATAATGAGATATTGTGATTAAAGAATTACTTGATAAAATTGGATGATTTCATGACTGCATTATGTACTGATTTACTGTTTGCTTAGAATAAACAATCAAAAATTCTTCTTTGATTTATAAAAATATTATTAACGTGAAAATTTCATCTACAATATTTCTATCCGTTTTGATATTTGGAGTGATGATTGGAATAATTGGATTATTCACTCAGTTAGAAATTGATGAAATTCAAAAAATTGATTATCAAATTATGGATGCTGAAACCATTTCGTTTTTAGCTCTTGATTTTAATGTTGAAAATTTTCATACACAACTTGAGGCCTGGGAGTATGCATATGAGCCATCTGAAAAAAGATTAAATGCATTTAATACTCATAGAGATACTTTACATAATTTACTAAATCAATTATCTGATGCAACACTAGAAGCACATAATTCAAAACAATCATCTAATGATATTTCCGGTTTGTATGAAAATGGATTTGTAGACATTAATAAAATCCATTCAAACATGTTACTAGTTGATAATAATTGGAATGAATTAATATCTGAAATTAGAATTTATGCTGCAGCTATTGAATCAGGTGCATCTGATGAAAAAATCTCAAGACTTGAACAAAGTTCACGAAATAAAGTTACATCAAATGAAGATCTTTTTGATGGATTAATGTTTAATAAAGAAATTGATAATTTTGTTAACTTACAACAGGTTCATACTGAATCTTTACAAGTATTAAAAAGACAGATTTCAGATAATATTGTAAGAAATATTTTAATTTTAACTATTATTTTTATTACAATTGGCGTAATTCTCATCTATTTAATTTCTAGATTAATCACGATTCCATTAAAAAAACTTGAAAGTGCATCTACCTTATTATCAAAAGGCCACTATGATGTTGATTATGTTGATTCAAATATTGATGAAATATCCAATCTTTCAAAATCATTTTTTAATATGAAAGATGAATTGCTCAGTAGTATTCAAAGAGAATCGGATTTAACACTTGAAAAAATAAAATCTGAAAGACTTGTGTCTATAGGAGAATTATCTGCAAGAATTGCACATGATATTAGAAACCCACTAAATATTATCAAAATTTCACTTGAAAATGTCAAATTATTAACTAATGATTCTACACGTCTAGATAAAACAATTGACAGGTGTGATAGAGCTGTAAATAGAATAACTCACCAAATAGATGGAATAATGGATTTTCTTAAAGACTCAGAATTAACCATTTCAACATTATCTATTAAAAAATTATTTGAACAAATAATTTCTGAATTGACTTTAACTAAAGAAATTAAAATAATTTTACCTCAAAATGACGTATCAGTTCAGTGTGATGAAATTAAAATTAATTCATTATTTTATAATTTATTGATAAATGCAATTCAAGCAATGGAATTTTCTGGAGTCATTACAATTTTTATTTCAGAAAAATCTGATAACGTGGTTCAAATTGATGTAGAARATGATGGCCCTTCAATTCTTCAAGAAAGTATTGATAAAATATTTGAACCCTTATTTACCACAAAACAAGTCGGTACAGGATTGGGTCTTGCAAGTTGTAAAAAAATTATTGAACAACATCATGGAACAATTAGTGTGAAAAATAATCCAACTACATTTACAATTATTATTCCTATAAAATATCAACAATCTGAATCATCTGACTAGTATCCAAGCTTTCTAATCAAATGTGGTTCTTTTAACATAATTGAATCATCTTTGATTGCTGATAATTCTACTTCTTTGAGATTGTGATTTGTAATTACCACTAGTGCTTCACAACGAGTACACAGTATGGTTTTTCCACCTGATCTCTCTTCTCTTACCAAGTTTATTTCTAATCTATCTTCTTTTTGACATGTTGGACATAGTTTTGGCTCTTTTATTGTTGTGATAATTTCTTTGATGAATATTGTTTTTCCCATATCTAATGATTTTTTGTTCTTCAAAAAAGAGTTTGCTTTGACCACATTGTTGATACAATTCCAAGAATACTAGATCATCAATGGTAGAATCGGTATTCTCAAAAAAACCGTTGGTTAATAGTTCCAAAATATCATTAAACTCATTGAATCAACAACGCTCTCTCATACTTTTTCATTCTGGAATCAAATCTAAAACGACAAAAAAGCATTATTCATACTATCTTGATGAATTTAGAGTATATTTTATCATAAAGAGTCACGACAAATTACTCGAAATTGAGCCCAAAAAACTTCAAGAAATGGTTGAGGATTTCATTATTTATGAAAAATCTAGGAACAAATCTGCTAGTTATATTGCAGGAAAGATTTGTGCACTCAAACTCTTCTTTTCGATGAATGATGTCATTCTAAATTGGAATAAACTTCAAAAAATGTTGCCTGAAAAGACAAAACCTTCTGGCGATAAAGCATATTCTACTGAGCAAATACAGATTCTTCTCAAAAATACCACTAATTTGGAGTATAGAGCACTAATTCATTTCATGGCTGCAAGTGGTGTAAGGGCAGGATCCTTTGAAGAAATGAAAATCCAACATTTGAAAGATATGCCAAACGGATGTAAATCAGTTAAAGTTTATGCTGACTCTATTCAGGAATATTTTACTTTCATCCATCCCGAAGCTATTGAATCATTAAATGAATATCTTGAATCAAGAAAAAGAAAAGGAGAAATTATTACAAATGATTCATGGGTATTTTGTTCTCCTTATGATAATTCAAATCCACTACCATCTAGAACAATTACATCTGTAATGGGAAGATATGTAAAAAAATCATTGGGGCGAGAAAAAGCTAAAGCAGGAAGGTACCAAATAATGTCTTCACATGGAATGAGAAAAAGATTTGACACTGTTTTAAAATCAAATAGAATGGTAAACATTAGTCTTGCAGAAAAATTAATGGGACATTCTAAAACTATTCCACTTGATAATTCTTATTTCAAACCTGTAATTGAACAACTCTATGATGAATATCAAAAAGCAATACCACAATTGATAATCGATGAAAAATTCCAGTTAAAATCACAAATTCAATCTCAACAAAATGAAATTGATGTATTACAAGAAAAAAATAACGAAATAAAGAACTTGGAAAAAACAATACTTCAAATTCAAAATAACATGTTGGCATTACAGAAACGTCATAATTTTTAAATCTTAAATGACGTTCGTCTAGATATCCTCTTGTTATATTCTTTGATTTGTTCTACTTCATCAGGATTGGTATCTAGAAAATACTTTGCAGAAATGTTAATTGATTTCTCTATCATATTGATTCTTTTTTCTGCTGTTCTTTTGTTGATGATTCCATATGCTTTTGCAAGTCTTAGTCTTGCTATGTGTGCAGTAGAACTATTCATGTAATAATCTAGGGATTCTAACCCTCCTTTGATTAATTTTGTTCTTGGTTCAAATTGTTTTCTAATTTTGATATAATTGAATAATGGTTTGTTAATGGTATTGATTGCATTGATTTTGGTTATCTTCCATCTTCGATGTCTCATTTCTGATTCTTCAAATTCTTTATCTGTCATAATGGCATTTTTACGCCTAAAATAGTGCCTATTTTTTTCCTTTTTTGTCTCTAAAAATTCTTCTTTTACAAGATAATCAATCATGCCAAAACATGTTTTTTTATCCGATTTTGTCTTTCTCCATAATTCTGTTTTATTGATCCATTCTGAAGTATTTTCTAATATTCTATCTTCAAGAAGAATGCTCATATCGGTTTTAATTATAAAACCGTTTGTTATAACCGTTATACTCGTTACACTTGATAATGAGTACGTTACTAGAACAAACAAGCAAGACTACAACAATTAAACTTCGTGTTAAAACACGTCAAAGACTTGCAAAACATGGAGCAAAAGATCAAACATATGATGATTTGATAAATGACTTGCTTGACAAAACTGATTATGGTGATTCACAATGATATCATCCCTTTTTTGTAACCATTGTAAACGATTATTGGAACAACATTCAGAAATAGAACTGATTGATTGTACATTAGAACTTTGTAGGGGGGGTGTAGATGGGGTTTAGAAAAATTTCTTTTTCCTCCCCGAAGTTATGATGTATTATTCTAAAACACATACAATTAAAAAAAGATATTGCAACCATGTATACCAAAGATCCGAACAACATTGTGGACGTGACTTACTTTATTGTAGAAAATGTGGAAGTTTTACTGATGTACAAGAATAAGTTTGTATCCTGCTTATTCGCAAACTATCCTTGAAGAACCACAAACAAGTTATCAAAACTATATACAACAAGCAAAAGAATCCCCACATTGGAAACAAGCAGAATTTGATGGGTTTACTTTACCAGCTCAAGGATTATCAAAACCATATTGTAACAAATGGATTTCTTATGGTTGTGATAATATCAAACAACACCCAAGAAACCAACACTATGCAGAACATACTTTGAAAACTTGCAAGGTTTCATCATGTCCATTATGCTTTGAATCGTGGATAGGTCGTCAAGGAAATAGAAGCACTAAGAGATTATCCAAATTTTTAGAGAAAAGACGATTCAGTTTTAGGCATATTGTTCTCTCACCACCACCTGATCAAGCTGTAAACCTTACCTATTCTGGTTTAAAGAAGTGGCTTCAAACTGCTTTGAAAGTTGCAAATATTCAAACTGCTATGGTAATTTTCCACCCATTTAGATTTCAAGATAAGAAGAAATCTATGCCTTATCTTAGTCCTCATTTTCATTTGTTAGTTTATGGACACGTTACAAACACTACTGAATTTTACAATAAGACCAAATGGAATATCAAAAATCTAGGAGATTTGAAAACTGATAAAGATATTTTCACTTGCACACGTTATCTTCTATCTCATGCAGGGGTAAAGAAAGGAACGCATACTGTAAGATATCTTGGGGACATATCATATAGGAAACTAAAAGTCGAAAAAGAGGGGAAAATTCCACATTGTCCATACTGTTTTCTTCCTTTGAAGATATTTTCAATCAATTTTGATTCAAAACATGAACCCCCACCCATTGATCATGTCGGTTTATGGAATCCTAACTGTTTTTCGCCAGTTGATGATATTGGTAATGATACAAAAATTCCATTTTATGAAATGAATGATGATAATGAAAGTTATTCTGAAGAATTGATTTATTCATTTGAGGAATTAATGCACATTAAATTAAATTCCAATAAGATTTGTGAACACAAGTATTTCTATAATCAACTAAAGTTCAAAACTTCTATTCGTTGCAGAACAATTGATTCATTTTGTTAACTTGATTTTTGATAACCGTTATTTTTGATTGAAATGATCTTTCTGTACTCTTTTATTCACTCTACTTAATGCTCTATTTGCTACATCTTCACTATACTTTATTCTCAACACTTTCATCATACTCTTTCTTGCTCTACCGAATCGTTCTTTGTCTTCAATAATTGCTTCTTCGCACTCTAATTCTGCTAAACTTTGTTGTAATTTTGTTGGTTCGTTCTGTAATTCTCCATCTTCTTCTTGTATTGTTCTAGAGTTTTGCCAGAATCTTCTCATGATTATTTGTGAGTAAAACTTGTATTTGATCTTTATTAAGATCATAATTTCACGTAGACTGTTGGATAAAAGATATCAAGTATTCGTAAGTTCTACTTATGAAGATCTTCAAAAGGAGAGGCAAGAAGTTATGCAAGCGTTATTGGAATTAGATTGCATACCATCAGGAATGGAATTATTTGCTGCTGCTGATGATGATCAATGGACATTGATAAAAAAAGTAATTGATGAATGTGATTACTATATTGTAATATTGGCAAGAAGATATGGAAGTGTAGATTCCACAGGGAAAAGTTTTACAGAAAAGGAATCTCTATACGCTCTTTCTAAAAATAAACCCATTATTGCCTTTCTTCACAAAGATCTGGGATCAATTCTTCAAGAAAAATCAGAAACTGAACCTGAAAAACGTGAAAAATTAAATGCGTTTAGAGAACTTGCAAAACAAAAAATGTGTAGATTTTGGATGACTCCTGAAGAACTTGGTTCTGTTGTAAGTAGGAGTATGGTGAAATTGATGAAGAGTAACCCTGCCATAGGGTGGATAAGAGCAGATGATACTTCAGATACTGAAACATCTAAAGAAAACATCCGATTACAAAAACAAATTCAAGAGTTAGAATCAAAATTACAATCTTTTGGAGTAAAAGGACCTGAAGGTGTAGAAGAACTTGCACAAGGAACTGACGAACATCGTATTTCATTTACTACGGAAATTTATGATGGTCCTAGTTATTATCGTGCTATTACTAAAAAATCCAGTAATTATTTTGTTTCTAAGACCTGGAATGAAATAATGAAAATAATTTTACCACGATGTATCCCCGAAAGTACTGAAAACACAATTAAAAATGCATTACAAATAGGTATTGTAGAGCCACCTGAAGAATTAAGATCACTTGTAAGAGATTCGGACTGGAAAATTAATGATCATAGTATTCCCTTTGTCAAAGTTAAAGAAATTATTGTGCAGTTAAATGCATTAGGACTGATAACTCCTAATGAGAAAAAAAGAAGTTTAACTGATAGTTCCAACTACTGGACATTGACACCATATGGCAAAACTATGTTAACTAAAGTATGTGCAATTCCCAGAATTGATACGCATGGTCCTGAATAATCTATTTTTTTTCATCAACAATACTTAGCTGGAAAAAGAGTTTGTATTGTTAATTGGTATCMGCAATCCATTTTGAATGTCAAACCGTTTTAATCATTCAAAATTAGATCTAATGGTATTCAGTGTATTTCCAATCTAACCAATTAACATAGTAATGTGATTTTTGCTGAAAATATATTTTTCTTGAAGTCTTGTGCCTAAAAATCTAATTTTGGTGAAATTCATATATTAATAAATTACAATAAATCTAACTTTTTATTCAATTTATCACTACAAAATCTTAAATAAGAATATGTTTTATACTAAATGATGTCGTTAGTTATAAAATCTGGCGATTAGGATTGCGTAACCCCGCAGAACGAAAAAGGCAATCAGGCGTTTAACGACTGACCACGAGAGGGAATCTCTCAATGTTCTGCAGTTTAGGGGTTCACGCCTTTATTTTTCTTTGATAAAATGTTTTTTTAAAATCTGGATAATCTCTTTAACTTTTAAAAATTCTATGTTACTATCTCATCAAGACGGTCTTCTTCTTGTGCAAGTTTTATCTCCATTGCAATTCGTCTACCCACTCCAAATGTTTGACCATATTGGTATTTTGTATATGGACTAGTTGTTGCAACAATAGGGTTTCCTGGAACTCGTAGTGATACATCATATACAATTAATTCTAAATCTTTAGTAATTACACTTTGAAGTGAAAATGGTCCTATGATTCCTGGTGCATATTCTTTTTTGACTGCTGCTACAAACTTATCCCCCATTTTTATTACCTTTTCAAGTAGTGATTCTCTGATACTTGCAGGAGTATGCCCTACTTCGATATTTTGGATATCGATATCCATCTCTAATTGTTCTTTTGCAGGTAATGCATTAAAGTCATGAATGTTTGTTTGTAATCTTCTCTCAATTCCAATAAAATCTACTTGTTTTGAGATCGGTGTATGAAAGAAATTAAAGTTCATGTATGTTCCAATTGCTAATTCTTCTATGCTTGCTTTTTGCAAATCTTTTTTTGCAATTATTCCTTGTTTGATTTTAGCTTCTGATTTTTCTTTGTAATCTTTGTACGATGATACCGTAAAGAATGCTCTTTCAAGTGGTCTCTTTTTTTCTTGGACTTTAACAATACATGGTTTGTTTATTCTCTTTGGATCTTTGAATAATTTTGGATATTTTATTCTGGCTTTTTCTAAAAGATAGTATTGACCTTTTTTTGCAGTTCTTTCTTCTGCTTGGAATAATTTTCTATTTCCAAARATTGGAACTTTGAATGAATTCTCTATTGTTTTGTAACCTAGATAAACRGTAAGTGATCTGTGDGGAAYAATTATTGTATTTGAATCTCGTAAYTCTTTTTGAATTTTARCTGATGCCATATCYTTGAATTTMTTTAAAACTGTRATYTCATCMGATAATCTWCYAAATCTYTGATATGGTCCCTCTCKTCCCTTTTGACAAAAAACTCTRGTTTGAAAACCCTCATCTTTTGCWCCATCCATGATTTCTAGTGCTGAATGACTGCCTAGGACGCCTATTTTGACATCAGAATAATCATTAACGATTTTTTTGATMTCAGAGATTTTAATCATATTATGACTAGACTACTGGATCTAATATAGCTAGTTTTCAATTTATYCGATCGGTGWAAATCCAAAGATTTTTTTTGTATAATHTTTGATTTTTGACATGTTGTATTCTTTTGAATTACAAATGATGGGAGTCATTTTACTTACTGCCATGTTTGCAGGCGGTATTTCATTGTGGTATAAACGACGTAAACTTAGAAAAGAATTAGAGGCAGAAGAAAATGATGATRCACAAAATCTCTAGAGNATACTATTTCTAACACATAAAATACWATGAATACYATAATAAAATATTGAAATTAATTATTGGAATTACTGGTAGYACTGGAGCAATTTATGGAGTTAGAATGCTTGAGGTACTMAARAAACTCAATGTTGAGACTCATTTGATWATATCTGARTGGGGAGMAAAATGTATTTCCATGGARACTGAATTTTCTTTAGACTATGTAAAATCACTTGCAACAAGTACATCTGATGAAAAAAATATGGCATCAAGTRTTTCWAGTGGAACTCATAAAATTGATGGAATGATTGTTGCMCCCTGTAGCATGAAGACATTATCTGCAATTGCTAATGGATACGATGAYACTCTAGTTGCACGAGCTGCTGGTGTCACCATTAAAGAATCAAGRAAATTAATTTTAATGGTACGCGAAACTCCCCTTTCTGCAATTCATTTAGAAAATATGTTRAAGTTATCTAGATTGGGAATTRTAATTTTACCTCCAGTTACTGAATTTTACACAAAACCAAAAACAATTGATGATATTGTTAATCACGGAGTTGGAAAATGTTTAGACCAATTTGATCTAGAACATAAYTTGTACCCTCGATGGGGAACTCTGAAYTAGTTTGCCAAAATTTTCAATTGACAAAATAGTTCATGCACAAAGAAGTTCTGTATTTGAAATTTTTTCAAATTTTGAAAACTATCAAAAATTATTTTCGCAACATTTTCCATCAGTTAGGGTTCGTTCTATTCGTAATGATATGGCAGTTGTAGAGGAGCATTTGATATTGGGAGATAAAGAATTGGTAATGATGACAAAACATGTATCTCAATCACCATTWCTACATGAGGTTTTTGTAATTGGTGGTGATGCCAAAGGRAGTCAMATCAAAGAACAGTTTTTAGATCATTCTGATGGAACTAAAATCCTAATTGATGTGGATTTGAAAYTAAAGACTAAAATGAAAATCTCTGAATTATTTGCAAAAAATAATTTACAAGAAAATTATGGTAAAATTATAGATGATTTTGTAAAAATTGCTGAAACCTAGTCTGATTTTACTTCTTTATCTTTGGTAATACTGTCAATTTCACCTTTAAAATCTGCTAGTTCYTTATCTCCTTGAATTTTTCCTTTCTCAAATTCTCCTTTRGCTTTACCAAATGTTTTTGCAAGTTCTGGGATCTTTTTTGCACCAAATATCAATACCCCAATCACTACTACCAAAACAATGATCTCAGTACTTCCAAGCATTACAMTACTAYCKTTGTTAATTTCAGATTTAAATGTTCGATTTTTTTCGCTCTTTACGCTCAATGAATAGCATGCCTATGGTGTATAGTATAATCATTGGAACTGCAATAAACCACATTGTAACCCCACTACCATCTGGCGTGATCACTGCTCCAAAAATMACAATTGCAACTATGGCGTATCTCATATTTTTTCTCCAAAAATATGCATCAACTGCACCTGAAGCAGATATTGCATACATTACAAGTGGAAGTTGAAACGATAATCCAAACGCTAACAAAAACTGTAAAACAAAAGTAACAAAATCCATAATATTGAGAAATGTTACTAGACCTGCAGATTCCCCGTATCTATACAAAAATTCTAAAATATATGGTATGACAAAATTGTAAGAAAATACACAACCAATAATGAATAATCCTAATGCTGGAACTGAAATGCTTCTACTAACATTGATTTCATTTTCTTTTAGTGCTGGCTTGATAAACCCTACAAGCTCTCTGATTATTACAGGCATTCCAACTACCACCCCAATTAATGCTGCAACGTATATTTGAGCAAAGAAAGCTTGTCCCGGAGCTGTCTGTATCAATTGAACACTTTCTGGAACAAGATTCATTTTCATATGGTGTGTAACTTGTGCTGCAATGTTGTTTAATGGTTCGGGATTTGGATAATACAAAGTGATTTCTCCAATTTGAATTGGTTCTGCATGAAAAGTCAGAATTATTGCAGTGATGATTCCGATAACTAGAGCAATTCGTAGTAATCTTTTTCTTAGTTCTTCAAAATGTTTATTGATACCATCAAGATCTGACATCGGTTCTCTTTTTGATTAATTATATATCTATTTATTGGGAATTGGCAATAGTTTTGCTTCAGGCATTCCTGACTCTTTGAGTGCTTTTTGTGTTATTCCCTCAAATTCTAGAGAAATCACAGCCTTTGTGTTGAATTTACTTTCCATCTCTTTTGCTAATTCGCCAATATCTTTGGCAGAGTAGATTTCATCAGAATCTTTGAGTAGTATTCTTTCCCCTTTTTCCAATTCCTTTCCATTGTATTTTCCTTGTAGAAATTTTGTAATTTCAGGAATTTCTTCTCTAGCAATATTGTTGTAAAAGAAACAAATCCCCTTTACTGATTCATAGTCATATGCTGTACCATTTCTATACATGAAAACGCCGATAAAATGAGCTTCCTCTTCTGGTTCTCTAATACATTTGATTTCCCAGTTTAGTAATTTGGATTCATCATAATTGAGATCAACCATCTCCTCTGATGTTAATTTCCAGTATCTCATTCTAGGCATATTATAATTCTGTAATTCATTCTGCTATAAATTCCAATATCTTTATGAAAAAACATGGAAATGCGCTGTTTTTTTGTTTTAATTTCAGTGACAATATTCAATTCTTACTGTAACAGTGTCATAGTATTGCTGTTCTTTTTATATTAAATCGACGTATAGATACTGTGAGTGATCGAATAACTGTTGTAATTGATACTGTCMATGTACGAAAACTTCGAAATATTCAAGCAAAGATGATCACYACTTCTCCCAAATCCRTTAGTTTTTCACGTGTTTTGAATTTGGTTGTAAGTGAGGGTCTTAAAAAATTCAAAGTWTAATTCAATTACAAAANACACACWATGCGTATAATYAYTAATGTTAATTATRCACAATWAAAAAATCAACATACAATTCCAATYTARTCTATGCCAATAAGAYGTGCATTGTACTAATGTAAAAATGAAAAAGTAACTGATTCTGGGCCGGTAATATCAACAACAACACAAGTCCTCAGAACCAAATTACCTATTGTATATTACAAAAAAAGTATAAAAGCACAAATTTTAGGAAGATAGATTAACCTGATTTCATTTTTCCAAATTATTAATGGCCACTTTTAATGTACATGTAACAATTGAGAATAAACCTGGAATTAGTGATCCTGAGGGTGAGACGATTCTAAATGATTTAGTTCTTAGAGGTTTACATAAATCAGTTACAAAAATTAAAACTGCAAAAATGTTAAAATTCACCATTACAGAAAAAGATAAAAAAACTGCACACTCAAAGGTGCAAAAAATTTGTGATGACTTGCGAATTTACAATCCTATGGTTAGCATAGTAACTGTTGATGTTTTTGATGCCTAAGCGATCAAAAACTATTATCAAAAAATCCTTTCTGTCTCGATTCAAATTAAATATCTCGAAATCTTAATACAATTGTGAAAGTTGGGGTTGTGGTTTTTCCTGGTAGTAACTGCGATCGTGATATGTATCATGTATTATCTGATGTTTTTCATTTTGACACACAATATTTCTGGCATGATAAAGGACTGCCAAAAAATATTGATGCAATAATTTTGCCTGGCGGATTCTCATATGGAGATAGACTCAGGGCAGGAGTCATTGCTGCACATAGCCCAATAATTTCAGATGTTCAAAAGTTGGCAGAAAAGGGAATTCCAGTTTTAGGTGTGTGTAATGGATTCCAAATATTAGTAGAATCGGGTTTACTTCCAGGAGTTTTACTCAAAAATGAATCTCTGAATTTTATGTGTGAGTGGACTGAGTTGATAGTTGAAAATAACAAAACACCATTTACAAACAAACTCAAACTRAATCAAAAAATTCCAATHCCDATTGCTAATGGTGAGGGACGATACTATGCAGATGATGATACTCTAAAAAAATTAAAGAAAAAAAATCAAATTGTATTTAGATATGGTGATGTRGTTAATGGTTCTGCAAATAGAATTGCNGGGGTTTGTAATGARGATGGAAATGTAGTTGGYATGATGCCTCATCCAGAACGTGCAGTAGARTCTGAAATTAATCCAATTGATAGTAAACCMTCATCAYTAATCTTTGAATCTTTACTGGTACAAATGGGTGCAAAGAATTGAGTTTAGAAYCACAAGAACTHGATGAACTAAAATCAAAAATTGGTAGAGTRCCAACATCTACTGAACTAGAAATTGTAGCAGCTCAATGGTCTGAACATTGCTCATACAAATCATCAAAGAAGCATCTCAAAATGTTACCTATGACTGGTCCTTTAGTAATTAATGAAAAAGGATATGATTCAGGAGTACTTGATGTTGGGGGTGGTTATGTTGTAACTGCACACATTGAAAGCCATAATCATCCRTCTGCAGTTGAACCGTATGGTGGAGCTGCAACMGGTGTTGGRGGTGTAGTTCGAGATATTTTGTCAGCTGGDACTCGYCCTATTGCAATCTTTGATGGATTACGTTTTGGAAATATAGAAAAAGACAAGCAAGCAAGATGGTTATTCAAAAATGCAGTTAGAGGAATTGCTGATTATGGTAATTGTTTAGGAATTCCAACTATTGGTGGTGAGGTAGAATTTGATGATTGTTATCAAAACTATGYCCTAGTTGATGTTGCATGTGTTGGATTTGGTAGAAAAGACCGACTAATCAAAAATCATGCAAAAAAAGGAGATGTAGTTGTATTACTTGGAGGCTCTACGGGCAGGGATGGTATTGGTGGCTCACAATTTGCATCTGATTCTTTAGAGTCTGAAGAACGTTCAGCAGTACAAATTCCTGATCCATTTATTGAGAAATTAATCATAGAGGCAATCCTTGAGGCAAGAACCCAAAAATTAATTCATGCAATGAAAGATTTGGGTGGGGGTGGACTATCTTGTGCTGTTTCTGAAATTGCTGATACATTAGATATTGGAATAGAGATGGATGTAAACAAAGTTCACACTAGAGAAAATGACATGCATCCAAATGAAATTATGGTTTCTGAATCYCAAGAAAGAATGTTAATTGTTACAAGTAAAGTGAAATTAAAAAAATTACAAAAAATTTGTGAGAAATTCCGAATTGGTTGTTCTGTAATTGGTAGTGTCACATTTGATAATAAAGTTCATGTAAAAAAAGGAAACAAAACATTTGCAAATTTATCTGCAGATATTATTGCWAATGCAACACTRCTTGATTTACCCTCAAAAAAACCRTCATACCTGAAAACCATTACTCACGAAAAGAAACTAAAACCAATAACTGATTATTCAAAAATGATGATGAAATTATTATCTGCACCAAACATTGCAAGTAAGATTTGGGTGTATAGTCAATACGATCATGAGGTGGGGATTAGAACTGTGGTAAAACCTGGAGGAGATGCATCTGTATTACGATTAGATAATGGAAAGTTTCTTTCAGTAAAGATTGATGGCAACCCAAAACAATGCTACATTAATCCTCGTGAAGGTGCAATTGGTTGTTTTGAGGAGGCATGTAGAAATGTTGTATGTACTGGAGCAAAACCTGTTGGAATGCTTGATCATTTACAATTTGGTAGTCCAAAAGATCCAGAAATTTTTTGGACATTTTTAGAATCACTAAAAGGGTTAACTGACTTTGCAAAAGACTTTGGAATTCCATGTATTGGCGGTAAAGTGAGTCTATACAATGAAACACCTGCCGGTTCAATCAAACCCACTCCTCTAATTGGTGTCTTGGGATTAATTGACAAAAAACCACTATTCCCTCAAAAAATTATTGATGGGGATTGTCTTGTAATTGTAGGGGACACAAAAGATGAACTTGGTGGTTCTGAATATTTTGAATATATTCATAAATTTATTGGTGGCAATTGTCCTACAGTTAATTTTAAAGAATCAAAGAAAAACATGAATGCCGTATTGGATATAATTTCAAAACAAATTATAAAATCAGCACATGACTGCTCTAAAGGCGGACTGGCAGTTGCAGTTTCTGAATTGTGTATGACTAGTAATATTGGATGTAATGTATCATTAGATATGGTTCCTGGAGAGAAATTGGCATTTGATAGAATACTATTTTCTGAAAGTCATTCAAGATACCTATTAACAGTTGAGAAGAAAAATATTTCAAAACTTGAAAAAATTCTCAAAAAATACAAAGTATATTTTAAAAGCATAGGTGAATTTGGAGGAGAAAAAATTCGATTCAATCATAATAATACATCAGTCATTAATCTAAGAGTTGATAAAGCGCATAAAACTTGGATAAATTCGTTAAGGGATTTGGTATTACATGGATAAAACCCACAATATGGATTGTCTTGATGATAAACCAAAAGAGAATTGTGGTGTAGTTGGAATTTATAGTCTTAGTGGAACTAATGTAGTCCCTATGGTAATTGATGCATTACGAGCATTACAACATCGAGGTCAAGAAGCTTGGGGGTTGGCAGTACCAAACAAACCACCATTCAAAAAAATTGGACTAGTATCTGACGCATCATCAGAATTCAAAGCAATCACAAAAGAATATGCATCATCATCAGTAATTGGACATGTTCGATACTCCACTATGGGTAGAAGTACATTGGAAAACGCACAACCACTCAAAGTCAAAGATTTGTGTATTGCACATAATGGAACTATTGCCAATGCTCAAGAATTATCTAATCTTGTGGGCGGATGCTCATTTACTCCACAAAATGCTAGTGATACTCTAGTTGCAGCTCAGAGATTAGTTGCATTAATTTCTGAAAATGGTGATATGGGAAAGGCATTATCCATTTTGAAAAATGAGATGGTTGGCTCTTATTGTTTTACATTTATTTCTGATGATAATTCCGTTTACGCTGCACGTGATCCTAAAGGATTTCGTCCAATGGTTCTAGGACATAAGAAATCTGATGACACATACATTGTGGCCTCTGAATCGTCTGCAATTTCTGCAGTAGGTGCAGAGTTACAACGAAATGTAACTCCTGGTGAATTAATCAAACTAAGCAAAAATGGGTTAGAGACTGAAATGTTTTCAAATGAAACTACACGTGCCCATTGCTCTTTTGAATTCACATATTTTGCCCATCCCTCAAGTAACATGGAGGGCACCAACATCTATGTTGCAAGAAAAAATATTGGGAGATTTTTAGCAAAGAAATTCCCAATTCATGATGCTGATTTAGTAATCCCTGTTCCTGATTCTGCACGTCCTGCAGCATTGGGTTATGCACAAGAAATTGGTGTTTCATTTGATGAAGGATTACTAAAAGACAGATATAGCAAAAAAGGCCCTTTACGAAGTTTCATAGAGCCACATCAATCTGATAGAGTCGAAATTAATCGATGGATTATTCCAATTAAAGAAATHATTGAAGGCAAACATGTTGTAGTAATTGATGATAGTCTAGTTAGAGGTACAAGCTCCAAGGCAATCATCAAGGCTTTGCRAAGAGCCGGTGCTAAAAAAATTAGCATGGTGATAACATACCCTCAAATTAAATTCCCATGCTATGCTGGAATTGATTTTCCTTCACAAGATGAACTTGCAACATTTTCAAATGGAAAGGAAATGAATCAAGAAGAAATTACAGAGATGGTGAGAAAAAGTATTGGTGCTGACTTTTTGGGGTATAATGATGCTGAAAATTTAGCAGCAGCAGTTGGWATTCCRATTGATTCTATGTGTTTTACGTGCTCATCAGGCAATTATGACTCTYTAGGRATAAAACCTGAATTCAAAACTCGTGCAGAGATGAAAGGAGAATAGGGTATTTTTTTAAATATTTTAGAATGGATGATAAACTATGCAAGCAATTTGGAATGAAACAATAATAGCAGAAAGTGATAACACTGTAGTAGTTGAGGGGAATCATTACTTTCCATTTGATTCAATTAAAGAAGAGTATTATTCTAAAACTGAATTAACTACATTTTGTGGCTGGAAAGGAATGGCAAATTATTATTCAGTTACAATTAATGGAAAAACAAACAAAGACTGTGCTTGGTATTATGCAGAACCAAATGATGCTGCCTCAAAAATCAAAGGAATGGTTGCATTTTGGAACGGCGTTGATGTAAAATAAATTAATATCTTTCATTTCATAATATGATGATAAATAAGATTTTGATGTATTTTTTTGGTGGATAAAGACATTCACAAAGGCAAGGAAATTTCTAATGATACTCCTGTAAAGTTTAAACTTTAATTACAAAATTTTCATTTTAATTATTGGTCTAGCAATACTATACCAAGTTTACATATCAACAGCTGAGGATACTACAAATCTTGATTTTGCTGAATACTCTTATCTTTTGGCAGCTATAATCTGTGGAGTAATGTCGACGATTGTTGGTATTCATCATAGAAATCATGATACATTTAGAACCTCATATATCGCATTGGGAATTTATTTTTTCTTACTTGCTTTTGGAGAAATTATTTACATTGTTTACTTTTATGTTTTAGAAATTGATGCATTTCCTTCAATGGTTGGTGTATTTTTTATTTCATCATCCCTTTTTGCATTTGTTCATTTATCTATGAACATTAATTATTTTAAAAAGAAGATCTCAAAGAAAACAAAAATTATCTTACCCATAATGGGCGTAACTATTCTCCTTTCTTATGCTGCACTCTCGTTAAATCAAATTGGTGAGGCCAATTTAGATTTTTTTGTTGAACTACTATGTGCAATTAACTATTCAATACTACTTCCATCAGCCATACTTGGAATAATTGTTTCAAGAAAAACTCAATATGCAGCTACTTGATTACTATTAGTAATTGGAATATTTTTTTCAGCGTTGCATTTGAATGGTGGATATTTCTTGAATTCTTTGAGGATTTCACTTATGGACATCCTGTAAACACACTTTGGAAATTTAGTTACATGATAGTCGTATTTGCATTAATTGGACATTTGAAAATTAAACCCAAGAAAAATTAATCTAAAAGATTATCATCAAAATATAAAGCAATATGTTTTAATTTTACATCTTTTTTTGATGATTCAAAATATTCATCAGTCTTTAATAGCCAATTATTTAGTTCATCATTGACTGTTCTCATGCTTTAACATCAATCTAATTTGAGAAATATGTGCCGAGTAAATGTCGATTACTTTGATCGATACTAATGTTGACCTACCTACTTGTATGATATTTCCAAATATCAAAAATTCTATGAGTTCGAAAAACATGGTTCCTAGAAAAAAAGATCGATTCTACTTTTTCAGCAAATCTGGTTGGACCATAAATTTCCCTAGCAGTTAAATCCGATAAATTCATGCCTATATCATTGAAGTTTCTTACTAGTGGAAAGGTAAAGGATCTCTATGAAGTAGATGGGAAAACAATTCTCTTCAAATTCTCAGATAGAGTATCTGCATTTGATGTAAAATTTAAACAAGATATTCCTGAAAAGGGTAAAGTTTTGTGTAAATTTGCAGAATTTTGGTTTGATAAACTAGATGTTCCAAATCACTTTGTACGACGAGAATCAGATAATGAAATAATTGTAAAAAGGATGAAAATGCTTCCAATAGAATGTGTGGTTCGAGGCTATTTTTATGGCAGTTTGATTAATCGATGGAAAAAAGGRGAAGTTACMGTTCCAGAAGGAACTGATACTACAATGGCTGCAAAATTCTCTGAACCAATTTTTGATCCTACTACAAAGTCDGAACAYGATATTCCGATTGATAAAAACAAAGCACTTGAAATGAATCTTGTAACTGAGGAGCAATTTGATTGGTTAAAAGAAACATCAATTACTATTTACAAAAAGATGGCAGAGATTGCAGATGGTGTTGGGTTTATTCTAGCTGATTTGAAATTAGAATTTGGATTATTAMATGGAGAAATAACTTTGGGTGATTCAATTGGTCCTGATGAGTATCGATTATGGCCTAAAGATTCCTTTGAGGTTGGTAAAATTCAAGAGGCATATGACAAACAACTCTTACGTGATTGGTTAACTGCTAATGGATATCAAAAACAATTCAATGATGCACGCAATAAAGATGAAGAACCAACAGCGCCACAAATCCCAGAAGAAATTATTACAAAAATGACCCAACGATATGTTGCAGCATACGAAAAACTTTCAGGAACTTCCCTGTAATACTCATTATTCATTCAATGTTGACTAGAAGCTAACTTTCAACTCGAATTAATTTTTTGATTATGTACTATTTCATACCTTGTTAGGGTATTTTCTGACATACCTTTTCAGAATTTACTTTTTTTGATATTTTATAATATTTTTAAAACCACTACAATATTTCTATCATTGATACTATGTTAATCATAGTGGTATAATAATTATTAGATACGTTATGATATTTTTAGTAGTGCATAGATAATTTAGTATCCATAACAATAATCTTAGTAGCGGTATCAATATTTTTGGAATCAGAAAAAATTGATGCGATTAGACAAAAAAATATGATACAAGGATCTTTTAGATCAAGTTTTGAGTGTAATATTAGCATGTCAACCTTATTAGAAAAGCAAATCAAAGTAAATCGTATTGTTACGACAAGTATTGAACACGCACGAGCAATTGAAGACCCTGCACGTGCAAAAATTGTAGAGCTATTATATCGTCAAGCATTGTCAGCTGACCAAATTTGTACTGCTCTAAAAAAATTTGGAATTAAAAAAGCACTAACTACCATTCGTCATCATTTAGATATTCTAAAAGGATCTGGTCTAATTGAAATTGCACGAATTGAGGAATCACGTGGTGCAATCACAAAATTCTACAGCACATCAACCAAACTGTTAGATTTTCAAACACCTGATGATTTTGATTCTAAATATTCAAAAATCATTGTGAATACATCTGAAAAAATTGAAAAAATTCTMAAAGGATTAGCTCCAAAAACTAGTAAATTAAAAGGRAAAAADTCTGAAKGDTATTCACAATATTTAGTTATGGAGATTATGAATCGTGCCATGACTAATATCTTTGAGAATGACAAAAAATAATGGATGATAAAGCAATCAAATTATTTTCTGCAAAGAATTTAGTATTCATTGCAACTGTGATGRAAGAYGGTTCACCACAAGTTTCCCCTGTTTGGGCAAATTATGAGGATGACCATATTTTGATTAATACTGCAGAGGGTAGAATAAAGCACAAAAATATTCTACGTGATCCTCGAGTTGCAGTCTCAGTTGTATCACATGASAACCCACTTRACATGACGACAATTCGTGGAGTCGTTACTGAATTAATTCCWGAYTATGATTATACTCAYGCAGACAAACTAACTHTACAATACATGGGRCGGGAAAAATATCCATTCAAACRAGCAGATGAAAAAAGAATTAYTCTAAAAATAAAACCAGACAAAGTTTTCATCTTACCTGAATTAAAGATCCAAGAGTAATAGTTTAGAATRTTTCTAAATTCGAATTTAGAAACATAACTAATCAMGTATRTCAAGTAATAAAAAAGGATGTATAGACAGKGCTTAACGACGACGTCTTGCTGCTGCCTTTCTCTTTGGAGCGGCTCTGCGTTTWRYTGCTGCCTTTCTCTTTGGAGCTGMTYTTCKYTTANNGCTGCTTTTCTCTTAGGAGCTGCCTTTCTCTTTGGAGCGGCTCTGCGTTTAGTTGCTGCCTTTCTCTTTGGAGCGGCTCTGCGTTTGGCTACTGCTTTTCTCTTAGGAGCTGCCTTTCTTTTAGGTGCTGCACGTCTTGGTGCTGCTGCTCTTTTACCTGCATTTTTCCTACGAGTTGCTACTGCCTTTCTCTTACGAGTTGCTGCTACTTTTGTGGCTTCTGCTGCTTTATTTACGGCATTTCTCTTTCGAGTTCGTGCTGCTTTTTTAGCTGCTTCTGCTCTTTTGGCTTTGGATATTGCCATAGWTTTTTTGCCAAAATCATATGTGTTATATGGTAAACRTCACACAATACTATGCTAACAATAGTATAATTTGACACTTTTTTTATTTTCTAAAAATVWCGATCAACAATTTGTAAGACAAATAAGAGCTGTGTCAACTGTTGATTGTTCTTTTTGCGGTCTAATGATAATTTTGTATTGACTATCCTCATCAAATGGAATRTCAAATTGTGTAGTTCTCTGAATTGGTTTTCCTGGGTCTAATCCTTCAAAGAGTAGGTCTATTGATGAAAACTCCCCATAAGTTGCTTCATGTTTTTGATTTTTTTCATCAACAATGTAAAATTGTCCCCCTGAAATTATGGTTTTAACATCACTGACATTTTCTGCAGAAATTCCAATCATCACAAATGTATTTTCAGGTATTGTTTCCTTATCTCCCTCATGTGTCCCCTCAAATGATATAGTGTATTGTACTGGTCCAACGATCACTGATTCACCAGCATTTGCTGTGATGTAGTTTGTTTGGTATAGAGAATATGTGTACATTCCAGCTGACATGGATATGATTACTGCAGCAATTACAATTACCATTCCAAATCTTACCATGAATGATTTGGTAATTTTTTGGTATATAGTTTAATCTCGGTTTTTTATCTACAACTTTTTTTTGGATGGTAAATAATGCACAAAAATACTATATTTTGCAGTATTTTGGGTGATATTTTTACCACATTTTATATCAAAAAATGGCCATTTTGGGTCATTTTTGTTTTAAAATATCATGTGATATTGGTGTGATTTTAGCTAATTTTTGGTCATTTTTGAGGGGTTTAGCATTTAGGCACAACTCTAAAAGATCACACATGTTTTACTGGGAGACCTTGGTGGAATCACTGTTGCCTTTTGCAGCTAGGCACTAGTGTTCAACCCCCCCATCTAAACACCTGTTTCTGGAAAAATCACATTATGCCTATACCATCTAATTTCGAGGGGGGGTTTAGCGCCTAGGCATAATATGAACAAAATCACCATTTTGATGGTTTTTGAGTAGTTCAATTAATTTATTGAAATTTTGTACAAATCAACTATTTCTAAATTTAGAACTGGTCAAAAATACCATTTTTTGTTGATAATTAATGTAAAAAAGGAGGGGTTTCCCCTCCATCTAGTATTCTTTATTTTAGATTCTTTCTACTCTGATGGTAATTTTACCTTTTTTTGCAGTGTTTACTATTTTGAGTGCTCTACTCATTACACCCATACCAAATCTTGACAGTTCTGCAGTTGATATGGTTAATTCTTTTGCTTTTGATGTTTTTGTTTTCATAATATTGAATAGTCAATTTTTGATATAAGACCCGCGTAGAACTGATAAATTGTCTATTTTTTTAGAATGTTTTCATTAAATAYCTGGAAGTTTTTTCATACATTTCTGATAATCTATCTATTGCATCAAAGACACTTTGTTGATTGATGTTTTCTTTGTCATCTAATACCACATAAACTCCCACTTTTTGTTTACCCTCTTCTGTGATTACTTTGCTAATTGCTTGAATTGAATTACAAAATTCTGATACTCTACTCTCAAATCTCTTTTTTTCATCTGCATTAAATCCCATATATCTTGAAATTTGTTTAGTTTTCAAAACTATTTTGGCCCCTATTACTATAATTCCTGGTTGTGCTTTTGGTTCAAATATTTCTACGGGGTTGCCGTACTGTCCTGCATGCTTTACTAATATTTGGAAAGAATTTTCTGGATTTTTTACCTCTTCAAATGAATGACCTTCATGAATTAACCATCTTTCCATATTATCCCGCATTCTAGCTGCACTCATAATGAAATAATTCAAACTAGTTCTATATGATTCTAAATCATATGGATTACTAGTCTAAATTTAATATATTTCTAAATTCGAGTTTAGAAATAATTAAAATTACTGCGTGAAAACTAATTCAACATATCAAATATTGATATTAAATATTGATATTAAATCCTGAATCCAACTCTGGAATTGATGGAGTAACTAACATGTTGAACATAATTCCAATAAACATCAAAATAAGCCCAACATAAAGACAATTTTTTGCTTTACGTGGATCATCTTTACGTATGATGAAAAATGCAATTATTCCKCCAATYACCCCAAAAAVTATTGGTAACAAATACCACACATTACTTCTTGGTTTTTCAGTTTTTGACATTTTTATTTCTGGTTATTTTGCAACAATTATTTTTTTCTGTAACTGTGTTATTTCTATTTCTACTGTTTCTAATGGATCCTCTACTTGATTGCGTCTAATTGAGAACATTTTTGGTTTTTCAAAGTCATCTGTRCAATCAGGGCATGCATAAACTAGTACTCTGTGTTCATTTGGTGCTTTAGGGTTTGATAACCTTGGATAATACACTAATCTTGCACTACAATCAACACAATATCTATTGGCTCTTCTAGTTCTGACCAATGTAAACCTCCTGCATATTCTAGATATGCGATCATCTATTAGATCTATGTTGTCTAATAGTGTACACCAATTACTTTCAACAGATCAATGTTTCTATATTCGAATTTAGAAATATATTAAATTTAGACTAGTGATTATACTACATGTATGAAAAAATAATGTTTCAAAACTCGAGTTTAGAAATAAGACGCGCCTCCCACCAGACTTGAACTGGTGACCATCCGGTTAACAGCCGGATGCTCTACCACGCTGAGCTAGGGAGGCACAAGTTTGTTCCTTGGTAAAAGTGATTTAATCTTTACGACTATGGAGTTTTGGTAATAATTGATTAAAAATTAATTAAATTTTGCAAAAAATTCTTTGATTTCAATTGAATGACTTTCAACTAGTTCTATTATTTCTAAATGTTCATCTGCAGTAGGTTCCCTATGATGAACAATTTGRAAAGCACTTAGTGCAGAACCAACCATTTCCCCAACAAAGAATCCACACAAAAAATCTCCAATACTTTTACAATCCCATGTCTCCCCAATTCTTGGGGACGCTCCAGCAGTTTTGTATAATTCTAAAGTTTGCACAATTAAATCAGTTGTCTGCTTTACAAATTCAGGATCAAGGGTCATGAGAAAAACTAGAAACTTTTATTTTTCTATGCCTTTTTTCTTTTCAAACACATAGATACCATCAAGAAAAACTCTATGATCTTTATTTTTCACTTTGGTTTTCAATTCAATGTTTGCTGCAGTTTGTGTAATGTCTGTCCAAACTTCACCTGTAAGTATAACGTCTTCTCCTTTGGGCATTACTTTGGTATTACCAACAATACGTGTTTTTCTTGGTGCTCTTTCTCCTTGAAAATTTTCAATGATGATAACTTTTCCATCTACTTTAACTGTAACTGGAAAGTGTGCATAAACAATTTTCATTTTTATTGTATATCCTACAATTAACCCTTCACAAATATTTCTGATCAATGATCTTGCAGTGTGTAATATTGCATAGTCTCTTTTTTTAGTTCCTGGTGCTTTTAGTAAAATTTTGTTTTCAGAAATYTCAATATTAACTGGAATAGTTCTAAAACTTTTGTATGTTTTACCTAATGGTCCTACAAATGTTAACATGTGTTTTTTTTGTGAAACTTTAACCCCTTCTGGAATATCTACTTGATCTTGAAATTTTTCGAGTTGCTTAGTAGACATATCCGATTAAAAATCCTCCAATTCCTTTTTTAATTGCTTCATGATGAGACATCACACCTTGATTAGTAGTTACTAGTAACATTCCTCTGTCATATGCTGGTAAGTATTGCTGTTCCCAACTATTGTATTCTTCAGTTTTTACTTTGAATCTTGGTGAAATTGCTCCACATTTTGTAATTTTTGCTAATAGTTTGATTTTGAATTTACCGCCTCTTTTATCATCAATTTGCTCAAATTCACCCACATACCCATCTTTTTGAAGTGTTTTTAGAACTTCAATTCCTAATTTTGATGTTGGAAGTACAACACATGATGTATTTCTTCTTGCTTCGTTGTTGTATAGTGTTACAAACAAATTTGCTAAAACATTAGTTGAAGGCATACTATATCACCGATTTTTCCTAAACCCTAAAGATATTGCTACTTCTCTGAAGCATCGTCTACATAACATTAAATTATATTTTTGAATAACTGCTGTATAATCTCCACATCTTTTACACCATCTTGAACCTCTACCAAAGTCATGTTTCTTTCTTCCAGTAAATTCGTAGGATCTATCTTTTGCCATTATGCTATTGTCACTCCAAAYTCTTTTACTAGATAATCCTTTGCTTCTTGACTTGTAATGATGTGWGATTTMCCAACACTTGCTTTGTGTTTACTTCTTTTTCTAATTCCGTAACCTGGTCTAGTTAATGCTATTGAAATACCAAGTCCTAAAATTCCGATTGATGGTTCATATTTTACATCYGGAATATCKATGTGTTCATTAATTCCAAATGAAAAGTTACCAAAGTTATCAAATGATTTACCTTTAAGCGAATTCCCTTTAGCATCTAACAATCTTTTTAGTAAWRYTACRGCRTCTTGACCTCKAATTGTAACTGCAACWCCWATTGGTTCTCCTTTTCTTACTCCCCAATCTCTTTGTKKTKCTYTTGCAYTACGTGTAGATGGTTTTTTTCCTGAAATTTGTTCTAGTGCTCTTTTTGCAACTTCAATTATATCKCCTGATTTACCTACACCCATGTTTAGAACTATCTTRTCTAGTGTAATTTTTYTCATTGGAGATTCTGTTGTTTGAGACATATGATCACTKTATTTGAATTACTGGCTCCYCTTTACCAATTGGCATAATAATATCTGCTGGAATCTCAATTTTTCTTTCATCTAAYGATAGAATAACTCTTTTTGGTAGGATRAATGTTCCATCTTCAATTGCTTCAATTTTTCCAATTTGACCAGAGTTAGCTCCACGTGTAACTAAACCCTGACTACCTGCTTCTAATTTAATTACTTCAAGAATTTTTACATCTGGAATTTGAATTAAACAAGTATCTCCAACATTTACTTTAGTATCTGAAATTATTGAACGACCATCATGGAATCCTATCTGGGTTTTTCCTTTGTTAAGTGTAGTTTTACTAGCAACTCTTACAATTTTCTTTGATTTTTCTGATTCGTTAATTTTAATTGGTTTTAGGAGTTTTCCTTCTGTTGGAACTAGACGATAAATATCTGAAACATTTTCTAATTCCACTACATCCATTAATCCTATTGCATGATGAAGTGATTTTCTAACTACTCCATCAATTTTTACTTTACCTGAATAGATTGAAGTTTTAGCTTCTCTAAGACTTGTAACTAACTTTAGTGTGTCTCTTAGAAATACTGCAGTCGGAATAGCATAATTCTTTTTGTGTGGTCCTGGTTTTACAGTAATTACAAATCGCTTTTCTTTTCTTGTAATTCCCCAAAACAATGGAGCCATTTGACGTTTTAGTTTTTTACTACCTGCAATACTTACCATTAATTTTCATCTTCCTTTTTTACTGTTTTACTTGCTACTTTTGTTTCTTTAGGAGCCTCTACTTTTGTTTCTTTAGGAGCCTCTACTTTTGTTTCTTTAGGAGCCTCTACTTTTGTTTCTTTAGGAGCCTCTACTTTTGTTTCTTTAGGGGCCACTTGTTTTTTTACCTCTTTTGCAGGTGTTTCTTTTGATTGTTTTTTAGCATCTTTACCTTCTAGTTTTGTAATTCTCCATTTGTCACTTGAGTTAAGCGAGGTTACTACTAGATTTGATGTGTGAATATAAACATCAAATTTCTCACCCTTTGTTTTTTCTTTCTTTACTCCATCAATTGCAACACTATTTTTTTGAGTAGAAATTTTAGTAACTTTRCCATCTACTCCTTTGAATTCACCTCTAAGAATTGTAACATTGTCCCCTGTAATTACTCGGACACTTCGTTTTCCATATTTTTTATGTAGATCTTTTGATAGTGCACTGCCCATTTGTTTACTTCTTGTTTGTAATGTTGCCTGGTAAATTTGTCTATTGCGCATTTTTGTTGGTTTCATTTTATTATACCACCATTGATGCCAAGTTAGCTACTCTTGGCCATTTTTCTGAAGCTTCTGCTGCAACTGGTCCTTTGATGTCTGTTCCTTTTGTCTCTCCTTCTGGAGTGATTAATACTGCTGCGTTATCTTCAAAACAAACTCTTRYACCATTTAATCTACGMACTGCATATTTTTGTCTAATAATTACTGCACCATACACTTGTTTTCTTAATTCAGCTGGTCCTTTTTTTACTACAACTTGACAAAAGTCACCAACTGCTGCTGCTGAAAGTCTTGATGCTCTAGTTTTATGTCTTGGAACATTAATGATTTCTAAAATTTTTGCACCTGAATTATCTGCACATACAATATTTGCACCAACTGGAATTGATCTTGTAACATATGGTCTGAATTCTTCTACGCCTTTACCTGCTTGTTTTGCCATTATGTTCTAACCTCAACTACTACATATGTGACAGATTTTGATATTGGTCTACATTCTGCAGTCAATACGCGATCTCCTGATTCGATATCAATACATCCTGGCACATGTGCATGAATTGTACTTTTACCTCTAGCATATCTTTTGAATTTAGTAAAATAAATTGCATTATCTTTTTGTAATGTGATTGTCTGTTTTGCTTTGTTACCTGTAACTTTACCATCAAAGAGTTTTCCTCTAATTGATAATTTTCCGTGGAATGGACAATTCTTATCAGAACACTCTCTTTTTGGCTTTTTTACTTCAAGTCCAATATTTTTAGTCATACTTTTGCTCCTAATCTATCANAATGGTCTTTTGGTAATTCTTGAACCATCAATAATCACGTCTTTATTTTCAATTGAAAATTTCCAATGATTTGATGATTTTGCAATTGATTTCATACCTTTTTCTGTGTTAATTTTAAACATTGATTTTGTTTCATCCATAATCATCCCATTTAATCCTATTACTTGTGAATTAGTTGATTGAATGATCTCTGTGTGTAATCCTATGAATTCATGGGATGTGATGTTATCTGGAGTAATCATTTCTCTTTATTCATCTCCGTTAACCTTGTTAACATTCTAGCAATATCATGTCTAATTGGTTTTAGTTTACCGCTTTCTTTTCTTAGTGTGCCTTTAGCTGCATCAACTTTTAATTTTGAAAGTTCACTTCGTGATTCTTGAATTTTACTTTTAAGATCTTTTTCATTAAATTGATTTATTGTCTTCATGCTGATTCTAGTCATTTCAATGCATTCTCCTCATCTTCATTTGTTGTTAGGTCTTTCATTTTTTCTTCATCCTTTGCAATTTGCTCTGTTTCAGATTTTACACCTTCTACTTTAACATCATCAACAACCTCTTCAACTTTGGTTTTCTTTGACTCATCTACTTTAACCTCTTCAACTTTGGTTTTCTTTGACTCATCTACTTTTCCATTTTTACTTTGTTTATCTTTTGATGCTTTTTCCTTTATCATTTCAAATTCTGGAATTAATTTTTCTTTTTTTGCAATTCTAATTCTTATTCCAATTAACCCCATTGCAGTTACAACATGTGCAATATCTTCATCAACAATTACTTCTGCATGGTGTCCTGCTCTAGGTAATACTCCTACTGTATGTTTTTCAAATGCTGAACGGTCACCTCTAAGTTTTCCTGAAATTGTAATTTGAACTCCCATAGCTCCACCTTCCATAATTTGTTTTAATGTCCACATTGTTGCTCTTCTAAATGCTGTTCCACGCTCAAGATGTGATGCCATTCGGGTACACATTACACTAGGAGATAATTCTGGTTTCTCAATTTCAACTACTGAAATTTGAGGATTCTTTAATCCAAAGTCTGTTGCAAGTCTTTCTGTAAGTTCTCTAATACCTGAACCTTTTCTTCCAATAACAATTCCTGGTCTTGTTACATGTAATGCAACTCTAGTTCCAGTTGGTGTTTTTGAAATATCTGCATGTGAAAAACCTGCATCTTTAATTGCAGTTCGCAGATAATCCATGAGAAGCATAGTGTTGTAGTTATCTTTAATTATATTTTTGACTGCTGACATTTCTAAATCTCCTGTGCCACCAATTCTACATGTGTTAATACATTATTTTTTGGAGTTGCTCTACCCATTGCTCTTGGAATGAATCTTTTTACAACTACTCCTTTGTGCACTGTTGCATTTACAATCTTTAATCTATCTAAATCCATTCCTTTGTATTCTGCATTTGATTCTAAATTATCTAAAACTTTGATGAACTCTTTAGCTGTTTTTTGTGGATAACGTCCAGACATCATACCTGGGTCTGATCTGTGTCCTACTTGATTTTTGAATCTTCTAAATGCAATTGCTCTTTCTTTGTTAATTACTGCTTGTAGGTAATCTCTTGCTTTTTCAATTGATAGTCCTTTAATTGCAACTGCTACTTCACGTGCATGTTTATGTGAAATGTCTTTTTCTCTTAATGATGAACRTACATGTCTTGTTGCATCATAATTTTGGAAAGCGTAACTRAATCTACTCATCATAATCACTTTAGTGGTACGTAAAGACTGGATCTTGATGCTCCGACTCCTGGTGCACCATGTGAGACTTTTTTGTTTGTTATGACATATTCTCCCAGGTAATGTCCAATCATCTCTGTTGTAATTGCGACTGGACGGAATTCTTTTCCTGAAAAAGTATTTACTGTAACACCTACCATGTATGGCAGAATTATCAAATCTCTAAGATGCGTTTTGATAGGATTTTTTAATTTACCTGCTTTTGCAGATTTTATCTCTTCAATTAATTTTCTCTTTCCATCAGTAATACCTCTGGTAAGAGATCTTCTTTGTCTTGAATTAAATAATAAGAATAATTTTTCTAATGATGTATTATCTAGATCCTCTTTTGAAATACCTCTGTATAAAAATTCTTTAACCATCTCTCTTCTCCATTGTTATTGTGCTTGAATTTTTATCAACCATATTATAGCATTCCTATCTTTGTTGCCAAATCCCTTGCTTTTTCTACATTTTCAAACTGAACAAATGCCTTTTTACCATAAATTGTTCTTGCAGTGTTGACACCCTTTACATTTTCTTTGTAAAGTGTTTTTACTGCCTCTTTAATTTGTGGTTTTGTAGCTGATCGTTCTACTATGAAACAAATTTTACTTTCAGTTTCAACCATTGCAAATGTTTTTTCTGTAATGTATGGTTTTACAATAATTCTCATTGCTTGATCTACATTCATTGTGTTTTCCCCATTACCTCTAGATGTGTTGATTTGATTTTACCAATCTCCTCTATTGCTGATTTTGAATATACTGTTAATCTAATTGCATCAGAACCTGGGGCTAAATCTAACACACTCAAGTCCTTAACATTTCTTGCCTCTACTCCTGGAAGTGCACCAATTGCCTTTGAAATATTTGATACATCTTTAGTTACAAACAAAACACTTTTTCCAACTTTTTTACTTCTTCCTCTAAGTCTTGATTGTCCAGAACGTGGTTTTCTTGATTGTAATCTTTCTAAATCTTGGGAAAGTTTTAGTGCATCAAGTATTTTGTTCATTTCGCTTGTTTTTGAAACTGATTCAATATCATCTGTTACAATAATTGGGAATGATTCTATTCCATCAATTTTATGTCCTCGTGACTCAATTCGCTCTTTTGATGCTGTTGCAGCAATTGCTGAGCATAATGCTAATTTGTTTTCTTTTTTGTTTAATTTCTTGTAAATCACTCTTTCTACAATTGGTGGATGTGCTTGTCTTCCACCTCTAGTTGATGCAACTTCTGCTCCTTGACCTTGTCTTCCACCACCACCACCTTGTGCTCTTGCGACTCTGGATACACCTTGACCTGTTGGTGGATCATTTGAATCGGCTACGACATCTTGACCTGCACTTGGATGTCTTCCTTGTGGTTGGAATTTATGTGAAGTTAAATTGGTAAATGCTTTGTGAATTAATTCTCTTCTAAACGGAGTTGAGAAAATTAGTGGTAGTTCTACTTCCCCATCTTTTGTTCCAGTAATTGTGTATGTTGTAATTTTGGTCATATGACTACCTCCAAAATATTTGGTTTGTTAACTTTGGCTGGAGCATTTCGTATTTGAGTTCTTAATTTGATTAATCTTCTGTATGTTCCAGGAACTGAACCTTTGAGAATAATGAAATCCCCTTTAACTAATCCAAAGTGTTTGTATCCTCCATCTGGATTAATTTTAATTTGTTCATCGTTTGTATTTCCCATAATCATAATTCTCTTATCATATTCTACTCTTTGATGGAATCCCATTTGACCTGCTCTTGGTACTGTATACATGACACTTTGTGGAGATATTGGACCTAATGAACCAACTTCTCTAACTGTTTTTCTTGATTTGTGTTGTTTCTTTTTTACGTTCCATCTTTTTAGAACCCCTTGCCATCCATGACCTTTAGTAATTGCTGCAACATCAACAGTTGCACCTGTTTCAAAAATTTGATTAATCTTAATTTCTTTTCCTAGTAATTCTTTAACGTGAGTAAATTGTTTTTGAACATCTCCACCACTTACTAAAGCTTCAAAGACATATGGTTTCTTTTGTTCTAGACCTGCAGCTCTTGGAGAAACTGCGATAATTGCAAATATCTCTTTAATTTTCTTTAATCCTTTTTCTGCATTCTCTAAAGCATTTTCTTGTTTATTTTTTAATGAAATTTCTTTTGCAAAACTTTTTGGAATATCTTCAGCATAAACATCAAATTCTGCATGTTTTCCGTAATGATCTTTTGAATAACCTCTAACTCCTAAAATCAACACAGGTGGAGTCACTAGTACTGTTCCCAGACTAACTAATTGTTTTCCTGCATTTGGTACTTTTTCACGATCATCAATACTGACAATTTGTACACATCCTGCTTTGAAACCACAATGAGCTAAAATTCTTGGCTCTTCTGAATTTATTTTTGGCCATGCACGAATTCTTGCCTCCATACTTTTTGCACGTATTCTTGGTGAATATGCCAGACTTCCTCTGCGTGGTGAATGTCGTTTTCGAGCTCCCATTGTTAAATCGCATCTCGAAATCCCTCTATTAAACCATGTGAGATATCGTTAACCACATAAAATATTCTAGTTAACCAACTATAACTAAAATTGTTATGGTACCAATAGATCTGTTACCATATTAGAAATTGTAACTCCGCCAATTATAATTCCTATTACACCCATTCCAATTGCCAATAATAGAAAATTTTTCCTTTCTGCCATGTTATGATGTACTTTGAGCATTAATTATTGCCAGTGTTCCAAGCAATGCCTCTTCTAGACGTACAGTTTCAGTAGCTTGGTTTGGAAAAAAGTTTAGTGACTTTGCATTTTGTACATTTTTCATTTTTCCTCCCAAAATTTCATGAATTCCTTTTTCWGGTGAACCAAATGCTAYCARTAYGGGTTGATCTGATTKTGTATATTTTGAAAGCTGWTCTTTTGTTGCAGTTTTTCCTTTCCTTGATGTRATGATGAYACTTCCTTTCCATTCAGATAATATGGAATACAAGTTTGCTCTCTCTTTTACAGAATACCCCCAGTATGATGRTGCTTCTGATTTTTCTATTTCTTTAAYTGATAATTTTGGATAYCCTTCTTTGAATTGAACTGTAAYTCTTTTTCCCATACTTGTTYTTCCATAAAATTGAATTAATTGRTTAATTCCTACATCTACAAACYTTTTACCCTTYACACTTACTATGATTCCTTCYCKKACATCCCCTCTGACAATTTTTTTTGMATTTGCAGGTGTGTTGTGACTTGGGATTTTTAATGGTTGAAGTACTCCTGCAAATTTTAAATCATTCATTTTAGGAAATAAYCTTCTTCTCAAAAATTGYGGTGTTTCTAAATATYTTAGAATCATWACTAGTARATTYCCRTCTTGTTTGTAATYTCCACCATCTTGATACACATAGATTGTATCAATTTTAAAAATAGAGCAAGCTCTTGCAAGAATTGAAATTTTTCTAGTCTTGTCWATCTTTAGTGATTCATCAGATAATGCAGATTCAGGAATGGCTACAGATAATTTCAATGTAATTCAATCTCTCTAGTRGTRATAATTAATTTTTATCTTGCGGATATTTTTCTTTTGCAGTATTTGAATAATTTGCAACCTTTTCATCTGYTACTAATTCATACAATCCGTTTTCCTTTTTGATATGTGCCATTCTGATATGACTATGTTCATCTTTTTCATCACYTGATAAATGAATTCCTGCAACAGCTAATRCTGATGCCTCATCTAAAGTGAGATCTGSTTTGTATGTTTTTTCTAAAAAGTCAGTTACATCATCAGACCCTGAACCWATAGCRATTGCMTCATAAGAGATGAATGTTCCACTAGGGTCAGTTAGAAATAATTCTGGTTTRCTATTTACAACTCCACCAAGAATTAGTGCAACTCCATATGGTCTTACTCCTGCATATTGTGTATATTGTTGACATTGATCAGCTAAATGTTTAGCAATTGTCTCAACTTCAACTGGTTCATCATAAATCATTTTGTTACTTTGTGAAAAGAATCTTGCATTATCTACTTGACTTCTTGCATCTGGAATATATCCTGCTGCTGCAACTCCAACATGATCATCAATTTGGAAAATCTTTTGAGCGATATTTGAAATTTGTAGTTTTTTTGATTTTTCTTCTACTGCAATTATGATTCCATCTTTACATTTTACACCTACAGCAATAGTTCCTCTTCTTACAGTCTCAATGGCATATTCTACTTGGTATAGTCTACCATCTGGTGAAAATACAGTAATTGCTCTATCATAACCTTGTTGTGCAGGAAGCATTTGATTCAAATGCTCAGAAAGTTTAATTTAAACCGTGCTCTATGCGGATTAAACTTTTGTGTGTTATGTAGGCACACAAAAGTTTGATCGATTAACTAAATTTTAAAAATTTTTGATTTTTGCATATAAGATCGTGTTTACTGAAAATGAATATATGATATTTTATTACAATWATTCCGTATAATATATTCAATAAAATGAAACCATTCTTTGGATTTACTATTGCAGGAATGATAATTTTAATCGTAGTGGTAGTTGCTGCTTTTTCAACAATTGACCGACTAGGATTTTYATCTTCTGAAAAATCTATTTCACAAGAAGTAGATTCTGCCATGAATTTTGATGATCCTCAAATGTGTATGAATTTTGATGAACCTCAATTCTGTGTAAGTAACCTTGCATATATGAAAAAAGATCCTGGAATGTGTAATTCCATGCTAACAGATGAACAAGACCAATACGAATGTCTTGGAAAATTTTTCCGAATATATCAGGAAAGAGTTTGTGATTATGTGRCTGATAATTATTATTCAAAATGTATTGCAGAAGCACAAAACTGGAAACGTTAACAGTTTAATTTGAGTTTAAATATTTTTTAAACATTGAAATTTGAAATTCAGTTTTCAGGACATGAAAATATTCGTTCTAATCATCAAAAAACTATTGAGATAACCAAAGAATCTCATTTGACTCCTCAAGGTGATTGTATAATTGGAGTTAATGCAACTTTTAGTTGCTATGATTTACCTCAAGAACTAAAAGACAAACTCAAAAAACCTGACAGTAAAGTAACTTTTACAATTAATGTGGGGGATCACTCTTTTGTTATGGCCGGTCAAGGACATCCAAATTTAATTCTCACACACTCTGAAGATATAGTTATACGAAAAAGTGATTTCATATGTCCTAGAACATTGGCTGTAAAATGTAACAAGGCATCTGATTTGTTACCTAGTGACATGGTTTTATTATTACAAGATCCAAAGACTAAGGGTACCTTTATCATTACAGTTGACTAAAACTGTGACAATTTTATATGCATTAAATCAATGTGATTTATGGGTCTTAAAACCAAAGTTTTCATTTTGATTCCAATGATCACTTTTGGAATAATTGTTTTTGGAATCATGTCGTATGTTGGAATATGTAAAAATTCACTAATTCCTTTGAACTGTTAATGTTTTAATTTTTGAATTAATATTTACTTCATAATTCGGCAATCTTCGTCATTTTTGAGGAAATCCGAGAGAACCCGTTGGTATAATCATTAGTAAATAATTCGTGATTTGAAATTATTAAATGCACAATAATTAGATTTTATTTTTCAGAATCATTATCAGAATCTTTTGCTCTTTCTCGGACTTTTTTCATAATGCAAAATTTTGCTAGCGTATCCATTAATCCCATACCCATTCTATGCAATCATATTCAATTAAGGGTTTGGAATCACAAATTCATCAGTTTTTTTCTATTTTAGTTAATTCTGGTTTAGCATGATTCTCTTAAAGCATTAGATTCTGTGTATTTTTATGGTGAAACATTTTGTTGAGTTATCAATTTCCAAAAAACCTACTGATGTAGATCTAAAAAAACTCAAAGAATATTTCAAAGACATGCCAATTTCTGAAATTTTAACTGGTTTAAAATTTGCAAAAAATAGGTGGTCTGCAAAAGATGCTGGCACACTTAAAGTTGGAAGAAAAAGTATTATCAAAAAAGAGGTACACTCTGTTACCCTTGAACAAGCTCAATGGAGATTAAAGAATTGGAAAATGATGATTGCAAATTATAGAAGACGTGGTTACAGCTATCCTACAATTTCTAGAATAAAAAAAATTTTAATTCAAAAAAGTAAAAAGAAATCAAAGTAAAATAATTACTCTTTATTTTAAATTAAGATATCTGATYTTTTACCTACAATTTGTTCTTTAAGATTATCTGGAATGTCTGGAATTGATTGTTTTGTTTGACCAGCAATTACACTGTGTGCCTCTTCCAAAATTGCTAATGTRTCWGCATTTGTTTCAGTACYGACAYTCATACTWTCACCYRTAYTCATTGATGAACCAGACATAACATCTCCTAGKATTKRTGAYAAATCTTGCATTGATGCRTTTGCCTCWGGCATTATTCCAYTAAGTGATGGKGCTAATCCYTTGATRATTGACATACATGGACTAAGYGTTACTACAATGTCTCCTAATTCTGATACYGTATCTAATCTGAGYTTAACTTGTTCCATGGAAAGTTTTGCSCCACTTACCATGTTTTTCATTTTTCTAACTTGTGCTAATTCWCCAGCATATGCTTGAGCATAACTAYTTYTATTATTTCGTTGRGCATTTACAATTTTTTCAAATATGWAATCATGTTTTTTTGCTAATTTYTCATTAATACCTTCTAATTTWRAAATYTGARAYTSTAATTTYCTTTGTGCAAAATCAATCTTGTTTTTTAGTGGTTCWTCAGGTYTTACTTTRYTAATCACTTTTTGTGATAATGATTCWCCCTCWGTTTTGTTCCAAGAATTGCTTATCATACCTATTTTTCTCAATCTATGTTGAAATTTTTGTTTTAAAGGAATTTGTCACTMWRGSTRGTGTAACTGGRGTGACACMTAKRGTMAGTTACATTAYCCAAACGTAAATGTRAACATTTGAAAGCCTTTACCWSTAATTTTWATTTCCATTWCATGTGATGMRCTATTCTCAYTGTTTATGATGTTGTATAGTCCAGCTTCTGATACTATGRTRCCATTTTYTGTAGWATCTTTTCCYAARTACTTTGYWGGWAYTRGTTCACCATCWAGWAATATTTCTAATTCTGCMWTTTTRTCAGTTACAATGTTTACCTCTTTWGCATTGTACARTAATTTKATAGTTCCAGTTTCTGATAYTAGCTCCATACTRTCTYTATKATTTTYCCATTCWCCTGTWAGATAGAATTTATGYAATTCRATATTATTTTGATCTAAATATGTAACTATTTTTCCTGGTTGGAATCCTTCATCACTTCCTAATTGGTTTCTGTTTTGTGCAAATTTATAACCAAAGTACAATTCTGGTGTTCTAAAACTTGTATGTTCAAATTCTTCAATATCTACTAATGATGATGCAGATGTAAATTGAATTCCAAGATTTGCAGATCTTTCTTTTAATAATTGCTGAATAATTTTTTCAGTTTCTTGATATCCTCCTTCTCCAATATGATCATATCTAATATATCCTTCATGATCTGCAATGTATTTTCTTGGCCAATACCTATTATCAAATGCCTTCCATGTTTCCATATCGTTATCAAGAAGAACTGGATAACTAATTCCATGTTTGTCAATTGCCATCTGTACATTGTCTGGATTTTTTTCAAATTCAAATTCTGGTGAATGTATTCCTACAATTAACAATCCTTGATCTGAATATCTATCATTCCAAGCAGTAATGTATGGAAGTGTTCTCACACAATTAATGCAACTATATGTCCAAATATCATATAGTATTACTTTGTCTTTCATTTGCTCTTCTAAATTTTCTGGAGTTGTGTTTAGATAATGTGCAATTCCAACCAAGTTTGGAGCCTTTTTGAATCCTGATTTGTCAATTTTACTAATTGAACTCTCATTTGTTAATACATTGGATCTTGATGGTTCTTCATCAAATGATGATAAAACCACGCTCATTACACCTATGCCTACTGCAATTACACTTACCAAAATTAATGCTGTTTTAATTTCTGAATTCATTTAATCATCCCAATAGTATTAGTTCGTTTAGAAGTGGAAAATTTGCAATATATGCTAATYGATTTGTAAATACCAAAACTCCTAAAATAATGATAAATCCACCCAAGATTAAATTATAATATTTGAGGTGTTTACTCATTTTTTTAATAAGTTTTGTTCCTCTTGAAAGAAATACCCCCATTAGAATAAACGGAATTCCTAATCCTAATGAGTACATCAACATTATGTTTAATGCATGTGCTGGAGTTGCAGCAGCTAAAGTTAGTATTGTTCCAAGAATTGGGCCAACACATGGGGTCCATGCGGCAGCAAATGCAAGTCCAAAAATAAATGAAAATGGATAACTAGCTTTGATTCCTTTTGGAACTATTTTCTTTTCAATGTTTAGCTTTCTTATCTTCATTGATAAAATCATAAATGTTCCAAATGAAATTATTATTATTCCACCTATCATGTTAAATGTTGAATTAATTTCTGCACTCACATTTGAGAAAACACTATTAATTATTACACTATAAATTGAAAATACAGTAGTAAATCCTAACACAAAGAAAATTGTATTAAAAATTACATTCATTCTATTAATTACAATGGTCTTAGATCCATTATTTTGATTTAATTCTGAAAGTGTTGTTCCAGAAATATATGCAAGAAATGCTGGAATCATAGGTAAAATACATGGAGCAACAAATGATCCTAATCCTGCTAATACTGCTACAGCTAAAGTAATTTCTACCATGTCAAGATGTTCTAATTTTTGTTTTAAAGCATTCTTCCAAATTTGTTCATTATTTGCAGGCAATCCGTTTTTAACTGGGACTATGTGTCTTTTTTCATGAACAAACGTTTTGTTATTGTGGGTCTTGTTTTAGGAATAGTAATTACATTCGCTATAATAATTGGCTCTCCTGCATTAGGTGGCTTTGATTCAATGAGATAATTAGTTGAATTTTCTATAAGCTTTCTCAAAAACCAATAATGCATATGAAATGTCTGATTTTGATAGCCATGCTGTGACTGATATTCTCAATCTTGCTTGATTTTTTGGAACTGTGGGATATCTGATTGGTTGTGCAAATACTCCATTTTTCATTAGGAATTCTCCAAAGTCCATAGCTGATTTTTCATCTCCAATAATTATTGGAATAATGTGAGTTGAGGAATTAATATCAAATCCAATTTCTTTTAATCCTCCTGAAATATGCTTAATGTTTTTTTCTAGTTTTTTCTTTTGTTTTTCTCTATTTGTTTCAAATCTTTTTAGTGTATGTTCAATTAAAAATGAAGGCAGTGCTGATGTATAAATAAATGATTTTGACTTGTTAATACACAAATCAATTACATTGTTTTGAGATGCAACATATCCTCCAAATGATCCTAGTCCTTTACTAAGACTACTAATGTAGACATCAATTTTTTTTGCTACATTCAAATAATTTGGAGTACCTTTTCCATCCTTTCCAATTACAAAATCACCATGTGCATCATCAACAATTGTAATTGCATTTTTCTTTTCAGCTAACTCTGTAATTTGTTTTAGATTTGACATATCACCATCCATACTAAATATTCCTTCAGTGATCACAAACTTTCTTTTCCCATTTTGTTTTAGTTTAGCTTGCAAATCATTCATGTCATTATGTTTGTACACTAGGATTTTTGCATCTGATAGTTTACATGATTCAATAATACTTGCATGGTTTAATTCATCACTAATTATTAAATCACCTTTACTTACAATTGATGAAATTACTCCCAAGTTTACCATGTATCCTGTAGGGTATACTAAACTATTTTCTTGTGATTTATGTTTTGCAAGAACTTTTTCTAATTTTTTATATGAACTATCATTTCCAGAAACTAATCTTGAACTTGATTGTAGTTGTGTTGTTTGTATTTTTGTAATTGGTATCCCCAAATAATCATTTGAGCATAAATTGAGAAGTTTTTTACCATTAATTGTAATGTGTGCACCTTTCGATGTACTGTAATTTAATTTTCTATAGATATTATTTTCTTTGAATTTTTCTAATTCTAAATCAATAAAATTTAGTTTATGTTTTGAAGTCAAACAATGCTAAACAAATTCGTTTAAGCATAAAAACCCTATATTTTTGAATACACCATGCCTAGGATATTGCCAATTCCTCTGTATTACTGTTTAATTATTTCAGTAATTCAACTTTGAACTATTACAACTTTCCAATGCTTCAATTATTTGGTATTGGAAAACCATATTTTTCTTAAAGTATTGTATGGTGAATTCTAATCAGACATTATTCTGATCGGTCCATTTCTATAGATCTAACATTTTCATGAGATAATACCGTATGATGTTATGTGTTTAAAGTAAACACACACATACATTAGTTAATTTTCCTCGTGATAAATTCAGATGTTACTAAGCAACCTGTCAATTAGCAAAAAACTATTTGCTAGTTTTATTGTTGTAGTATCTTTAACTCTAGTTTTAGGTCTAGTAGCATACGTCAATGTGACATCAATGGCACATGATTTTGAATTTTTAGTTGAACACGATTTATTGGTATTAGAGAAATCAGCTCAACTACAAGGTTTTGTAGTTGATGCAGAAACGGGACAAAGAGGATTTATCATTACAGGTGAGGAGGAATTTTTAGAACCATATGTATCAG
>NVWC01000010.1 GCA_002317795.1 Nitrososphaerota archaeon
CAACTCCTGAACCAACTCCTGAACCAACTCCTGAACCAACTCCTGAACCAACTCCTGAACCAACTCCTGAACCAACTCCAGAACCTGAACAAAAATCTGATCTAAACAACATACAATTAGTTATTGAAGAATTATCTTCAAAAGACATTCTTTCGACTTGTATTGAAACAAATAACCACATCATGAAAGACAAAGAAATACGATTTTTAGATTTATCAATTGATGATATTAAATTTAAATCTGACAAAACAAAACTTTTGCAAGTATTTGGTACTTTAGTACAAAACGCACATGATTTTGTTGGTGCTTTTGGAAGAATAGAGATTGGTGTAACTAACGGAGAAAATGAAGTTACATTTTTTGTAGAAGATAATGGTGATGGAATTTCAAAAGAAAAACAAATTCAATTATTCAAAATAGATGATTCTTCGAATTTAATGTCTACTAAAAAATTAGTTGAAATGATGGGTGGAAAAATATGGATAGAAAGTGTACCTTATCTTGGAACAAAGTTTTTCTTCACCATTCCCAAATCCAAATAAAAATTTCTTTCTAATGTTTTCCCGCAGTCAACTAGAGCATTAAAGTAATGGTATAACTAAAAAATCACATGGAGAATAAAATTTTTGATTATCCTCAAATTTGTGATAAAATAAAAAATCTTGATGAAAAAATTCAGTTTGTTAGTGTAATAAATGAGAAAGGAAATTTAGTCACAGGTGGTGTAAGTGATGATTCTGAATCTTCTCAAAATAAAAGATTCTATGAAGATTTGTATGAAGAAGTTGCAACAAGAGTCAAACTGCGTAAGGATTTTGATATGGTTTTAGGCAAATTAAAAGGAAGTATCATAATTAGACATAGAGTCGTAACCATGAGTATTCCAATAAAAAATGATATCTTGTTTGTGTCTGCAGACACATCGATAAATTATAGTGTACTTTTAGAAAAAATACTCAAGGAAATTCTAGTTCAAAATTAGATGAATATTCAGAGTTGAACTTTGAAGAGTATCAAACTAAAACAGTCCTATGATTTTACCATACAATTAATTTCAAATGCAATCTAAAAGAAATTCTTAATATGTCTTGATTGACTACTATAATTATGAAATATTGCAATGATTGTTTAACTCCGATTAATAGTAATTCAAAAGAAGAATATTGTACTTTCTGTAAAAATGACAGAATTCTTAAAGCGAATTCTATATCTTAGGGCTGATTACCTATACAAATTACCAAATGGTGTTTTTATATTGAATGTTTATAGTATTGATAAAAAATGTTGACAACAATATTAGTTGGCTCAAGTGCTAGTGGCAAATCAACTCATGCTAAAACATTGAATCATGTAATTTGTTCCACAGACAAATATGTAGAAGAGCAAGCAAACACACTTGGAATAAGTTATGATAATTCATTTAACATGTCGCAATCAACTGGTGTCTTTAAGAGATTTACAAAATACTTTTACGATGATATAGAGTACTGTATAAAAAATAACATTAATTKKGYKRKKSAYRGRMYKMRTYKWSAYWYKGWWRWMMSWSSYWRTMTTRKYMYRWWMMWMARMAAMATKGMAAMRAGATATGGAAAAAAAATCAYCATCAAGGGAGTMTAYTTTGTTATTCCMGAGAATGTKATTTGGCAAAGATTGRAACATAGAAAAGTTTTAGAAAACAAATCAATTCCTTCAATGATAATCCGGGAACAAATTGAAAAATATGAGTTGCCTACCGTCGAGGAAGGGTTTGATTACTTGATCAAAAAACCATGAAATCTATTTTTTACAAATCTCACAATCACAGTCAAATAACCCTGTTTTTCCCACACATTGTTCATGATGTTTTTGATAGCATTTAATGCACGTAACCATGATCTATTTCTAAAAATCCATTTTAAATTTCTTTAAACGAGGTTTTTTCAACACCAGCATTGATTGTCACCACCAATAAATGAAATTGATGGTTTATTTATCCAAAAYAATACTGCTTTTTTGATATCATGTCGCAACAACTCCAAAATAAAGAAAAATGTCCTAGATGTGGAAAACATAATCTAGTCACTGATGGTGTATCTGGAGAAGTATTTTGTGGAAAATGTGGGTTTGTAATTGATGAAAAAATTTCAGATAATGGCTCTGAAAGAATTTTCTCAGATAGTGCAGTAAGTAAATCGCGCACTGGTGATAGAACATCACTAACTAGACATGATAATGGTCTTAGTAGTATAATTAATCCAATTAACAAAGATGCATCAGGAAAGCCATTATCCTCATCCATGAAATCATCTCTTAGTAGTATAATTAATCCAATTAACAAAGATGCATCAGGAAAGCCATTATCCTCATCCATGAAATCATCTCTGAGTCAACTCCGAAAACTGGACAGTAGAAGTACTACTCATARTTCTACAGATAAAAATCTCAAACAAGCACTAAGTGAACTACTCAAAATGAAAGAAAAGTTATCCTTATCTGATAGTGTATCTGAAAAAGCAGCTTATATTTACAGAAAAGTACTAGAGCGAAAATTAGTGAGAGGTCGTTCTATTACTGCAATGATTGCWTCCTCATTATATGCGGCATGTCGTGAAACAGAAACACCAAGAACATTAAAAGAAGTTTCAAGTACAATTAACGTTACAAAAAAAGAATTATCTGGATGTTACAGATTGATAGTAAAATAATTAGACTTGAGAATGCCAATAATTGATTCAGTTTCATGCATTGCAAAGATTGCAAGTATTGTCAAATTATCTGAAAAAACAAAACGCTATGCAATGAATATTCTAAAACAAGCAGAAAAAGAACGAATCCTTTCAGGAAAAGAACCCATGGGTTTGGCAGCCTCTGCATTATACCTTGCTAGTCTAGTGACTTTGGAGAAAGTTACACAAAGAACTTTAGCAGATGCTTCAGGAGTAACTGAAGTTACCATCAGAAATAGATGCAAAAATCTCAAAAAATTTATTGGTTAGTAATTTGTTTAATAGTCGTATATCTGAAAACCATATTTTCTTAGGATATGTTTCTGCAATATTGGCTGCACTTCTATTTGGTACAGTATCTACTGTTGCAAAACCTGCACTAATTGAATTACACCCAATTCTGCTTGCATCATTTGTTTACTTTTTAGCATCATTGGTTGCAACACCTCTAATTTCTAAAAAACGAATCCAAATTTCACTAAAAGATAAGGGGTTGTTAATAGTCATAGCAATTACTGGAGCAGTAATAGGTCCAGTTCTATTTTTTACAGGATTAGAAGAATCAACTGCTTCAGATTCATCAGTATTACTAAATGGTGAGATAATTTTTTCAGTATTTCTTGCAATCTTACTATTCCGAGAAAAACTTTCAACAGTAAACTATCTAGCAGTGGTACTAGTCATTGCTGGAGTAATTATTGTAACTACTGATATGGAATTTTCATCATCTATATTTGATATTCAAAACAAAGGAAATCTTTTCATAATTGCTGCTACGTTGTTTTGGGCTTTGGATAACAATCTAAGTAAAATCCTTAGCACAAGACTAGATGTAGCAAGAATTGTTCAATTAAAATCTCTAATTGGTGGTTCTATTCTTTTGTTACTGGTTTTCATTCTTCAAATCCCTATCAATGTAGAACTAGAACAAATTCCAAATATTCTACTTTTAGGAATTGCGGGTTTTGGTGCATCCATCTTCCTATTTTTACATGGCTTGAAGAGAATTGGAACGATAAAAACAATAATTATATTTTCAACATCTTCTATTTTTGGTCTTATCTTTGCATCTTTATTCTTACAAGAAGAGATTAGTCATTACCAAATAATTGCAATTGCAATAATATTATCTGGAATCTATCTTTTGTACAAAAAACAATGATGGTAAAATGAAAACAATTTTGATTTTTTGTTTGATAGTAGGAGTGTTTCCATTACTAGCAAGTGTTTCTGGACATGGTATTGGGAGTGAAACTTTACCTCCACAGATGATCGGAAATTATAATTCAACAATTTTCTTAAAATCCAGTCCCAATACAGCAGATGAAAATATCAAAGAAAAACAAATTTCTCTGACCATTTATGATGTTGAAACAGATGAACATCTTCACAACATGAAAATTGATTTTACAGTATCAAAATATGGAGAAATTTTATTTTCAAATGACTTTAGAATAGATGAAGGGACTTTCTCAATAATTTTCTCACCTGTTGAGGAATTGACCATAGATGAAACATTGGATAAACTATTTGATACCATGACTAAATTTGGGGTAAATCAAATCATAGTTAACGAAAATACTTTTTCAGAAGGGGGTTTGTATGACTTTGATATTATTGTAAAACCTGTTGATTCATTTGAAGATGATCTGCAAGATCCAGTTCATTTTAAGGGATCACTATCTATTCCAAAAAAATTCAATTTTGAGGTAGAATCTGATTACAAAATTAGTATTACCACATTTTATGATATTATAGATTCATTTGCTTTTTCATCGGATTCCATGAAATTCTCAATGCCTTTTGTATGGTCTGATGAGAATATTTCCCAAGTATCAGTAATACATGAGGAAATTCATATCCCAAAATCTATGTCATCATGGATTACAAATGATTATGATTTGAAAATAAATGATATTTTTGCCGCAGATTCTTTGATTACAGTCGATGATTATTCTATAGATAGTGAAAGAATAATTCATGTTATTATTCCACAAAGATTCCTTCCAGAGTTTAAAAATGATTTAGAACAAATGACTTTTGAGATTCTCCCAAATCTGTCTACAAATCTACCTTTAGTGTCTTTAACTACTAATGGCGAATATAATGTAAATTTGAGTTGGAAACCTAACAATCTCATTTGGGGTACGCCAATTATTTTTGAAATTAAAATCGAGGATACATTTGTGCCATATAAAATAGTAAAACAAATCCCTTTTCATGTATCGTTAATACAAAATAGTAAAATCCTTTTTGAGAAAACTATTGTTGGTGTCAAAAATATAGAATCAGAAGTAAATGCATTTCAATTTATCTTTGATGAGTCTCATGAGGGTTCTGTTAAGATAGTAATAGAGAACATTGCTTCAAACAAATTTGCCCAAACAGAATTTGTTTTTGTTGTAAATGCTCCAATTCTAAAATTCCCAATAACAATTCCAAGTCAAAGAACTGATGGACAAGAAGGTAACTATGATGTTGCACTCACATGGATTCCTGTAGATCTTCCCCCTGATGAGGAATCAGAATTTATCTTTACAATATATGAAAAGAATAGTAAAATTCCAGTTTATGATGCCTATTACGAATTTGTTCTAATCAAAGATGGTGGGGGTATTTTTAGAAATTCTGGAATTGCCCCTGCAGGCGGATATTTTGAAGATTTTGTGTTTACAGAAGAACATGCAGGAACAGTACTAGTAAAATTAGATAAGATAAATAATTCTGAGGAATATGCTGAGATTTCTGTAAATGTTGTTCCAGAATTTGGATTAATGTCTATTCTGATACTTGGGAGTGGTTTTGTCATTGTATTGGTAAAACCTCTAATGATAAAGAGTAGGCTCTTTTTGAAATAGGCATGAATAAAATATTTTATCAACATCACACATTAGAGAATAGAAAATGAAAACTAGAATTATTTTAATTCTCATTGTTATGATTACAATAGTGATTGGGGTTGTCACATTTAATGACATTATTGAAGATAGGAAATGTATTGAGAAAGGTGGTGTGCCCTCAAGAGATATCTGTGTAATTGGTATTCCAATTGAAAATTCAGAAATTGATGATGATGATGCCACAAATATTCCTAAATAAAGTTTGGTTATGACATCTTGACATCACATATTGGATAGTTACAATATTTTTGTAGTAATACTAACTGCTCATTTGGTTCCAAGATAATCACAATTCCAACATGTAAAAAAATAATTACAAAAGTCAAACTCTGAAAAAACTAATGTATTTTTTCAACCCTAAAAAGTGGGTTTACAATTTGGCTTTTCAAAAATTATAATATCTAATTAAAACAAAATCAAAAAGAGTCTAATTAAAAATATCTTTGGAAGACAAAACTGTCATTTCAAGTCATAACTAACGGCTAATCACGGTAATATGATTAAATGGAATCATAGAAAATGTCTATTTGAAACTTTATTTTAGAACAAATTTTTAAAATTACATGTTTTCAATTCACCCATAGAGATTTGATGAATTGGTTCGATGCTCTAACGTGCACTTATTTTATTAAAAATATGTACACATTTTGGCTCAATTCCTAAGAGACTTAAACCATTTTTGGTAAAAGAATAATGTTTGATTTCACATCACGGGGATTCAACCACTTTCTAGTCACTAAAAGTTACCCTAATCAAAATTATAATGCGAAGTTGTTTTGTTGAAATAAAAAAGAGGAAGAATTATTCCTCAAATTTTGCGAGTTCGTTCTTTAGTTGCTTAATTTGATATTCTACAACTAGTCTGTGGACACTGTTTATCAAATTCATCTTTGTATTTTCTTAGTGTGATGAGAAAAGAAGACAGGGGAAGAAAAGTTGATCCTTTACTAAAATTCAACCCCCGTTTGCATAAGATGTTGAGAGTTGTATCAGATGTTAATTTGAATAAAAAAGGAAAATAGGTTCTAACGTTTCTTTGTACTTTTGGAACCTTTTTTTGCAGCTGCGTTTCTTTTCCTAGTGAGAACACCTTTTTTTGCTGAAGCACTACGTTGAGCTTTTGTTCTTTTTGCCATTGAACAGTCTAGAATACACTTGCTTTTCTATGTACGACATAAAGAAAAATTTACTAATAATCGGAATTATACTGCATTCATAAAGGATGAAAACATTCTACTAGAAATTAGAAAAATAATGATTAAAGAAAAATGCGACAGGTGTGGCTCCCATTTAGGCACAGAAAGTAAAAAAACTAAACAGCGATTTTGCAGAAATTGTAAAAAGAAATTTGATTTGTATCAATGATTGATATTCAATTTTTTCCTTTTGAAAAAATTACAATTTATAATCATCATATTATAACTAAAATTTATCCAATTTTAAAATCATGTTTTCATCTAAAAAGGTCAAATGAACATCCTCTGTCTTTACAAATTTCTAGAATTAGAGTAAGAAAAGGTCAAATGAACATCCTCTGTCTTTACCCCAGCACAAGTTGTGCGAGGTTATAGTGTCCCCTACATTTTGCACTAATTTCCAAAAATTAATTTAGTATTAGTAGGGAGAATAGGAATGTCTAGTCCAAATTCATCTTCTTACGTTTGTAAATGTGACCGTGAATCTCAAGTTTTTGAATCAAACAACTGATTTAACGGCTAATAAGGAAAGTCAATTACTATCAACTTGTGCTTGGACTGACTGTAATTCAGTTAAAACTACTTGGAAAAATCTTAGGGATTCAATCAGAATTAGAACATGTAAAAAACATGGGATATATCTAAGATGACAAATGAAAAACAAATTGTCAAACTCTTCAGTATGGTATAAGGGTAGTAACATGAAATCAAATACATGAAAAAGATTTGCATCACCAGTGGAAGATTTCACGATTCAGATATTTCCAGTAGTACACAATATGACTACTGCTCAAATAAATGTAAGGCAGTAGATACAATTTGACAAATGAATTGCTTTGCAAAATATGTGGCATATATTTATCTATTGGATGTAATTGCGATTCATTGAAAAAAGAATTATGTAAATTATGCAATAAAGAATTTGATGATTTTGATACATTACAAAAACATGTGCAAAGTTGTCATATATGACAACTAAATTAAACGGTAAGACCTGAAAAGTAGAGACATTTTTAACTCTAGACGTATTTGTGGATACACATGGAAACATATCTGATAGCTATAATTGTAATTGCCATTTTTGGAGGAATCACATTTTTGTCCGGACTGAGAATTATCAGACCAACACATAGAGCCGCAGTAGAAACATTAGGAAAATTCACATCGTTTAAAAGTTCAGGAATTATTTTTGTGATTCCAATTATTCAAAAATTGTATTCTGTAAATATTACGGATACCTTAGTAGATGTTGAAAAACAATTTGTCATCACAAGAGATAATCTAAATTGTTCAGTAGACGCACAAATTTATTACAAAGTAGGATCTGATGAGGCAAGTCTAAAGAAATCACTTTACTCTGTAAATGATTATGAATATCAGATTGTGCAATTAGCAAAAACAACTCTTAGAAGTATTATTGGTGACAAGGAGTTTAAGGTTGTAAATTCTGACCGTACATCATTGAATCAGGCAGTTTTTGATTCTATGAGTAAAGAGGCTGAAAAATGGGGACTAGAAATCGTTAGAGTAGAAGTCAAAGAAATTACTCCTCCTCCCGATGTTCAGGAGACAATGAATATGGTCATCAAAGCAGAAAATGACAAACAAAGTGCAGTTAACTTTGCAATTGCAACAGAAACAAAAGCAGATGGAGAGAAAAAAGCCAATATCAAAATGGCTGAGGGACGACGAGAGGCAATGATACTTGAAGCAAGAGGGAGAAAAGAATCTCAAGAATTAGTTGCAGAGGGTGAAGCTAAAGCCATTGAACTTGTAAACAATGCTGCAAATGAATTCTTTATTGAGAATGCACAAATTTTGAAAAAACTACAAGTCACAGAAGAATCATTAAAGAATAACTCCAAAATTATTCTGACAAAAGATGGGATTGATCCAACACTTGTTATTAATGAGACTAATGATTCAGTGATTCCAATACCCCAAAAAGAAAAAAGTAGGTATAGGAATGAATAGCGAAAAACTACAAATCATCTATTCTCACTTTTTATATTTAGTGTAATTGACCCTTTGATAATGGAGTAATTGTATTTCTTTTTTATTTTCTAAATTCATAATCCTTAGGTAGATTACGTAAATTATGTAAGTAATACAATATTCTATATTCTTAAAATTTTGTACGACCTTTTTTCATGATCTCTAGATTCATAAATTGTATTTTCCAATATCTATTCATCATGGTTTGCAAAGGAATTTGTACTAAACACAAAGCACAAAGAATTCATGGCATAAATCGATACATATATGGGCAAAAGATGTGTTCGGTATGTGGCATTTTCATATATTGGGATGGAATACATTGCCCTTGTTGTAATTTTGTATTGAGAACAAAACCCCGTAACTCCAAAAATAGAATACAATTACAAATAATCCAAACCGTAAAACGAATCTAGTCATACTCTGTTTCATAAGCCTAGTAGAGATTATGCAATCGATATATTCTGAAAAGTGTTCGTGATTTTTTGATTAATTACAAAAGTTGAATCGGAAGGAATGGTAGTGGAAGCAATACAAAAATATGAATTAGCAGTAAGTTCCAATTATTCTGAAGAAAGAATAAATCAATTAAAAAATGATGTAGACCAAAAAGTTTTTGCAAATGAAGAACTTTTTGGTGAACTTGATTTTAATCATGAAGTAGATATTTTTGTAATAAAGTAAAAGGCATTAACACATGAATTAGAATCTCAACAAGAAAAATCAATTAATATTGTAAAATCCTGGAGATTACAAGTCAGTGTAGTGGGATTATGGATAAATGACCAATGGGAAATAGAGCAAGTTCAAGAATAAATAAAAACATTTTAGGATTATTTAGGTGGTTTTAGTAGAATTATTTTGTAGGGAATACTAGTTTTAAGGTGGTTTTAGTAATTATTACTTCTAATTTTTTTCCTAAAATATCATAGAATAGTTCAGTAGCCAATGTTTTCACGTATAGTGACCAGCTTTTCCCCAAATCATGTTGAATTTTAAAGATTACCGTATCTTCATTCTTTTCTATATGGTGTTGCATCCATGCAACATTAAGCCATGTACGAAGAATTTCTATAAAATCCTCAACTGTGTATTCTCCTTTCATGAAATTAAGTATGTCAGAAAATGTATCTTTTTCTATAACTTCTGCTAAATAGATAATTTCCTTGTCTGTGAGTTTTTGGGTAATATTTGGTACTAACAACAGAGTAGGGTGTTGAACTGATTTGACAAAACCATCTGAGCGAAATTATGCTAAATTTGATCTAGATCGCTAAAAAAATAAGCTCGCAAAACCAACTTATTTAATTCCAAAGTTTTTCATTATGCCTGTATTTGATTACGGTATGGGCGATATCAAACAGGTGATAGTTGTAAGGGCTGATCTTGGTATGGGAAAAGGAAAGATTGCAGCACAGGTGGGTCATGCTTGTGTTCTTGGAGCCGAACATGTACGAAAATCACATCCTGAATGGTTTGAAGAATGGTGGGGAGGRCAAGAGAAAATCGTTCTCAAAGTACCAGGTCTCAAAAATTTACAAGAAGTCAAACGTCATGCAATTGATTTGAATCTCCCTTGGTCTGAAGTTACAGATGCTGGTCATACTCAGATATCWCCTGGAACTACAACTTGCATTTCAATTGGACCTGCACCTGAAAATCTCATTGATAAAATCACTAGAGATCTAAAATTATTGTRATAATTCTTTCTTGGAATAAGATATAACCCGGCTCAATATTTTTTCAGATATGAAGAAAAAGGGACTTTTCGTGGTCATATTTTTTGGTGGAATTATGGTAACCTCTGGTTTTGGGTTACAAAGTATGATGTCACCACCACCTGAAGTTGATCTTGATGTTACAATAACTGGAACTCCAGCTGATAACTTTCCTGATAACCAACGTGATCAATTTTGTGGTTCGAGTATTGCGAAGTCTACAAAGTATGTAAAAGAATATTCCATTCCGACAGTGTGTACAAATCCATTAGCAATTGTAGCTGACTATGATGGAAATGTTTGGTTTACTGAAACTAATACTGGAAATCTGGGAAAATTTAATCCTACAACTGAAACATTTACTGAATATGATAATCCTACATGGCCTCCAGGTGCTCGTTCTATGATGTGGGGAATTGATTATGCACCTGATGGTTCTGTTTGGTATACTGATGAAACATATGATTCTGTATGGAAGTTTTCAACTATTGATGAAGAATACACTCGATTAGCATATCCAACTGATGSTGATGCTTTACCGCAACGACTCAAAATTGATGGTTCTCAAATAATTATTAATGATTTTACAGGAAACAAAMTCACATTACTTGATCCAAGTCAATCMGATGAGGAAGTAAATTATCTAAGTATTCCATCCCCTGTTGATGATTCTGTAACTGCAGATTTTACAGTTGATGCAAATGATAACATTTGGTTTACAAATTGGTTATTCCAACAAGGYGGAGTTTTRGTTAAATTYAATCAAAWMGVCTATCTTGATTCTGTAABAAAATCTGGTGAAMAATATCTYCCATTACTTGATTTTGTTGADGTTTATCAATTACCAMKAGCATTACTTACACCAAATGGAGCTACAGTAACTGATGAYGGTAAAATTTGGTTAGCTGATACMACATCATCATCATTTTTTAGTTTTGATCCTTTGACTGAAAAATTCATTCAATACGTTACAGCAGATCCATTACTTAGTACGTATGGAAATCAAACAGGAATTATAAAATCTCCTATTTCTAGACCTTATTGGATTGATACTGATGATCAAGGACGTCTTGTTTTCAATGAACAAACTGCAAATAATATTTCTGTAATGGATCCAAAATTACAATCACTTGTAGAATATCAAATCCCATCAAAGAATCCAAATTGGGGCGACTGTGATCCTGGAACTGGAATGATGATAGCTGACTGTGGTTTAGCTCAAGTTTTTGATTTTGCTATAGATGGGGAAAAAATTTGGTTTACTGAATGGGTAGAAAACAATATTGGTGTAGTAGACACTTCAATTCCATTACCTCTTGAAATTCAACTAGAAACTTCATCTATTGTGATGAATTCTGGTGAATCACAACATCTCAATTTTATCGTATATCCTACATCTGAAAATAATTTGGGTGTTTCACTGATTCTTGAAACTACGCATAATTTTTTGAATATTGAACTTGAAATGAATACTCCTGAATCATTCCAATTAGATTCTGATAATCCTAGACCAATTCATACTACTATTTCAACTACTGATGATGCAGTTCCTGGAATATACAAAATTCTTCTTGGTGTTCAATCCTCTGATGTTGCAATTAGCAAATATGTTACTGTGACAATAGAGTGATTCCACATTTAGATTCTTTAATTGGAATTTCAGTTTATAGTACAAACTTTAAGGGAATAGGTGGAAAAATTCGAATTGAACCTGAAGATTTTTACGTGAGTGAACGAATTTCTGAAAAAGCAAAAAACTCTATTGGTGAGAACGATGGTTATGCTGTATACAAACTAAAAAAGAAAAAGATTGACACTAACCATGCCCTATCTGATATTTTTAAGAAGAAAGGACTTAGACTAAAAGCACTCGGATTAAAAGATGCATCTGCAGTAACTGAGCAATTTGTTTGTGCTGGAAATAAAGGACGAGGTGTTGATTCTTTTTCTACTGAAAAATATTCACTTGAAAAAATTGGAAATGTAAAAAAACCATTGTCAAAAAAAGACATGATAGGAAAYCAYTTTAAAATTAAAATCAMTRAHTCCACAAATGATTTATCTTCTTTTGTTGATTATGAGAAAACTCTAAATTTTTATGGHTACCAACGTTTTGGCTCAAAAAGACCTGTAACTCATCTTATTGGTAAAGCAATTCTGCAAAGAGATTTCAAAAATGCWGTTGATTTGGTTTTATCATTTACCTCAAGTTATGACTCTAARGAAAACACTGAGATTCGAGAAAAATTGATTGATCCTGCAAATTATAAAAAATATTTTGACCAAGTCCCATACCAAATGGATATTGAAAGAATTGTTTTAGAAGAAATGATTGATCATGGTGATCCACTTAGGGCAATTCATGCTATTCCATTATCTTTGAGGAGATTTTACATTCAGGCTTATCAGTCGTTTATCTTTAATCAGTCATTAAGTTCTGCATTTTCTGATGGTGAAAACCTCTTTGAGGCAGAATCTGGTGATATCTGTTTTGATTTTAAAGGAATAATTGGAAAATATGTGAAAGGGATGGATCAATATCTGGCATTACCATTTGTTGGTTATTCTTATTACAAAAAAACAAGATTTGATTATCAAATATCAAAAATTTTACAAGAAGAGGAGATCGCTCCAAAAAACTTCTTCATAAAAGAAATGCAAGAAGTCAGCAACGAGGGTGGCTTTAGACAAGCTGCAATTCATTGTACTAACTATTTTTCACATGATGATGTGGCAGAGTTTACTTTGTCTCGTGGTTCTTTTGCAACAATTTTGTTAAGAGAAATTATGAAACCTGATGATCCGATGATTGCTGGTTTTTGAGATCTATTATGGAATAAAAATTTCTTAGATGTCTTTAAGTTAGTCTTTGTCTTAAGATAATACGATTTAGATGGAAAAAGCTTTCATGTTAATTAGCTGTGAAATTGGAGAAGAACAATCACTTTGTTCAAAATTAATTGAAATTCCTGAAATAAAAAATTGTTTGATTACTTTTGGTAGTTATGATATTGTTGCAGAATTTGTTACAGACACCTCTATAGAAATGAATGAAATTATAACATCTAAAATTAGAAAACTACAAAAAATTCGAAGTACCATTACACTTCGTGTTACAAACTAACTTTTTTTAATAATTTTAATTCCAGATCCTACTCCTATAATTATGATTCCCACAATAATTATTTCAAATCCATATGTGATCCATTCTGGATTAGAATACATGAAAGATGATTCTGGCCCAACAATTGACAATCCCTGCAGATAAAATATTATTCCTAGAATCAAAATAATTGTTCCAATGATGCTTACTGTAAAGCCTATTTTCATGAAATATCTTACAGACTAGTCCTAAAAAGGGTAAAGAGAATTGATTAACTAGAGCTATTAGGTAAGATAGCCATATTCCCTAAATACACTGTTTCGAATTATACAGCATGAGTTTACGAATTAAAGAAAAATCTGCTGAACAAGTGCTTAATGATTACTTGGATTCAATATACTTACAGTCTCATAGTGTTAGTTCAGTAAAGTCGTATAGAACTGCAATAACAGGCATTAAAAATGGATTTAGAATCTTTCTCAAAGACAAATACAACTGTGATGAAGTACAGTTAGCTTTTAGAATTGAGAATAAAGAAATCGATATTTACCACATTCTAAGTGAATATGTGATATTTTTAGATAAGAAATCCATCAAACCCAAAACAATTAGAAATTGGTTGTCAGTTGTAAAGGGATATTTTTCATTCATGGGCATTGATGTTTTTGCAGAAAAATGCAAACAGATTGTTAAATTACCAAAAGTAAGACGACTAAAAAAAGAGGCTTTAACAAAAGAGATTTTGATAAAACTACTTCATAATCTAGACACAAAATTACAAACTGCTGTATTAGTTGCTGTATCTAGTGGTATGAGAGTAGGGGAAATATCAGGATTAACACTAGCAGATATTGAATTTAATTCAGACCCCGTTAAAATTAACGTAAGAGCTGAAACATCAAAGAGTGGAGAAGATAGAGAAACATACATCTCAAAAGAAGCTAGTGAAGCATTACAAGATTATCTTCAAAGATTCTTTGGATGGCGAGAAGATAGCCCAAATAAGAAATTACAAATGCTTAGAATTTTTGGAAGAACTAACAGAATAAGAGACCGTGATAACCGATTACCTAATCCCGAAGAACAACTTTCAGAGGCAATCTTACTTCAAAAGGCATTGATTAGAAAACTCATCAAAGTACCTGAATTAAACAGGTTGGCTAGAAATGGCAGACGTGTAATCCATTTTCATGCCTTTAGAGAGTTTTTCTATACTCAAGTGAGTAATATTTCAGGCTCAAATTTTGCTCATGCTTTGATGGGTCATCATGAATATCTTGATACCTATTATGCCCTATCTGAGAAACAACAATCTAGTTTATACAAAAAAGCAGAATCTTATCTTATCATATCTGATTATACAAAAATTGAAAAGAGTTTAGAAAACATTCAGAATAAACAGACTGATATTATTGAAAAGTATGATGCATTTGAGAGATATTTGAGACAAAAGGACCCTGCATTCTTGGAATTTTTGAAAAGAAAAGAAAGTTTAGAATCTAAATGCAGTTAGAAAAAGAATATGGTTTAAAGAATTGACAGATATTAAAGACAAAATAAAATTGATTCATTAATTCGTAATGCAAGTAAGTATAATCAAAAGGTACTTTGATACATCCATATCTTTCCATCACTTTCTTGTGATGGTAAAAAATTAGCTCTTTTATACGCCCTGATTTTTCGTTCATCTTTGTCGGTTTGTAATACAATACAACTACAAGCTATGCTAGGGTTGATTCTTCTAGCCAGTCCTTTAACATATTGAGAAATCCAATAAGATACATGTCTGCCACGAAATTTTTTATTCACCCACATTTGACCCAATAAAACGGCGGGGTAACGTCCTTTTATCTTAAAAGTTTGTTTTTCCGTTGGAATGATTGGTAATCCCACACTGTTCATAGAAATTGTAAAAAATGCAATTATTTCTTTTTCATAACTAACTTTCCAGATACTTGTAAGATAATTTTTTTTATAAACAATAGCAAGAGTCGTAAGAAAATCTCTTACACCTAATGTATCTAATTCATCTTCTTCTTCAACGTCGATTATAGATAACTCGGATTCATTAGATATAATATCAAAATCTAACAAGTCATGATTTATTGGATCTGCCACGAGGTTTAGAGTTTACACTTACTCTTATAGAATACGTCAGCTTCTTTGTATGAGGCAATCTCTTCGTTTGTTCTTTCTCTATTCATATATTCTAGAAAATCTTTTGCATCATTTCCTTCTAGATGTAAGATTTCTTTTTCTAGAGATGTTGTTTCCATGTTGTTATGATAACAAAATAACGTTATAATCTTTTGTTATGAACAGGTACACACTCTCAAACATTCCAGTTCATAGGCATACCCATACCTAGGGGGGATTGGGGGTGGACGACGTATAATACGTAAAAAGTACGTATTTTTGAAACAAGCGTGTTTCAAGGCGCGGCGCCGCCTAAATTACCGTCAACCGATTCTTTACGCATAGAATGCCAACCGTGGGCTTGACAGAACCTGTTTAAATCAAAACATAGATCTCATTTAGTACGTGTTTGATTCTAAACTCTCAATCTGAAACTGTAACGTTTCTCAATTCTGGAATATCATCCCAAGTTTCCCCATCATCATAACTGACACGTGTGATTATTCCCTCGCTTCTTGGTTTTTCATCATCAATTATCGTTACTGTTGGCTTTGGTCTTTCAACATCTTCAACTTTAATCTGTAAGTCCTGGGGATTTTCATTAATCTGTGTTCTAAGTTTATCTTTTAACGTGTCTTTAATCCAATCATTTCTAGTACAACCTATACCATCACAGACATTATCAATTTCTTCATACATATTTTGAGGTAATCTTACAGAAGCTGTTTTAGTTTTCAATTTTTCAAACCTCTTAAAGAATTTGTAAAACACAAGTGTTGTTTTGTGTTTGTTGTGTTACCTGTATTTACAGGAGTGTTATTGTACGTGTTCATTGTGTTCACTGTGTTTAGTGTATTTACATTAGATAAGAAATACGGCTATTGAAAATTATAAGAACAAAAAAGGTTACAAAGGTTACAAAGGTTACGCCCTTTTACAGCTCCCAAAACTATGAATTACCATATACCATATAATGGGTGTATGAAAACACTGTAACTTCTGTAACCTTCGTAACTTTCTAAATGTATTTTATTAATCCGCTTACGTTTCCTTTGACCCATTCAGATTTATCATTCCATACATAACCAAACCATACTCGTTTAGTTTTACCATTTATTTTTCTAACATCATCATGAATTCCATAGGTTGGCAAATTGGCTCCAAATTTTTGTTTTGTATATACTTCATAAGAATGAAAATTACAATATTTGACATTAATTTCATACATTTGGTCTTTGATGATGTATCCATTAGGGTCTTTGACTAATGTTTCATTGATAAATTCAAGTAGTTTGTCAGATTCTAATTTGATAATTTCTCTTACTTTGGCTATACTTTGCTTGTAACGAAAGCCTTTATTTTTTTGAATTGTCTTATAATTTTCTAACATTAAATTAAATATTCCAGATTTTTCTTTCTCAAGAATTATTTCGGCAAGATTTTCAATTCTATTAACCCCTGCTAAAAATTGGTTTTCCCATTTTGTAACATAAATTCTTCTAAATGCACCATCCGAATTATCTTTAATATCTGGCATTTCATTAGCTGAAAAGAAATGTTTGGCAAAAGAATTAAGGTCAAACGCATCTTTGTTTTTCTTTTCAACTGATATAGTTTCACCACTTATGATTTGTTTGAATAATCCTAAATTATTTAATTCCCTGTTTGAAATATCTGCGTAAATATTAACTGGTTTTCCATCTAGTTGTGATGTTGCAAAGCGTTGATTCTGCATGGCATGAATTGATACATGAGAGCAATTCTTTTTCCCTAAAATTCCCTCTATAATTTTCAAACAAGTACTTTTTCCATTAGCTCCATCACCTATCCACATACCTGAAATCTCAAGGTTTAGGTTATCAAATGAAAGAATATTTGCCATTTCTTCAATAACTGTGATAATGGCTTTTGAATCTGGATGAAGGCATCCTTTAAGGAACTTAATAAAACGTGGACAACGAGCTTTAGAATCATAATTAATTGGGAATTTTATAGTAGTGAGAAAATCTTTATCATATTCTAATAATTTTCCTGTACTCCGTTCAAACATACCGTTTTCAAAAACTAATTTTGAAAAATCATTATTGAACAATGAACGTTTTGTATAAGTTTCTCTTTGAATAATCCCTATAATTTCACTTACTTGATGTTTAGTACATTCTGGAATTATTTTTTGACATTCTTTTTTGATTAATACTTCTCCATAAAATTCATAGACCCCTTTTGAACAATATAATACTTCATCAGTATCTTCAAAAGTTTTGAAAGTATAATCACTCATTATAGATTTTGCATACTCTGATAATTCAGGTTCTTCTAATTCACTTGTGATTTTTTGATAATCATATTCAGGTAGTTTAGGATTAGACCATATTTTTAATTCTAATATGTCTGAATTAATTATTTTAAATTTAATCATGTCTTGTGTGATTATTTCATTTAATTCTCCACTACCATGTCTAGTTTGGAATGTTTCTGCCATTGCTCGGTAAATTGCAGTATGTATTTTTTCATTAGATTGATTTTCTAACATCCCTTTAACTTCATCAGTAAATTCATTGTAATCAATCTCAATTACTTTATTCTGGATAATTTGAGAATCAATTAATTCAATATACTTGTAAGAATTATTTTCTTTGAATCGGTTAAAGAATTCTTTGATTTCATCAGACATTGCAGAATCAGTATAGGTTTTCTTTTCTAATGTCATTCTGTAGACTCCTGTTTATGACAATTACATTCACATCCCTTAGTTCCTAAACATCTACTGTGATGATAGTGATAACATTGACTTTGAATCAAGCTTGAGCTCCCAATACTTTGCCGTAATCTGCAAGAAGATTAACAAAGAATATTTGAGAACGAAACATCTTTGAAGGAATTAATTTATGCTCAAATGCTGATTCTTGATATTCTTTGTAATCATGTTTGTATAACAAATGAGTTTTTACTTGTGAGGTATCTGCATAAACAGGAGTTTTATTCTGAGTACAGTTTTCCACTGGACATCTAAAGGAATACGCATTACCCATTGAGATTACCCCCAATAGCCATATTCAATAAATAATGTTTAGAACTATTCAAAATTAGAAATCCCCTGTTTAGTGACTTGTGATTTTGTTGGTCCTGAAACTTTGGGACCAACTAAAATTAATTTATTATCATTAATTACAACTTTGAAAGAAATATTTTTTGAAGTGAAATATTCATTCCATCTTTCATCTAAACTAATCATTAATTTTTTACCAAAATGATATGGGATGATTTCTCCTAATTCTATTTGATTACTCATCATCAAAACCCTCATCATTATCTGGCCAAGGTCTTGGTATGTCTGGAAAATCTGGAAATTTATTAAAAAATGAAGGACTCAATCTGAATCCTCCTCGTTTTCGATTTGTGAGTTTCGAATAATGTTAATTTGTTCTTCACCTTGTTTCATTGCAGTTGCCATAACTTTTCTCTCAGTGGGATCAGTTAGACCCATTGCACAAAGTGAGGAATCCTCAACATCTGACTTTTTCTTAGTCATTGTTCAAACACTCCCTTGTTGAATCGCTCAGACAATCTACTTCTTCGGGTTTAGGCGTTTCAGTAGATTCTATTTCTTGAGTTTCTGATTTGTCCATTACTTCATTCATGGCTTTATCAAGACCTCTTCGAATTGGCCTACCTAGTTTTCCCTCCATGCGAACAAGTGTGTCTTCGCTTATCTGACCATTCATGTATCTGATGAAGATAAGATAGGTTATATACGTCGAAAACAGTATAAAGTATATGAAAAATCGACAAGGAAATAAGAAAAATACGACTAAATTAAAGAAAACTAAGAAAGAAAAGGAGACATATTCTGTACCTAAAGTTGTCGCTAAACCTAAATTAACTAAAGAGGAAATTAAGCAGATAAATCGTGAAAATAATGAGAATGATCTATTCAATACCTGGATTCATAATACTCAGAAATTATCTAAACATGATTTAGGAGTAATCAATAGACCTGAAGATTACCCTACTGCAAAAAAAGATAGGTCTTACAATTATGGAGTCCAAAGAGCAAAAGATGATCTTAAACTATTGGATTTTTTATTATCTAATCTAAAAGATAGATACAAACATCAAATTGTTGGGTCTGGTGAGTTTGGAAATATTATTGACAAATACATGGGGATAGATGAATGGAGTGATGAACCTTCAGAAGATGAAAAGAAGGTAATGGTATTACTTGCATCAAAAATGTTGATTAAATCTTTAACAGTAATTCAGAGAAATATGCCACATCAATTTAGTGAAGTATTGAGGGAAACTGGAAAACCATTTTTCACTATGATTAAAGCACTTAATGATTTTGGAAAAGATAATAATTTAAAATCAATTCCTCCCATTCATCTACCAAATAGTTTGATATAACTTAATTAGCATTTTTCGTAAATTGTAAATCTAAAACATACTTGAAGCAATTGCTATTATTCCTATGATAGCTCCAACAGCTATTCCAATCTTTGCCCACTTGATAGTTTCTTTATGTCTTTTTTTAGACTCTTCTTCTGGATGCGTGATTTTAATATCTGATATTTTAAAATCTGAAACTTTTGACTCTGTAGTTTTGAATCTGTCAATACTTGGTTCTGAATAATTTATTTTTGACGGACGTGTTAATTCTTTAACTGCCTTTCCAGCTTCTACAAGTGATTTGACTGTATCTGCAAATTCTTTAACATCTTCTAAAGTAGTTGGTTCTTCAGCCTCAAAATCATGGTCATATTCTTCTTCGTCTAAATGTGTCTCATTTCCATCTTTATCAAATTCAGGATCTCCACATTCTGCACAATCTTCATCTTCAGTCATTTTTGAGATTTGGGACCTTTGTAATTTTTCATTAATTCTAAGATTACTGCTAGACTAGATGGTTCCCCTGTTTTTACCTCGATTTGACCCTTAATCCTGTGCAGTTTCTTCTTAGTTTCTGTAGTAACTCTGATAGATATGTCCAATTTTTTAATTCCTGAATTTGATTACCGTACTAGATTTTATTAAGATTAGGCATGAAAAAGGATGGTTATCTGGACTAATTGGTTTAGCTAAAATTGATAATTTGACCAAATGATTTTTGGGCTCAGTCTTTAATGATTTTTTCAATATTATACAAAATGTACAACTGGGAGGGATCCTATCAATCAAGTGAGCATAAGCATCTAGGTTTGATATTATTTGGTGCCTCAGCTTCACTTGCAATAATTTTATTTCTAATTTTTCATCCCCAGATTGAGGCAATAAACAAAGAATCACCAATTTTGATTAACATAATGTTTCTTCCTGCAATGGCAATAGGATTTCTTTATGGCGTTAGAATTACAGAGAGAGCAGTAAAGCCTTCAGAAATTAGAAGTCCAATAAAACGATCAATTGTAAAAATTTTCTTATTTTTCTTTGTAATGGGTGGTATGTTTAGTTCTGTAAACTTTGCAATTAATGGAGGTAGTATAATGCCTGATACTACAATCTTAGAAAATGGACTATTACCCTGGCTAAGCTCTTTTGTAACTGACAATGGTGGTGCAACTTTTCTAATTATCTCAAGCATTGCACTAATGGCAGCAGCTACTAAACGAATAGTTGGAATGGATTCTGGATTTCTAAATAGATTGGTAACTTTTGTTGGAACATTTATTTTCTTTACTATACTTGTACTCAGTTTCACAAAATCTGATCCAACATCATCTGGAGTTTTCTTGTATACTTTTTATCAAGCAGGAATTGTTGGTGGTGCATTTTATGCAATGAATAGACTKACAAAAAATCAAAAYATGTTAGAAGACTTTGGAAATGGATATTAACTATTTGGGTAAATCTACATAAATTCCTGAGATTTCATTATTTATTCTATTCCAGTATCTCTCACARCCTTCWKYTAAGAAATCAYTTTCTTTACATTCGTTGAAATGAGCTGTATTGTCTCTTGCAATAGTATCTGMAAAGAGTACATCMTCTGCCAWAAATATTGMYATGATACCTATTGCAGCTAAACTWSCAGCCACTAMAATCATAGAATATCCTACTTGKGCATGATTGTGAGGGTCTTTCATTTACAAAAAATCCATTACTCTTGAATTTAATCTTTTCAAGTYTGATTTTTGCGATCAAATTAGCATCAGTTAGTGAGCTTTGGGAAGAAAGAAATGAAAGTAATCAAAAATAGATTCATTGAGTATTCAAATTCTCCAGTATGAGTTTCTTGGACCTATTCCTCTTGATGAATGGGGCCCACCTATGGAAAAATTGGTATATCTGATAATGTCTAGGGATCGTGACAAATTTGACATTGTGTATGTTGGAGATTGTGAAAAAACAGATGATGTATCATTTTTTACCAAAAACACACATTTCAAATGTTGGACACAACATGCAGTTTCAGAAAAATCATTACACCTTGCAATATTGCCTTTATTTGAATCCAGTAAAGAATACCGACAAAATATTGTCAATAAAATAAAAAATCGTTACAAACCTGTTTGTAATTTTGATGAAACCATTAAACCACAACCTGATTATGTTGTAAGACCTGCTAAAGTACCAGAAAAATTTTCTTGTCCATGCTGTGGTGCAGAAATGAAATTAGAAAAAATTCTTGCAAAATCCACACTTTATCGTTGCACTGGTTGTGGGATTAGTGATACCAAACTTAATTCTTAGATTTGTTTTGAACATCAAAGATTTGTAACATTAACAAATCCATTGCTTTTTTCAAATGACCAAACTCATTGATTGAATGCATTTGTCCYTCAACTAATGCCCTCATTACTTTAACTGAACTTTTTTGATAATCATCTGATGCAACAATTTCCATTGCRTTGAGTTTTGATAAAATATTATCTAAATCTTTTATCATTTCTTCTGATGGTTTGTGTTTATCCATATWTTTCTAAAAATTTTTTRATATATGAATTATTACAGTAAATCCTCATCAATTATTTGAATAGGATCTACGTATTGCTGACATGTACAATTTGGAATTTGGCATTTTCCAGCCTTAATTAACGAACTACTATTCTCATTTACTATGTGTATTTCATCCGTATGATGACATCTTTTACAATTCATAATGCAAATTATTTACTCCGATATTTAAGCCAAAAAAATTAAGGAATTAAAACTCCTCTTGCCTCAATTTCTGAATCTTTTAATTTTTTGAGTGCCTCATTTGCACTCTCTAAAGGAAATACTTGTGTAATTACTTCAATATTTTTTTCATCACAAATTCTAATTACTTGCTCCATGTCTTTTGTGGAGCCAATTAGCGTTCCTCTAATTGTCTTTTCTTCAAATGCACTAAATGCTGGATTCTCTCCAACTGTTGCAATCACAATYAGTCCTCCTTTTTTGACTGATTTTATTGCAGTRTCTGTAACAATATCTGCTGGTGCAAAAACAATTGCTGCATCAAGTGTTCCATGTTTTTCTTTAAGTGAGGATAGAAATTCTTTTTGGTTTTCTGAAAATTTCATCGTATCATTTGCTCCCAATCTTTTTGCAACATCAAGATGACTTTGAGTTCTAGAAAATGCAATTACATTACAATTCTCCACTTTGGCAAACTGTACTGCCATATGTCCTACTCCACCAATTCCAAAAATCCCAATTTTTTTATCTTGTTTTGGTTCTGCTGCTTTTACTGCTTTGTATGCTGTAATTCCTGCACAAAATAATGGTGCAGCATATTCTGCTTTCATAGAATCAGGAACTTTGGTTGCAAAATCTTCTGTAACTGTAATGTATTCTGTGTATCCTCCTTTGAAAGATTCTCCWRWAATTATTGATGATTCGCAAAGATACTCTTTYCCCTCTTTACAGTACTGGCATTTTTGACATGCTTCAAGGAGTGGTGTAATCCCTGCTCTGTCTCCTACTTTGAATTTTGTAACTGCATCTCCRATTTCAATTATTTTACCAACTACTTCATGGCCTGGAACTGTTGGKAGTGATGGYGGAATTCCAATGTCWAGCCAGTCTCCCTCAATTCCATGAAKCTGTGAGTGACATACTCCRCATGCCTCAATTTTTATCAAAATTTCRTTTGGTCGTTTAATTTCATGCCTATCAATTTGGGTTAATTTCAATGGATTTGTTTCAATTTTTGCRCATTCTGAGAGTACCATTGCRCGCATTTTTTCCATAATTACAAAAAATTATCACTAAATTTTAAGATTCTCTCATTAGAAAAATAAAGCCATACGAAAAAGTAGCTTTATCTTTTTAATGCGACAATTGTATAATGAGACTTTTTTGGTCTACATTAGAAAAATAAGGGACTAATTCTCAACTATATTATGACTAAAATTACTGATGAGGATAAAGAAAGAGTAAATCTATTGAAACTTGTTTCAAGTTCTAAAAATGAATTCAAAACCCTTTCACTAGATCAACTTAGTCGACTATCTGTATTACTTGAAAAAAAAGACTATTCTCATGATAAAAAAGCTCATAAATCTAAAGAAAAATTATTAAAAAAAATTAATGTCAGAATTTATGAATTAACTGAAGGACGAGGAATCTGGGGTTAACTCTAAGTACAAATATTCAAATGAATCTGATTAACCATGGTTGAGAATCATCTATCTTCTGAAACAAGTCCATACTTACTTCAACACAAAAACAACCCTGTTGATTGGTATGGTTGGAATGATGAAGCATTAAAAAAAGCTAAAGATGAAAATAAACCAATTTTTCTAAGTATTGGATATAGTGCATGTCATTGGTGTCATGTGATGGCACATGAATCATTTGAAAATGATGATGTTGCCGAATTTATGAATGAAAATTTTGTAAACATCAAAGTTGACAGAGAAGAAAGACCTGACATTGATGATATCTATCAAAAAGTCTGTCAGATAGCAACAGGTCAGGGTGGTTGGCCTTTGAGTATTTTTCTTACACCTGATCAAAAACCATTCTATGCTGGAACATACTTTCCAGTATTGGATTCGTATGGTCGTCCAGGATTTGGAAGTATTTGCAGACAACTCTCACAAGCTTGGATTGAAAAACCAAAAGATATTGAAAAATCCGCAGAAAAATTTCTAAGCACTTTACAAAAAGCAGAAAAAATTACAGTTCCCTCAAAATTAGAACGTGTACTACTTGATGAAGCTGCATTGAATCTGTTTCAATTAGGGGATTCAGCATATGGTGGATTTGGTTCTGCACCAAAATTTCCTAATGCTGCAAATGTTTCATTTTTGTTTAATTATGCAAAACTTTCAGGACACTCAAAATTCACTGAATTTGGGCTCAAAACTCTCAAAAAAATGGCATATGGTGGAATTTTTGATCAAATCGGAGGTGGCTTTCACAGATATTCAACTGATGCAAAATGGCTTGTTCCTCATTTTGAAAAAATGCTTTATGACAATGCATTGATTCCAGTAAATTATGCTGAGGCATATCAAATAACAAATGATTCTTTCTATCTTGAAGTTTTRCAAAAAACACTTGACTTTGTTTTACGTGAAATGACTTCTCCTGAAGGTGGATTTTATTCCGCATATGATGCAGATTCAGAAGGTGTTGAGGGTAAATTTTATGTCTGGACTAAAAAAGAAATTAAAGAAATTTTAGGCGATGATGCTGATATCTTTTGTTTATTTTATGATGTAACTGATGGTGGTAATTGGGAGGGAAATACCATTTTATGTAATAATCTAAACATTACAAATGTCGCCTTTAATTTTGGAAGTACAGAAGAAAAGGTGAGAGATATTCTAAAGGTTTCTTCTGAAAAATTATTAAAAGTTCGCTCAAATAGAATTTCTCCAGGACTAGATGACAAGATTTTGGTTTCATGGAATTCATTAATGATTACAGCATTTGCAAAGGGATATCGTGTTACTGGTGATGTAAAATATCTTGATGCTGCAAAAACTTGTATTTCATTCATTGAAGAAAATCTTTTTGATGGTGATAAACTATTACGTACTTACAAAAATAAAACTGCAAAAATTGATGGATATCTTGAGGATTATTCATATTTTGTAAATGCATTACTTGATGTATTTGAAATTGAACCCGAATTAAAATATCTTAAACTAGCATCAAAACTTGGTACTCATTTAATTGATCACTTTTGGGATGTTAAAAATGATAATTTCTTTATGACATCTGATGACCATGAAAAATTAATCATCAGACCAAAAAGTAACTATGACTTGTCACTACCTTCTGGAAATTCTGTTTCAGCATTTGTAATGCTTAGATTGTATCATCTTTTGCATGAGCAAAAATTCCTTGATATTGCTTTGAAAATTTTGGAATCTCAGGCACAAATGGCTGCAGAAAATCCTTTTGGATTTGGATATTTACTCAATACACTTGCAATCTACTTGGAAAAACCTTTAGAGATTACTATCATCAATCAAGAAAATTCTGATATTTGTAAATCTCTATTGATAAAATATTTGCCAAATTCTTTTAGAGTGACAATTAATGATTCCACTCAATTACAAAAATTATCTGAATATCCATTTTTTGCTGGAAAAACATTTGAATCAAAAACTACAGTTTTTGTGTGTAAGGATTTTTCATGTTCATTACCATTACATRCACTTGATGAGATAAATTCTARCATCTAAATTTTTTTCAAATCTATTGAAAGAATATTTCCAACTTGAGGTCTTCCAATATACTCATATCTTGATCTTGGCATTGCCATTGTCATTTGTGTTTGTTGATATGTTTTAATATTCACAGTTGGCTGTGCTTGAAGTATTGCCTCTAATAATGGCATTACTTGTTCTTTGGTTTCAGAATCTAGTTTTTTTGAGACATTCTCTATTATCATCTGTTTTTGTGAAATTGGTTCAGTTGTGACATTTTCAATTAATGTCAATTGTATCATTTTACCGTTATCCACTATTTGTGTAACTCTGAATTCATTTGTTGCTGACAATATATTACTAAATTTTCTCGATGATTTATCTTTAACGAATTGAAAAAAAYAATACCACTGATGCTAATACCACTGATGAYAGTACRCCAAAAAAGAATATGATTTTACTCCCATCAATTTTCATGATTGACATCATTTTTGATTGAAATTAAACTGTATTGRTTTNATGCAAATTATTTTTCTCAAATTRYCTATTCTAATTTAGAACTATCTTYKATRTTRTTATYWGATTCAYTTTTTGGTATTTTTTCATCTGTTAGTAGTATATTGRCCTCTAAAATYGATTTTTTAATTAATGGGGCMCGCTCTTTTATTATTTGATTAAATTCYCGYATATCYTCTAAACTTGGGGCTAGTTGTTGATTTTGKAGTGCTTGTAAAAATCCRGAATACACACATCCTGTAATTATTCCAAATGCTGTATCTGGAAYTGATTCTATYTCTGGCACAAAATTCTCTGCAATTTGTTTGTATGATTGTGATTCACTAATGTAATAATCAATTAAACTATCGATGAAAYCTTTGTTTTCTTTTGAAATAGCCATTCTTTTTTTATTACATCTTTGTTTATTTAATTGTCTTTGATTAATCGTTTATTTATTCATCAATAATTTTCTAATTATTGTGGAAAATAGAATCTGATGAAGAATATTATCGTATATTTGATTCTAAAAAACTGATTGCAGGTTACTTTGATCCTGATTATGGAAATATTTTTCCAAAAGATAACTCTGCTGAAATAATTTTATCTATGCAAAAAAACCATGATCCTATTTTGGGCGGAATGTTGATGATTCCATTAGTAAAATTCCGTTTGTTTGATACHGATTTGGAAACTGATATTTTATACGTGGAGCAAAATGTAACTAGAGTATCTGAGCATCTAAAAAAGTGGAAAAATTTCTTATCTGAAATAAATTCAACAATACACTCTGTAAGAATTTCTCATACTGATCAAGACATGCTTACAATTACCTTTCCAATAATTTTCTCAAAACCTATTCCTCTTGAAAAAGAACAATTACTAAATGAATTATCATCCACTCTAGATATGTTNCAGAAATCAGACTTGTTGTGAATTGCTAATTGGGTTTTAATTGATTATACGCATAAAACTATGGAATCAACAATAATTAGAAATAAATCCAAATATTGTGGGGATAAATTAGGAGATTGATTTGGAACTAACTTCAAATAAAAAAAAATGGATGTGGTATTTGCTAACATTTGCAATTATTGCCMTATTGATTGCWGTWACAATAAAAATTTACAGTATAGAGGAGGAAAATATCAAAACAGCTATAATTGAAAATCACATTGAAATTCAAGAAATTATTGCAAAATCTATTTCTAAAAATATTAGTTCTGAATTAGAATTAATAATATTTGAACTCGATATACTATCTAGAACAAATGAACTACAAAATGATCTTGGAACTGTAGCATCAAATCAATTAATGGCGCAAACATTTAATCGACTAAATTCTATTTCTCCAACTGCACAAATTTTAGCCCTTGATGAAAATTTCATAGTTTTATCACAAGTTAGCCAAACTCATAATTCATTTGTTGGAGCTACCGTTAAGGGATTATCATCACTAATTGATTCAGAAAAACAAATCATAGAGTTAGAACCAAAAATTTTGTCAATTAACACACTTCTTTATGATGAACCAGAAATTGCAATCACATTTCCGATAATCAATCAAGAAACAAATCTCTCTATGGGATTGCTTTTGATAACATTTGCATCAAGTGAATTTTTTGAGCGTCATGGAAATATCTATGACATTGAATCCCAATTCTTGATGGTAATGGATGAGAATCATGTGTTGCTTATCCACCCTAATATGGAAAATGTGGGAAAAGATTTTTTCGGCAATGAAATTCAAAATACTGTTAGCAAAAATCCCATTCTTAATTCACACATACTAAATGTTCTTGAAGGTAATTTGTCTACTATTCTTTTTACCTTGGATGATGATATCGGTGAACGAATTAATTCTGGAATTCCTGTAAATGTTAATGGTAAAAATGAATTTTTATTTGCAGTAGTCACACCTACTCAATCAATAAACAAGACAATTGATGAAACCATCTTTTTCTCAAAAATCCAAACCATCTTTTTATTGCTATCTACAGTTGTGGTTTTGTTAGTATTATTAGTAAAACGTTCACAAAGTTTCAAAAAAGAAAAACTCTCAGTGATTGGACAACTTTCATCAAACATTGCACATGACATACGAAACCCGTTAGGTACAATCAAAAATTCTGGAGTAATAATTGAGAAAGAAAATAATAATAAWAATRAAATYATCTCTAGGGAATTAAATCGTATCAATATYTCTGTAAGRCGAATCTCTCATCAGGTTGAAGAAGTGYTAAACTATGTTAGRACCACACCATTAATATTAAATCMACATTCAATTAACCAAACACTRCAAGAAGCAATTGATACAWTGGATGTTCCATCAAAYATTATCATYAAYATTCCAAAAAAAGATRTCACCATYAATTTTGATCATGAAAAAATATTRATTGTATTTRTAAATATAATTTTAAACGCAATTCAGTCTATTGAMAAAACTGATGGYCAMATYTCAATTGATATGCATGAAACATCATCTGATGTTACACTTGAATTTGARAATTCTGGACCAAACATATCATCAAAAGATTTGARGCATCTCTTTGATACACTATTTACAACTAAACTAGAGGGWACTGGACTAGGACTTTCAAGCTGTAAAAATATTGTTGAGCAACATRATGGAAYMATTASTGCAAAGACTAACCCTGTGATATTTTCAATWAAATTRCCTAAATCATGATTCAAGAAAAATTRATTACMNNNATGGGGACTAGATTAGAATAATGACTAMTTTCMRGRTTCTCTTAGTTGATGATGATATTCAGTTYTTAGAGGCAACAGAATACATGCTAAAATACGAAAATTATACKGTAATTACGGCTAAAAATGGAGAGGAMGCCATCAYAAAATACAATGAATCTGAGCCTGATATTGTTYTAATGGACCTCAAGATGCCTGTGATGAATGGTTATGATGCATTTTTTAAAATAATTAAAGATAATCCTGAAGCAAAGATTGTCTTTACATCAGCTTATGCAATAAATAACAAAGAATTTGAAAAAGCAAAAAATTCTGGATTATATGGATTATTAACAAAACCTTTTGATCTAAATGAATTAAACAAAATAATTACTTCACAAAAATAGTTATCAAATTTTAGAGTTTTTTAGTACATTGTATCTTGATTGAAAATATTTTATAGATTCTTTGAAAAAAACTAGAAACCATTTTTTTAATTCTATATCTGTTTCAAAAATTGGGTCTAAACTTTTAATTCCAATGTTTACTGTATTGTTTTTYTGTAATGGTTGATATAATAAATTAACAAAAAACCAATACGAAATTTGTTCTGCTARTTTTTCTTCTGAGATATTTTCAAAATTTCTYTGATATTTTATGTGCACGTATGACATTAATTCATAAAATGGAATGCCTGGKGAGACTTGAATCTGTGGATTGTCTGCAAGTAATCCATTTGCCAAGAGTTTAATTCCATACACTTTGTTTCCTGTTTTTGATTTGATATACTCCCATTTTCCAAAAACTTTTGGTAAAACTTTGGCATATTTTTTTGCAATTCTATCTATTTCTTTATCATCAAGATTCATCACATCAATACAATACAGCACTCCATACAATGATAATCTATACTTGTCAGAAATCCCTGTCTTGAAACTTTTCCCATCTTTTACAACTAGCCCTAAATTTACAATCCCATCTGAATGTTTTCCTTTGTCTTTTCTTCCTACTAGTAATCGTCTGTAAATTTTTTCTCGTTCACGAAGTTTTAATATGTCATTTGTTATTGAGATTTTTGCAAAATCCCAAGTAGTCATTGCCTCATTTCTACTCATAATTTTTAGTAAATTCTGGACATTTTGTTGATGTTTGTTTAATGATGATTTTTTTCCATATGTTGATCCGTAATGACTATGTGAATTTGGACGCAGATACAACTTGTAATTTTGTAAATTTCCAAATGTTGDATCATCTTCAGGAGGCATACCGTTAYACGGTATCTCTTGTTATATATAACTCAGGTTCAATTATTGCATGAAGCAGCAAATCATACACAATTGGCAACACTCGCCTTCTAAAACTCAGGTTGCAAGAACCCCTGTAAAAGCAGTGTCAAAATCCTTGCTACAATCTCAGACAATCACTAATGAAGACTTTATGGGTCTTTCTTGGATTATGTTTGAGGAGGGCGATTAAGAATGCCTAGACAATTGTATCACCAATACCATGTTGTGGGAATGAAAAAAATGAAGCCAAAAACTGACAACTTTTTTCTCGGTGGTGGATTTTCATCTTCACAGTGGAACTGCACAAAGCGAATTGATGATGTGGATGTTATGGAGTCTCTTTATGAGATTGAACCAATTCTTCATGATTTTGATTTGTTTACAAGTCATTGCAAATCAGAAAAGTCTCATCAAAGATCAAGATGTGGGGTTTCAGCATGAGTATGATTTCTGCATCAAATATCCAAGAAATTGGCAGCACAAAAAGTCTGATGACTTTGGGTATTTTTGGAATGCTCTTGAGCATGTCTATTTTTTTAACAGACATGTCTGCATTTGCAGAGACTTCTCAAACTACCGAGATAAAACTCGATGATGAGCGAAGTCTTCAAAGAACAATTACTGTAATGAGCATTCCTGAAAACAATGYCATGCCTTGGGGTACCATCAAAGGTAAAGTCCATGATCCTGTTCAAGGTTATCCTGTGATTATTCAATTCTTCAAGTCCCTAGAAGAAGATCCTATTCATGTTGCACAGGTAAAATTGAAGGGTGATAACTCCTTTGAGTATAGGTTCCGAGTACTATCAGTAGATGATGGTAACACCACCCATTTTTTTGAAGGHGACTATCATGTCAARATCTTCAAGGTGGTAAATACACCGACAGATAATCTGGCCTCGGCCTAATTATCTTCATCTCTTTTTTTACTAAGGTAAATGATCTATTTTCCAATTTTCTGCATCATTAATACAATTAAACCAATTAACTTCTATTTCATCTGAATCAAATTCTTCAAATTCATTTTTGAATTCATTGTCGCATTGCCTTTTCATATTTTCTGATATTTGGATTACTTTTTGTGATGATACGTCTTGTGGTGCTTCAAATTTTTCACCACCTTCATAATATTTCACACCAGCTTTTGCTGCCTGAAATTCAGCTAGTCCTAAATTTTGAAATTCATAAGCTTCTTGAATTTGTGTATCTGATCTAATTTTTGCTGATTCATCCCCTGTTGTAATCCATTCAATAAACTGCATATCACTTTCCAACTGCGTTTCAGATGATAGTTTTAACAGTGCYACTGARCTTTCAAATATTTCTGGAGGTGTYAGTTSRTCATATTTWRAAATTACTTCATTGAATTTTGTTAAATGTTCTTTATAGAACTCTAATAATTCCTCTTTTGTGATATCCCCTTCTTTCCAACTATTTTTTTCAGAATAAAATTTTATTTGTAAATCATTAACATCTTTTTCAATTTGATTTAATTCATTTCCAAATTGGAATCCTTTTTGTTTTCCTTTTTCAAATGAATAATTATATCCAATAATTGAACCAATTAAAATTACAACTATGGCAATAATGACAATGTTTTGAATTTTCTTTTTCTTCAAAGAATATCTACGTAATTTCCATTTTCATCTAATTTTAATTCAATTTTGAATTCAGTTCCGCTGATAAATGAGTCATTTCTAATTGTTCTCACTCTTCCAACAATTAGTTCATATGGCCAAATTTCTATTATGATATCGCCTACTTTGGTAGTTGGTGTTTCAGTTATTTCCATATCTTCACGTTTTACTCCATGTTTTTCTAACATGTGTATTGCGTGATCTAATAGTGGTTTTGGATTATTATAATTTAAAACCCATATTTTACCTTCATAATCAATTTTTTGCAATTTGAAATAATTCTAAATTGTCTCATATAACAATCATTCTTTGATTGATGCATACCTCTATGGATTAAATCTTATAATGATCTGATGACAATCTACTTTGAGAATAGAACCACACCCCGCATATATCATTAGAAATAATATTGCCACAACTGATACCCCGATAACGAGTTGCCATTTGAAACTAATCTTTTGCAGTATGCTCCAAAGATTTACTTTTAATTTTTAGTTCAAATATGTTATAATCCTTCATTTCTATACCCCAAAAGGTACCTGAATCCCCATGGGCTCATTCTAATCCTCAATCAAGAATTCTGAACAAATTTTACAAGTCATCTTTGTGGCCCTCTGAAATTATTTTTATGTACATTCTCTCTATTTTTTAGCTAGCATTGGATTTTTTTAAAAAACGAATTAGAAAATATCAAGAAATAAAACTATATGAAATAACATCTAAAATTCAATTTCATCAATACACAAAAAAACAGTTAGAACAAAAAATCGAAGAAATAATTCATGATGAAAAAACTATGACAATTAAAGAAATTTCGTATCATAGTAAAATGATAAACATTTGGAAAAAAAATGAAGAGAAACTCAAAAAGCAAATGAGTGAGATGGAAGATTAGGAGACATTAGTGCTAAGTGAATTTCATTTTACCCACAAAAATGGCTCAAGCATCTATATCTCTGCTTCAAAATTAAGATAATTCTTAATTCTTAGTTTGTTTTGAATGTATTATGGCTTTTATTCACTGTATAAGATGTGGGGAGCTTAGATTTGATGTTAAAGTTAATCTTTGTGCAAATTGTGGCCATCGAATCACAAATGTTACAAAGTCATTCAAGTGAAATTAGAATTTATCTTTAAATTCGATAAAGAAGTACTAAAAATGATACRATGAGTGAAAATTGGAGACAAAGACTCCGCAGAAGGCGAGCAGAAATAGGAATTGAAGGATCAGAATATGATTACATTCAAAGTTACATTGAGTTTTATTGTTCTGAGGCTGATCGACGATGCAAAGAAATCGACATGCACAAAACTGTAGATCAAGTCATTGATTCTATGAAAGATGAAAAATTTGATAAATTTACAAGGTCAGTTATTGATTCTGTTCACAAAAAACAAGGATATGACGGACAAGCTCCACCTCAGATGGCCTGATAATATTTAGAAACTTTTTGGATAAATTAAATTTTAAAATAATTTAAAAATAATTAATAATTAAATTCTAATCAAGATGTAGCTTCAATTACTGGTTCATCTTTTGGTTTTTCACTATTAGATTTCTCACTATCGGATTTTCTAGCTGATCCATTGTTCTTTAGTTTGAATTGTGATACCACCTCATCTAGTTTGGATGAATTATCAACTAACACTTGCACTGTTTCTAATACTTGTGTGGATGCTGCAGCAGTTTCCTCAGTTGCTGCAGATATTTGCTCGGTATTCTTTTGGTTTTCAGTAGAGATTTCAGTGATTTCTGTAATCTTTGATTTTATTTCTTCAATCTTTGGTAGTTGTGATTCTGCTGATTCAGATAGTGAGTTTATGTTTGTAGAAATTCCCTCTATACTATCTACWGTWYTYTGRAATGMTTGKARTGTTTCATCAATKATTGWTTTACCYTCRTTAATCTTRTYYTGCTCRTCTTGWATACTTKYTAATGCWKRTTCWGTTGCKCYYTTRAATKCATCAACTGTTACTGCAATTTCATCTGCTGATTTGGCAGAACTCTCTGCCAATCGTCTTACTTCAGCAGCTACTACTGCAAATCCTCTACCTGATTCTCCAGCCCTTGCYGCCTCTACTGCAGCGTTAAGGGCAAGTAGGTTAGTTTGACTAGCAATTAATTTAATTGATGCTACAAAGGAATTGACTGCTTCACTTTGTTTAACAAATGCCTCAACCATAGAGGCTGCTTTTTGATTACTTTCAATGATTTCAGTCATTTTAACATCTGCTTTGTGGGTTAACTCTATTCCACCTTTGGATGTTTCAATAACTTCTGATACTACTTTATTCACTGAACTAGTTTCTGTAACAAAACCAGTGATACTGTCTGATACATTACTAACATTATGATTAATTCCCTCTATTTTCTTCATTGATTCAATTGAACCCTGTACAATTTCTGACATGTTACTTGCAATTTCCTCACTGGTACTCTTGATTGATTGCATTGCAACTTTGACTTCTTGTGATGATGATGATACATCTTCTGATACCCCTTTGGTATCTCCTACAATATTTTGCAGATTATCAACCATATTACTTTGAGCTGCTAGTAATTGTCCAACCTCATCAGTTGACTTTGTTTGTAATACCTCGACTGTTAGGTCACCTTCACTAATTGACTTTGCAGCTTCTGCTGCTGAAACTAGTGGTCTTGAAATGGCCCTAGTTAGTAAAAATGCTATAACCATTCCAACTACTGCTGCAATTATTGAAATTACAATAATCATTATGATGGTTTGTGATTCTAGTGCTAGTGCAATTTCAAATCGTTCATCCTTTAATGTTTCTTCAATGTGGACAAATTCTCCCAACTCTACTCTTAATTCATCTAAGAGACATTTACCACATGTTGGACTATCAATTACTCCACCAAGTAAGATTAATGGAATTTTATCTAATGCGCCAGAATCACCTGCGTCATGTTGTGCTTGTAGCATTTTTCGTGCGTCAATTTCTACTTGTCCTGCATGTTCAACCCAATCACCATGTAATGTTTTAATTCCATCTAACTTTGCAACTTGAGCAGGATCATCTGACACTAGATGTCTAATGGTTTCATAATGCGTTTCAAAATTAGCTATACCTGATACATATCGTTCTAAAAATCCCTCATCTCCAGTAATAATGAATCCTATTTGACCAGTTTCAGCATCAACTACAGAACTTTGTAATTGGGCAGATGTTTCTAATACCAATAAATCGTGTTCAACTAAAAATTCAAAATCATGTGACATTGATGTCACATTGACATATGCTACAAGGCCTAAAACTAGAGTTAATAACACCACTACAATAAAACTTGCAAATAATTTTTTACTAATTGATAGGTTGTTTAGTAACATCTGAATGTAACACGAGGAGAATTAACTAATGTACTTGTGTGTTTACTTTAAACACATAATATCATACAGTATTAGGGAATGAAAATTTTAGATCGATCAGAAAAATATCTATCCGAGACAATTTAGGAATTGATTATCTCAGAAAATTAAATAATTATTCTGGAGTAATTACATTTAGTGTCATTGTACTGACTACTCTTGTGAGTTTTCTAATAACTGCAATTGCTTTTTCAAACTCTTCTTGATCCTCTGTTTCAATATCTGCAATTACATCATATGCGCCAAAAGTAAGATACGCATTACTTACTTTTTGCATTTGTTTTAATTCATCTACAATGTATTCTTCTGCCCCTAAATCACAATTTAATAAAATGAAVCCTTTGTGCATTACTTAACCTCTTTAACGTAGTTCTGGTCTTTAAGTTTTAACATCAATTACCATCTACTACGTCCGCCGTAGCTATTTTTCCCTTTATCATCATCTCGTCTTCTACCTCCTCCTCTATCATCTCTTGAATTTCTACCACCTGATCTTCCATATCTTCCAGAACGACCGCCTCCTCTAGAATAACCTCCTCCTCTTGATTGTCCGCCGTATCTTCTTGATGGCATTTGTCTTTTGAGAGGATCAGGAATTGAAATTTGAATTCCCATTTCTTGATTCAAATCTTTTAGGGGAGCTTTGATTTGGCGTTTGATTAAATTCCAATCCCCTAATGATGAATATGAAACAAATGTAATTGCTCTTCCTTCAGCTCCTGCTCTAGCTGTTCTTCCAATTCTGTGAAAATAYGCCATTTCTACATTTGGCACATCATAATTAACGACTAGTTCTACTCTTGGAACATCAATTCCTCTTGATGCCACATCTGTTGCAACTAAAATATCTGCTTTTCCACTACGGAATTTCCCCATAGATTGCTCTCTTCTATGTTGTGACATGTCTCCCTCAATTGCTACTGCATTGTATTTTTCTTGATGGAGAAACTTTGCAACATCTCTAGTTCTATATTTTGTAGAACAAAATACAATTACTTGACCTTTAATTGGTTTTACAAAATCAATTAGATACTTGAATTTGTCCCTGTCTTTGATTACTAAAAATGATTGATCTATTCCTTCACCACTTAGATCGTCTGCATCTAATAGAAACTGTTTAGGATTAGTTAGATACTCTTCAGATAATCTTAAGATTTCAGTAGGCATTGTTGCTGAATACAATGACATTACTCTTTCTTCTGGTGCTAAATCTAAAATAAATGAAATATCATCTACAAATCCCATATCTAGCATTGTATCTGCTTCATCAAGAACAATATGGGTAATGTCTCGTAACTCAATTGAACCTCTTTTGAGATGATCAATTAATCTTCCAGGGGTTGCTACTACTATCTCGACTCCTCTATGTAGTGCATCTAGCTGGATTCCCATTCCTTGACCGCCATAAACTGTTGCCACTTTAATTTTTGTATACTTTGCAAATTTTCTGATCTCACCTGCAATTTGTATTGCAAGCTCTCTTGTTGGGGCCATGATGAGTCCTTGAATTCCATTTCTTGGTTGAACTTCTTGTAGCATTGCTAATGCAAATGCTGCAGTTTTTCCAGAACCTGTATGTGCTTGTCCTACAACATCTCTTCCTGTTAGTAATACTGGGATGACTGCTTCTTGGATTGGGAATGCTTCATCAAATCCTAAATCTACAATTCCTTTCAGTATGTCGTCGTTTAATCCTAAATCTTTAAATTTTGTCATTTTGTTTTCTTCTCTTAAGCAATGACGAAAAGCTTCATTGCTTGATCATCATTATTCCGATATTCGCCATTTCTAAAAACGTCTAATAAACGCTTGTTATTATGCGTCTAGTTGAGCATCAATTACTTTTTTGAAACTATCAAATGGCTGAGCTCCTTTTAGTTCAACATATCCTATTTTGTCATTTCCTATAAAAAATCCGGGTGTTCCTGAAACTCCATAGTCTCGCCCATCTTCAAGATCTTTTTTAATTTCATCAATGTATTTCCCATTACTCAGACATGACTCAAATTTAGCTTGATCTAATTTTATCTCCTCTGCATATTGATTAAACATCAATACCGCATCTGCTGTTTGTTGTCTGTTCCATTGATTTTGATTATCAAATAACTTGTCATGCATCTCTCTGAATTTTCCTTGTTCGTTTGCACATTCTGCTGCAACTGATGCAGGTAATGCATTTGGATGAATACTTTGTATGGGGAAATCTCTGAAAACTAGGTTAACTTTTCCCTCATCAATATACTCCTCAAGAATTAACGGAAGTGTTTGAATGTGGAATCTTGCACAAAATGGACATTGAAAATCTGAAAACTCAATTATTGATATTTTAGCATCCGGATTCCCAATAATTGGGTCATTGTCTGCTGAAATTTTTACTTGCGATGTTGGTTGTGTGGTGGGTAATTGATTTTGTAATATTTTAAGCTCTAATTTTGAAATTGCATCTTGAAGTTCTTCTTGAGATATTTTATCAGAATCCGAATTCACTACATATGATCCTGCAAAAAACATTGCAATTCCCGTAATTGCAATTAATCCGATAATTAATCCATTAAATGTTGATTTTTTTACTGAAATATTCCCATTATTAGTTTCAGTTGATTCAAAATCCTTAGAACTCATTTGAACATATTCCAAAATTTAGTATACTTAATCGTATTGCCAAATCATAGATTAGAATTAGTTTAAAGAATTTTAAAAAGCCAATGACGGGATCCGAACCCACGACCTACTGATTACAAATCAGTTGCTCTAACCAGGCTGAGCTACATTGGCACGAAATCAAATGAAATTTTTCAGGTTTAAAATGTTACTTGGCTACTAATCTGAAAGATCACTGGCAAAAAACATTCCATTTAACCGTCAGTTTATAATAATGCCACTTTTTGATATCTGATATGAGATATATCGAACCAATCAAAGTCAAGGTTTTGATGGTAATGTTTTTCGCAACTGGTTCACTTGGTATACTTGTTGGATTATCTCCAATTGCAGCTTCACAGACAGTTATGATTACCTTTTTGGGCGTAGTTAATGTCGGATTGGGTGCATTTTTTGCATTTCTCTTTTTAACTCAGATTAAAAAAGATCCAGATAAAAGAAAGAAGAAAAAGAAACATGATTAATTCACTTGTTGCAAAAATGACAATGCCATCAATTTGAAATTAATCAAATTAATTGTGAAATAGTTCTTTGAATTAAAGTATAAATAATAATTACATTTCAACAATTTAGAAATGTTAGACTTAGTTGCCAAAAAATTATTTCTTACAAAAGGTAAAGGTATTCACACAGATAGACTAACAAGTTTTGAATATGCCCTAAGGGATGCTGGAATTGCAGGAACCAATCTTGTGTTAATTTCAAGTATATTTCCACCAAAAGCAAAATTAATTTCTCGAAAAGAGGGACTAAAACAAATTTCTCCTGGGCAAATCCTATTTACAATTTATTCCAAAAACCAAACTAATGAGCCTCATAGAATGTGTGCAGCATCTGTGGGTATTGCACAACCAAAAGATACTAATCGATATGGATACCTTTCTGAATACGAATCTTTTGGTCAGAATGAAACTCAGGCTGGAGATTATGCTGAAGATATTGCAGCACAAATGCTTGCATCCTCCCTGGGTATTCCATTTGATGTTGATAAAGCCTGGAATGAAAAAAGACAACAGTGGTCAATTTCAGGAGAAATCTACAAAACTCAAAACATGACTCAAGCAACTAGGGGTGATAAGGATGGAAAATGGACCACAGTATTTGCAGCAGCTGTTCTCTTGTTATAATTATTTTTTATATCCTTTAAGATAAAATATTGCAGCAGTTATTGCAACTATGGAAATTATAGTAACTACAACAATTGATTCATCAAACTCTGATTCCTCTGATGGAATAACTTTGCCATCCACTAGGGAAAATTTTAATTTTTCTTTGTTCACTGATGTTTCTTCTCCGAAAATATATTTTCCTTGAATTCTTTGTCCTTCTTGCGGGTCAAATATCCATCCCTCTTTTGTTACATCTGTTGGAATTTTTTCATTATCTATAATTTGAGTTGGAATTATGTTTCCTTTGATATTTGAGATTTTTTCATCTTCTGGAGACAAAATTACTATTTGAATAATGGAGTTAAGTGGATAAAATTCTGCTGAAAAATAGTCTGATCTTTTAATATTTTCAACTTTAAGAAATTCTAATGGATTAATTTCAGAAATTGTTGATGCTTTGTTTGTATAATCTACTGATAATTTTAACTGTAAAAGTGATTTTGTATCTAATGGAATTATTGAGAATGTCATCTTTGCATTTTCCTCAAATGATAAATTTTTAGCAACATTGTAGAATCCTCCACTATCTCTGATTATTTTTGGAAGTAAAATGGCTGAGATTTTCTCATACATTGAGTTTGTATCCTCCATGGGCATTGTGTATACTGCTGAAATTGCCCCACTACCTGAAACTACCCCTGATGTTTCTAACGCTAAATTTGATGCATCATTGGTATGGACAAAAACTGAATGGAATTTGGCTTCAGTATCAAATACTTGATTTACTTCATTAATGTACTGATTTGCAACTTCTTTAGTTTCATCTTGAATGGCAAAAATTCCTCTAACTTCTGGGTCTCTTGCTACATTAATTATGATACATGATTGGTCAACTACTCCTAGAACACATTGAGCCTGGTTAGTCAAAATTATAGCCTCAATTCTACTATTATCTCTAATTTTTTGTTCTAGTTCTGCTGGAATTTTGATTTCTTGAATACTAGTACTTTGTAATGTAATTGATGCTGTTACATTTTGAGATATGCTCTTATCTATAATTATTTGAGCAGTTTCTTGAAATGTTGCAAGACTGATCTCTTGTGAATAGGCATAACTTGTTGAAATACCCACTAGCGTAATTAATCCTAGAAAAAATAAAACCTTTATCACAATTTGCCCTCAAATAATGAAATAATTAAATTTATTCTTATTTTGTATTTTTTGAAATTCAACAGTCTAAATTTTATTTAATTTTTTATCAAATAAATTATCGACTAGCTAATATCCTCATTAATGTGATTATTACATAATGGCATTAATTCCATTCTTTGTTGAAGTATTTCAAGATCCTATTTTTTCATTAACTGCAGTTTTGAGTGCTTTGTGTATTGGATTATTTCAAGGAATTATTTTGGGACGAGCCATTCTAACTAGATTTCCACGTTTACAAAATCATCTAAAGACTGTATCGATTTCATTATTTGTATTATTTTTGATAAATACCATTTTGAGTGTTCCACGTTTTGCATCACCTGAGAAAATTGATTTTACAAATTTATCTGCAAATGGACCAGGTGAATTAGCATCATCAATCTTTTTRATTTTTGGAATGAATACTGGTTTTCTTACAGTTTTGGCTATTTCAGTTACTGTGATGACTTTTGTTTTATTAAAATTYACAAATATTAGTGGAATTGTAAAATCATTTGTTTTATTTTTTAGTGTATTGTTGTTAGTTTTTACTGGAATTAGTCGATTCACTGACCTTACTCCTAGCACCTTTGAGGTATTACTTTACTTTCTTTATCAGTTAGGAATTACACTTGGTATTTTAGCTGGAACCAGTAGAAAGATAAAACCTAAAAAATTGGACCTACAATAATTTCAAACGTTTAAATCAGATTATTCATCATTTTAACTTGACATCGAATTCAAACCGTTCGGGGAACAAGCTGGCAGTCCATGCGTTGGACTGTCAGCCCCATTTATTATAAAATCTAGTTTAGTGATGAAAGTGCTTTGACTTGCTCTTTGACATAATCAAAYCCTTCTTGCCAAAATTTTGGAGATCTTATATCAAATCCATRYTCTGATARCAATTTTTCTGGCTTTTTTGAACCACCTGCAGCAAGAATATTGAGGTATGCTGGGACAAAGTCTTTGCCTTCTTTTTTGTATCTCTGAAACAATGACAATGCAAGTAAGTTTCCAAAAGAATACGCATAGCAGTAAAATGGAGTGTGGTAAAAGTGTGGAATACAGCTCCATTCTATTGCAAAGTCATCAGAAAGAATTACTGAATTTCCAAATTGYTCTTTTAAATTCTGTAGATATAATTTAGAAATTTCATCAATTGTAGTTCCATCYCCAATTTGTTTATGGGCATCAACTTCAAAAATTGTAAAAAATGATTGTCTGAGAATTGTCGCATACAAATCATCAATTTTTTCTGAAAGCATTATTTTCTTTTCATCATCTGAGATTTTATCAGATAAATTATCATACAACAATAATTCAGAAAAAGTTGATGCTGTTTCTGCTAATGGTAATGGTGCATCTTGAACCAGAATAGATCTGTCTTGTGCTGCTTGACTGTGAACTGCATGACCTAATTCATGAGCTAAGGTAAACACGTCTCTTGATTTTCCAGTAAAATTCACTAGTACAAATGGTGTTGTTTTTGGAGAAAGTGTACTGCAGAATGCRCCATCTCTTTTACCTTGTCTTATTTCTGAATCAACATGATTTTCATTGAAAACTTTTCTTGCATAATCTTCTAATGTACTGCTAAATTTTCCAAGTGATTCAAAAACTAATTTAACTGATTTATCATATGTRTAATTTTTTTCTTTAATGTTTGCAGTTGCTGGTGCGTATATGTCATATCTTCTCAACCTTTTYATTTTYAACATCTTTGCTTTTTGTACAAAGAATTTTTGAAAAACAGGAGAATTTTYCTTACACACTGMAAGAAGTGATTCTATAGTTTTATCATCTACATCATTTCCAATATTTCTCATAGAAATTGGGCTCTTGTATCCCCTAATTTCGATACCCTCATCTCTCCAATTAAGAACAATATTTTGATAAATTTCTCCAATTACGCCTTTATTTTCAGTATATTTGCCAAGAATTGTTTTGTATGCTGTCTCTCGAATTTTTGGATTTGTACTTCGAACATAATTTGTAAGCTCTTCTCTTGTCAATACTTTATTTTTACTTCCAATTTTCATTTTGTATTCATATGAATTTGTAATCTTRTCATACAATTTTACAAGTGCAGAAATTCCTGTTACATCTAGTGTRTTGATAATTTTTTCTTCAGGTTCACTGAGTGCRTATTTTGCAAATAGTCTTTTGTGTGCTAAATATTCTGTAAGCTCACCTGYATCTTTCATTARCCTTTTTGCATTTTTGTCATCTACTTGTGTTTTCCACCATAAATCAAAAAATAAAATTTTATTTGAAATCTCAGAACCTAATTTTGACATTCTACTCATTAGAGATGTTGCCTCATCTGATTGAGTATTTGATGAATAAGATAATGATGCGTATCCTCCAATTCTACTCATATTTTCAGAAATTTCTTCAACTTGTTGTAAAATATTTTTAAATTTGCTAGATGATATTTTGGGATTTAATTTTGATTTAATTTTCTCAAATGCTTCTGCCTTTTTTTCTAATTCTTTAATCTGTTTTTGAAATGCTGGACTTTTTGGATCCTTTACAAGTTTTGTAAGATCCCAAATTCCAGGTTGATATTTCATCATTAATTGAGCCCATTTTTGACTATTAAAAAATGATTCACACTAGAATATTGGAAACTNNAAATAACTGATTCCTCTAATCTAAAATACAAAATGGATGACACATCTCTGATTAGTAATATTTTTTCTATATTTCCTATGGTGAGATATGCTGCAATTTGGGAAAATAATGAAAAAACTCAAGGGGGGATGCGGAAAGATGTTGAATCATATTTTGGTGATGAAGATGAGAAATCATCTATTATTCAGCAAATTAAAAGATGGAATGATGATAATGCGTCTAATTCACTTGGTTCTAATCTATATAGTCTCATAGTTGAGGATAAAGTCAAATTGTACACAATAAATTTAACGAAAAAAAAWTTTTTGATGGTTAGTACTGAACCTGATGAGANANNTGATGGATTAGTAAATTCTATTTTGGAATTAAATAATTTAAATTAAAACWAAATATTATTTTTAATAATACTCTTYGTGAACATAACACCACTTTTGAGAACTCTCTTGAATTGATTTCATTACTGGATGTCCAGTCTCCTGAAAATGTTTTGTTGCGTGTTTACCAATTGATGAATCACAACAACCAACATGTCCACATGTTAAACACATTCTAATTGCTACTACTGGCAGATGTTCTTTTTCACATTCTTCACAGTTTTTTGTATTTGGTGAAATTCCTTTTTTTTCTTGTGCAAAGTGGTTACATTCATTTGACATACTTCTAATATTTTTTCAAAGTATCTTTGTATCTCTTTATTGAATCAATTATTACAATTTTTGCTTCTTTTGATGATTTCCATCCTAGGATTTCTACCTTCTTTCCTTCCAACTCTTTGTAGACTTGAAAAAAATGAGCAATCTCTGAACGATAATGATCCTCAATATCAAAAATATCTGAGGTATGTAGGTATCGGGGATCATTAGTTGAGACACAAATAATTTTGTCATCAGGTTCCCCATCATCTTTCATTTGGAGTAATCCGATTGGCCTTGCTTCAATGAGAACTCCTGGATATGTTGGATTTGTTACTAGAACCATTGCATCAAGTGGATCTCCGTCTTCAGATAATGTTTGAGGTATTAGTCCATAATCTCCCGGATAGTGAAATGGAGAGAATAATACTCTGTCGAGTTTTATCATGTTGTGTTTTTTATCGTATTCGTATTTGTTCATAGAACCTTTTGGGATTTCTACAATTACATTGATGATTTCAGGAATGTCTGTCCCTGATTCAATATCGTGCCAAAAATTCTTACTCATTTGATTGATTTCACTATTTTATCTGTATATGAATTCTATGAAGAATTATTTGAAATAATATAATTTGATGTCATAAATTATTTTTAATTACCCATTTTGACAATTCCTGTTTTAACAATTCCTGTTTTAACTAGAAATTCTATTCCATCTACAAATGTCTCATCATCAATATTTCCCTCAGACCACCATCTTGCACTGTTTTTTATCCAATCTGGAATTTCTTGAATTGATTGAGAACTGATATGTTTTGGAATATCTATAATTTCTTTGGAAATTAGAAATTCTATTCCATCTACAAATGTCTCATCATCAATATTTCCCTCAGACCACCATCTTGCACTGTTTTTTACCCATTGAGGAATTATTTCATCTGAATCTATTTCAATTTGATTTGATATATTTGGATTTGATACAATTGATGATTCTGTATCTTGTTCATCTAAAATAATAGATGGTGTGATAATTTTATCTACTATTTCAAATGATACGTCCATACCTTTATCGACATGGCCGATATAACTTGCTGAAACATGATAGTTTCCACGAAGTGAATTTTTATCAAAAATTAATAATGTTTCAAAATATCCACTATTTGTAGTACCTGTTTTCAAGATCTGAATTGTCTGATCTGGTTTATGGATTGTAATAATTACTGGATGTCCTCGTAACAATTTGTCATCAGACACACTTCCTGAAATTTTGATCATTTGTTGTTGATGGTCTTTCACTTCAATAATTTTCTCTGAAACTTTTAGTGCACTAAATGGTTTTTCTGGGATAATTGGTTCAATGATTTCAGGTATTGGTTCAGGTATTGGTTCAGGACTTGGTTCAGGAATAAGTTCAGGTGTTGGTTCAGGAATAAGTTCAGGTGTTGGTTCAGGAATTGGAATAGATGAAAATGCATAAAATCCTTCACTACCATAAATTTCACGAACTTTACTAGTGTCAACATCTGTTATTTTTTGTAAAGATGGATTATTGTGAATTGTTGGAATCATAATTGATGGTGGGGTATTGGTACTTGATTGCCATTTTGAATTTGTATCTAAATTATCTGAAATATAATGATCTAATCCAAAGGAATGGCCAATTTCATGTAATGCTATAGCATAAATGACATCATTTGAAACGAATGTCTCATCATCATAACATGTAAACAAACCACATTGTTCTAACTGTAAATAATAAATCGTAACTGAACCTGGTGGCCAAGTAAAAAATCCTGCAATAGTCCCAGTCGAACCTGGTTTATCTTTAAAAATTATATTAATTCCACAATTTTCTGATTCATCTTCTGTAACTATTTTTACATTGACATCCCATAGATTATCATTGATTTCCTCTCTTTCTTTTAATCTCTCTTCCCATTCTAATACCGCACTTTCCGCTAAATTCACCCATTGATTTTTTTGTTGCTCTGAAATGGATTCATTTGGAATGATCACGCAATATGTGGGAATATAATATAATCTAAAATTTGTAGTTGGGAAAAAAATCTCAGCAAAAATTGGTTGAATGTTTGAACTAATTATTATGAGACAAATCATTATTATGATGATTTTATTTAGCATTATTTTTTATCTACAATTATTACGTCTTCTTGAATAAATGGCAATCTATTTGATGATTTTATCATCATTTGTATCCTGAAAAATTTTGATATATTATTTACTTTTATTTCTCAAATGTAGAAAATTTTAAAGTGGACCGGATGGGATTTGCCTATCATCATGGGTATTATTTTGGGTGTACTTGTTCGAATTCGACTTGACTAGTAGAATAAGTTGTCTTTAGAAGTCCCAATTATGAATAAAATTTAGACAACACATACAAAAAATAGTCAAAATGAGAGTATCAAACTATTACTTCAACACATCAATTGAATTTAAAATCTTGAACTATAATTTAACATAGGAAATACTGACTATTTCTTTTAATTACTGACTTTTTCGATGATTTAGATTTCTGAATACAGGTTCAATTCCATGTAGATTCAGGTAATGCCATTTTTGAGGTTAAATTGAGATGCAGATAGATATGAAAATCATTTAACAACTATGTTTTTCAATTAATAATTTCATTGTATTATTTTTAAAAGGCTTGCACAATACATCTAATAGACCATTGTTTTTTGCAATGACTGTTTTTTCTTTATCTCCAAATGCAGTTACCAAAATTACTTTTGCAGCAGGATCAAATTCACGTATACGTGAAAACAACTCATATCCATCCATTTCAGGCATTATAATATCTGAGAAAACCATGCATGGTTTATGTTTTTTATACAATTCTAATGCTTGTTTACCACTAGTAGATGTGATAATCTTATGTCCTGAAAATTTTAAAAGTACTACATACGTTGCTAAAACGTCTGGATCATTCTCAACTAAAAGAATCTGACCACTCATGATAATCCTCAAGTCAAAATATCATTTATCTATTTCTGAAATAGGTAAAGCAATATCAAAAATCACAGGATTATTTGTGATAGAAATAGTTCCCGTATGTAATACTCTATGATTGATTATTTCAGATCGATTAGGATTTTTAGTATGCCATAAAATAAACTATTATCGCTTATGACTCTCATAGAAATATCAAACGTGTTTTGCTGTGCACTTTGATCATATCCTGTTTGAAAGTCAAATCCACTCTTCTTTGCATTAGTCTATGTTTCAACACTGAGTGATTTAGGTAACTTGAATTTTCTTACTTCATCTTCTAAGGTTTTAGAGTTATCTGTTAGTTCATCCATGGAACTAAGAATTTCCTCAGAACCTGCTGCTGTCTCCTCAGTTGCTGAAGAAATTTGCTCAACTGCTGAAGCATTTGAATTAGAAATAGAATCTATTTCATCAATTTCTGATTTAATTTCACCAATTAGTGGGAGTTGCTCTTTAGTGTTAGTTGAAATTGTATCTACATTAGATGATATTTTTTTAATATCTTCTACTGTTTTCTGAAATGATTGTAATGTTTCATCAATGATTGTTTTACCCTCATTAATCTTCTCTTGCTCGTCTTGAATACTCTCCAATGTTGATTCTGTTGCTCCCTTGAATGCATCAACTGTTACTGCAATCTCATCTGCTGACTTTGCAGAACTTTGTGCTAATCTTCTTACTTCTGATGCTACAACTGCAAATCCTCTACCTGATTCCCCTGCTCGTGCTGCCTCTACTGCAGCATTTAGTGCTAGTAGGTTAGTTTGACTGGCAATTCCTTTGATTGAATCAACAAAGGAATTCACTGCCTCACTTTGTTTCACAAATGACTCGACCATGGAGGATGCCTTTTTGTTACTCTCAATGATTTCAGTCATTTTAGTATCTGCATTGTGTGTTAATTTGATTCCTTCTTCTGATGTTTGTAGAACATTTTTCACCAAGTCATTTACTGCTGTTGTCTTGTGTGACAAATCAGATATTGACTCTGATACATTAGTAATACTTTCAGCAATGTTATGAGATTTACCTACTATATCCATGGCACCTTTTGCAATACCGCCCATTGCAGTTGCAGTCTCTTGTGATGCTGCACTAATTTGTGTAATGGCAGTCTTTGAACCTATGGCACTGGCATTCACACTCATTGCTGAGTCACGAGTATTTCCAATTAACTGTTGAATATTTTCAGTCATAGTTTTAATTGAGTTTGTCAAAACTCCAACCTCATCTTTTGACTTTGATTCTTTTATAATTACATCAAGATCACCCTCACTAATTGTTTTTATAATTTTTGATGCATCTGATATTGGTTTTGAAATTCTTTTTGAAATTATAAAAGCTAAAACTACAATAATACTTTGTGATGAAATTACAGATAATATAATTACTTGAGATAGTGCAGTTGTTGGTGCTTCAAGTTCTGCAACATCAATTTCTGCCAATGTTGCAAACCCATATTGGTCATTACAAACAGATGTTCCAAAAATTAGAATATCTCTATAATCAGGATAAGCACCTGTCATTTTTTGTCCATTTGATTTACATACTTTTACTGGTTCTGTATTTGCTATTTGATTGAATTCAAGTCCTTCACTGAATCTAGATGGAGTGAGCATCAAACCATCATAACTAACTAGATACACTTCTCCACTTTCACCTAAACCTTCTCTGTTTAACAAAATTTCATCTAGAATTTCTGGACTATAATTTACATTTAAGACTCCAATCATTTCATTTCCATTATTTTCATCAAAAATAGGCGTAATAGTTGAAATAACTCTACTTCCATCATATTCTTTTAGCATTACAAATGATTCCTGTAATCCTCTTTCAAATTCAGTATTCTCTAAATACATCTCAGATTTTCCAAGAGAATTATACACAATTTGCCCTTCTTTATTGATTAATGAAATTGAATTTACACCATTCCCAAACCCAATACTTGATTGGAAATTATTCATGACTAGTTCAAATTTATTAGAATCCATATTCTCAGAACCTAGTGTTACCGCATGAACTGAATCACTGTAACTAAGGCTTGTCGTTTGTTCTAATCTCATGGAGAAAAGATTGTTTATTGCATTGTTTCTATTTAATGCCTCACTTGTTAGTTGATTTTCAACCTGAATTTCTAATGAATCTCCGGCGAAACTATTAGCATATAGTGATACTCCAATTAATGGAATCGATGACATTACAAGAAACAGGATAATTAATTTTCTATTAAGTGAATTTGTAATAAAATTTAACACATCAATAACCATTTAAAATCGGTTCATTACTTGATGTGTGTTTGATAAAAATAAACAGGAATGTCGTATCCGTCACATGCGATTTGATAAAATATGTTAATTAATTTCATTTTGTAAATACATGTATATATAAAATACAAAAATGAATGTCAACTAATGTCAAAGAGAATCACAATTTTGATTGACGATGATTTAGATAAAAAATTAAGATTACTTTAAGCAAAAGAAATTATAAAATCCGTGGAATTTGTAAGTTTCTCTAGAACTTTGAATGATGTTATACGAAAAGTTCTGTAGAACGAATTTTGCTATAACTACCATCACATGTTATTATTATTTTAAAATGTCTATATTATAAAAAATTTACTTCAATTTTTTAAAACTTTTGGTAAAGAAATTGTAAAAATTGTTGGGGGTGTAGTTACAGAAATTGTTCCACTATGAGCATTAATTATAGATTTAACACTAGCAAGACCCAATCCTGTACCTTGTTGTTTTGTAGTGTATAATGGTTCAAATATTTCATCTAATTTATTTTTAGGAATTCCTGGTCCAGAATCCTCTACTGTGATAATTACATGTCTATTATTTTCATTTACTCGAATTTTTATGGTGCCTTCATTTTTGATTGCCTGAATAGAGTTGAGTACTAGATTGGTTACAGCTATTACTAGTTGTTCCTCATCACACCATATCTCCACATCTTTTTCTGGAAGAATAATTGAAATTTTTGTTGGAATTAGTATTAAATCAATTGAGTCTAAAAGTATTTTTGAAGTTTTTGTTTTAATTACATTCAATGGTTTTTCTTTGACAAAATCCAAAACATTGTCAATTTGGTGAGAAATTCTAGATATGGAACGATCAATTTTTTTAAAATATCCTTGTTTTGTTTTATCATTTCCATACAAGAATCGTACATTATCCAGTGTCATTTGAATAATTGATAGTGGGTTTCTCATATCATGAGCTAAATGACTTGATAATCTCCCCATAGTTTCAAATTTTTGTTTTTTAGATAGTTCTAATTCTTTTGTTCTAGTTTTAAGATTTTGAGTAGTGAAAATAACTAGAGTAACACCTGCAGTAATTATTACCATAAACATTGGAATAATATTATCATAAAGGAAAAACAAATCTCTCTTATCTTTAATATTTTGAATGTTGACTATTTTTGTATATTCTGTGAATCTTGTATTACCGTCCATTATCTCTATACTTTCATCCCCATCAAGTACAAACAAGTTGTAATACAACACAAAATCTACTTCATCACCTGTAATTGGTTCAACCCACGAGGTACCATATTGTTTGTTAATGATTGGATACCCTTCAAATTCAGGCAGACTCCCTGTAGAATCTAGGTCTATTTCATACGAATAGACATAAACTTCAATACCATCTATCTGTTCAATAGTTTCAAAATTAAAATCTCCGACTGACTCTACAATGGGGTGAAACATTCTATACGTTTGTTTTTTTGCATCATTTGGGAATTTTAATAATGCATTTGTTCCTTGGACTATTTTGCTGTTTTTATCTACAGAATAATTAATTGTGTTATTGTATACCAATTGTTCTGTAATTATATTGTGAGTAACAATATTTCCTGTTAAATTAACTGTGTTTTCTGTTATAGATAAAATTTTCAATTTATGAATATCCCTATTATTGATTTTTTCTAATTCTCCACCAAGTTCAGATGCCACGTACATTGTAGGATCTAATTCAAAAAACTGTTCTAATCCTTTTGGATCATTTTTTAGGTCAGGTACAATCAAAAATATCCAACTACTAACAATTATGATGCTAATACAGATGATGATGATTGGAAATTTAATACAGTTCAACTCTTATCTTAATTGAATCATACTCTTTAACATTTAGGAATAAATATTTTTAAAAAAATTGAATCAGAGGTAATAGAATATTAATAATCGTTGTGTAAAATGAACAGATTCACCCTTAAATYYCAATTTTGATTTTTATTATTATGAAAATTCTTTTTTTAATATTKGTCATATTTTTATTTATAAATTTTAATTATGTAAATGGCGATAATGTTGGAATTCCTGAATGGGTTTTTATTGTATATGATTTTTGGAATGATAATTTAATTTCTGATGATGAATTTGAATCTTTGATAGCATATTTGGAACACCGTGATATAATTGAATTTAATACACATATTGGAAATAATCATATAATGAATTTTTTGTTTAACATTCCAGAAATACTACCCATAGAACAATTCACTTCTTGCACTGATGGATGGTATGTTACAGGATATTTCATTCCTGTAGAGATAGATTATACGGGTGAATTTATCACAATCAATATTGATGAAACACAAAGAGAATTTAGAGAAGATTTTGTTAATGCATTAAAGACTGAGGGTTGGGGTAAAACACTATCGGGAGATTATTTAGGATGGTATGGAAACTCTTTTCACATAAATGATGTAGCATTAGATCAAAATGGCCAAACACTTGTTACAGGTATGATTGCTGTTGACAATACACTATTGGATAGAGGTACAAAATTAATAATTTCTACATTACCCGAACCATGGAATGAAATCATTTTTCTTTCTGCAGATGAGGGTCCATCCATCATAGGAAAACATATTGATATGTTTACAGGTGAAGGTAAACTAGCAGAAACTGAAACGTTTCGCATTACTAGTGAAAATAACAAAGTGTGTAAATAATTTATAAATTAATTATTTGTATTAAACATGATCACACAACATTAACACTATAAAGAAAAAAAGAGTAATTTTTAGTACAATATCATTAGTTGGAATAATTTCTTCTAACCTAACATTCGTACAACCGTCAAAATGAGAACTACAGCTAAAACAATCAATATGATTATCAAGAGGTTGTAACCTGCTTGTGATTGTGTGTTGTAGGTTTCGAATTGCAGTGCCCATCCTAATCTAAATAAACGGGTCAAGCATTCAATGTGTATGAAGAAAGTTTTTGTTAATGGTTATGGTTCAATCGGTAGCCGAATTACCTCTTTTTTAAAAGATGATTCTGAAATTTCAGTTATTGGTGTTGGAAAATATTCTCCTGATGAAAAAGTTAATGTTGCAAATTCTAGAGGATTGAATGTATATGTGCCTGAAAATAAACTTGACAAGTTTTCTAATTATAAAATTGCAGGTACTATAGAATCAGCACTTGATGATTGTGATTTAGTAATTGATGCATCACCTGGTGGACATGGTTATAAAAATAAAAAAAATCTTTATGAACCAAAAAATATTCGAGCAATTTATCAAGGAGGTGAATCAACTAGGGGTTCTGAATCTGTTTCGGATTTACTGTTTAATTCTAGAGTAAATTATGATCTTGTATCAGATAAACAGCATGTAATGCAAGGAAGTTGTAATGTTACTGGAATGGGAAAAATTTTAGAACCACTACGTGATAATTTTGGTGAACGTATAGTTAGATTTGATGTTACTCTAATTAGAAGATGGGCAGATATTGAACAAATTGATGAAACACTTTCAGACACTATAGAAATGACAGAAAAACCCCACCATGGAGATGATGTTAAAGAATATTTTGGTAAAGATGCACCTCTATACGTTCGTGCAATTAAGGTACCCACAAGACAAATGCATTTGCACATTATGGATATTAGATTCAAAGATGTAGCACCAAAACCATCTGAAATACATGAGATATTTACAAATGAATTTGGAGTTGCAACTTTATGGACTGTAAAAGGTACCAAAGACATTAGAGATTWTGCTCAAAAAATGGGCTTTAATTTCACKGATACTAACATGATCCACATTCATGCAAATATGACTACATCAATTGGCGATACTGTACAAATGATGTATTCCGATGATCAAACAGGAATTGTAATTCCTGAGAATCACATGTTACTTCAAGCAATGTTGTTTAAAAAATCATATGAAGAAGCATTCACTCACACTGAATCCATATTTCACATGACAGAAAAAAAGAAAAAATTACAAGATTATTTTTCTAGAAAAGAATAATTTTAGATTTTTTTAATTCTAATTTTTTGGGCAATATTTTTTGATACTTTTTCTACAATTATTCTRAGCCCTTCAACTTCTATTTTATCWCCTTCTTGAGGAATRTCTTGAAGTCTTTCATGAAGTAAACCATTTAGTGATGCATAGTCATCACCTTCTGGAACTTTGGTATTAAAAATCTCATTAATTATGTCAATTTCGATATCACCGTTTGTAATTATTGTATCTTGATCAACTCTTTCGTAACCTACACTTCTCGTTTGATCACTTTCATCTTCAATTTCTCCAACAATTTCTTCTAGCAAATCTTCTAAAGTAACTAAACCCTCAACACCACCATGTTCATCCACTACAATTGCCATGTGTGTTTTCCTTCCTTGCATCTCCTTTAACAAAGAACTAACCATTTTTTCTTGAGATGCAAAAACTGGTTTTCTTGAAATTTCTTTTAAACTAATACCGTCATTGTCTTTTTCTAATTCTTTTAGGATGTCTTTTGCATGAATAAAWCCTACAATATCATCACCATTTTCTYCAAAAATTGGAATTCTTGAATGYCCACTTTGATTGATTTGTGGTAATGCTTCAAAAAGTAACATTTTGGAATTAAGCGTAAACATCTTTGTTCTRGGAGTCATTACAGAACGAATTACTGTATCATCAAATTTTAGTGCACTATGAACTAACTCCATYTCTTCTTTTTCTAATGCCTTTTCAGCTAATCCTTGCTCAATGACTCCTTTGATRTCTTCTTCAGTAATTGGTGGGGGRCTGTARCTRCTTCCAGTTAATTTAACAACTCCTTTTGAAATAATTTCAAARAATTTCACTAKKGGGTAAAATGCATAACTGAATCCTAGTAAAACTGGTGCATATCGTAGGGCAATTTTWGTTGAATTTGCATTACAGTAAGTTTTTGGAGTAATTTCTCCAAACACTAAAATCACAAATGTCATTACACCWACTGCTATTCCCAAYCCATCATCTCCAAATAATCTAATTGCTAAACTTGTTGCAAGAGCTGATGCACCYACATTTRCAAGATTATTGCCAAGATTTACACTTGACATCATCCAACTTGGATTAGTTTTTAATTTGTGTAATGCTTTTGATCCTTTCTTTTTCTCATTAAATAACTGAATTACTTTTGATTTTCTAATTCCTACAAGAGCTACTTCTAATCCACTAAAAAATCCGGATAATCCTATCAGGGTAGATAAAATTGCTATYTCAACCCATAATTCTACCATGAGTTTCTCCGAAATAATTTCTTAGAATGACTATATCCTATATTCATTTAGTTTTTTTGCACCATCTTTTGGTTAGAATAATTTTGCAAAACTCTGATTTAACTCTTAAGATGTTAAAGTGATTTTAAATCAATTGAGCATAAATATGAGCCTAATTTTTTGGTGGTTTTGCAAATTTATTTKCTGGATTATTRTGGTAATCTACTGGAAGCATTGCATCTTTTTGTCTACCTGTAAGGATTCCAACTACAATGTCATCTTTTTGAATTACTCCTTCATCAATTAATTTTTTTATTCCAACAACTGTTGCACCTGATGCCATCTCACAATCAAATCCATTTAGACCCACAACGGACATACCATCAAGCATTTGAGAATCTGTAACTGTAGTAACAACACCATCTGTAAATTCTAATGCTCGTAAACCTTTCAAAATATTGGCAGGTCTGCCAATTTGAATTGCAGTGGCTTTAGTTTTTGGTCTTAATCCCTCTTTATCTAAATGATCATAATATCTTGAAATTAACTCAGTGTTTGGTTTTCCTTTATTCCATCTTAATTCTTCACCTTCAAATTGTCCATTATACAAATCTGATAATGTACTTGCACCTTCAGAATTAATAACTGCAATTCTTGGAATTTTTTTAATCCATCCCCAATCATATAATTCCATTAATGCTTTTCCACAACTTGAAGTATTTCCCAATGCTCCTCCTGGATAAACAATCCAATCAGGTGTTTCCCAATTAAGATATTCTAAAGCTCTAAACGGAATTGTTTTTTGTCCTTCAATTCTAAATGGGTTDATAGAGTTTACAGTATACCCATTATGATTTTGTGCATCTTCTAATGATTGTTTTAATGCATCATCAAAATTTCCATCTACTTCTAAAATTTGAGCTCCAAATTGATATGCTTGACTAAGCTTTCCTGGTGCAATTTGACCTGCTGGAATATACACATCACATTTAATTCCCTCATTTGCTGCAAACATTCCTGCAGAAGCTGAGGTATTTCCAGTAGATGCACAAACAATTTTTTTTGCACCAACCATTTTTGCATGAGTAACTGCTGTTGCCATACCATTATCTTTGAAGGAACCACTTGGATTATACCCCTCAGGCTGTAACCATAGATTATCATTTGACATCCCTATTAGATCCGCAGCTTTTGACATTCTGTATGGTTTTGATAATCTGCCTTCTGCACCATCCAAGGATACCAAATATTTTGAACACTCTTCAATATTTTCAGTATCAATCTGACAAAAATTTAGTAATTCTCGGAATCTCCAAACACCACTTTCATTAAAAATACTACCTTCTGGATTTCGTCTTTTGTAAAAAACTTCTTTTAGRCTGCTTGGTGGTTTATTTTTATAGATTACATCTAAAAGATGACCTTTTTCACATTGAACATTCGTACTAGTTATTGGATACTCTAAACCACAGTAAGGATCAATACATTTGAGATAAGCGTCTCCTTGCATAGTAATTAGACATAATTGGTGATAATTTAAAGCAAATGTGAAACTTTTGTACAAGTCAAGCTATTTTTCCTAAACTTTAGATTGGATAAATTCTGAAAATAGGYATGGTWACACACTCTGATCATTTAAAAAAAATACTTGGACATGTGCTTGACTCTTACCATATTCTTAAAGAATTTGACGATAAACCAGGTGATCTTGATAGAATTAAGAAAGAATTATTGAAAATTAATGGATTTTTGAAAGTGGTTACAAACAAAATTGATACTAATCTAATCCAGTTGTCAGATTATAAGATATTAAAATCAAAATTTCAACATTATTTRGAAAATTATTATTTTGAAAAAGAAATTAAAACAATGGAACCYTTGTATTTTGATGATCTTTMTAGARTAAAAAATATGAGATTAAAAATATTGGAAGCGTTAGAAGGAAAACACATGATGGAACTCACTGAAGATTTATTTCAAAAACTATGACTGATAGAAAAAAATGCATCTTATGTGGGTGTCAAGACCATAAATTATTTGGATGCTCAAGACATATTTCTAAAAAATGTAGTTGTTATGAAACATAGAAATTYTCTAATAATGATTATTTTCGTTTAGGKCCTGATCTTTCATGAAAATTAAAACAACATTTGCATTCTTTTTCAATACATTCAGATTCATTATGATGACCACAAATCCCGCATTCACAACTAGACATGGTATAGATTATTTAGTTTAGAATATAATTTGTCAGCTGATTTTTTATGAGTTTTAGGTCAAATACGATTATTTTTTAGATTTTGATTTTTTCTTAGGCTTTACTTTATCTTGTAATTCTTTTTCAATTTCTGCTGATTTATTGTCTACAGCCTTGATGATTTCCTGAATTAATCCATCAAGATCACTGTCTTCTGCTGGAGGTTCTACAGTRCCTGCAATTTCATTAATGGTACTTGAAATTTCTGAACTCACATCTTCAAAACTTTCAGGATCTTCATATGCYGCRTTRTAGAGWKYTTTRAGATTATTTACATGTCCAATAACTTGATCTGTTAATACAATCTTGTAATCAGTACCGTTAACTTCAAATTCTTTTGCACTCATATTTGTTTTTCAAATTCTTTTGTTTATAATGTTTTTCAGAGAATATGAATGAAAAACAAGAGTGRYACTATCTACCRGTTAGTYTAGTATYATGACAMGAACATACACAYCCATTAGGACACATTTCATGAATCCAYAAYATACACCAAATTGATTTTCYCATCACAATGYATCCTAATTTACCATATTTAAAATATATAACAAGWTAGTTGGWATTGATATTTTCTAAAAATAATCCMGTGATCATCATAGATTWTGAATTTCTATGAAATCAATTGTACKAGTRTAATAATTGACATTACAKGAGTCACACTAAATTAGTTAGAATTTATTTAGATATTTTCTTTATCCCCATTTCTGGGCATATTCTTCTTTAGTAATYGGAACTCTTGATTTGCATTTTACACATCTACGCATTTTATTATGTTTGGAATATCTCCATACATGACGTTCGCTTTTTTGATGACAATTCATAATATTTCCCTATTTTAGCTAGTATTTAGAAGTCATCATTTGACAAGATTTAAAATAATTCTAAAAATTATTTATTTTATAAAGAAATTACCCTTAAAAAATTATTTTTCATTATAAATTTGCAACAAATCGATAAATTACGATTGCACCTATAACCACTCCAATTATTCCAGCAATAATAATTCCATATTTTTTTACTTTTTCATTTTTTTCAAATTTAATATTTGCAATCCTTTTTGCTTCTAAATGATGCTTCTCACAACGAAGTTTACATTCATATTCACGAAATCCTCTATCATCACATTCACAGCATTTTCTTTCATCCATGATAATTTTTGATGTTTTTCTATAATATTTGTATTCAAAATTCTTTATTTTTTGAAATTAATTCATCATACGAGTAATTTGATAGTGGTATTTACCCCAAATTAATTAATAATTAATCATATTTTTTTACTAATTTTAGATATCTTGAGATGGTAAAATTAGAAATCAATGTAATCTAATGCTGCTGCATCACTGATTAATCTAGTATGTTTTGAACCAATCACATAGCCATTTTTTACATCATCTACCGGAACCCATCTATTTGTTGATGTATAGTGTCTTTTTTCAGTCAATTCTAATTCTATTGCTTCAATATCAAATTCACCTTCTTCAACTTCTTGGGTTGTRAGGTGTTTTATGGTGATGAGRATTTTTGTAACTTTTACTCTATTTCCTAGCTTCCATTGGGTTGGTGCAATYTCATCAGATACTTCTAGTACTTTGATTTTCATTTGTTTTGAACCAAAAGCGTTATAGCTAATGAATGCTTTTTCATCTGTAAATTCTTCAAAAGTAATTCTKGAAKTAACTTCAGCATCAGAAATAGTTTGCAATATAGATTCKGGGTTTKTTTCAGTTGATTCTATATCCGTATTCTCTTCACTCATCTTATTGTTAATTTCATCTTATCCTTATAAAATGATTTGAATGATGGTAGTTAGAAAATTCATCTTTGTTTTGTTTTAAAAGGCATATTCTGTTCTTCAAGAAATAATTCTTTTCTTGAACCATCAACTCTTGCAAAAAATTGCCCRTCATATGTACACACACAATCAGTAATTGGTAATGATTCATCCCAAACTTTAAAAAATTCTCGTAACTCTCTACTTTCATATTTTCCTATACCTAATCTTTTTTTTGAGAGAAATTTGAATGCCAAAAGYACTTTTCTTTTTTTATACACACCAAATGTATTGATCCAATCCAAACATCTCTCAATTTGATCATAGGGAACTGGAAGTGATGTACTGGTCCCAGATTTTGCCTCAATTGTAAAAATAGTGCTTTCTTCAGTATTTACTGCCAACACATCAGGTAGWGCAATACTTGGAGAACCTAATCTAAATGCCCTCCAATTTGTAGTCCCATTGAATCGCTTTACTATGGTATCTTCCCAGTGATACCCTCGTTGTCTACGCAATCTAGCTGCCTTTTGATTATTAATATTRAATTTTTTAGTAAAATTTGGTTTTGTAATTGTTATAGTTTTTGTTTTCATTGGCATGTTATACTTCTATTATATTTAGTAAAGTAGGTAATTACATAATAACTCAATAAAATATTAGAAAAAGGTCATTTCTTTATTCGTATTATTTTCAAAATTTCCAATATCTAAATAGTTCTAAACATTTTACTTTGTATGTTTGAAGTAATTGTAGAAAAATTATTTGAACAACGAAATATGTATCTAAATACGTTAAAACATCTTGATTTTCAATTAGTAGAAGAATTATCACAAAAAGAAGTTAAAAATAATAAGAAATTACAAAAAATAACCATAGAGCAATTAAAAAAAATAGAACAAGAATTAG
>NVWC01000011.1 GCA_002317795.1 Nitrososphaerota archaeon
GATTTCAGATCAATAATTTCAGAATCTCTATCAGGTACTATTTTTAGATGATTTTTGATTAGGTCTAGATCAGAGAGTATTTCATCTAATTTTTGTTCACTATTCATTTTATTTTTTCTCCCATAATTGTATATCATGATCTAACTTTCGATGAAATTCTACGATATTACCATTAAGTTCAGTTGATTCGTTTTCTCCCCATTCCCCAGCATCACAAGTGTGACAGTAAAATTTCTTCAAATTGCTCTCACTGTCCTCACTGCTCTCACTGGCTTGTTTCTTGTGCCCTGAATCGCTCGATTTCAGTGAGGGCTCTGAATTGGGTTTGTGTGACCCCTCACTGCTCTCACTGGTTTTCTCTGTTTTTTGTGCCTGTTTTTCTGACGGTGATGACAGTGAAGGCAGTGAGGACTTTTTTGGTAAAACTTCCCCCAGAGTCTTTTGAGATTCAATTTTTGAGATACGGATAATGGAAGTGTTTTTATCAAATTTTGGATCATGTTTTGTCCAATGATAATTAATTACATCAAAGCCTGCAGTTTTCAATAATGGCTTTACAGATATGAGTTGTTTTGTAATCTGATTGTAATGTTTAGGAAATTTGACAAATCTATCTTTGATATTTAGTATTAATTTTTCTTCTGCAATCTTTGAGAGTTCAGCATAAACATTGAGTGCAGAATCTTCATGAAATTTTTTATTCTTCATTAAAATCTGAATTGTTTGTATAATCGGATAGTTTTCCTGATTAGAAAGATTTCGTTGATTGACTTTGACATAATATTCTTTTAAGAATTTGTTTGATACATTACCTAAACATCTAGAAATAATTTCGCCCCAAATCTCAAAATCGGCCATTCTAGTTTTTGGTTTGATGGTATCTTTTAATTCAGGATATTTTTGTAATGCTTTAGCCAAAGTTTTGAAGATTATACCTAAAACACTGGGTAGAATACCATCTAGTCTTTTTTGAAATTCTTTTTCTGTAATTAAATTTGTTTCGTCAATTGTTTCTCTATCATATGAAATTAAACGAGTTTGTAAATCAGGATAATCTAGTGTTGGAATAATTCCATTAAGAACTATCTTTGATCTAAAACTAAAAATTGCTTCATCATTGTCAGTGTATAATTTTCTTCTTTCGTTGTTACTTCCAGTAATTGCTCTACAAGTAACATCTGAAATTTTTGAATCAATGTAACTTACATTGTCAAAGCTTGCTAGGTATCTATTGGATAGTTGAATGACTAAATCATTTGGTTTTTCTTGCATACTTGAAACATTATCTTGATTCAGTTTTCCTGCAGGATCTACGATTCGCTTTACTGTAGCTGTTGCAGTGGTTTTGATGCTTCCTGCACTGCCATCAAAGACTATCATAGGCATAGAATATGCTTGTAGGAATAGGCAAATCAGATTGATTTTGAATACCAGTTGATCTTGCTCTGATATGTGTAAGAGATTTACAAGCTGGTCTAGTGAGAAATTAGAGCCTCTTTTAGGTAGAATTTGTTCTTGTAATGACTGGCTTCTACGAAAAACAGGTGAATCTTTGTCTAGTTTTACAAGTTTAACTTTACTTTTAGTAATTTTGATAGACTGCCATGATGAATTACCCAAATCATACCAAATTTCATCTTCAAGTTGTGCAATTCTATTATACACTTTAACTTTTTTAGTTCCATTCATTGTAGCCTTTGAAATTATTGTGTTCAGAATTGTTTTGTAATAATCTGATGAATGTAATTCATTAGAATTTCCAAATAAATTATGTTCATTTGTTAACCAATGAATAGCCCTAGTTGATGAAAGATTAAATGTTTCAATATGATTATTGTTTTTTAAAATTCCAAATACCTCATCAGAATTGTTTTCTGAAATTACAAGTTTATCTATTCTAGTTAATGCAAAATCATATAGTTTCTTTTGATCAGATCTTTTATCATCATCAAGATTTTTTTCATAAGATTTTTTTTGTTTTATGCCATCATGATCTTTAGAATCATGCATTTGTAATGGTTGAATCTTACAGTTACAACCATTCTTTCGTAGTTCTGATTCTGTTTTTCCTTCTTTATCACATTCAGGACATTGATAATGCATTAGTTATATTTCTCCACACTTGAAAAATCAAACAATGAATCAACTAACCATGTAGAACTGCGTCTCTCATCAATAAAATTAATCAATCCTAAAGAAAATGCTGTTTCTTGTTTTTCTCGATAATCATGATTATACTGAAGATGTCTTTTGATTTGAAAAGAGTCTGCATATTGAGGATTTTTGTTAAATTTACATCCTAAAACAGGGCATTTACGCATAGAAACTAGACTCAATTTTGAATTTCATCCCCATGTTCATGACTAAGATGCCATTTTAGGGCATGATTAGTTCTAAATTTTTTAGAACGATTCTTGATTTTCAGACAAAATGTACATAGTAAGAAATTTTGTACGGTATTGTTTATTGGTATGTTGTTACGTATCAAAAGTATCAATCTCCGTAGATTGTTCAGTTAAACTTGAGACCGCTGGCAAGCTAAAATTCTCAAGTTTTATTTTTTTAAAATTATTAAAAATCAAGGTATAACAACCTCATCAAAGGTCATGGTGTAATAGGCTAGTTCATCACGATATTTTTGACTAACACAGTTATATTCAATTATTTGAGGTTTGTTTTTTGGAATCAATGTTCGAGTATGATTGCTATCATGAAATATTATTTCTACACCAAGCAATACAGCTTTTAATGCAAAACGAATATCACGTGTAATGATAACTAAATTTTCTTTAATGGCTTTTTGTAATAATTTATCATCAGATGTACCTTCCTTTACAAGTTCAGTTGCATTAACATAGCCAAATTTTGTTCTTAGTTTTTTATTTGTTATCTGAAGGCATTCATCAAGAAGAAAACGTTTCGAGTGTTTTTTTGTGACAATTGTTACAGGATTCAATTTGAAATTACCTCTTGTAGTGAATATTCTGTAACAAAATCTGCAAAATCAGGATCAGAAAGATGATTTCTACAAAGGTCTATCTCTACACGTTTTCCATCCCAATCATAAACACGTTTTACAATTTTTGGTTCATCATCATTGCATTTTCGTTTCATCAAAGTTTTTCCTCCTGAAAACTTTCTAAATCTGAATCATCATGATATTTAGTACATACTAGAATTTCACATGGATTATTTTGACAAATGTCAATTTTTTTTATTATTTTGGGTTCATGAGAACAACCAAGAATAAACAAAATTGAAGACATTATTTCTTGTTCCTCATTTTAAAATCTAGTTCATTTCTCAAAATATGATGAATATATTGACTAGAATTTGTAAATCCATTTTTTTCATTTTTACAAAATGTGTCAATTTCTTGTTTAAGACTAGTGAGAATTTTGATAGAAATCCATTTTCCACGACTAGCCATGTGTAATATGTTCTACCATACGTTATTAAGTCTTGTGTAATATATTCCACCATGGCAGAATGGGAAACCATCAAACTTCCTAAAGAAATGGTTCAAAAAATTCAAGAGTATACAAAAACTGAATATGCAAAAGAACGAGGATATACAAGTAAATCACAAGTAGTGGTTGCAGCAGTTAGATCATTTCTTCAGACAGAACAAAAAATCAAGTTTAATCTACGTAGTAAAAAATACAACAAATTACTTCCATTTAGAAGAATTAGTACAATGATATTTTGTGAGTCTTGTAATTCACAAATATGTGAGCATACAATACACTTGTTAAAACATTCAGAATTATTTGACTGGGAATTAATTGAGGAAGGATCTACTCTTGCAGAAGCTCCAAAATTTTTAAAATAAAATAAATGTTAAAATAGATTACTTTGATTTTTCCATAACTCTCATTCGTCTTTCCAAGTCTTCAATTCTTGCAATCTTTTCTTCAAGCTGTGTAATCTTTTGAGATTGTCTTTCATTTTTGAATTTAAGACGTTGTGAATCATCAATTGTCAGTTCAGGAATTGCTTTTTTAAATTCTTGAAACAGTTGTTCAATAGTAGGATCAAGATATACATTGTCCAGTGCAACAGTTACAGAATGTCCCATCATCTTTTCGGCAAGGGAAATATTCATGTCATGAGTTGTTTTAAGAATTGTATTGAATCGTTTTCGAAAACCATGATCAGTTTGTTTGTTGTATCTCTTACCAATCTTGATTTGATTGATACGTAAACCAGATTTGAGAACAAGTGTTCGAATAATTTCCTGTAAAGCATTTGTAGTTGATGATTTTACCTTAGCAAATCCTAGCTGGTACGATGAACGAAATGCTGGGCTTTCAGGAGTTAGTCGTTCACCATCAGCCTCTCTTTTTTGTAAATAGTCATCAAAAATCAAACTTGCTTCAGGTGTCAAAAATGTAACATATTCCTCAGTAGTTCCATCATAGACTAGAATAGATTTACAATCATCCATCTGTTTGATGTGTTTCATTTTGATGTCTTCTAATGCACCTATACGAGTCCCAGACGAGGCTAGGAAATGTACCAGAGTTTTTGTGCGTAGGTCAGTAGTAAATGAAAGCATTGTAGTAATTTCATCTGTTAGCCATGCTTCCCCACCAGTCTTTTTTACTCTAGCAGGTTTTAGCCGCTTGATCTTACTCCATCGTAATTCAACATCATTACAATCCAAGAATGCCTTTACAGCTGCAATAGGTATGTTGATGGTGTTAGGGGAGATTATCTTTTTGAGATGCATGACATAGTCTTCCATCATAATCTGTAGTTTTTCCTGTGGAATTGCAGCTAATTCATCATAATCTTTGACATGAAAAAAAGACATGAATTTATTCAAATGATACAAATAGGTTTTACGAGTTGCAGGGGACTTTATGGTGTTTTCAAAGATGAGAATGCTTCTCTGCATGTTGTTTTAATATGATTATGATGTATTTAACCCAGAGATCCCCATGTTAGAAAAACAATTCAATCCAGATTTGCTGTACAATAGAGTAGTTCATTTCTATATTGACAAAAAGGGATATTCAAAACAAAAAGCAAATGAAATTGCTCAATTAGTGGTACAAAAAGAAGCTCAAAGAAGAATATGTAAAAATGAAAATTGTAAACACTTTTCTCATGATCATATTAGGAATGCTGAAACTTGTCTAGTTACTAATTGTCAGTGCAATGAATTTACAAAGTAAAATCATCCAAAGTATTTTCAACTAAGGGTTGAGAGTTAATTCCAATTTTTCTCAAGTGTTCTGAAAATTCATTTACAAAACCATGTATGGTGTAAACTTTTTCTGCACCCGACTGAATTACCATATCAACTAGCTCATTAAAATCACAATGATCACTCATTGGAATTGAATAATCAGTTCTTCGTCCAAAAGAAAACTTTGTTGATTGTGCCCATCCACTAAATCCAATTGTTACTGCACCATATTTTGATTTCATTTCCTGAATGAATTTATTTTTACTTGACATCATTGGAGCTACCATTAACCAGGGCTTTTTTTCAAGTAAACCGCTTTTTTCAGCCTCAGAATGCCCAATTCCATCAGGTAAAGAAATACCAAATTTTTGATGAAGTAAATTCATCTCCTTTACAGAATCATGAAGGTATAGTGGACCCCAATGACCAAAAAGTTGAGTAATGGTTTGGGCCTTACCTAACTGATAACCCATTAAAATTACAGGTACGCCTTTACCATAAAGTCCTGAAATTAATTCATTGACTTGTTTTTTAATTTTATCAATACTAGGAAAGACAAATTCTGAAAGACCAAATGTGCATTCAGTTATCAAAGTTTTACATTTTGGAATTTTTGCACCTAAAAGAAATCCCCTATTCCGAGTGCAAATATCACCAGTATAAAAAATATCATCAAAGAGTAATCCTCTGGCACCAAGTATATGGCCACTATCAATTAATGAAAAATTCTCAAGGGATTCTACATTATTTTCCATTGTAAAACCACGAAGTTCAGCTATTTCGCTAGTCTCAATTGAGGATAGTATTGTTCCACCGTTTTTTGATGGCAAATGATCAGTGTGGGCGTGTGAAACAAAATTAACACCAAGTAGATCAGATTTTTTTGGATCCAAATTGACACGTGTCTCGTCATTAACACATAAGATTCCATTTTTTGTCATCCTAACTGAGAAAGTCAATGAGAATGAAAATAATTAGATTTGATATAAATTGCAGGTTTGATCAATGCGAACCGTAGATTAAACACATTTTCAATACAAATTACTATTAATCACAAAGTTAACTGTTACAAGATGAAGTTAAAAATCCAAAGTTGAGTCATGAATACTTTGTATCTTTTACACTTGAGTGATAAAATATACAATTATTCATAATCCATGGTAAGATTATGAAGAATTATTTTCTGCAAGATTGGACATTTATAGAATAAAACATACAAACAAAATAATTGCAAGACAAAACACTTCCAAAAGACTATGACGTATACTTGCCGGGTAGATTTGAGGAGGGTAATACAGAGCCAATCTCTAAACCAAGTCCTAAACCAAAAAGCAGAGGAATTGTTATAGCAATAGTACTTTTTACAGTAATATCAGCAGGGTTCTTTTCATACTATTTTATCAATCAAACAGAAATCGACTCACGAATTATTCAAAGTACTCTCAAGATGACCCCTGAGCAAGTTCTGGCAAGTAAATACAAAATAGGAGAATTTGGGAGTGATCATAGCCATGCTGCAATTGTAGTTATTATTAATGAGAAACAGGTAAACTTTGGTCAAGAACAGTTTCAACTAACAAGCAAATACATCCACTTTGAGAATCAAAACCCATATCTTATTCACAAACATGCAACTGGCGTTCCTTTAGAGATGCTCTTTATGTCATTTGAAATAAATATTGATAACTGTATGTTAAATGAAACAGAGTCCTGTAAAGACCTAGTAGTTTATCTTAATGGAGAGAAATTCCATTTAGATATCTCCCAGTATGAGATAAATCACAATGATAGAATACTGATATCTTCAGATGAACAATCAATCTTAAATCATCTAGCAGATTTGGAATCATTGGAAATTTTTGATATTCCAAAAAAATCATATAACATTGGAAATGATTTATTTGTCTAAAATCTTTTTGTGATCTAATTACAGATTACGAAATTAAAAAAGAGTAAACCTAAATAATTTAAAAAATAAAATATCGCATGCTTAACTTAGAAGAGATAGAATCGGGAAAATATATCTCGCTTGAAACTTTTAAAAAAAATAATCAACCAGTTAGAACTCCCGTATGGTTTGTAATAAAAAATAATTTGGTTTATGTCGTAACTAGAGAAAAACAGGAAAAATAAAACGACTTAAAAATAATCAACAGGTAAAAATTGCCACATGTACCATCAAAGGAAAAATTACAGGTCAATGGTTTTCAGGTAATGCCAAATTTTTGTCAGAAGAAGAAAATAGAAAGGCAATAGAAATGAGGGATGAGAAATATGGATTCATGGCTAAAATTGCTAAATTTTTTAGTAAAGGTAAAGGAAAACTTGTGGCATTCTCAATTAAACCAGATTAACTATCATCGTATTTTTATTAAATAAACCATAATCTACATACCACCTACCAGGATTATGAAAAATTAAAGATTTGAGATTTCATCGAGTATGGTATTTGCGAATCTTCGTTCTGCAGAGTCAGTTGTTTTTGCAATTTTTACTAAATATGGGCGTAATTCTTTATCATCAAAACAAAGTTTCAACAGATGATAATATTCCAAGACCACAGAATCACTATCTTCAGAAATTATTTTTTCAATGATGTTTTGTGTTCTTGATATCTTATCTTCAAGTGGAAGTTGAGTTATTCCATACTGTACAAAGATTTTTACGATTTCTTGGTGTCTTTCCCCAATAGATACTGCTAGTCTGAATTTTGACATTTTATTAAATTTATCATTTATCTGTAAAAGGGCATTATCATATTTCATATGATACCTTTGCATTAATGGGGTAATCTGACGTAGTATTTCGTCAAATTCATAATCTTTTGAAAGATTTCTCTCAGCATCTATTACAAGTTCAATTATTACAAATACAAATCTCAAAGGATCTCTAATTTCTATTTTTTTGTATTCTACAGGATATTTTATAAAAAAATTGTTTAGTATATTGATACCATGAGCAGATAACAAACCACGTTTTTTATCTGCATTTAGAGTTTTTATAATTTTAAGAAGAGTAACTGAAAATAATGAATAATTTTTTGCAGATGCTCCATTTTTTTCAAGACATTGACATTCAAAATTATTTGTAAACTCATCTAAAATTCTTGGGATTTGTTCAATTTGCTCTACATTTCTGAAATGAATTACTTTGGGTTTGGTATTGTCCGAATCAGGTATTGATGGGAATAGAGGATTTGCTAGCTTTAATGCACTTTGAATTGATGTTAATTTACTTTTGTTGCCTTTACCGTATTTACTTTTTTGTAAGATTTGTATTGATTGAATTAATGAATCATGCAACAAGTTATTGCAATCTATCTTTTTCATAAATGTGTATTTAATGTAGATAGTGTTTGAGTCATTCTAGAATATTATTTTAGAAAAATGTATGAGAACTTTGCACATCATACAGATAGTATTATAGTAATTAATCTACAATCCACACACATTAATTGCAGGTTTACTTTAGTATTGACTAGTTGCTAAATCTAGGAATATTAATCTCAGGTCGCGGGAGCAACATGGAATCCATCTTAAAATCAATTAAAAGTAAAAAAATTCCAATCAATCCAGCTGTAATTATCTCAAACAAAAAAGATGCACGRGGTCTAAAAATTGCAGAAAAATTAGGAGTAAATGTTGAGGTAATTGAAAGTAAAGGATTCATAGGTAGTAGAACAGATTATGATAAAAAAATCATAACTATACTAAGTAAATACGGCGTTACACCAAGAAATGGGCTTGTATGTCTAGCAGGATTTATGCGAATTATTAGTCCAGAATTTGTAAAAAAATACAAAAACAGAATTATCAACATTCACCCAGCATTACTTCCATCTTTTCCAGGATTAGATTCACAAAAACAAGCAATAGAGCATGGTGTAAAATTTTCAGGATGTACAGTTCATTTTGTAGATGCTAAAATGGATTCAGGTCCAATAATAATTCAAGCAGTAGTCAAAATAAAAGAAAATGATACTRTAGARTCATTATCAAAAAGAATTCTAAAAGAAGAGCATAAAAWTTATCCAGAAGCAGTTAATCTATTTGCAAGAAAAAAAATCAAAGTAATCAAAGGAAAAACAATYATCAGTTAAGCATCAGAGCCACCAAAAAAATACAAAACTTTGAGTTCCKTTGTATTKCCATGAAAAAAATGCTCAACRTTTTTTGCAACAAAAAATAATTTRTCTTTAGAAATTTTRTAATCTTTATTTTTAATTTTTAAAAAACCATCACCTGAAATTATAAAATAAAYCTCATCGCTTTGATGDGGCTCTTGAGTATCTTGYTCTCCDGGTTGTAAAACYAAAACCCCAGCAGCTAAACTATCTCGATTGATAAAAGTATGAAAATAATTATCRCTTTTTTTGATTTTGYCAAGATAKGTGGATAAATCAAAGTCTAGTTTCAATTTATTCAGCAGYTAAGGTGAATGTTTTTCTTACAGGTTCAGCACTCATGAAAGAATGTCCCTTTGGRTGAACTTTTTCATGTTCAGGACTTTGATGCATTTTGATAAAWGTCTCTTTRCTTTCATGCTCTACTARTATYCTATAACTDCCATCKCCAGATTTKAGGAATTTTCTAGAGATAAATCCAGGAGARYTWSMCAAAACTTTGTTTGATTCTGAAAACCAAGCYTTGAAATCWTCTTCARYGCCTTCTTTGAGCTGAATGTCTGCCATCATTACGAACATRCTAYGACTAGNAAAAATGCCACWTAATTTCCTTTCTAAGATAWTCAATWAAAAWMNNCNAAGAATTAAATATCTTCAAACYAAAATCACTCCATGACAGGTGTTAAAATTGATGGAATARTCATCGCWCARACAGTCAAAGATAGAGTCAAAAAAGCAGTTGAGGAGTTAAAATCTCAAGGAATCAATCCATGTCTTGCAACTATACTTGTTGGGGATGATACTGCATCAGCCACATATGTTAGGAATAAACACAAAGCTTGCGAAGAAGTTGGAATTATCACACGAGATCATAAACTAGATGCAAATACAACYCAAACACAACTCAACGATATCATTGAGAATTTGAATAAAGATCCAACAACTCACGGCATTTTAGTTCAATTGCCATTACCTAAACAACTAGATGAATTTACTACTAAATCAAGAATATCACCACTAAAAGATGTGGATGGATTAACACCACATAATGTTGGTTTACTTGCAATGAAAAAAGCAGCACTTGTTGCATGTACACCATCAGGAATAATAGAGATGTTTGAATTTCATAAAATTAATCTAGAAGGAAAAAATGTTGTTTTAATTAATAGAAGCAACCTAGTTGGAAAACCACTATATCATTTGCTATTAGAAAAAAATGCAACTGTAATTACATGTCATTCCAGAACTAGAAATTTGACAGAGCTTTGTCAATYAGCTGATATAATAATTTCAGCAGTTGGGAATAGAGCCAAGTTTACTTTAACATCAGATATGATAAAAGAGGGAGCAATAGTTATCGATGTTGCAATTTCAAGATATCAAGACAAGTTAGTAGGCGATACAGATTTTGAGGATATAATACAAAAGGCATCATTTGCAACACCAGTACCTGGAGGAGTTGGTCCAATGACTGTTGCGATGCTATTAAAAAATACAATTACTGCAGCATCATTGAGTAGTCAAATTGGAAGATAGTTCAGATAAAAAATCACTTAGAAAACGTCTCTTAGAGCAACGAGACAATACATCACACGATTTATTGGGAATTTGTAGTGAAAAAATACAAAAAAAGTTGAGAAAGATTTTTTCATTTAAGAATGCTCAAAAAATTGGAGTGTACTATCCAATTGGAAGTGAAATTTTTACTCAAGATATTATCCAAGAATTACTTAGTCAGAATAAGGAGGTATTTTTACCAAAAGTGATTGATAAAAATATAGAATTTAGAAAAATTAAAGCTTTTTCGAGCCTAGAAACAGGTAGTTTTGATATTTTAGAGCCTAAAGATGATTGTCCAGTAGATAATAATCTAGATGTGATTCTAGTTCCCACAGTAGGTATTTCACAAACAGGAGTCAGACTAGGATACGGTCATGGGTTTTATGATAGATTTCTAGCAGAACACAAGACTGTAACAATTTCATTRACACTAGAAAAACAAATTATAAAAAATATTCCAAAATCACCACACGATGTAATAATGAATTGGATAGTTACAGAAGAAAGTGCAACAAAGATTTAGAGAAAGTCTAGTCCCTTTTTTCCAATATCAGTTCTGCAATATTTACTTGACCAAGAAATTTTCTCTACTGCATCATATGCATTAGAAATTGCTGATTCTAAAGAATCACCTAATGCAGTAACACCCAATACACGTCCACCATTTGAGAGAATTTGTCCATCTGATTTTTTTGTACCAGCATGAAAAACAAATGCATCATTTGAAATAGTATTAAATCCTGAAATTATTTCATCTTTTGGATATGATTCAGGATAACCTTTTGATGCCAAAACAACACATACTGCAAATTTTTTATTCCAAGTGATTGGAGGCATTGAGGATAATGTACCATCTACACTTGCAACAAAATAATCATACAAATCAAAATCCATCCTCATTGTAATTGGTTGGCACTCAGGATCACCCATACGAACATTATATTCTAAAACATATGGTTTGCCATCTCGAAGCATAATTCCGGCATACAAAAATCCTTTGAAAGTAATTCCTTCATTTTTCATTGATTGAATTGTTTTATCAATTACATTTTCTTGAATTTTTTTGGCTAGTGTATCATCAATTATTGGAGTTGGTGAATATGCACCCATACCTCCAGTGTTTGGACCTTTATCATCATCAAAAATTCTCTTATGATCCTGACTTGATGCCATAKGAATTGCAACCTCACCATCAGATATTGCAATAAAGGAGGCCTCAATTCCATCAATTCGCTCCTCAATGATTATTCTATTCCCAGCATCACCAAATGTTTTTTTGATTAAAATAGTATCAATGGCTGATTCTGCCTCAGCAGTACTATTACAAACAATGACGCCCTTTCCTGCAGCAAGACCATCAGCCTTTACTACAACATTGTAGTCAAGGGATTGTACATACTTTTTAGCCTTATTTGCATCATCAAAGATTTCAAATCGGGTAGTCGGTATGTCATTTCGTTTCATGAAATTTTTGGCCCAAATCTTACTTGATTCAAGTTGTGCTGCCATTTTTGAGGGACCAAAGACTTTGAGGTTTTTTTGATTAAATTTATCAACTATACCTTCAGCTAGAGGTACTTCAGGTCCAACTACAGTAAAACAATTATTTTTTTGAGCAAAATCAGCCAATCCATCAATATCATTGACATCTATTGGGACATTATTTTCAGTCCCACCATTTCCTGGAGCAGTAAAAACAGTTTCAACTTTACTGCTTTGAGAGAGTTTCCAAGATAATGCATGTTCTCTGCCACCAGAACCAATTACCAAAATATTTACCAACAAGAATTATTCTTTACCCAATTATATATTCCAAGTCTAAAAAAAGTAATTTAGCTTTATAATGGCACATGCATACCAAAATCCAGATGGAACTCTCAACAAAGTTTGATGCAAAGAAAATTGAATCTCAAGTAAAAGAATACATCAAATCAATTGATTTAGAAAAACAAATTTTTGAATCAGACAAACCTGAAAGAATCAGATTCATTGAAGGACCACCAACAATGAATGGAATTCCACATGCAGGACATCTAAGAGGTAGAATCATCAAAGATTTGTGGTATAGGTTCAACACACTGCAAGGGAAAAAAATTGAATTTAATGGTGGATGGGATACTCAAGGACTCCCAGTAGAATTACAAGTTGAAAAAGAGTTAGGAGTTACTGGWGGAAAAACTGAGGCAATAAAGCAATTCGGARTAGARARAATTGTATCAGAATGTAAAAAAATTGTAAAAAAATACAACAAGGCATGGGTGGAAGTAGATGAGTTACTTGGAATGTCATTTAATCATGAGAAAGCATATTGGACATTCAGAGATGAATTTATTGAAAGAGAATGGCAAGTTCTAAAAAAAGCATATGAGAATGGAATACTAGAAGAGGATTTTACAGTAATTGCTTATTGTCCAAGTTGCCAAACATCACTTAGTCATGCTGAAGTAAATCAAGGGTATGAAGAAGTTAAAGATCCATCACTATACTACAAAGTAAAACTAGTAGATGAAGATGCATTTTTGATTGTCTGGACTACAATGCCATTTACTTTAGTTACAGATGCAATGGTAGGGTTTCAACCAAAAGAAGATTATGCATACGTCAAAGTAGAAAATGAGACATGGGTAATTGGGAAAACACGATTAGAAGAATTTATGACAGAAGTAAAAATTGATGATTATAAAATTGAAAAAACTTCAAAGGGTTCAGAATTTGAAGGAAAAAAATACATTCATCCATTATTGGATTTGATTCCAGAATTAAAAGAATGCTCAAAATTAGATAACTATCATGTTACAGTTTCAGAGCCATTTGTTGATGCAAGTACGGGTAGTGGTCTGGTACACCTATCTCCTGCAAATGGTGAGGAGGATATCAAAATTGCAAATAAACGTAAAGTAAAAATTTTCAGCCCCATTGATGATGAGGTAAAATTCACAGAACATGCAGGAAAGTATCAAGGAATGTTTGTCCGGGATGCAGATAGACCAATTGTTGAGGATCTAAAAGATTGTAATGCACTAGTAAAAAGTGGAAAAATAAAGCACAAGTATCCTCTATGCTGGAGGTCTCACCATCCAATTGTTTATCTTGCAAGAAGAGGATGGTTTTACAAATTAGACAGACTAGATAACAAGGCAATTGATGCAGCTAATAGTGTAGAGTATTTTTTTGAGCAACCAAAAAATAGRTTTCTTGGAATCATCAAAGAAAGACATCCATGGTGTATTTCACGAGAACGAATTTGGGGATGTCCACTTCCAGTTTGGAATTGTGAAGAGTGTAATGAAAAGAATTGGTTTTTTACAAGAAAAGAAATTGTTGATGCTGCAGAAAATTTACCGGATGGTCCAGACTTTGAATTGCACAGACCATGGATTGATAACATTACAATAAAATGTAAAAAATGTGGCAGTACAAAAACAAAAAGAGAAGAGTACGTATTAGATACATGGCACAATAGTGGTGCTGCACCATATGCATCACTAACGGATGATGAATATTCAAAAGAGATTCCAGCACCATTCTTTACTGAAGGAATTGATCAAACTAGAGGATGGGCATATACACTATTAATTGAAAATGTAATTTTAAACAATGCAGCAACTCCCCCCTACAAATCATTCTTGTTTCAAGGCCATGTGCTTGATGAGAATGGTGGTAAGATGAGTAAAAGTAAAGGAAATGTTTTGGATGGAGCAGAATTATTACAAAAATACCCCATAGATCTAATACGATTCTATTTCATGTGGAAGGCAAGCCCAATTGAGCCACTGAGTTTTAGCACTGATGAATTAATGTCAAGACCATATCAGGTAATCAATACACTATTCAATCTTCACCTATACTTTAAACAAAATAGTCAGTATGACAATTTTGAGAAATCAAATAATATCAAATGGGCAAAGCAAAATAATCTACTCACATCACCAGACATTTGGTTATTATCAAAACTACAAAAATTAATTCAAACAATGACTRAAAAGAATCAGTCTTGTAAATTCCATGAATGTGCCAAAGCAATTGATGATTTTATAATTAACAATCTAAGTCAAGTGTACATTCCAATTACAAGAGGAGAGTTATGGGATGAGGATGAGAAAAAGAAAAACAGAAGACTTGCAATTTATGCAGTRYTARATAATGTTCTCAAAACKTTAGATATTTTGATTCATCCATTTTGTCCATTTATTAGTGAATATCTATACCAATCAGTCTTTGATGGAGAGCAAAGTATTCTACTTGACAAGTGGCCACAATTCCAAGAATCACTAGTCAATGAAGAGATTGAAGAGTCATTTGATATTATGAAAGATGTTGTATCAGTGTCATCAGCTGCAAGAATGAAAGGAAAGTTAAAGCGAAGATGGCCACTTAATGAAGCACAAATCTGTGTTAAGAAAGGTGACAAAGTAAAACTAGAATCATTATCAGAGTTATTACAATCCCAACTAAACGTAGAAAAATTTTCAGTTACTGAAACTGAAAAAGAATCAGGGATGGAGCAATTTTTAGAATTAAAACAATTAGGATTACCTGTAAAACCTACAATTGAATTAGAAAGAAAAAGAATWGGTCCTAAAGCAAAACAACACATGGGAAAACTAGTTGCAAAATTTTCTGAAACAAATCCTGAAGAAATTATTTCATCATTACAAAAAGAGCGGAAATTTAATTTTGAAATTGATGGAGAGATAATCTCATTAGCTAATGAGGATTTTATTATTAATTTTGATGCTAGTGAAAACTTTGCAGTGGCTAAAAGAGAGGACTATTCTGTATTTATTTCAACATCAAGAAACAAAGAGATGATGGCAAAAGGATTGGTAAAAGATATTGCAAGAAGACTACAAACCCTAAGAAAAGAAAAAGGATRCAATCCAACTGATGTACTAAATGTTGCATCAATCCTTGATTTAGAAGAAGAATCACTTGAAATGATTAAAGARAAAGCAAAAGAATTGGCATTTTTAGTTAGAGTAAAACAAGTAAACTTTACTGATTCTTGCAAAGAATACAAGGATGATGATATTGATGGTCAAAAAATCAGAATAGCAGTAGAATAAGTTTTGAGTAATGAAATATTTTTATTACAACTATAATTTGCAAAAGTAAATGTCTGAATCAAATACACCAAATGTTGTTGGAATTAACATTCTAAAACAAAATGGCCTTGATGTTGATGAGTTGTTAAAGCAGTTAATCACAAATGCTGCAGTTGAATTTACTGCATACTACTACTTTACCAACCTCAGAGCACATTGTACAGGCTTGGATGGAGAGGCACTCAAAGGAATTATCGAAGATGCAAGACTAGAAGATCTTAGTCACTTTGAATCATGTCTTGAGAGAATTTACCAATTAGGTGGAATACTYCCAAATGACGCAACAGAATTTATCAAAATGTCTGGTTGTGAATTCCTACAACTTCCAACAAATCCAACAGATCATAAAGCAATTCTAGAAAAATGTCTCAAAGCAGAACAAGGTGCAATTGTTAACTGGGATAAAATTTGCAAAATGACACATGGAAAAGATCCTGTAACATACGATATTGCAAAAGATATTCTAGCAGAAGAGATAGAACATGAGTCTTGGTTCTTAGAGTTAATCTATGGACGACCATCAGGACACATGAGAAGAAAGTATGCAGGAGAAAGACCACATACAAGAAAACACTCTAGAGCTTTAGATATGGGATAAACCCAAAATCACTTTCTTTATTCAAATTGTTATTTTAATGACGACTAATAGTGAAAATCAATTGTTTTGTCACRGTTAAATAGAAAAATCACGYATAGACAGYATGGTCAAACAGATTAGTCTTGATGCATGGCAGATTCAGCAATTAACAGAATTATTAAAAAAAGGTTCAGATATTGTTGCAAAGACTAACAAACCAATTGTGCTATTCAGACAAACTTTAGAAGAAGAAGAAGAGTCTTACGAAGAAATTGTATGCACACTTACCAAAGGATATGTGATTGAACAAATGRTCACATCAGGAGGTATACTAGTTCCAAGTTTTCAACAACAGTTTGTATTTACAATTGAAGAATATCCTCAARAATTATTGAGAAAAAGTAAGGATCGCTTTTTAGAAATGGTTRATTTTCTTTCAGARCAGCTAAAATAATATCATAATTAATAAGGACCGTAAAATTTATGATTTTTGCATGCAGCTACTAGAGTTTCAAGCAAAAGAATTGTTTCGAGAATATGGAATTAATCTACTKGATAGTATATCATCTACAAATATTGAAGAAGCTAGAAAACATGTAAAAGAACTAGGATATCCATTTGTAATTAAAATTCAGGTCCCHGTAGGHGGTAGAGGAAAGGCTGGAGGCATTCAAAAATGCCAAAATGATGATGAATTTGAGCTAAAATATCCACAAGTGATGGATTTGACAATAAAAGGTGAAAAAGCAAGGGCAATTTTACTTGAAAAAATGGCAGACATYAAAAAAGAGTTGTATCTATCAATATTTCTAAATCGTTCAAAGAGATGTTACACAATTATTGCATCAGCTGAAGGTGGAGTTGAAATTGAATCAGTCAAAAATCAAATTATCAAAGAAGTTGGACTAGGAGATGTTTCAGAAGAACTTGCAAAAGAGGTTGCAAAAGAAATTGGATTAGAAGGAAAAACTGCAGACCAATTTGTAGACACTTTGAAAAAATTATCAAAACTAACTATAGAAAAAGAAGCAGARCTTGTAGAAATCAATCCACTTGCAATCATGCAAGATGATTCAGTCATTGCATTAGATGGTAAATTTGTTACAGATGACAATAGTAATTTCAGACATGATGAATTACAAAAATACCAAGAAAAATCAGAGATTGAAGAGCAAGCAGAAAAAAGTGGATTCTCTTTAGTAGAATTAGATGGAGACATTGCAGTAGTTGGAAATGGTGCAGGTCTTGTAATGTCAACACTTGATATGTTATCAGATAATGGAGGAAAAGCAGCTTGCTTTTTAGATGTAGGTGGCGGTGCAACTACTGAATCAGTTTATGAAGCATTGACTTTGATTAGCAAGTTAGATAGAGTAAAAGGAATTTTAGTGAATCTTTATGGAGGAATTGTAAAAACTACAGTAGTAGCTGAAGCRTTTCTYAAAGCATATGAAAATAATTTAATTGACTTGCCAGTATTTTCAAGATTGAAAGGTACAGAATCAGAAAAAGCAAAAGAAATGCTTCAAGGTTCTAAAATCAAAATTTTTGATACAATAGAGGAGGCAATTAACGCAGCAGTAATGGGAGTTAAAAAGTGACTGACATTTTTGAATTACTAAAGGGCAAACCAGGAGATTCAGATTATGAGAAAAAAGGAGTTATTGTTCAAGGAATTACAGGCTCATATGGTTCACCACATTCAAGAAACATGATATCATATGGAACAAATATCGTAGCTGGTGTAACACCAAATAAAGGAGGTCAAAAATTTGATGATAATATTCCAATTTACAATACAATGCAAGAAGCAGTTGATGCTACAAATGCAAAAATTTCAATTCTTTTTGTACCAGCAAAATTCTTTCTTAGTGCTGCAAAAGATGCACTAAATGCAGGAATCAAACTACTAGTTGCAATTCCAGAGCATGTTCCAATTAGAGACACTATGGAAACAATAGAGTTAGCAAAACAAAAAGGAGCAGTAGTAATTGGTCCCAATACTCCAGGAATTATGATTCCAGAATTAATTAAAATAGGAATCATGCCTCCAATGCCTTTCAAAGCAGGAAAGATTGCAGTATTATCAAARAGTGGAACATTACTTTATGAAATTTCAGATGCATTAACTAGTGCAGGATTTGGGCAGTCAATTACAATTGGTATTGGCGGTGATCCAGTTAACGGAACAAGACTCATTGATGCTTTTRAAATGGTAAAAGATATTCCARATTTGGAGGGATTRGTAGTAGTTGGAGAAATAGGCGGAGATTCAGAAGAAATTTTAGCTCAAAGAATAATRGATATTGGRTTTAGTAAACCAACTGTAGCATACATTGCAGGCAGGGCAGCACCTAAAGAAAAGAGAATGGGTCATGCAGGTGCAATTGTAATGGGAACTTATGGTTCTGCTGAATCTAAAATTTCAATGTTTAACAAAGCAAATATTCCAGTAGCTAAAAGACCTGCAGAAGTTCCAGTTTTACTTGCAGGGAAGATGGAAAAATCCGATTAGAATAAAAGAGAGAGATTTTGGAGAAATACAAATGCCCATTACAGATCCAGAAAAGAAACGCATTGCACAACAAGCACGTCTTGTAATGAGAATTTGCTTCAAATGTGGAGCTAGAAATGACATCAGGGCAACAAGATGCAGAAAATGTCGAAACCCATACCTAAGATTAAAGAATAGAAATCTCGGAGTAAAGAAATARAACTAGAAATTCATCAATCTTTCYCTATATGTTACAATAATTGATTTAATCTGRGCGGAGTATTTCATGATAAAGGATTTTGCAGATTCAGGGTTATCTAATTCTTCTAAAGATAGTTGAAGATCATCAGGAAATTGTTCATTCATTTGAAATAGAATCCTTGATGCATCAACGTATTGACCAAGATTTTCAGCATACTCAAATTCTAATTGCATTCGATCAATTAGCATATCAAATTCCTGCAATGACATGTCAAATGTTTCAGGAATTAGTACAAAAAGCAGAGGTAATTACGAAATATCTAAAATCTAAAGACAAAAAAGCTTGTGTTTTTGTAAATCTGTTGGACCGGTCGTCTAGTTTGGTTTGGATGACGCACTCACACTGCGTAAGGAAGAAATTCCCGCAAAGGTCGTGGGTTCAAATCCCATCCGGTCCACATACTTTCATGGGTATTAAATAAGATACACATCATGGCATCATCTGATGGAAATCACACTAGAAAAAATCAACAGCCGAGATGATCCGTATCAGTTATTTTTAGACTCGATAAAAAAACAAAGAGCCATCCAGACGATACAATAATTTGCTACACATATTTCTCAAACTAATTCCAAATCAAATTTATCAAAATACGTTAGGGGAAATTCCTCAAGACAAGGAAAGAAAGATACTTGCAAAATTCTTTGTAGACACAGCAAGGAAATTTGGAAAGGCATACAGGCAATCGGATATTAATTTTATGATAAAGAATTTACCAAAAAATTCTACAATAACATTGGATTATTCTGCATATAAAATGACAAAATTTCAATCAGCTCAAGATCTTTATGTCTATGTTGATGATGTTGAAAAAACAGCTCAATTTTTAAAAAAAATAATTTTAGAGAAGGAACAAAAGGAAATATTGTACTGCTCCCAAAAACAGGATCATTTGAAAATATAACAGAGCGAGTATTTTTGGATTGTGTTGCAAAGGGGGGAGAAATATGATGGATGCAATTCAACTAAAACAGTGATCAAATTACCATCAAAGCTAGATTCACAACAGAGATGTTACTAAAAGTACAGGAAGACTTACCCCTTGAATCCGTACATTGAAGAAGCAGTTCTAATAACACAAGATTTGGGTGATGTAACGTTTGTTGGGGCAGTAGCTGTATTTTTACATACCAAAAAAAGCAGAGAGTCTCAAGATCTAGATTTTGTCGTAGCAGAATAAATAACTCGCGGAGAATTTCTGAACTTAAAATATAGATTTGTAGAGGAAAACGGTAAAGAAAAAACATACACTCCTAGAAATTATAAAATTGATGTTTATGCATCGCGTGAATTAAATGAAATTCCATTGCAGCAAATTATTGAAACACGTGCAGCCATCACAGTAGATAAGAAAAGTACTATAGTTAATGCGATTTGTTTAGAGGGATTAATTGTTACAAAACATAGGGCAAATAGAGACCAGGATCTTGAAGATTTGAGCCTAATTGCAATGTATTGTTTTAGAAATACTGACTGGAAAATATTAAATAAATTTACAAAAAATGATCTAGAATTTAGACAAATTGCCACAGACATGAAATTCTATAAAGACAATCCCCAGTTTGAGAAAAAATTAGAATTTTTGTTGAATAACTTGTACTTGTTTGAAACTTTTCTAGGAGCACTTTGACTGGAGGGATTCTAATTAATTTGTATTCACTTTATTCTCCAAGAAAGGTTCAAGCATCTAAAGAATTGAATTCAGAAATAATTCTAGAATATCCACATTATCATCAATTCCTAAAATTTTCAATAATTTAATCAAGTAACTATTGAATATAAGATATATTTTTTTTATTAAATTTACATGAATTCACATTGTTGTAAGTAAAATAATTAATTTATTGAACTGTTGTATAGATGACTTTTTGGTATGTTTTTTTCTTGCTTGATTTTTCTATAATTTCCTTAATCCTCTACGTAAACAATTATTCAGTGTTCCAGAAAAACTAACTGATTTTGTAGATTTCATAATTTCTTTTGCCTGAATCAATCTTAATTTTATATCAAGATCATCATTTAACATTATAGTAATTCTTTTACTCACAAAATACTATTATATTATTATCACATGTAAATAATCCACAGTATAGAACTCTCTTAAGGGAGTCCTCCAATGAGGATTCTTTACATATGTTTTTTGGGTATTGTTATCATGACTACACATCTTAGAGTTGCCCAAAGTATCCCCGTTTTTAAAAAAGGAATTCGTCAACAGCTGAGGTTTTCAAAATCTTTGGGCATCTTTACATTAATGATTTTTCTTTTTACACTTAGTATAATACCCCGTTTAGTATCTGATGTTTTTGCAGATACACTTGATATTTCTAGTTGGGTTGCAAATGATCCTGATGATGCAGATGCTATTTATTCTGATGGAGATACATTAACTCTCACATTTAGTGCTAACACAAATGCTACAAATGGTGGTACTATGACTGATGCTGAAATCAAAGCTAATTTCACGTTTGCAACTCCAAATATTGAAACCGATGTTACTTTTTCAGGATTATGGACTAGTTTATCTACATTACAAATTACTGTTGACACAGCTGGTGCTGCAGCAACTATTGATGCATCAACAGTTCAAGGTACACTTCCTGCAGATGGTAGAATTGGAACTGCTGTTGATGGTCAGAATAATGGACTTGATAATACACATGGTTTGACTAATACTCTTAGTTCTGCATTAACTGGTGACTTTGGTTTGTTTGTTGCAGTTACTACTGAAAAGAACGGAAGTGGATGTGATGGTGATTGTGAAGAACCAACATTAGGGGTAAACAGTGATGGTAGACGACTAGTTGATAATGGATTTTCATACAATGGCAAATCAATTGATGTTGAGCGCGTCTTTACACCATATCCTCTAGTTACAGTTAATGTATGGACACAAAACATTGCTGAGTTTAAAATTTATGAAAATATGGGTCCTGACAAAGTATCTCACTTTGAGTTAGCATTTGGTCTTGCAAGTGGTGATTACATTGGAGCAAGCAAAAGCTGTGATTAATTGGGACAAGTCATGGGAGGGTATTGAAACAATGGATATTGTTGATCCTGAAAATGTTCTAGAGGATGTTCTAGTTACTACTTTTGAGGGTGATTGTTCTGAGGAATCAAAACAAAAATGCCTCATAGTTCAAATCATGCACACGTTTAGAGCACCACTTGATTTTAACATGCTTGGAACAAATGTCTGGGATGTTAAACGAAATGCATGGCAAAATTATTACAATCATATAATAGTAGTTGGAGAATCCCTAAACCCACCAAAAGAATATGATGGAATTAGCAAAGGTCACATTTACCATCTAACTGAAACTAGCAATACAACTGCAGTTGATGAATTTGGTGGTACATGGACACTTCAATATGATAAATGGGAAATGGATTACATTCCAAACAAAAAACCATTAGATGGATTAACCATGCATGGTTACACTAGAACAAACTCCAACTTTGAGATGTACAAATATGCTCAACATATCATAGCAGAAACTACACTAGTTGAAATTTGTCCAAACTGTTTTGATGAGCCATTTGATAAAATCAATGACGTCTTTGCATATGAGTATCCTGTATCCATTAATTCACTTGATAATCCAGAAATACAACAAAAGATGAAAATTGAATCACAAAGAGCACAAAAAATAATCAATGAATTACTTGAACCAATTAAATTTCATTACACTAGTTACACTCAAGTAACAAACGAGGTGAAATACAATTAATATTCTAATCGTTGATGATAATAAATCAATTACAAGTTCATTATCAAAATATCTTAATTACAAGAAAATGGATTGTACTGTAATTAATGATGGAAAAGATACACTTTCATTAATTTCAAATAATTCTTTTGATGTATTAATTTTAGATCTTGCCATGTCTGGTTTTAGTGGGTTTTCTGTTTTAGAAGAATTAGAAAAAGAGGATTTGTTAAAATCAACTAACATTATAGTGCTTACTGCAACACCCATCACACACAGAGAAGAGGATCTTTTGAAAAGATATGGGGTAAAAGAAATAATGAAAAAGCCTGCAGATATGACTAGTCTGATAAAAATTTTGGAAATCTATGCCTAAAAATAACATGATAATCTTTTCTAAAAATTATCTCACACATGAGGAATAAAGAAAATGAAACTCCCTCAAATAATTATAATTACATTTGTTGTTCTAAATGTTTGTGCTATTGGGTCTGTTTCATATTTTTTGATAAATGACTTTCAAAATACTCTAACTACTTCTGTACTTGAGGATACTGAAGATGAACTTGAATTAAAATCCCAAACACTAGAAAACTATCTTGTATCAAATTCTGATAAGATAAAACTATACACAATATTTCCCGAGATACAAGGATTAATTAAATTCTCAGAATTTGGTGATTCTTTTATTTTTGATAAGGGAGAATGGTTAGAACTAATAAAGATACAATTTCAAGAAATAGTAAAGACCAATAATGATATTGATCAAATACGTGTTCTTGATAAAAATGGAATGGAGATTATTAGAATTAATTCTGATGCAAATAACTTGCATGTTGTTTCTGAATCAGACTTGCAGGACAAGAGTGATAGATATTATTTCAAGGATGTAATAACAACATCAAAAAATTATGTTTATCTTTCAGATATTGATCTTAATGTGGAACATGGAGAAATCCAATCCCCACATAAAACTATGTTGAGATTTATCACATCCATTGTAGATGGTAGTGGTAATCAAATGGGAATAATGGTAGTCAATCATAATATGGATAGCCTTTTTTCATCAATTACCGACATCTCCAAGGGAAGTATGATGATTGTAGATTATAATGGACAAGTCATTTACAGTAAAGACTCATCAAATCTATTTGGCAATCAATTGCAAACTGGATACACTTTTTTTGAAGAAGATGATTCCATTTTAGAATTAATTGATACAGAATCCACATTATATGATGAGGAAAATGAACTATACAAATTCTGGAAAAAAGTATCTAGTCCTTCTGATCCAGAAAAATATTGGTTAATAATTGCTGAAATTCCTCAAAGTGAGATCCTTTTACCAATTCAAAATACCATATCTAATTCATATTATTTTGTAACTGTGTTTGTAGTAGGCACACTTGGAATTACCATATTCGTATCGAATCGAATCACCAGACCTCTGGGCAACCTAATTGAGCGAATAAAACTAGTTCAGGTAGGCAATTATGATATACAAATTGCAATCAAAGGCTCTGATGAGATAAAAGAAATTGGTGAATCCTTCAATGACTTAACCTCCACACTACAGGTTCTAAAACAAATGTCTGAAAAGTTTTCAGATGATCTTGAGATTCAATTAAATGAATTAGAATTCATTAGTAATTCCCTAAAAAAGTCCACATGTTTGATGAAAATTGATCTTGATGCAAACATTACTTATGTTAATGATAGACTTTGTGAATTATCGGAGTATGATAAAGATGAATTATTAGGTCAAAATGAAAAAATTCTAATGCCTGAAATGTATTCTCAGGAATTAATCAAAGACATGTGGGATACAATTCTTGATGGAAGAATTTGGACTGGGGATACAAAAAACAAAAGACGTGATGGTACAACTTATTGGACCAAGAAAATAGTCATTCCAAAAAAAGATGCTAAGGATAATGTTGTGGAATTTTTAGTAATTCAAACAGACATTACATATGAAAAAGAACATCAGATTCTAACTGAAAATACTTTACAACAAGAGAGTCAAAAGAGATCCCTAGAAAATGAATTAACAAAAATGACATACCAGGATCTAGTCAATCCAATTTCTGCCATTTCTGGGAATTGTGAAATTCTAAAAAATATATCAATTGCTGAAAATTTTACAGATGAACAGAAAAAAATAATTGATACACTAGATGATGGTGCTAAAAAACTAGACCAGCAGATTTATCAGATGTTAAATATCTATAAAATAAATTCTCATGAAATTATATTTACAAAATCAACTTTCACATTATATCTTTTAATTCAAAAAATTGTTTTAGACTATACTAGTAAAGCAAAAGAGAAAAGAACTATGCTGGTAAATGATATTGATCCATTATTGAAAATAAACTCTGATGAATCATATCTCACACAGGTAATTGAACATCTGATTCAAAACGCACTAGAATTTGTTCCAGAAGATGGTGGAGTTATTCGTATTAATGCCAAAATTCAAGATGAAAAAATAGTATTTCATGTTCAAGATAATGGTGCGGGGTTCTCTTTAATTGAGCAAAAAAACCTACTCAAAAAATTCTATAAGGTTGATACATCAGATAATAGAGTGCACAAGCAATACGAGAAAAGACTGATTCTCTGTAAGGGAATTATTGAAGAACTAGGCGGTAAGATGTGGGTACAAAGTTATCCGGGGTTTGGCTCTTCATTTTACTTTGAATTACCATTTGAATAATTACGAGACTGTGCCAATAATGTATCAAGACAAACTTTTTGCAATTATTTATTTAAACATTTGAAATGTCATTGTGAATTTCAGGAATTATTTGCTGTGGAATCTTAAAAGTGAATATGGTACCCTTGCCAACTTCTGAATATACCCAAATCTCGCCACCTAATCCCTCAACTATTCCTTTACAAATTACTAGTCCTAGCCCAGTTCCTCCGTGTTTTCTTTTTAGTGTAGTATCAATGTGATAGAATTTCCTGAAAAGTTTTGGAATTTTTTCTAAAGGAATTCCTATGCCGTTGTCTTTAACATAAAATATTATTTTATCATGTTTTTTCATGGCACCAATATCTATTGTTCCAGTATTTTCATTTACAAAATCAATAGAATTTCTAATTAGATTGGATAAAACTTGACCTAATCTTTCACGATCTGAAATTATTTGAACCTCATCAAAATTAAAAGTCAATGAAATATTTTTTTGTTGTACTAGTTGTGCTACCTCCAACTTTACATCATCTAAGAATTTACAAAGTTTGAATTTTTTCATGTTGAATTGCATTTGTTTCATATCTAGTTTTTGAGCATCAAAAATATCTCCAGTTAGGCGTTCTAAATTAGATGCCATTTTATCAATCATGTTAACTGATTCGAGTTGTTCAGTGTTTAACTTCCCCATCATTTCTGGATCTTTTAACATCTCACAATGCATCTTTATTGGAAAAATTGGTGTCTTTAGCTCATGTGATACCATTGCTGCAAATTCTTCTTTTTGGATAGTAAACTTTTTCTCAGATTGTAATTCTGCAGTTGATGCGGATAATTTATTTTCTAAAATAAGTTTCTGAATAAGTTCGTGGGATTGTTGTTTAATAATTTTATTATTTTTGGCAAGTTCAATGTGTGTATTATTTAATTCGTCATACAGTTTTTTTTCAGATGTGATATCAATTCGGATTGCAACATATTGTTTTATTTTATTGTGAGAATCAAAAATTGGCATTATTATTGTTTTAACCCAATAAAATGTTCCATCTTTTGCTTTGTTTTTTATATTTCCACGCCAAATTTTTCCTGAAGAAATTATTTTCCAAATATTTTCAAAGAATTTAGCAGAATGATATACTGACTTTAAAATTCTATGATTTTCCCCAAGTAATTCTTCTCTTGAATATTTTGAAATCCTACAAAATGAATCATTGACATATAGTATTTTTCCACTAACATCAGTGGTTGAAACAAGTGCTGCCTCATCTAGAGCGTCTTTCATTTCAGTTAGTTTGTTTTTTTGATTTTTGATAATCATGTAATTTTTTTCTGTATTTGTTTTTGATGTTTCAATACTCTTGGACATCATGTTGAAAGATTCTGTCAACTGTGATATCTCATCATTGCCTTTAACATTAAGATGAATAAATTTACCACTAGCAATACCATCAGAACTATCTTTTAGTTTTGATATGGGTATTGAAATTGAACGAAACAACAAAAATCCCATAATTAAAGATGCAGTGACAATAATTATGGGAGCAATCACTATGAATACCCCCACGTATGATTCTAGTTCTAAAGTTTGTTTGTATCTTTTATTATTTAGTTCATTTTCAATTAAAATAAATTCTTTAAATTCACTCCGGATATCATCTAAAATATTTTTGCCAGTTTTAGCCTGTAAAAGTGTCGCCACGTTATGACTCTCATCATGTAATTCTACATTTCTTGTTGCTTCTATTTCGGGTATTGCTACCTCTACTTTCCATTTTTGAAATAATTTTTCTATTCCCACTAACTTTTCAACTTGTGAGAGATCATCTGAAACTAGTTGTTTTTCAATCTGCATTAATTCTGTAAATTCCTGTATGCCAGTAACATATGGCTCCAAAAAAGATTCATCATTTGTAATAATGAATCCTCTTTGTCCAGTTTCTGCATCAACTACAAGTTTTTCTAATTTTTGTGCATTTTGTAAAACTACTAGATCATGTTCTATCAAAAATGCATATTCATCATTCATTTGTTCAGTAGCAATAAAAGAAATACCCCCTAAAGAAACGGATAACATGCCAATTGAGAGAAATGCAAAGAATAATTTTAATTTTATTTTCATTTTTTTATCACCTTAAATTTTATACATCACTCGAATTTATGTATAATAACTCAGGAGTCAAGACATTACATCTAATAAAAATTGAATCCTTGTGGGTTTTTTTTCAACAGAATAAACCCCCATTTTTTTGAGTTCTTTAATTTTAGTTTCATTTAACATTGTAGCAGTTAAAATAATGATTTTAAGTTCTTTAATCTTATTTTCTTTTATTAGTTCATTTAGTACATCATATCCCGAAAATTCAGGCATGTTAAGATCTAAAAGTATAACATCAAAAGATTTTCTTTTTAACAAAGCAAGACCTGATAAACCATCATTTACTGTTGTGCATTTTATTTTCTTGTAAGACAAAAATTTTGATAGTGTATTTGTAATAGATTCATTATCATCAATGATTAGAACTTTAATGATATTCTACATCCACTTTATTTGATTTAATCATAATATGTTTAGGGATATTTTGTGCGTGTAACATGTTCATCATACATAATATAATTTGATAAGATTAATTAAGGCACACTCTCTTTAGGGCGCTCTAAAAGGAATCTCTTAAATAAGATTTTTTAAACTTAATTTAAAAGATGAAAAAAAAACAATCTCATCTTAGAAAGGAACGTAGAAGTAAACTTGATATCTATTTTGATATTTTATATGCGATTCAACAAGAGCAAACAAAAGAGGGCGTAAAACCCACTATTATTCAATACAAAAGTGGAATGTCTTATGACAAAATAACAAAGCATCTCGCAGCGCTTCAAGAAAAGAAACTAGTTTCCAAAAAACAATACTATCATATTACTGAGAAAGGACATATTTTTTTAACAGAATATAGTATGATCAAGGAATTTGTAGAAAAGATGGATCTATAATCACACTCCACGATATTCCTGATTTATTGAATATGATAAAAATGTCATAACCATTTATTTTTATCATATAAACACTATGAAGAAATTATGAAGATGAAAACATAGTGTCTACAATATTAAAAATAAATAAAATAAGACTATGGATAATTACTTTTACTATAATTACTGCAATTATAGTCTCTGCTTGGATAACATTAGGAATACCAGAATTAATGAAATTGCCATCAGATTATCAATTAATCATCGAACATGAAGTTGAAGATAGAATTATAGATTATTGGGGAGGTCCACTATCTGAAAGTATCCCAATTAAAGAAACATCCATATCTCGTAGCAACACAGAAGATGATCATTTGATTATTGATTCATCACTAATAGCGATAGATCTCAAAACAGGTGATATAATTTTTGATTCCTTTCAAACATTTGAGGTAAATCCATACACACGGGAACACGCCTCTAATGTTCAGGGACTTTTTGAACTTCCTCCAAATGTGAAAAAACAAACTTATGAATTATTTTCTTCATTAACCCATTCTCCACTAACACTGAAATTTGAAAAAGAAAACACACGACTAGGATTGGATGTTTATGATTTTTCATGTGGATCTTACCAAGTAGATGATTCTAATGCTTGGGATGAATTTGCCCCCAATCCAGTATTTTTAGATACAACTTGTAAAATGTCAGTTGAACCAATCACAGGACAGATAGTAGATTTTCAACAAACTTGGCATGACTATAGTATTGAAAATGGAGAAATAATTGATGTTGCGATTGGGAGCAAAGCAGTAACTGATTTCTCTATTAGTGTACTAGTTAAATCCGCTCAAAATAAAATTCAATTGTACTATGTGTATGAAACAATAATTCCAATATTGATGAGTTTCATTGCTTGTACCTTACTGATTGGTGGGATATACAGAGAAAAATTATCAATACGAATTAGACAAAATATTCAAGCAGAAATACAATTAGAGATAGCAAAACAAAAAATAAAAAATGAACGACTGATAACAATTGGTGAGTCTGCAGGCAGGATAGCTCATGATTTTCGAGGTCTATCATCTCTAATTAGAATGAATTTAGAACTAATTCAAATATCAAACCATGATCTTAAAAGTTCAAAGCAAATGGCCAGAATTTTTAGGGCTGTTGATACTATTGATAGACAAATAGAATCAATAATGGATTTTGTAAGACATACACCTCTAAAATTAGATAATTATTCATTATCAAAAATTTTTGAATCAGTAAAAAATTCTATAGATATTCCTGCTAGTATCAAAATAGATTTTCCAAAAACTGATGTCAATTTTTGGTGTGATGAAAAAGAATGTGAACAATTATTTCATAATCTAATAATGAATTCCATTGAGTCAATAGGCGATAAAGATGGAAATATTACAATTAAATTAAAAGATACAGAAAAACAATTCGAAATAATATTTGAGGATTCAGGCACTGGTATTTCTTCTGAAAATTTGGATAAGATTTTTGAGCCATTATTTACAACTAAAAAAACAGGAACGGGTTTTGGATTAGCTAGCTGTAAAAATATTGTAGAACGATTGAGGGGAACAATAAAGGTGCAAAATAATCCTACTGTATTTATAATTGTAATTCCAAAAAATCAGAATTAAAAATATCCGTAACACATTACGATTTTATTAACTCTTCAATTTCTTTTTGCAAGTCATGTAATTCTATTGGTTTTTTAATAATTCCTCTAATTCCTTTTTGAACAAGTCTCCGAATCTCTGCATCATTAATGGTATATTCAGAAAGCAAAACAATGTTAAAATTATTAATATTATCTTTTTTTCCAATTCCCCAATTACATTGTATCCAGAAAAATTAGGCATTGCTAAATTAAGTAAAACTAGATCATACGAGTTATTTTTTATCAAATCAACTGCTTCTTTTCCTGAATTTGTGAATGAGAATTTATGCCCCATCACCTTAAAAATAAATTAGATGAAATATTTGAACCATTATACACTACAAAACAACAAGGTACAGGATTGGGTCTTGCTAGTGTTAAATCTATAATTAATGCTCATAGTGGAACAATTTCTGTAACTACACCCCCAACAATTTTTACAATTTCTTTACCAAAAATATTGAAAAATGGGTTAAAAAAATAAAACATATTTTTGACAAAACAGATACATCCAAAATTACATAATTATGTGTAAATTGTGATTTTTTACAGATCTTTCTAAAGATTGATCATTATGATCACATAATATGTAATATTAGAAAAATTTCAATGATAATTTATGAGTTTTTATGATTCTACAGTACTTTTGGTGGAAGATAGCCCAGCTGTAACTATGATATTAACACAATATATTAAAAAAAGTGGTTTTACTAAAATTGTCACAAGTGCTAATGGAGAAGATGCGATTGAAAAATTTGATGAATTAATAAAAATCGGAGTATTGCCACTAGTATTTTTAGACTATGAATTACCTGATATGTGTGCATTAGATATTGCCCYAATTTTGTTTTCAAAAACACCTCAAGTAAAAATCATTTTAGAAACTTCTCTTGATGAACATGATGAAACGATAAGACAGTTATTTTCATTAGGGATCTCACATTATATTTCAAAACCATTAAGATATGAAAAGATCAAAGAGATTGTAAAAACAATTGAAATTGAATTTGRATTAGATGAAAGTACTGGAATGGAATTAGAGTTAGATAAAGTACGAGAACATATACAAATTGCTCACATAACAAGTGTTACAAGAATTGCACAAAATTGTGGGTTTCCCCCAGTTCATGTTTTATCATTTCTAAGAGGGTTGATTTCAAAGGGAGATGTTACAGAGTTGAATGAAATTAAAGAAATATTATGTAACAAATGTGATTCAGTAAATATAGCAACACAATTTTCTTGCCCAAAATGTAATAATTCTAATTTTGAGCAAACAAAATTAATTGAACATTATGATTGTGGTGCTATTAGACCTGAAAATACATTTGATGATGACAAATGCCCACAGTGTAAAAAGGAACTAAAAGCATTAGGGGTTGATTATAAAATAATGCCTAGTGTATTTATTTGCAATAGTTGTACAGAGAAATTTTTAGATCCGGAAATGGTTTTTAATTGTATAAAGTGTGGAAACAAATTTGAATTTACAGATGCAAACTGGGTAAATAGTCCAACATTTAAGTGGATGAAGGAACCAATTAACCAAAATAGATCATTAAATGTTGAAAATCCTGAAATATTAAAAGCAGTTTCTGAAACTACTTGATTTTAAAATATAATCTACATCTTTGTGAAATTAATCATCTAGGGTTTCCATAAAATATCTTCTTTRTTTTTTCGTTTGTTAATTAAACGACATAAAACAAAAAACAAATCAGATAATCTATTTAGATATTTTATACAATTTGAATTAATTTCATCCTTATCACTTAATTTTACGACTAGAGTTTCTGCTCTTCTAACAATTGTTCGAACATAATGTAATTGCGCGGCAGCTATATCTCCTCCCGGTAAAATAAAATTAGTTAATGGGGCTAATTCTAATTCAAATTTATCAATATTTAATTCTAAATTAGTAATCATTTCTAATGAAACACGATTTTTTAGATCATTTAGATTAGGATTGGAAAGATCAGAGCCTAATAAAAATAAGTCATTTTGRATTTCTGTTAATAATTTTGTAATATCTACATCTAATGAATTTGTTAAAACTATGCCAAGTGATGCATTTACCTCATCTACGGTACCATAAGACACAATTCTTGGGTGGGATTTATCAATTCTTAGATTACCTTGTAATCCAGTACTTCCATCATCTCCTGTTTTAGTATAAATTTTCATTATTATTTATCATTTAAATTACCTATTATGTTATTCTAAAATTCAATAATATGAAAATTCATTAGTAGAAAATCTCATCACTATGTAACTATGATATTAGATTTTTTTAAAACAGCTGCAAATCTAAAAAAAATTTCTAGGCAAGGATGGATTGATAAATTATCCATAGATAACCCCGAATCAGTAGCTGATCATTCATACTCAATGGCAATGATTAGTATGGTKATATCTGATTTAGAAAATTATAATTCTGAAAAAATTCTAAAAATGGTATTATTACATGACTTGGCTGAATCAAAAATTGGGGATTTCACACCTGAACAAATAAACAAAGAGAATAAAATTCAACTTGAAAATACTGCATTTAATGAAATAATTGAATATTTACCAGAATCMATTAAAAATGAATATTTAGAAATTTGGAATGAATATCAAGAAAACACATCTCCAGAATCAAAAATTATACATCAAATTGATAARTTAGAAATGGCATTACAGGCAAAAATATATCAAAATGAAGGATATTCAAATGAAAAGCTAGAATCTTTTTTTGAATCAGCAAAAATAGGCATTACCAATCCAAAATTAAAAGAATTATTTAACCGTGTAATTTCAGATGATTTTTAAAACAATAATGAAGAATGTGATGTATACCGTTATTGAGGTGTATTCTGAAAAAAAAANCTAAATAAAAAAGTTAAACCAATAACAAAAACAATACTTTCACGATTCATCAAAACAGGATTTACATTTACACCAAAACAGATTATTGCGATAAACAAAAAAACAATTACTCACAACTGTTCTACTACAACTTTTAACACTTATCATTATGGAGCAATAAAAGAAGGAATTTCTTGCGGTATTCTTTCCAATATTTTTATCTCCAATGTTAGGACAGATGGCAACACAAATTGGACAAGCCATGCAGATTGCAATGCAAAGCACAGTAATGATTGCTGGAACCTCAATGGCTGGAATGGCTTCTGCATCATATGCAATGGCCACGTTAGTTCTTTTTCTGAAAGGTTAATTTTATCAGATAAAATCATTTGATGAAGAGTCTTGAACTAAAATACAAAGACCATTTGACGGCCTAAATTATTTTCTAAGAAATGTTCGGGCCTCTATGGATTCAAACCTATGAAGAGAATCAAATCCCCCACAAACAAATGCCCTAACTTTAGTTATATTGCATATTTGTACCTAATTGGAACTAAATTAGTAACAAAAATAATTGGCTAAACAGATTCTTGGTTGTTAGTGATTATAATTCTTAAAATAGGTTAATCAGTAAAGACATTCTCCCGACTTTGATTTTCATAGTATTAAGATCATGTTTTTTTAAATTTGCTGAGATCTATAGATCTTCGCCATAATTTTTGAAAAATACTTTAAGCATTTATGAAAATTGTTAATTTAATGTTTCTTATTTGAGGATTTTCTTATTTTATCGTATAAAATACTATATTTAGAATTAGGATCATATTTAATAAGAAATTATGAATAATCACTATCACATGTTAGTCGATTCCAAACCCAAAAAAACTCGTACCGTTTCTCTTCGAGTGTCAGAGATATCAATCTTAGAATTAGAGAAAGAATCAAAAACTAATTTGGTATCAACAAATGTTTTGATTAATCAGATTTTACACAACTACATTACATGGGACAAATACCGACAAAAAATGAAAATGTATCCCATATCTGAAGAGATTTTACGGGCTATTGTAAAAAATACAAAAGAGTCTGAGATGGGCCCATTGGTAGATTTAGTTTACACATCTATACGAGAATCAGCATTGATGATGAAGAAAAAATTTAATTTAAAATCCAGTCTACAAGTTATAAAAGAATATTGCAACATGTTTGGAATTACATTTGATGATTCAATATCCTCCGAAAAAAATATTTTTACAATAAGGCATAACATGGGGGAAAATTTTTCACTGTTGTTTGAAAAACTGTTTGAAAAGATTTTCTGGGATTTGCAAAAGATTAGAATAGATGATTGTCAATCTACTGAAACATGTATTGTTATTACAACAAAAACCTGTAATAGTTAGAATTTTTTGCAGAAACTATAATCGCGGGATTACTTTTCTTTCTCAATCATGCTTTTAATTTTATATTTTGAGAGTGTTTTTCTGCATGAATTCATAATTCCTCTCAAAATATTTCATAGATTGTATGTAGTTCTCATTATACATTCGTAAAATATTCTTACAATTGTTCAAAATGTTTGTATATGTCGAATCAATATTTTCAACTGTTTGAGTCCATATCTGATTATTTTTCTCTATCAAATTTTGTAGATCATCTATGGAATACCCAGTTGGGAAATCACCTGAATATTTTTTTTGCATGTGTGCATAATGCTGTGCTGTATTAAGACATTCATGAAGAAATTCGGCATTGATGTCTGCACATAAATTAAACATATGTTTTGAAAAATGTTCTGTTTCTTCAACTCTTTTACCATAACTGTCATCAACCTTATTGAAGAATTTCTCATTCTCATATTCTTTTTTTACGTTTACATTTATTACTTGAGAGATCATATCTTACCAGTATAAAATAGCAAAATGTAAAAGGATTGTGTTACTAATGTGTGAATTTTCATACAGATGTTTGCACTCTATTTTTTAACCTCTAGAATAATCAACCATATTGTCAATTTTAGTTCCTAAAAATCAAATACAAGTTTTTCAAAAGGATACTATAATAAAACTAGGAGTAGAGATGCTTGGGATTATAAACAAGCAAGGCAGAATGTTAGAGTCAATAGGCTTTGATTCTTTGAATATGTCAAAATCTAAAAAAGAGATGTTTTTGATGAAAATTACTCTGAGAAGTTCTATGCAAAGTGATTTTGATGAAGATCTAGGAAAGGTAAATTATTGTATGACTCAGCGTGAGGACAGAAAATTTATCTCAATTCCTGCCCCAAATAACAACACCATACTCGCTGTTATCAAAAACGATTGTGACTATACAGAATTGGTGAAAGATATCACTCAAACATTGAAATATTCAGAACAGTTTCTAAATAAAAAATTTCAAAAGGAGGTGAATGTATGATATGAATATTTATGATACGAGGATAGTCCATTGTGTAGAATGTGATACATCCATAGGAGAATTAGATGAAGATGCTCAAGTCCTTCAACCAAAATGTGGTAACTGTGTAAAATTAATGGAGAAGACAAAAAACAATCTAATGCATGTAATAACTACCAATAAACATATGGAAAAACCTATAGAATTTAGTATGATGTAAGTTTGTTTGTTGGAGATTAATTAATTTAAAAATATTTTTATGTAATCTTCAATAGCATTAGATATCTGTCAATTATTCATTGTCAAAAAAAGATATTTCATTACATAGAAAACTAAAAGGGAAAATATACATTGAAAGTAAAATTTCAAATTTAACTCCTAAGAATTTACAGTTAATCATACCAGATAAGAGATTATCTTTAAACAATATAATTTCCTTAATTTAAAACAAAGCATTGCAAAAAAACATAACAAAATCACTGAAAAATAGTCCTGAATTCGTCTGTTTAAAAATTAGAAAAAAATATAAAATCAAAATTTGGTTTTTCGTTGAATGATTTCACGTCTATCTGCATCCATTTCTATCCCCAATTTGATATGTGAGCCCCAGTTGGGTTAAATCTCAAAAAAGGAGTATCATTTTGTTAGGAGTCCCACGATTTAATCAAGTACTCTCTGATCAAGAAGGATTAATTTTTGAGGTATCTACTTCAAAGAGTATTGAACTAAAACTTCAATACCCAAATTAAGTTTAGAGACTTGAACTAATTAGATAATTCCCCTTAAGAGAATCAATTTCTTTCATGGGATTGGTAAATAATGTATTATATCTCAGAAACTAAATTTAATTTTTAGCTTAATTCCAAGTCTTAGATAATTATCTTATTTCTTTAATGATTTCTCATATTCTTGTACTTCTTTTTTAAGATCATCCTGTACTTTGACTGTAAGTGTTTTAATTTCACATACTTGAAAATGTCTTGTAATCAATATTACAAAAATGATCATAACTATCAAGATTGACACTGTCATTAAACCAAACTCTGGAATAACGCTTGTCCCAAGTATTGTAATTTCAGAGAGTTTATCAGGTAATATTGTTAAGATTACCACATAACCTTGCTCAGATTCTAAGATGGAATATTTCATATAATTACCAGAGTCAGTTTCAAACATGACAAATTTATCATCAACTGCATCAATAAGACCTCTAGGTAGTGATAAAATCAATTGTCCTGCCTTTATTGCATCTAACTTTAACATCAGCATAGATCCATCTTCATCAACTGAAATTTTACTTATTTGTCCAGAATCTATTTTGTAATTAACCTCAAAATTAATTTCATTATAAGATGTTTCAAATTGGTTACCTCCTGGGATTTCTGGTGTTTTTGAAGGAAATTCAGTTGAAGGGGACAGCATGTATGATGGTTTTGAGACGGGAGGTACGAGTATCTTAACTCTTGGAACATCACTCTTTTCTGACTCAAAAATAACAGCACCTGAACATTGATCTAAGTTAAGATATTTCTGAGCGATTAGGGCCCCTTTACCAGATATCCCTTCAGCTTGAATCATTACAAAGGATTCTGAGGGATCTATTCGTGCCTCAAATACAGACTTGTTGGAAAACGGCTGGTAATCTGATAGTGTTGTAGATATTATTCCCAATTTTGCGGTTCGTAACTTTACTCCCAACCCATCTGATGGAGGACCAGCTACAACTGTAACTATGTTATCATTACAGATATTCCATGATACTTCATAGAGATGAAGATCAAATAATACTGTAACCGATGAGGAAGATCCTCCAGACCCTCCACCTCCAGGCCCTCCACCTCCGAAACTAGCACTGATAATACTTGCAGGTGGAGGGCTAGGTGGACAAACTACCATAAAATTACTGAAGCCAGAAACAAGTGCTTTTATGGTATTTTTTTCTGAATTGATTGTGGTTGAAACATTTGTCCATTGTCCCTCTGTAAATCTCAACAACTTTAGTTGATCCTCTGTGACTCCCGGGAGCATAAGAGAAGGATCATATGCAATTTCTACCATTATCATTCCGTCAAATGTTGTAGTAGTAGAGATATCTGATATAGTGCTAATGCTAGTCATCATTTGATTTTGAAAATCTACTATCACCTGACCTGAAATTTCATTTACAGATACTGTTTCGGGAACATCTAATACACCTAACTCGTTTATGGTAATAGTTCCTCCTTGCTGTATATTCTCAAACATTATAGTAACCTCATCGGATTTTATAGATACATTTTTTCCCTCTGCCAATATCACATCCAACTGACGAATCGTTGTTACATCAAATGAGATGATGTCTACATTAGATATTCTAAATTCTTTTTCAAAATCTATTTGTAGTAAATTTTGATTTGATCCTTGTTGTAAAGAAGGAGACAACGAGGTAGAATTGACACAAGCAATATCTCCAAAAGTATCATTTGTTAGAATTAATTGTGAACAGATATTATATTTTCTATATTTATCAACTGATGTGTTTGTTACGTTTATGGTTATTGCATTAATTGAAATCGTACCATCAGAAGATATAATTTCATCCCATGAAGATTTGATGATTGACAGTTCAGATGTTGTTGCTGCAAAACCCACTGACGCAGTAGCAATTATGAAAAAAACTACCAATAATACTATGATCTTGTATTCAGGCAAATACTACTGAATATAGTTTACATTATCTGAAAAGTGTTCTGAGTTAGACAATCCATAATACAAGATATGGGTTTAAAGACTCATCTTTGTCAATCAAAAATTTCAATATGCCAAAACTGAAAGATGATTGATTATTTTTAAAAAGAATTGACATTTAATTTGTGGTATAACCGTATTGTTGTATAACGAATAGTTGCTTAAAGCATCAATGTCATACTAACTAAAATTATTTCAAGTATGGGGAGTAATAATTATAATATTATAAGATAAGAGATGTCATCTACTTGGCAGAAATGATTCATTATAAGAAAAGGTTCATCAAATATGGAACCCATTGTTCCTCTGCCACTCTTGTAAAAAAAGGTAACAGATTGAATATATTCATAAGCTGGGGAATCAGGATCATGATGGCACCCATTATTAAAATCAATTTCATGAGATTGTTTTCGTTGGGGTTACCATCAATATTTCGTGCTACAAATTGCAATATGATAATCACCATGCTTAGCATGGCAAATGAGATTGTGCTTGCCAAAAATGGTTCAAAGAAGTTTGCAAAAGGAATACTCATTGTCTTGGAGAAGTTTATGTCATCACCTAGAGTGATCTGCGTCATTACATAATTTACCATATTCACACCAAGTACTACATTGTAAACTACAAAACTTTGCTGTCCTCTTGTCTTGGTTTTACTTGATTTTCTTGGAACCAACATCGCCACAGCAAATATACCAAAAATAGCCATTCCTAAAGAAGTCTTAAGAAACATAGATGTAAATCCCAAATAAGGAAGAACAAAAATCGCTCTACCTAAGACATTTTCATTTGTGATATAATCTGGATCATTTCGAGGGTTGTTATCTCCCTTTGTTACAAAGCCTTGTTCAGTCTTTTCCACTATCCTGTGAACAACATTCAATCCATCCTCATTAACAAATGCAATGATATCACCAAGAAAATACTTCTCTTCGGGTTGAGTTACTATTAGTGTACCACTATCTATTGTTGGAGTCATACTTTCGCCAACTAGCATGATGTAGTTTGTATTACCATATAGCTGAACTGGCCAGAGATATACCAGTAAAGGAATTAGGAAAAAAAAGACGATTGCTTTTCTATGATTCAACTTCATCGTATCTATGATGTTTCTTCAATAGAAAAGCTAATGTCTACTATGTCTTTTGCATCTACAGGGGTACTGAAGTCTATTGCTTGACTTGCGGTTTCAGCATTTGCAGACACACTAGATACTGATACACATGCTGGAGCAGTTCCTGCTGCTGGAGTATATGTACTAGAAGGACCTTCAATTACTGCACACACTTCAAATGCATGAGCCGTAGTGGTATCTTCATTGCCTACAGTGAAAGTTATCTTATCAACTTCGACAACACCATCACTAGCTACTTGCTCGGTCCACACAAGAGCAGTAATATTGCCTCTTGCAGCAGCTACTACATTACTATCACTACCAGCCATCCTATTGAGTTCAGGTGATGTAGCAAGTGATGCTSCAAATCCTACTGTTGATGTTGCTAGTACTGCAACACCAATCAATGCAAATAGAATTTTTTGTTCCATATTTACAATAATGGAAAATTTTGTATTAACAATTGTTAAGCTGTAAGACATGATTATATGATATTAATCCCAGAACCTATAGTACTAGTTCTATTTTGAGAACACCATGCTTGCAAATATAAAATAGTTTTTTCAGTTTGTGTAGATGTCACATTAAGATGTCTGCTCAATTGATAAATTTGAGGCATCAACATCGGCGGCATTTAATGCAATTGCAAAATTTATGGTTACAGAATCTGTTGCACTTGCAGATATAGAGCCAGTACTGGTACAGTCTGAGCTTGTTCCAACAGTATCGCTTAATGATGCACCTGCCTTTGAGATTACACATATTTCAAATGTATGGGCAACAGTATCTGTGTTTTTTACTGTAACTGTTACAGATGTAATTTCGTTGTCTGATTCAGTCCATGTTATTTTAGTAACGTCTGCATTTGTTGCAAGAACCGCGATATTGTTATCACCACCAATCTCATTTGGTGAGGGTGCGGTACTAAGTGATGTTCCAAATCCTAGTGATAATATTGTCAATATGGTTACTCCAATAATTCCATAAATTATTCTAAGGTACATTAACTCCCCCTCCTCATTAGGCCGTTATACTCAAACTCCTAACATCAGGTCGTTCATTAGCTGTAATTGTATCTGTAAGATTAATAGTTACAACACTTGATGCAGGACTTACAACCTTTGAACCACTTCCGATTTCTGTACCTGTAGAATTCTTAATTGATATGGAGACTGTCGTATTATCTACAAGATCATTTCTAAATGTCAGTGAAACACTATCAATAATGCTTGCTGTCCCCAAGTCCATTTCAATTAGTGTTTCAGATGAGGTGACAGATATATCAAATGTTTCAAGTTTATTCAATTGTGGTGTAGTTGATAATGAAGCTCCATTTGCATATATTGCAATAAATAAGATTCCGATTCCTGTCACCATCATGATTCCTAGGATGTTCATGTCTCTTTTTGTTCCACAATAGACTGTGAATTGTTAGGTATCTTTTTTTTGATTATTTTATATGAAATAGAACCAATTATAGCTACTCCAAATATTATTCCGATGTTAAGGTATGCTATGGAATTGTCTTCTTGCCACTTGGCAGTAGCGGTTTTGGGACCATTCATTAAAATTGCACCCGTCATTAAATCAGATGAAAAACTTCCATCCCAACCGTGGAATATCTGTTGTTTCCAGAATCCTGCCGGGTCTCGGGATACATTTATTCCAAAATTGGCAGCCTGGCCTTCATCATACCAACCAGAACCATTAGGAATTCCATATTCAGAGTTTACAGTAAGATAGTACTGCTTATTCCAATTTGGAGTTACAGATTTTGGTCCATCCATGAGAACCTTGGCATTCATGCCCTCTGAGATTGTGTCTCCATCCCATCCATCAAACATCATCCTGACACCATCCCTCCCTGTCGTTACAACCTCGGAATCAATTGAGACAGTGGCAGACATACCTTCATCATAGTATCCTTCTCCTTCAACTGCTCCATACGCACTGTAAGCATCAAGATAGAACTGTGTTTTCCATTCCACCGTTACTGTGTATGGTGCTTTCATGACGATGCTTGTTACATGAGAATATGGATCTTCTATTATCGCAACGTTTTGACCTGCGTTTACCCATCCCTTCAATGTGTCTTTTGTTTTCCCATTTTTGGAATCACTTGATGCGACAATTGACGCCATGGAATTCTCATCATACCATCCTTCCCCCATCAATTTTGTGTTAGATACTGTATTGGTAAGATCCAATCTGTACTGCTTCATCCAATTTGCCCCTACCGTAATAGATTCATCCATGAATATCGAGTTGTTCATCAAGTTAGGAGTGGTCCCTTTATCCCAACCCGTAAAGACATATCGGATGCCAACCCTAAAGTCATCATAAACAAATCTCTCAGAGATTTGTAATTTTGCAATTTCACCTTCATCATACAGACCACCTCCTGTCGCCAGTCCATATGGTGAGATAATTGTTAGGCGATACTTGTTGCTGCCTTGATTTATCAAATCATCATCTGTTATCTTACTTGACTTGTCAGGATGGATTGAATAAACTGCAGTGGCAGTATGATCTTTATCCATTAAGATTGATATTGGATTTCCAGGGTACAATGCATCATCAACATTCCATCCTATAAAGTCATAAGGTCCCACGTTTACTGGTGCTTTTCCAGTTTGTATCCATGTATTCTTTTCATAGAAATCAGATCCATCTATTGTGGCAATTGATGGAGGTGATACATTTACAACAAGTTGATATTTATCAATACGTCCTTCAGAAACTTCTGTTTGTCCATCAACATCAATATACAAATTTAATGATAATAGGAAGAATAAAGACAAAATTAGACTCAATCTTTTCAAATTTTCTCCCCCATACTTCAATGTCGGCATTGAATCAGGTAGTTGTCATTGGCAATCAAATCAATAAAGTTCATACCTTTGTTTGTTATTCGAAACTTGTGTCGACCTTTTACAAACTCAAATTCTTCAACAAGACCAATGTTTGTGAGTGTTTCAACATATGATCTTAACTGTTTATAGCTAAGATTAGTCAAATACATAAGATGAGTTACGAGTCGTGGCTCCTTCAGAGAAAATAACACATCTACCATTATCATGAGTTGATTTCTTTTTCTATCCGTTGTCATTATGTATACATGAACATCATTTTCTTAAAGTATTGTGGGGATTAAACTTGTATCTTACATTATGTAACTTCTATTATGTAACTTCTATTTTGGAACTAGAAAACTGTCTAAACGACTTTTTTTAGGATGATGTATAATGAGAGTTAAAGAATTTTCTTACCGGTTTTGATAGACGTACTGTATTTTCGTCATACATTATAAACCCAAACTTATTGAGAAAATCAAGAATGTTTTGAAGCAAGGATTCATTAACATCCGTTCTACTTGGCAAAACCTCTAATGAAATATCTCTATTTACAGATAAAACATTAAGAATTTTTGACATAGTATCTATGGTATTTGTATTATAAGATGCCATGGATTTATTACAATACTAAAACAATTAAAGAATATGATGTTTGAAATCCATATCAATATGTTAATAGTGGTTTCAAATGTTTGGTCAAACAACGTTGTTAAACCATGGTAATCAGTAAAGTGGATGATACAATCAATCCTTTTTAATTTCAAACCCTTAGTATACTTTAATGATGAATACAACATTACAAAGAGGAAAATTATGTGATTTTGGATCTAACAGACGAGATGAGATTGAAATAATGACAACTGTTTTAGACCTGTCAATGCAACCCATTAAGAAGACACACTTGTTATACCGAGCCAATCTTAACTTCAAACAACTGCAAAGATATTTGCAGTTGCTACAGGAATTAGGATTAATTGAATCTGTAAAAAATCCGTTTAATGGGTTCAGAATAACTGAAAAGGGCAAATTATTTATAAAAATAATTTCTCCCTAACCTCAATTTATGTACGGTACAATTAAAAAAAGACATCGTTATACCTCTTATTTTGTAATATGCCCAAATGACATGATTCTAAGGTAACAGAACAAATCAATCTAGTCTACTGGATAATCTAAATCCTATGGTTTCTATACAACTCTTATTGAGTAATTTATGATTTCTAAAAGTTTGTTATATTCGTTAAGATAGTTACGCCCATTTTCTGTTATAGTGTATGTATGATATTTCTCGTCATATAATAGAAGATCAAGTTTCATAACTAATTTTAGGTATTTCTGTACCATCATAGTATCCAGATTTGCTTGGTGTGCAAGACGGGTTTTTCCAAGTGATCCTGCAGTAACTGAACTAAGCATATCATTAAGTATTTCAAGAGAACCTCGCTTAAAACTCATTTTAGTTTACCAAATCCCTCATCTTCGGTAAACTCTAACATCTTAGCATATATGATCACAAAAAGTATGTAAACCATCCTCATTATAGGCCTCCCTCAAGGGAGTTCTTTTAGGAAGTAGTTAATTCATTGTAAGGAATACGGGTTATGAAATACGGATATCTACATTAGATTGTCTTAATTTTTATAATTCTATACAAGATTACGCAGTTAATTCACTAATAAAAAACAACTAATGCAACAAACTAAAGTAAATAAATTCAAAAATTAATGAAAAATTTTTGAGATATTCTGGATAATTTTTTTATCTTGTGTATATTTTGGAGCTAGAATAATCAACAAAAACCTTCAAATCCAAGTGGATTCATACCTGAATTTTTGATGGATTTGAACCAATTATACAATACATCTTAAGAGAATTAGAGTACCAGTGGTAATGTCAGAAAGTTAAAGAATCTGGCTACAAAAAGTAAAATTGAAGTAACAAAGATGGNTAGATAAGATACTATCAAGTTATTTGAAGAGAAGATAAAATCHAGTCACAAAAATGATCDCATATCTTAAACTATTTTGTCAAAATCACACGGTTAAGGAATTATTTACAAAGATTGTTAATGATTTGTGATATCTATAATGTCTGAAAGAAGTAAAGATGAGTTAATTGATGCACAAAAACAAGTAATAGGTATTTTGTTTGAAGTAGTTAAAAGATTACAAGCAAATAATGATCTAGATGAAGAATATTTTAAATTAATTCTCAATGAAGAAAAAAACGAATTTCAATTAAAAAAAATCATTGATGAGAGAACAATTAATGCAGAAATTGTTGGACGTTTATTAAAACAACTTGAAACTTGATTTTAACATCCACAGTCATCATCTGAAAGAATTCTTAGATGAGCTGTTTGTTGATATTTATCTTGAATGTAACTTGAAAGATTAACAATTCTAATTATTGGTTCTTTTTTCTTCCAACTACCTTCATTTTTAAACCAAAATTCAATTTCATCTATATCATATCTTTCATTGTTTTCTACCAAATTTTTAAAAATTAATTTAATTTCKTCAAYCTCTTTTTCAGAAATTAATGTTTTATCTTCTATCATAGTTGTGATCTCATTTAGTYTGATTATCACATTATTTGTTAAYGGCATATTGAGTGAHAACTAAGATATTCTATAACAATCTTTTGAAGAGAAATTGTTTTTATAACAACCACAATATCTTYGATACATGCAATATTTTCAAGCTTTAAAGTTRGGTCAAAAAAGRGTTGCTGAGGCAAGAGAATACCTCAATAAATTGACTGATGRTAAAGCAATGCCTGCATTAGCATTAACTGATAATAAATCAAAAATTTGGGAGGCAGTRGGYGAAGAAAATCTCTATGCATTTGTTGATGAATCWGCAGGTTTTGTTTTAACTGACAATAGTGGGTATATTTTGGCACTAGTTGACAAAAATGGATCATCAAAAACGATTGTTCAAGGAGTTACAAAACAACAAAAAGAAAATTTGGAAAAAGTCTTTGAATCAGATAATATTCCAAAATTTGAAGGCAAGGTAATATTACCAGTTTAATTTTTAGCCTCAAAAGAAAACGTAAACCTTTAGTTATCATATTGTAGAGGTAGTAAAATGACAAAATTTACACAGCAGATTGAAGTTAGTGGTCATCTCATTGATTCTTTGATTTTAACTAAGATCTTTGATAAAATTATGGATTTACAAGGAGAATTTACCGTAGAAGAAATTGATATTGGTAAAAAAAAGAAAGATCAATCTTATGCCAGATTACAAATAATTGGTAAAAATCAAAAACATCTAGATAATATTCTTGAAACAATTTATCGTGAAGGTGCAGTCTCTAAAACTCAAAAAGAGGTCGTTCTAAAAAAATCTCCAAAAAACTGTGTAATGCCAGATACTTTTTACAGTACCACAAATAATCACACCCAAATTTTTYACAAGAAAAAATGGATCCAAGTTGAAAATATGATGATGGACAAATGTATTGTTGTTAAAGGAAACAAAGCATATTGTGTTCCAGTAAGAGATGTAAARAAAGGTGATGCVATAATYATAGGAGAAAATGGAGTAAAAATTACACCACCTGAACGTCCAAGGGAAGGGGTAGATGTCTTTGAATTTATGGGAAGTTCAAGCTCTAGTGAAAGACCAACTCAGCATATTGCAAAAAAAGTTGCAGATGATATTTACAATACAAAAAAGAAAGGAGGTAAAATAATCATAGTWGGTGGTCCTGCAATTGTTCATACAGGAGCTTCTGATTCAGTAGCWGAATTAATCAAAYTAGGATACATTGATGGGTTATTRGCAGGAAATGCCCTAGCAGTTCATGATATTGAATATGCTACACTTGGAACATCTCTAGGAATGAATGTTCAAGATGSYACTTTAGCATATCATGGACATAGAAATCACATGGATGCGATAAATTCAGTTTTCAAAGCAGGTTCTATTGCAAAGATGGTWAAAACTAAAAARTTGAAAAAAGGRATTATGTATGAATGTGTAAAAAAGAATATTCCATTTGTACTAGCTGGATCAATTCGTGATGAYGGTCCACTACCMGATGTGATTACAGATGTATCTGAAGCACAAAAAGAATACAAAAAAGTTCTAAAAGATGCAAGTATGGTAATTATGATTTCAACAATGCTTCACTCCATTGCAACAGGAAACATGTTACCAGCCAATGTCAAAGTTATAGTTGTGGATATTAGTCAACCAACAGTTACAAAATTAATGGATAGAGGAACATGGCAAGCATTAGGGATAGTAACTGATGTCGGTGCATTCTTACCAATGGTTAYACAGCAAATTAAAAAAAAGAAATAACYAACTCRTAAGAATTCATTAATTAATTTTTWATCTATAATTATAATGACTGATTTTTAAAGAATGTATAAAAAGCAATGACTTGAATGCATCTTAAATGGAAATTATTTCTGACATTAATCTAATCAGAATAGTTTTGGCATTAGTAATGCTTGCCATTGGTGGAATTTTTGATATTTGGAAAAGAGAAGTTCATGATTATCTTTGGATTATTTTTGGAGGAATTGGATTAGTAGTATTATTAATTGAGCCAGAACCCATGGATGTAATTTATTCTATATTATTTGCATTAATCATTGCACCGGTTTCAATAATTATTTGGAGAATAGGATTGTTTGGAGGAGCTGATGCATTTGCTTTAATTGCACTTGCATTAATTGCACCACAAATAACATTGATTGAAAGTGAAATTACACCACTAACAACACTATCAAATGCAGCAGTTTTGATAATAATCCCATTAATTATCAATGTGTTGAGAAACATATCATCAATAATTAGACATGAAAATATTTTTGAGGGATTTACTGAAACAAAATATCGAAAAATATTGGCATGCATCTATGGATACAGAGCAAAACAACCAAAATACGGATTCTCAATTGAGAGAAAAAGAGGGAAATCAAAAAAATTCTCATTTAAAGTACATCATGCAGAAAATGATAATTTTTCAACAAAACCAAACACATGGATTACTCCCGGAATTCCTTATCTGTTATTGATAATTGCAGGATTTGTGATACAATTATTGTTTGGGGATCTAATAATGAATGGATTATTCACAATTACTAATTTGGCCTAGTTTACTACAGTTAAAGAAGAAAAATCACAATCAATCTTTGATTCAGCATTTTGTAACAAATGATCAAAATAAGTCTCAATCATTTTAAGTCCAGATACAACTCTAGGTGCATTAGTTTTTACAAATTCTAATCTTTCTGAATGAGATTTTGGGAAATCATCACGAAAAGCATCATATGCTTTTTTGCCATCATAATCAACAAATGCCATTCTTGCACTAAAATCAGTTCGCTCTAAAACTAGACTATCGCCACCAACTATTGCAGTGTGATATGGATGTTGAATCAAAGTTTCAGAAAATTTTTGTGAAGTTGAAATTTTTGATGCGTTAAATTCAAGAGTAAATCGATTAAAATCAGCTAGCAGATAAAAAGTTGCTTGTGGTTTTGTAGATGTGACTCCAGATATTTCATGTAATTTCTCATAAACATATTCGCCCATTATTTCATGAATTTGTCGGGTAATCTGAAAATATTTATCCATTTCTTTACTAATYTGAAATCCAGCAACTGCAGCATGTTGAATTGGAGTAGTAACTGCAGTATATTCTGTTGCAAGTATTTTTTTAAATTGTCTTCTAACATCAAGTGCATGTTGTGGAAAAATTACATAACCTAATCTATATCCACCAGCAGCATGAGATTTTGATAAACCATTTGTAACAAATGTTCCTTCAGGATAAATTTTACCCATACTTACAAAGTTTTCAAACTCGTATGTAGTTTGAGCATAAATTTCATCAGCAATTACTATGATGTTTTGGTCTCTACAAACCTCGACTATTGCTTCTAACTCTTTTTTATTATAAACAAGTCCTGTAGGATTATTTGGATTATTAAAAATTAAAATTTTTTGTCTATCATGTAATCTCAATGCTAATTTTTCCAAATCTTGAGGATTAATTTTTTTATTTACTCCGGTAGGTAACATATGATAATTCTTTTTTAGAAAACGAATTTGAGGAAGATAACCCAACCATGCAGGAGTAGGTAAAATTACAGTTCCATGTAAAATTTCCAATAAATTGTAAATGAGTTCTTTAGTTCCAGGTCCAACATAGATTCTATCAGGATCAACATCCATTTGAAAATAATATTTGTTATACTCTGAAATTGCCTCTCTGAGTTCTTCTACACCGGGCACTGCAGCATATTCACCCTTGTGAACATTATCTGCCAGTGCTTTTTGGACTAATCGAGGTACATGAAAAGGAGATTGTCCAAAGGCATAGCCATAAAATCCAAATGAACATTCAGGGTGTGGGCAATCTGAATGAAATTCTTGCAGAAATGTGTTTAATTTGAGATTTTCTGGAAGCTCAATATCCTCTACCTGCTGATCTATGATGAATTTCAACTAWCATKYATAGTGAAATTTTTCAMTAAAATACCAGTCTTATCAAAATGAACAAATTACTCATAATTCATTGAGCGATDYACGATAGTMATGTATRCTAKGATVBTGAGTTTTAGAGAGTCTTTATCTCATCAAGWACGTCYGGATTTTCAAGTGAGGATAAATCACCTAATTCTTGTCCCAAAAGTTTTGATTTTAGCAATCTTCTCATAATTTTACCTGTTTTAGTTTTKGGTAAATTTGATATTTCATAAACATATTTTGGTTTTGCRACTTTACCAATMTTCTCAGARAGATGATTAGTAATTTCTTCCTGAATGTTTGGATGTTTATTTTTGAGTACTACAAAAACAACAATTGYCTCTCCAGTTATTTCATCAGGAATTGCAATAGATGCCGCATCAAAGATTTCAGGATGAGTGAGAACDGATTGCTCAATTTCAGTAGTACTCATCCTATGTCCAGAAATATTAATTACATCATCTACACGACCATGCATATACCACAATCCATCTTTATCAACTAAAACATAATCTCCATGAAACCAAATATTTTCAAATCTAGACCAATATGTTTTCAAATATCTATCATTGTCATTTAATAATCCTCTAGTCATTCCAGGCCAAGAAGATTTAATCACAAGATATCCTTTCTTTTCTCTAATTGATTTTCCATCATCATCAACAACATCCAAATTAATTCCAGGACAAGGAATCCCAACAGTGGATGGATTTAGTTTCATCCCCGGAAAAACTGATAACATTGCACCACCAATCTCAGTTCCACCAGAAAGATTCATGATTGGAATTTTACCTTTTCCAACTTTATTAAATAACCAAAACCAAGATTCTTTATCCATAGGTTCACCTGTGGTTGGAATATTTTTTATTTTATCTAATGAAAATGATTTTAATGGTTCAACATTATTTTTTTTAAATAATCTTACTGCAGTAGGAGAGATGCCAAAAATTGTTGCATTATACTCGGATAACATCCTCCAGATTCTATCATAATTTGGATATTCTAATGCTCCATCATAAATTACTGCACTTGCCCCCATGATTAGTAAGCCATAGACATTCCAAACTAACCCAGTAATCCAKCCAATATCTGCRGGCCAAAATAAAATATCATTTTCATGCGTGTCAATTAGGTAAGCTGATTGATGCCCGGCAAAAACGGARAAGCCACCATGGGYRTGAACTACACCTTTAGGCATGCCTGTAGTTCCAGAAGTGTACAAAATAAACAAAGGATCTTCTGAATCTAAAATTTCTGTAGCACAGATATTATTTTGGGAGGACACTAGATTATCATAAAAAATTATTTTCTCAGATTCAACATGGTTATCAATTCCTTTGTAAGGAACAACAATTAATTTTTCAACACTAGAATCAATTATAGCACTTTCAACTATTTGTTTTTGAGAAATATTTTTCCCCTTTCTATAAAATCCATCAGAGACAAAAAGTAATTTAGCTTTGCAATCCAATAATCTAATGTGAAGTGATTCTGCACTRTATCCTGAAAAAATTACAGTTTGKATAGCTCCAATTTTTGATGCTGCAAGTATTGCAACTATTGCCTCYTCAATCATAGGTAAATAAATTGCAATTACRTCTCCTTTTTTAACTCCAAGTGATTTTAATCCATTTGCAAGTTTTGAAACCTTTGARTCTAATTCTGAATATGATATGTGAGATTTTATTCCATCTTCGGATTCAAAATAATATGCAATTTTATTTGGATTAATTTTTGCAAATTTTTCAACAGAAGAACTGTAAATGTTTGTTTTACCATTTACAAACCATTTTGACCACATTATTCCATTAGATGTATCTAAAATTTTTGAATAAGGTGAATTCCAAATAATTCCTAAATCTTTATCAACTGATTCCCAAAACCATTCTAGATCATTGTTTGCTTTGTTAGATAAATCATCTAATGAATCAATGTTATGTTTTTGCATGAAATGAAAAATATTAGATTCTTGAATTTGCTTTTCACTTGGAATAAATTCAAAATCAGACAAGATTTAATTTTTAGATATCTAATTACTGTAAAAAGATTTTATAATTTATGAAATATCAATTTCAAGACGTCTTGCACATGCAATWGCAGCTTTTCCATCATCTTCAGAAATACCAAATTTTTCTAATTGTTTAGTCAATTCAGTACCTGTATTCATGGTGTTTTCATGATAATACGCCCTTAAAATCACCCCAATTTGTTCATCAAGCCTAGTACGAGTTGCATCATTCATGCCTGCTTGAAGTATTGTAGCATCAGACATGGCAAGAATTTTGATAAATTCAATGTCTTCTAGAGATAAATTAATCATGAATCATCAAGTTGTTGTTTTAACAAGTCAAGGGATAGTTTAGGATCAGCTTTTCCTTTAGTTTTTTGCATTATTTTTCCAATCAAATAATTTATGGTTTGAGGATTTGATTTTGCTTGTTCCACTGCTTCGGGTTCACTTGTAATTACTTCTTTAATGATTTCAGATAATTCTGATTCATTTGATACAGTACTAAGATCTAATTCTGTTATTACATCTGCAACACTTTTTCCTGTTTTGAGAATTTCATGTAAAGCATTTTTTGCAGAAATTCTTGAAATCTTTTCAGATTGTATTGAATCTGCCAAATCTCTAAGATGCGTTGATGTTATTTTTGATTCTTCACGTTTTTCTCTAGTGTCAACTAATCCCATTAAATCAGTTGTAATTATATTTGCAATTTCTTTAGCATTAGATTCAGYGTGAGATTTATCAAATAATTCAGAATAAAATTTATCRGAAGATAAAACATCTGCAACTTGTGGCGGAATATTATATTTTGAAACATATCTTTCTTTTTTAGAACTAATACTTTCAGGCATTTCTAATTTTAATTTTTCTTGGATTTTAGGATCAATTGTAATCCAAGGAATATCACCCTCTAGGAAATATCTATAATCAAGATCTTCTTCTTTAGAACGTGATGAAATGGTAATTTTTCTTTTATCATCCCAATGACGTGTTTCTTGAATGATTTCAATATCTCTATCRTGTAAACTATTTTGTCTTGTTATTTCAAAATGTACAGCTTTTTCTAAATCATGAAATGAACCAATATTTTTAACTTCAACTTTCTTTCCGCCCTCAATTGAAACATTAGCATCAGCCCTCATTGCACCMTCCAAASTAGGATCAGMTACTCCCAAATTTTCYAACAAATCAGATAAAATATTTAGAAATTCYCKCACATGTTTTGGATTCTCAAAATCAGGYTCAGTAACAATTTCAACTAATGGYGTGCCTGCACGATTGTAATCAACTAGAGTAATTTGATTTTTAGATGAACTACCTTCATAGATTAATCGTCCAGGATCCTCCTCYAGTTGAATTCTTGTWATATTGATTTTTTTATCWCCCACMATAATTGAACCTGYTCCTCCAATACTTGTATCACCATAGATGTTTAGTTGTGTAATTTGGAAATTTTTTGGCAAGTCGGGGTAGAAATAATTTTTCCTAAAAAATGCAATTTTATTTGGAGTGGTGCAATTAAGTGCCATTGCAATTAATGTTGCTTTTTTTACTGCTTCTTGATTTAATCTAGGTAAACTTCCAGGTAACCCCATACAAATAGGACAAATATTTTCATTGATTTCAAATTCTCTATAGTTTGCTTTACATGAACAAAATAATTTACTTTTTAGATTTGTCAATTGACAGTGTATCTCTAAACCTATTTTAGTCAAATTGGAACCTCAGGTAATTTTACGGTTTGTTCTAATGCATATGCTGCTTGTAATAGTGATTTATCATTATTAGAATCTGCAAATAGTTGTATGCCTATTGGTAATCCGTTTGATATACTAAATGGAATAGAAATTGCAGGTTTTCCTGTAAGATTTGCAGTAACTGTATTGATATCAACTAAAAATGATGCCACAGGATCATTAATTTTTTCACCTAGTTTGAATGGAAGAATTGGAACAGTTGGCGCAATTAAGAAATCAAATTTCTTAAATGCTTCATCAATTTCTTTTGTAAGTTTACTTTTTACTTTCATTGCTTTGAGGAAATATTTTCCTGCATGWCCWGCAGATGGAACAAAACCYCCAATAATCATTCTTCGTGTAACTTCAGGYCCAAAATTTTTCCGTGCCTTTGAAATGTATGAATTAAACTCATAACCTTCAACTGGAAAATCATAYCCATATCGTATATTATCATATCTTGCAAGATTGCTTCCAGCTTCTGTTGCAGTAATTGTATAGTATGCTGCAACAGAATATTTTACCATATCAATGGAAATTTCCTCACAAATTGCACCTAAACTCTCTAATTTTGCAATTGCATCATTTGTAGCAGATAAAACTGCAGGATCAGTACCTTCAGCCATCATCTCTTGGATAATTCCTATTTTTTTACCTTCTATACCTGAATCAATATCTGAAAGATAATCTCCATTTTTGTCATTAATTGTAGTGTTATCATTAGGATCTAATCCTGAAATCATATTTAGCATAAATGCCGTATCCTTTACAGTTCTAGTAAGTGGACCAATCTGTTCAATACTATTTGCATATGAAATTAATCCGTATCTACTAATCAAACCATAAGTTGGYTTGTAACCAACTACTGAACAAAAACTTGCAGGGTTTCTAACAGAACCACCMGTATCTGAACCTAAAGACATCAAACATTCAAATGCACTTACAGAAACTGCACTCCCACCAGAAGAACCGCCCGGAACAAATTCTGGATTCCAGGGATTTTTACTTGGACCAAATGCACTAAATTCAGTTGTTATCCCCATAGCAAATTCATCAAGATTTACTTTTCCGATAAATATTGCATCTTGTTGTTTTAGTTTTGATACGACTGTTGCATCATAAGGTGCAATAAAGTTCTCAAGCATTTTTGAGCCACATGTAGTTTTGCTGCCCTTAATACACATGTTATCTTTAATTGATATTGGCATTCCAAAACACGAACCAACTTTATCTCCAGATTTTATTTTTTTATCAATTACTCTTGCTTGATTAACTGCATCATCATTTATGGATAAAAAAGCATGTAGTTTTTCATCAACTTTGTTTATTTGTTCTAGAGTTTTTGAAATGAAATCCTCAGCAGAAATATTTCCATTTTGTACTTGTTGTACATATTCTAAGGCAGAAATTTTGAGGTTCATCAAGACATCTTTGGTGCACGAACATAGGTGCCTTTGTAATTATTTAATTTTTCAATTAATTTAYCATTAAATGGAATATACTCATCTTCCCTCAAACTAGAAACTGGAATTTCATGCATTGTAATTTCTTCTGATTCAACGCCTGCAGAATCTAAAATATCAAAATAGTTAATCATACTTTGAACTTTATCAACATATTCCTTATGATCATCAACATCAATTTTCATTAATTTTGATACTCGTTCTATTTCTTCTTCAGTCACCAWACTTTATCACCTAAGTATTACTCAGAAATTGTGCCATACTATAATGCTTCATTTTTATTTCAATTTGAGARTCAGATTTCTTAGATATAATGTTTCTCTAGATTTGTAAAAATTTAAAATTTTCTAAATTTTTAATGAATAATTATMGATTAAACAAGTATTGATTCACTTAGCAATNATTTGYWTTAATTAAKTCAATAATTTTTTYAGCATCHGTTGGTTTTTNAAGAACACCTATCAGTCCTTGTTTTCTGGCAATTTCTGTTTTAGTTGTAGTCTCATGCCCAGTAACAAATACAATTTTGGCATCACCAGATATTTCTTTAATTTTTGAAAATGTCTCATACCCATCCATTCCAGGCATTCTTATATCCATAAATGTAATACATGGATTATTTTCTTTGTACTTTTCAATAGCATCTTTGGCATTATTTGCAGTAACTATATCATATCCTCGAAGACTAAGTGATTCTTCAAAAGTAGCAAGCAAATTAACGTCATCATCAACTAAAAGAATTGGACTTGACATTTCTTTTATAATGAAATAATGTCATTTATTGCTTTTTAATTTAATATAATATGTTAATATTAATAATTAGTCACCAAAATCCCCGATATACATTTGATAAAGTATTATTGAACTAAAAAAATTATAAAATATGGGTAAATCACTAGGGGAATATAATATTAAAAAATCATCATCAACGAATACAAAAAATATCCAATGGTCACGAAAAAAATCAATATCTGCCGGACAGTCAAAAAAGAAAAAAACAGGTAAGAAAAATCCAAATTCATCCCCAACAAACATCATTTATGATAAAWATACTAAAAAAAWTGAACCTAAMATTGAAAAAGTATTCAAAGTTCTAAAAGAKGAAAATCAGGAAAAATCATCAAATAAGAATCCAGGTAAAATGCATCAAGAATCTTCTGTAAAAAATTCTAAAATACAGAAGGGGTATAAGCGTCCCGCAAGATAATCTTTTTAAAATATTGAAATTCTAACTTAAAAAATATAATTTATTATTTCAATTTTTTTGCATCATTATGATCTAATGCAATAATTAATTTAATTGAAAGACCTGTATCATTYCCAATTAATTCAACTTCATTAATTATTGCTTCTTCTTCAGCTTCWGCAAAATTCATCTCTAAAATTTCAGCCAATAAGGAAAACGGCTCTACTGAATAAAGTGGAATGGATGGCATTAAAGTAAAATCAGTTTTGTCAGATACTGCATTGAAAAACGAACCAGTTAGAATATTTCCAGTTTCAAGTAATGCTGATTTTTTTAATTCTTGGGAAAAATTATTTGCACTAATTAATTTCTGGACAATAGCAACAGTACTTTTCCAATCCATTAGAAATAATAAACCAAAACGAAGATCCCCTTTAGAATTTAAATAAATTGATGTAAACTCTGAATCAGATTGAACCATTTTATAATTTCTCTCTCTCCAATCAGAAATAGTAAATGTATTAATTTTATGAGTAGATTCTTCATCTAAAAATTTAGAAAATGCTGGTAATGTTCTTTCAGTTACATATCGATTAAAAAGATCATTAATTTTATCAAGAGCCAATACATTTTCTTGCATAATTAAATTCAAAAATACATTATTTGATTTATTTACCTGTAAGAATTTTTTAGACAATCAATTTAATTTCTCTGTACTCTATTCTTTGACTGTCAAATATTTTGTTCCATGACATTCACAGACACATTCATCAACACATTTCATTCGAAAACAATCACCACACAATTGTCTTGGAAATTTCATCATATTTTGAATAAATTAATAATTTAATATTACCACTAGTTTGTTTGAAACGAACAAACAGATCATAAAATACGATTTTTATTCATAAATTAATGAAAGTTGACGCAATATCATACTATAACCGTTTTTCGTGTATCGTTTTGGTAGTGCTAGCTTACCTGCAGCACTATTCAAAGGGTACAATAGTCAACTTTTCAAATTATAATTTAAAACAGAGATGTTTGTACAAATTAAACAATTAAAAACATAAATTAATTTTTTTCTAAAATATAATATGCGAAAATATATTATTAGGAAAAATTTTGATGAAAAAAATATGGATCCTCTAAATGTACCACAAAGATCAGTATTTTTTCAAAAGAAACAAGAAAGTTTTGGAACAATATCAAATGAAAATCCAATTAAAATAAAACAAACTACAGAACAATCAACAAAAGTTAATTCAACAGAAGTAAACTCGACAGAAGTATCCAAAAAACAAGAAACTAAACTAGAAGAAAATAAAATATCAAACACATTTGCAAAAAAAATATTTAATGAATCATTTACTGCAATAAGTGAATCTGAGAAAAAAAGAGTAGATTCAATTTATTCACAATTAGATACTGAGAAAAAAATATCAAAAGAGTTAAACGAAAAACTCCACAATAATTTAACAAAAATTGCAAATGTAGAAATGGAACTTTTGAAAAAAAAGAATCAATTAGAAGGAAAATTAGAAGAAAAGACTAAACAGTTGATAGAATCTGAGAGATATTCTGCAATTGGAGAACTCTCATCACGTATTTCTCATGATTTAAGAAATCCACTAGTGGTAATCATGGGTACAATTGAAATCTTAAAACATAAAAAAGGAAAGATGATTGATGATGCGGTAATAAAGCGATTAGAGTTAATGGAATCATCAATCTTTAGAATGACTCATCAAATTGATAGAGTGTTGAATTATGTACAAAAATTACAGTTAGAATTAAAAACTGAATCATTAAAAATGATTATTGAAGATTCATTATCATTAATCAACATGCAATCAAACATCAGAATTTTACCCCCAGAAAATAATATTACTTTAAAACTAGATTATGAAAAAATGAAAATTGTATTTGAGAATATATTATTAAATTCAATACAAGTAATTGATGACCAAGAAGGGAAAATAATTATAAAAAATGAGGAAAACAATAATTCAGTAATTATCACCATACAGGATTCAGGAAAAGGGATATCAGATGATGATTTGTGTAAAATTTTTGAGCCATTATTTACTACAAAACAAGAAGGAACAGGATTAGGGTTATCGTGTGTTAAAAGCATAATAGAGCAACACGGCGGGACAGTTTCAATAAAATCACGTCCAACGACTGTTACAATAATTTTACCAAAAAAATAATTATTTACTTAAAAATTTTCTAATTAACTAGAAATTTAGTAAATTATGGGGGTTAGTCTATCAACATCCTGCACTTTTCAACATACTTTTGTAACACAATAATTTTGTCATGCCTAAGAATCGACCCGCATCATGGTGTAATCATGAATCTAAGGCCGACTCTATGGTTCATAGATGAACAAAGCTAAAGAGAAGTAATATCAAAAAACGAACTAACTCGTATTTATCAGACTGTCGGTTAAATCAGTTCGTTACAAACCCTCTCAAAATAGAGTTTAATTCTTGAGTTTCTTTCTATTTCGATATGTTATCAGAGGGTATTGGATTATACTTTTCAGTTTGTCCTCAACTGTAAAGCATGGATTGGTATGAAATACCCTCTAGCTGTGGAGAAAATCAAAGACAACTTTGCATTCGTACCAAAAGTATAGGAGAATTTTTCCTCTTTCTTTATTGATCCGTTATGAATGAGTTCTCTTCGTAAATTATCACTATACGAAAAGTCATTCCAGCTGTTTTTTCTTCATGATTCATCATGGTATAGTTTAGCAAAATAATTTCTTTACCTGAGACTTTACAGTCATCACCATGCTTTTCAATGTAACATAAATCAGAACAAATTGTATTAGGCTTATCAGGACCAATAATTTTTAAAAATTCCTTGTAGAGATTTTTGTTCCATTCTGTTGGCATTTGTAAATCATCATCATGATCAATGTGCCATTGAATGTCTTTATCCCGAGGAACTTGTTTTAGCTGATAATATTTTGTCTCTTTCTTACAGAATGGGCATTTAATTTTGATATCTGCCTTATCTTTTAGTCGTGGGTCTTTTTTAGAATCAACTATAGCCATAATTTCATTTTGATTATCTACAGAAAAAGCTTCTGATTTTGCTCACGTGGACATTTGTTTTGATAATCAAGGAATTAGTCTATCAACATCCATCAGTTTTGAACAAGGGTTTGTAACACGTTGATTATTTTATGCCTGAAAAGTTATGGAATATAACAAGATTTTATTTGCATTTGTCAAAATCGGGATTCTAAATTCTTTGAAATAATACTAACGACATATGAGATCACAGTGATATCGATAATTTATGGTTTAATTCCACGAAGATTCGCATACATTTTTGGGGATAAAAAATATAAGAAAAATATAGTTTTTTGTCTAGATTAGTTTTGCTTTGGCTTTTTTAATATCTCTCAATTCTTCGGCCAGATGTTTTTTGACTAATCTATCATGATCTTTTTTGTGTATGCTGTATGCTTTGTTCAAGGCCTGTTTTGTTTTTCCTTTTTCATTGCATTATTGAATTTTTTGTGAATAGTATTCACTTGTGCTGAATAACTTGCCATGTTTTGTTCATAACGATATAGTAAATTAATGTTAATCCTAAAACCATGATTGAATCCTTATAGAGGCCCATCTACTTGTTTGGGAATTAAAAAGATTTAGTTTAGAATCCACGTGGATTCAGCCACCATTTTGGGGTTAAATTGAGACGCAGATATGTACAAATTAGATTTTTGAGAGAATTTTCTTCTTTTTTTCCTGGAATTCTTTGTTTGTAATTATTCCTGCCTTCTTTAATGCACCAAGTTTTTCTAGTA
>NVWC01000035.1 GCA_002317795.1 Nitrososphaerota archaeon
CATTAAAATAATTTTGGATCATCATTTTTAATTATCAAATAATTAGACAACATTAGATCTTAAAATCATTCTTTTCGTAATCTAACTACAGATTACGAAGAAATATTCCAAATGGGCTCATATCTGCATTGCACTACAATGCAATACAAAAAGTGGCTTTATTCTTATCATATRAAGTCAGGATCCAGTTTTTATTTGTCAAAAGATGTAGTGATATCAAATGCTTCAATCAGTCAATCTCAAAGAATATCATTTATGTCATCAAAAATGTAATTTACTTTTAGAAGAATCTGAAATTAGATTTGCCGGATTTTTAGATTCTATGGGTAATCTTATAGCTGGYGGATTCAAGGATAATGTTACCCCACTTCATGACGAATCAGAGAGACGAAAATTACACATTGAAACAGTTCTTGGCATCAAGACAACACAAGAATTTGATTATGATTTAGGTTCAGTTGATTATATTGCAKCTAGACGAAAGAAAGTCATAACATTTACTTTTGCTCTTAATGACAARGTATTGTTTGTATCAACAGAATCAAATRTTGATATTGAAAAGACTGCCCAAAAAATAATCAAAATTTATGGAATTTAATCTATTTTCATAATCTTCCTAGAGATTACGAAATAGAATACACAGTCTCTCTACTAGGATTATGAAACAAAGAATACAACTAGATTCGTTTTACAGTCTGGATTATTTGTAATTCTCTTCTGTTTTTGGTGTTACGTGGATTTGTTCTCAATGCAAAATTACAACAAGGACAATGTTTTCCACCCCAATATATGAAAATAGCACATACTGAACACATCTTTTGCCCTTGTGTGTATCGACCCTCACCATGAACTTTTTGTGCTTTATGTTGAGTACAGATTCCTTTACAGACCATAATGAATCAATACTTGAAAAWAWAWTTTAYGWAWMKRSMKMWMRTAGAAAAAGGTTGTACAAAATTTTAAGAATACTGAATTTAATACTAGTCACAAARTTTACGTATTCTACCTAAGGATTATGAAAATCAACAGTTCAAATATGTATGAATTTGCTATAAAAAAATAGATGGTCTCAACAATATGCATCTAAGGTACTAAAAGTAATCCACAATGGAGAGGTTATCTAAAATTGCAATTTATACAGGAATAGCAATTGCCTGCTCAGTTTTTGTATTGTTTGTAATTAGTACAATGCATTACATCATACACCAAATAAATAATCAATGGGATGATATTCTTCCAGGTAAATCAGAACAAGAACTAACAGAGATATTTTATGAGACTGAATCTTACAAGGTATTTAATAATAAATATCCTGAAAATGGCGAAYATTTCAGTTTCTATGGTAATGGTCAAGGCAATCTAGAAGTTACTGCAATGAATTTTGAATCATACAATACGTTACGATTGGAATTGGAATACGATAAAAAAATAGATTCTGTTAGAGAATATGTTACATGTTACAGTTCCATAGATGATCGCAAATTACACATTGGAGGAACATTGACAACACAATTTATTGAAAAAATTGATTGTCTAAATGGAACAGGTGTTATTGACGCACCTTCAAATCTGACAGATGAAAAAGGAAACTCAATTCCAATTAGAAATGGATCACAAGCAACCAAAATAGATCACGATTAAGAAGAATAATTTTATTTCTAGCATAAGTTTTAAAATTATTCGATCTTTTCTTGACTTTGATTGTATGGATATCTATGTAAAAATTATGACATATCAACTCAGAAAAGGTTCGATAAATTTTTCATGCAATCTAGTATCTTTCACCCTTGCATAATCTATTCAGAGATTATGTAAGCACTCCACACATGGAAAGTTGTTGAAACGTACAATATTGTAAAAGTCTCAATTATACATGTCAACACTAGGCCACGCATGGATAACTGTTGAAAAGGGGTTTATTGAGTACACCATACGTGGGCATAACAAAATTCCATGCGTGGAAATGGTGTTTTATGGTGTTGAGTGTTAAGGAATAATTGTTGATGTATTCTCAATGATTTTCAATAGTTCTTGTAATTGCCATCTATTCATCAAAAGGCAGTACTAGAAATGATTCCACTTTATCATATTGCTTTCTCAATGCAGTACGTCTCACGCCAGATGCTGCAAGAAAATGAATCAATGCCTTTTGTCTCAAATCTCTAACATTTGATAACATCACATGAATATCATCAGTACTCCACATCCTACCGCCTGTCTTTTTTGTTTTATCTGGGAATAGTCTGTGAATTTTCTTCCATCGTAGCTCAATGTCATTAGTCTCAAGGAATGCCTGTATGCCTGCCATGTAGGTTCTCATAGAGTTTGCACCAATTCTTTTTTTTAACATCATGACATAATCCTCTACCATTATCTGCAATTCTGATTCTCCCATTGCAATTATACTGTCGTAGCTTTGTAATTTGTAGAAATTTCTAAAGTTATCCAAAAAATAGAGATACATCTTTCTAGTTGCATCTGTTTTTATCGAGTTTTCAAAAAGTAACAATGATCTTTGCATGAATTAGTAGAGTGTGAAATTTATTTAAATCCAACAGAGCTTCGCTTAAGAACAGTTTAATATCCAAAATCAATTTGTAGGATTGTTGCAGTTATAGTACAGTCTGGTTAGTACTCGTGCTTGCCAAGTACGTGACCCGGGTTCAAATCCCGGTAACTGCACCATTTATTCTTGATTTTTTGGAACTAGAGCATTTTTTATGATATCCAATGCATCCTGTGCTTTTTCAGGACGAGGTAATTGAATCATGAAAACGTTGTCTTTCCCATAATTTGATTTTGGAGAAGAAAGTGCAATCATTGATGTTTTTGCAAGAGATTCAAAAAAACCAAGATCAGTTTTGGCGTTTATGATGAATTTTTCAACTATTTCTTCTTTAGAAAAAGTCAAAACCACTTCAACAAAGACATTCCCTAATCCATCTTGTAAAATATTCAAATCAGTGTTAATGGATAAAGACTTTCCAGCAATTTTTGATAATGTYTCATCATATTTTTTCTCTTCAATTATAATACATGGAGTTTCTTTACCATCAAAATCAAAAGTAGTAATTCCATCATGAACTTGYTCTAACAAATTATTTAATTCATCAGTCATTTTCTTTATCCTCCAAAACAGGAATTATTTTATCGCCAGCTTTTACTAAAAATGGAGAAATAAACGCAGTAACTATGGCAATTATTCCAACTAGAGGGAATAAAAATGAACTTACAGCACCGATATCAACTCCAACCTTTACAATTACAATTGAGAATTCACCTCGTGGTGCAGCTAGTGTGAATGCTGAGCGAAGTGCCTTACCTCGTTTTTGTCTAAATATTGCATTACCAATCAAATTAGCACCAAATTTCATACCAATTGCAACTGCAATCAAAGCAATTGCTATGAAAATATAATTTTCAAGTTGAGAGACATCCATCAATGCACCAACTGAAATAAAGAAGATAGCTACAAACATGTCTTTAATCGGGCTTGCAAGAAGTTTTGCAACTTCAGCTGATTTTGATTCAGCAACTAGCACTCCAGCAAGAAATGCTCCAATTGCGACTGATAATCCCACAATATTTGCAAGAAGAGCATATCCAAAACAAAGGCCAAGAACACTAAGTAATAAAATTTCACGATTTTCTGCAGCAGCTACTCTATCAATTAATGGTGGAATTACACGAGTTCCAACAGTAAATGTTCCAACAATTAAAGCAGTTGCTACTAAAACTACCACTACAATGGATTCTATTGATACAGTACCAACTAAGGCAATAGATTGCAATGATGAGATCAAAATAACTGCTATAATATCCTCTACAATTAAAATACCAAGAATAAGAATAGATGATTCTTTTTTGATTCTTCCAGTTTCCTCTAAAATTTTAACAATTATTGCAGTACTTGAAATAGAAAGTGCCGCTGCAATAAACAATGCATCCATAAATTGTAATCCAAGTGCAGTGGCAGTGTAAAACAACACACCCAATGTTGAAAATAATCCTATAGTTCCAACACCAACTGCTACACGCCCAATACTTTTAATTTTTGCATACGGGAATTCAATACCAATTACAAAAAGAAGTAAGATAACACCAATTTCTGCAAAAAGATTTAGTGCAGAAATATCAGATAATATTCCCACGCCTTCAAACACACCAGCAGATTGTACACCTTTAGGTAAAATCCAGGACCATATTGGTGAAAGTGGTCCAAGCAACATTCCTGCAAAAAGATATCCAATGATTAGTGGTTGTCTTATTTTAAAAAATGCTAATGTAATTATTGCGCCAATAATCATGATAAAAGCTAAATCAGTAATGAAACTGGTGTGAGGAAGTTCAGGTGTTATTTGTTCAATTAAAGTATTAACAGTATTATCTAAAGAATTTTGAATTTCATCAGCATTTATCTGAAGTAAAATATTTTGCATGTATTCAGTTATCAAATTTGTTTAAAAATAGTTACGGATTAAAATTTCAAAAATAAAATTGATTAAAAAAAATAGCGCAGGCTCAAATAATTTTTAAAATCTTTAACCTCTTTATGCCCAGAAATTATTATTCCAGTGTAGAATGATGATTAGGTCAACTGATGAAAATGAAGAGATATGACCTGGGGTATCTGACTGCACAATTGGTTACATCATAATTACCTAATTATTAATAGTACGGTACCATACCGTACTATATGATTCAATGTGAATATTGTACAAGGGGTTTTATCGAAACACACAATGGTTTGGCTGAAAAAACCTTTCATGAGTTACTTCACGAACCAACTGTTGTAAACAAATAACTCATTACATTTTTTATTTTATACCCAACTTTTTTATCATTAAATTATTAATTAAATTCACATGACTATCAAAGTTACCAAAAAGAAAGTGATCAAAAAAATAGTGAAAAAAGAACCTACCCCATCAGCAGTATTAAAAAAAGTTGCTTCAGTTTCAGACTCGAATAAAGCATTACAGAAAGAGATCAAAGTTATGACAAAAATATTTGGTGAAAATCAAAAAGTCCTAGTATCTATGAAAGGTATGATCGATGCACTCTCATCAACTCTAGAGCACATTCAAAAACAATCAAAGCAAATTAACATTATAGAAGATGATACACAAAAACTGTATGCAGGATTAAATCAAGTTAGAGCACAATCAAGTCTAGTTGATAAAATTAATAATCAAACTAGCAAATTAGAAGAAGAAATTTCCAATTTACAAAAAGAATCAAAATCTCAAGACATATCCCAACAAGTAGAAGATAGTGTCAATTCTATCAAAAATAATTCTCAGATGATAATCAAGATTGCTCAAAGAATTGACGAGGTAAGAGATGATCTACGAAAGGTTTCTGGAAAAGCAGATTCATTTGTYGAGATTGGTTCTGAAATGGAGAAATTAAAAAATAGTATAGAAGAGATGTCAGGAAAAACTGCACAATTAGATACAGGAGCTCAAATTATTGAAAGTCTCAAACAAGAATTGGGAAAAATTACTGATGGAGTTTCTGATTCATCAAATCTTGGTTCAGAACTTGATGCAATCAAAGTTGCCATTGATGCAATCTCATCTAAAGCATCAAAAATTGATTCATTGGGAGGAGTAATTGATGGACTAAAGCAACAGTTTGAAACAATTTCTGCAAAGGCTAGTTCAGCTGACAATTTGAGCCTAGAGTCAATCAAAGATATGTCAGGAAAGATAGATAAAATTGAAACTGAGATTGGCACATTATCACATAGAGCAGATTCAACCGCATTTGTTGGGGAGGGGCTCAAATCAGTTCAAGAAGAAGTTGCTAGTTTCAAACAAAATGTATTTGATAAAACAAAYAGTATCGAGCAAAAAATTACTTCAGTTTCAGAAATTCTAAAAAGACAAGATGCATCAGTTATTGAATTTCATAAAAAATCTGATAAATTATTTGAAGAGATGCAATCAATCAAGAATGTTACAAGCAAAGCATCAAGTGATTYGTCAAATGAGATGATGGCATTACTAAAGCTATCAGAATATCAATCAAACATCAGAATGAATTCAGAGTCAAAGTATGGAAATAGTAAAGATCTTGAAAAAATGGGAACAATGACTGCAGATATTGTTAATTTGTTTGATAGAGTTTCAATTGAGGCAGGAGAAAATATTCCACTTCCCCATGAAGTGAGACTGTGGGCAGTAAGTAAAATTTTAGATTGTGCAGACAAATGGGAAATTAGATTCAGCGATGTCTATTCAATTTTAACAAATGCAATTGGACGAGATATGCTAAAAGAATCAATAAGAATTCAGCAAGTACGAGAYATTTATGGAATAAGAGCAGTTGATGAAATTAGAAATGAYCTAAATATTTCCTARATACCAATTTCATCTATTTTCTGGAGTTGTTCTTTCTTTCTTTTCAATAAAGTAATGATTCCAATTACTACYGCAACCCAAACWACACTCATCATCATGTTTKCAGGACTGACRTACATGTAYGGAGTTGAATCCATTACATTTGTTTTYAATAATTCTGCTCTATCGTTGATATCCAACATTCCTGTATGAAATGCAGAATTATCTTTTGAAATGGATGAGATTTCATTAACACTTGTAATCATGGAATCAATATTATTTTGAATTCTGAGRAAGTTTGTGGATTCTGTACTAAATATCCAAACTGGGTTTTTGGCAATCAATTTACCATCTGCATCAATTGTTTCAGGAAGATTCACCATTACAATATCCAAATCAGTTTGAATTGCTACTAAATGATCACGAATTACATTAGGATCTGAAGAAGAGACAATTCCATCAAGATTTCCTCGAATTCTATCAAGAGGGTAAATGTCAGTATTGTAACCAGAAATTGCCATGTAACCACCAAATACAATTATCGCAAGAATTCCAACCATTGCAAGTTTGTAAATATTATTAGACATTGTTGTTTTACCACCATTGTTCAGGGTTACATTATTTGAAGTTAATCTGGATTTTGCAGTTACTATTATGATACCTACTATTGCAATAGCCAATACAACCATTGCAAGTGAATCAAATTCAGGCATCAGACAAATTACTAGTTAAGACACATAAAAATTCACTGAAATTTCCAGAGAAAGAACTAGACTGTTTCTAAARCAATATTKGGCGATAAATCAGATTTTTTGAGTTGTGCTCTCTTTCTTTTCAATACAGCAAAGATTCCAATAATTGCTGCAACCCAAACTACACTCATYACCATATTTGCGGGACTGATGTACATGTATTGTGTTGCATCCATAATATTGATTTTTAATGAAATTGATCTATCRTTGATATCCAACATTSCTGTATGAAATGCAGAATTATCTTTTGAAATGGATGAGATTTCATTAACACTTGTAATCATGGAATCAATATTATTTTGAATTCTGAGRAAGTTTGTRGATTCTGTACTAAATATCCAAACTGGGTTTTTRGCAATCAATTTACCATCTGCATCAATTGTTTCAGGAAGATTCACCATTACAAYATCCAAATCAGTTTGAATTGCYACYAAATGATCACGAATWACATTAGGATCTGAAGAASMKACAATTCCATCAAGATTTCCTCGAATTCTATCAAGAGGGTAAATSTCAGTATTGTAACCAGAAATTGCMRTGWAACCACCAAAKACAATTATCGCAASAATTCCAASCATTGCAAGTTTGTAAATATTATTTGCAGTTTTYTCTTTTTTTGTGAGAGGTAYRKYATTTTTGGATTTATTTCTTCTAAATCGTGTATGAGATATACTCAGGTATGCRATAAAGAAAAAGCCAATAGTTTGTAATGCRATRATTGGTACAAAAATTGGATTATTTGAWMRWAWGGMANATAAAKWWWMYCMYRAWAYYWTWWRYRSSWAWRAAGMTSKMWWRAARWRWRSYKKRTKWAMATTCGATAAAAGTCTTGTTTTCAATATAACTGAAAAAGATATGACGAAACGTTCCATCATTGAAAAAATTAAAAAACTTTGTCAAAGCGATAATAGACCAACGGCATTTATCACCTATACAAGTAACGTGGCTATCAACTTAATTAAAATAATAGAACAGCTAGATTTAAAAGTACCGAAAGATATTTCTGTGGTTACTTTTTGTGGAAAAAAAGAATATGTAAAC
>NVWC01000012.1 GCA_002317795.1 Nitrososphaerota archaeon
TTAACATTTTGGTAACACTAGGAGGACGGACATTCATATAATTTGAAATATCTGTAGGAGTAGCATATCCTTTTAGATCAACTAGTTCAGAGATTACCTCAAGGTAATCTTCCATTCTTGTTGTAAATTTTGGGCTTTTTTGACTATGAGCTTTTTTTATAGATTCGAGTCTTTCATCTGTTCTATCAGATATTTTATTTTTTTTTAACATAGTCATTGTCTTGATTCTCTATTTAACAATAAATTTTCAGTATATCAATTCTTTCCTTATCCAATTACAAAAAAATTCTTAAATTCAAATTTGTAGAGGCCCATTACTAATTTGGGAATTAAAAAGATGCAATTTAGAATACACAAGGATTCATCTACATTTTTGGAGTTAAAATTAGACGTAGTTCCACATAATGTTGATTTGATAAAATTAGATCAGGATAACGTTCCTAAACCACTCAGATGCCATTGACCTGCGATCTTACTTTGTGATAAGACTTCAATATCAAAAGGTTCTGAACCAAATCCACCATACTAAAACAAATTCAAATCCTTGGAGTCATACATAATTCTTGATGTATAGAAGAGGAAAACGAAAAAGTAAGTAAAATTAAATTCAATTCCTAAGTTATCACAGAAATTTAATCAGTGTTTTATGATGAGTATCTTCAGATAACAATGCAAATGTGTAAAATGGAAATAATGTCTTGTATTCTTTCATGAAACTCCATGCAACATCATTATTTCTAAAATCTATTCGCAATCCATCTAGACTAATTTGTTGATTGTTCACATCATAGATTAGTATAGCATATTTTTGGGCATGATTAGTCATCTTACTTTTTTTAATCCAAATTCCAGCCCAAATTACAACAAACATGCCTACGGCAATGACAAAAATAGGTAATGTGTAAAATCCCCCAGTGCAAAATTTCATTTTGTTATTCATAAGTGAATTTAGTTCTGAATCTCTGAATTTTCAGTATCTGGTCTTAATTTATGCCATAATCCACCAAAGATTATAGCAATTGAGACCCAAAACACACTAACTGCAACTACAGACATTGCTCTAAAGCCATTAACTAAATCCATTGGTGCTGTAACCTCATCAGGATTTGCTGGCATTAGTACAAAGACTATTCCAATAAACACGGCATAACCTACAATTGATAAAATTTTTGATTTTGATTGTAGTCTTTTGTATAATTGATAAAACCCAACTACACCAAATCCTGAAATTGCAATAAATACCAAATATAGAATTGCTCTTAACACTACAGTTTCAGCATCACCTACAGTTGGAGGATTTGCAGGATATTTCAAAAATGGTATAATGTAAATCGTAAACCACATAACTCCTGCAAGTGTAAATGATTTCTTCAAGTCACTTCCTTTAGGTAAAACATTTCTAGATAATGCATAAACTATTCCAAATAATGCTCCCATAGATGTTCCAAGCATGGCACCAGCTAAAACTTGTCCACCTTTTTGCCAATCACGATAAGCGTCATACTCTACCCAAAATGCTGGCGTATCTTCTTCTTCACCTGAAGCAAATAGATTTTGGTTTTCTATTCCTATTGCCTCATCAAGATATGGTTCTACAATTGCAAGATTTGCTACACCATGAATGGTACCAGCTAGTGCACCTGAAACCAAAACAATTGCTAAAAATAATATAGTTTTCATATCATATCACCTAATGGCAAGGAAACCCCGCGGCGTGTCGCATGTCATGAGTTAATTCGTGAATGTAAAGATTTTCATATGCTGACTCCCCCAACACAACACTGAAAATATGACCTTGATCATAACCTACAACAAATAATCCAACTACAAAGATTAGTGCTAGTACAATAATTGCAAAGATGGGAACTTGTGTAGTACTCTTTGTAATTTGTGTTGGACTAGACATGCAATTGTAGCAAATTAAAATTAACTATAAACTAATGGATGTTCCATCCAATATATATAGTAAATTACATTATTAGGCGTAATGCAAAATGAAATCAAAAAACTACTAAACATTGTAACAAGAAAAGGTTCAAGCAAAATTTTGACATTTAGTACACCACATGTATTCAAATTATTACAAATGTTATCTAAACAAAAGTATGTAAGTCGAATTTCATTTTGTAATGAATTACACATTGGTGAGGGATCTGTTAGAACATTGATTTCACATTTGAAACAAGATGGAATGGTTGATTCTATTCGATCTGGAACATTTCTTACACCAAAGGGGAAAAAATTTGCAAAAAAGTTTTCAGATACAATTACATCTCAATGTACAATTGAATCATGCAACATTGTAAGAGAAAAATTCAATCACGCATTTCTTGTAAAGAATCATGCAGGAATTATTTGTGATGGAATGGATCAACGAGATTTTGCTATACTATATGGTGCAAAAAGTGCAACGACATTATTATTTGAGAATAATCACTTTGTTTTTCCTAATGAAAGTAAAGATGCGTTAGCAGATGATTTAAAAACAAAAGAAATTCTATTAGAAAAATTAATGCCTGAAGAAAATGATACTGTGATTATTACATCATCCGATGATCCTTTTGTTGCAGAAATTTCTGCAATTAACTCTGTATTGTGTACACTTGCAATTAATTAGATCATAAAGAAATACTAAAATTAATTCATTACATCTATGCCATTCCAAAATGCAACTCGACCTTTGATCTTTTTTGCAGCATCATTTGGTTCTACATAATACCAAACAGCATCTTTATTGGTTTTATCATTTACAGTAACTGAATAATAATTTGCTACGCCCTTCCAACCACATTTTGTGGTAAAATCACTCTCATGAAGATATTCTTTTTTTACTGAATCATATGGAAAATAATGATTTCCTTCAACAACAATAGTATCATTACTTTCAGCAATTAGAACATTATTCCAGATTGCTTTCATAGATTTACTTTAATTTTTGGATATTTAATTAAATTCCCAAATTAATCAAACAAGTAAATTTTCTATGACTTTTTGAAATACAGAGTATGGTTGAGCACCAGATATAGGAATTGCATCACCTGAGGGGCCAACTATTACAAATGAAGGAGTAGAACGAGCACCAGCAGTTGTTGCAATTTTTTTGTTATCCTTTACTCTTTGTTCATATTTTCCTGAATCAAGACATTGAGCAAATGACTCAGTATCCATACCATCAATACCCGATACCAATACTTTGAGATTTTCAGAATTTGCCCATCCATCATTCTCATGTCCTTGATTTGCATAAACATAATCATGATATTGCCAATACAGTCCTTGCTCATCTGCACAATAACTTCCAGCATGAACTTTAATGGAGTCTGGACCAATGATTGCAAGATCCACATAGATTAGATTAGCTTTCCCAGTTTCAATAAAATTTGTTACAATGGATGGTTTTGTTTGTAAATTCCACTTTTGACAAAATGGGCACTGGTAATCTCCAAATTCAATAATAGTTACAGGAGCTGATGGAGAACCAAGAATTGGAGAACCATTTTCTAGATCAAGTGATGGATGTTTATCCAAAGAATTACCAACGATAAAGGAATCAGGGCTAATAATTCCAAAAGAAACAATTACAATAATTATTGCACCAATAATTCCAAGTGTGATGAATTTAGTTTTGGGATTTCCAGAAGGTTTTACCGTTCTATTTCTTTTAGTCATGAAATTGCTCTGTTGTATAGTTTAAAAGAATTTGTCAAAATCATACATGATGAAATGGATAATACCATAGCATTGTCTGTTACAACATTCAATTATCCTGACATAAAGAAAGCTAGTCTAGGTATTGCAGTTAATAGTGCAGGTGAGAAATTCCTTGTTTGGAAACTTGTAAGCATGACTAAAAATGATGATGGAACAAAATCAAAAATTATCAATGTCATAGATGCATTACAAGGATACAAAATCACAACTATCAAAAAACAGTTGATCACTCTACAGATGTAAAGTGGTCTCATCATGGAATGAATGACAAATTTACAGATTTGACTACAGAAGAACGTGAAGTAAAATTTGCACAATTTAAGGAAATGAAACAAGCATTCTCATCAATTTCTGAGCAAGATAGTGAAATTATAAAATCTCACTTTAAGGAAATGAAATCAGAATATGCAACTCTATCTGATGAGCAAAAAGATGCAAAACATACAGAATTCAAATTAAAGATGGAAGAATTTTCAGCATTAACTTTGGATGAAAAAATTGTACACTTGCAAAACCTTGCAGACTCTCTAAGATAAAACTTGGATTAGATTCCATTTTTTTATTTTTTTAAATTCTTATCCTTTTATCATTTTCAAGGATAGGTATATCATTTGTACTCATGTCTCTTCTTGTCATTAATCCATCATCATTAAATTCCCAGAGTTCATTGCCATGTGTACGATACCATTGTCCAGTTTCAGCATGTCTCCATTCATATTCAAATCGTACAGATATGTGATTTTCTGTATATGACCATAATTCTTTCATCAGATGATAGTCTTTTTCTCTTGACCATTTTTGTTTCAAAAATTCTTTGATTGCCTCTCTACCTTTGAAAAAGTTAATTCTATCTCGCCATTCTGAATCTTCAATATAATCTAGTACAACTTTTTCAGGATCACATGTATTCCAAAGATTTTCAGCCGTTTTGACTTTGGCAATAGCAGTTTCTTTTGTAAATGGGGGTTAGAATTGGATTACAAGTTTTCTTGTCTGAGAAAAGTAAATTATTAGGATGTAAACTTTCAATAAAGAAAAAAGCGTTTGGAAGAAATTCAGGAGGTGTTGCTACAATATCATTTTTCTCGTTTTTTTCCCTGGTTCCACTAGGTTGTTGTGGTTGGTGGCTCTGCATTATCATTACTACCAGGAATTCTTGGAACAGGAGCAACAGCTGTACTAATACAGTATATTCAAGTTTTAGCTTATCTAGGATTGGTAGTTATCTTTGGATTTACAGGACTAACTGCTTTGAAATTAAAACGTGAGCAACAATTACAAAAAATATCGAGTTAAATTATCAAACTAGTTTTGATTTATTTTATGACTTTATTTTTCTAAATAATTTTTTAATTCCTCTACATGTTAGCACTAACATACAATTTTTCAAGTGAGAAGAAAATGATGAAATATTATTTTTGTAAGATTTAAATTTTTAGATATTTGAATTAATTTTTCAAATTAAATAGTTATTAAAAAATAATTTTAAAAATAACTTGAGACATATTTGGGAATTTAGTTAAATTGTATAAAATTATAATTTATTTGCTAGATATTTTGAAATGACATCTAGACTTGTTCATTCATGTATGCATGGAATTTATTTTCCATTGCATGCATGAAAATAAAAAAAATAAAAAAAGAGTTTGTGATCCTATTGGAACGGATCAATGAATGGACAGTTAACTATATGGTCACTATCCATTGGTCTAGCAATACCGATGTCAATTAAGCCAGCTTTCTTGTATGCATTCATGTCATCAATAGTTTCTAGTAATTGAGCATTAGAAGGATCATCCCATCCTATCATGAAGATTCTCCACATTGGTGAGTAGTTTGCATCACCAGGAGCACTTGCTGCAATTCCAGGTTGAAATCCTAATGGACCAGTACCTGTTAAACCATTTTTGAACTGATACAAGTCTACTGCKGCTGAATTTGCAATCAARYTWGCWGATGTWGGTGAACTWACAACACCCATCATTCCTGCAGGACCACTAGGGGTAGCATCAGTTACAATGTAATAGATGGTTCTACCGTCTGGACCCCATCCACGATGAGCTATGAAAGTTACATTCATCTCTTCTGTATCAATATCAAGAACTTGACCACCACCATAAGGAGTTTCATCAGTTAATGTTTTGTCTTCCTTAACCATCATCTGACCTTCTGGCCAAATGATTTGTGGCATATTCAAAACTACATCAACTTCAGTTAATGTAATTTCATTATTCTCAACAGCTTCCATTATCATTACTTCTGAATCAAGTACTCTTGAGGTTGCACCTTCACTCCACATTACATGAACATGGGAAGTCAAGGCACTATACACTTCTGCTTGAGCAGGAGTACTAGTAAAAACTTGACCCTGATATCCRTGTATACCATCGCCTTCAATGCCGTTGGTAAACAAGTATACTTTTGAAAGTGCTTCTTCAGGAGCATTCTTTAACAAAGGAGCAAGCTCTACTTGCCATCCTTGTTTTGCAGTAATTATTTCTGCATGTTTAGGATCACTAGAATCAGTGATGATATAGAAAACATCTTCACCATTATAGTATCCCTGATGCATAGGAATTGTTGCTGGAACATTTGTTCTTGATAATCTAAGTACAGAACCCAAGTCAGCCTCAGTTATTTCTTTTTCAGAAATTTCTTCCACCATAGAATCATCTTTTTCCATCATGGTTTCTTTCATTTCTTTTTCTTCAACTGGAGCTACAGGAGTGACTTTACCTTTTTCTTCCATCCAAGCAGATTTACCACCTGGAATTTCAGAACATAGTTGTAATCCACAGACATTAGTGCCAGAACCATATTTTGATGTTCCAACACCTGAACCCTTTAGGGCTTCAGCGTCTGAGAAATAACCGGTCGTCATTCCTGCTGTAAACAAGGGCAAAATTGCAAAAAGTGCAATTATTCTTAGACTCTTGTTCATATGAGAAAAAGGATGAGTTTTGTTTAAAAGAATTTATCCAAATCATATTTTTTCAAACAGCGAGTTCTGAGAATCTATTTCCAACATAATCCCAATTAACTACATTCCACCAAGATTTTACATACTCAGGTCTCTTATTTTGATATTTTAGATAATATGCATGCTCCCAAACATCCAATCCAAGTAAAGGGATTTTTTGTATTGTCCAAGGACTAGTTTGATTCGACGTTGTAATGATTTCAATTTTTTGATATGTGGAATTAAAAACTAACCAACACCATCCACTTCCCTGAATAGTAATTGCTTGTTCAGAAAAAACTTTTTTGAAATTATCAAAATTATCAAAATAAACATCAATTGCATCCTCAATTTTTCCTCCAGGAGTTCTATCGCCATTTGGAGTCATTGTTTCCCAAAACAATCGATGATTCTCAAATCCGCCACCAAAAAAATTAATATTTTGCCTTCCAGATTCAGGAATTTGTTTTAGTTCTGAGAGAATAGATGAAATGTATTGAGGATGTGATGCACCACCAATTTGCTCAAGAGATTTGTTTAGACCATCAACATAAGATTGATGATGTTTTTGATGATGAATTTTCATTGTTTCAGCATCAATGAAAGGTTCTAAATCATCATACTCATAAGGTAATCTTGGAAGTTCATACTGAACCATAAATCAAACTGCTAGAATCCACATATATTCTTCAAGGGAAGAAGTATTGATTGGTAATTAGAAAAAAGAACATAGTATAGGTTTTTGTGACTAAGATGCATAAAGATAGGAATTAACCAATAGTCCATCATGTGAGGGACCAAATGATTGTAGAGTTAAGATAAACAAATGTAAGAAATGCATAAAGAAAAAGGCAAGAATACAATGATTCAATCACAAAGAAATTAGTTACTGATGAACAAACATGGAATATAATTAATGTAGATATTTTTGAGAATCCTAAAATCTAATCCCTATTCTTTTCATTATCTTTTAGCACTTTATCTAAAGGCACAGTGATTGTTCTATCGGAGCCTTTGCAGTAATTTTTTCCTTTGAAATGCTTGTGGATTTTGACTTTAGCCATCATGATACTATCTATCCCATAATTTCCCTGATGTTCTGTTATTTCTTGACTAACAATGTGACATGTTTTAGAAACATTACACCATTTGCACATAATTTTCATTTTTTTATCATTTGTCATGAAGTTACTTTAGAAATTTTGAAGATAAGCATTTCATTTATCGGAAAACGTTGATTATTGTCAAGAGAAAAGGATAGTAAAGATGTCAAGTTTGGGGTATACAACATGCGAAAATTAGGCACTATTGATTTAGAAATTTTAGATTTAGCGATTAAAGAAAATGGTACATTTAATGAAAACAATTTAGAAAATTCAGAATTAAAGAGGTTAGGTGTTGGTAAAATTCTTGATTCACTTGCATCACTAAAAGATAGAAAATTTTTATCATTGAATAGTGATGGTTCATTTTCCATTACAGATATTGCAAGGGAAATTCTTTGGAGTGCCAACATTCCAATATGGGCAAGGATATTACGCCTTTTACAAATAAAATCATCTAGTGCAGAAGAAATATCAAATATTTTAAGAATTCCAAAAAATCAATATTTTGAAGATTTGGAAAAATTACGAAAAAATGGATTTATTTTAATGTCACCACAAAGAATAAATGAAAAAATTATTAAAATTTATGAAATACAACCTGAAGGAATAGAAAAAATAGATAAAACGGACAAAGAAGGTTTCAAGAGTATTGGTGTAGAGGAGTTAAAACCAGAAATTGAAATCCTAAGTAAAATTGATGAAATAATTAAAGAAGTAAAAGATTCACAAATGGAACAWTTGAAAAAAGAYAGTGTKATTGAAAAATTATYACAATTAAAAAATAAATTARAAATTTAAAAAATAAATKTTCAATGAATTAAGKATTAAGATTTTTTAGATCTAAACATTTAGRATCAAATTCATTCAAATATTGTTTTCCATTAATCTGTAAATCTTTAATGTATATTTCACAAGTTGCAGGATCTATCAACATAGTAGAATTTGGATTATTCATTACGAATTGTAACACAAGAATTCCAACAAGCACAATTATCAAAATAATTGGTACCCTTTTTTGATAAATATCCACAAATTTTTCTAAATAGTTTTAACCATAATAATATTGATAATTAAAATCAMAGGTTATTTTATAGTGTTTTTAATTATTGATGRCTAAGAAAAACAAATGAATGAWTTTACCATAGTTTCCCTTGTTTTTGTAATATCHGTTTTGTAGGTTCTGAAACCGTATCTAGTGTATCTAAATCATAATTTGCACCAGTAAAATCAGTCGAATCAAAAATAGCACCATCAAAATTTGTGTGTCGGAGATTTATTCCACTCATATTTGAGCCACTCAAATCAGCATTTCTYAAATCAGCATAAAACAGGTCTGCACCATTGATATCTGCRCCTCGAAGATCCACACCATACAATTCAGCATCCCATAATTTTGCATTTGAGAGGTTTGAATCCCTCATATCTGCACCKCGTAGTTTAACATTAAACAAAATTGCTCCACTCAAATCGGCCTCACTTAAATCAGATCCACTAAAATCAGCATTATGAATATCCCTATTCTTTAGATTTACRCCCTTCATGTTAGTATCAGATAAATTTCGTCCAATCAAATCCTCGTAATCGAAATTAACTTTTGAAAAATTTCGTTTTCGAAAAACATCAGAGGGATTCATTACACTTACAAATTTGAATAACTATTTTGATCGAATCTTGTCTTGTATTTGAGCTAAAATCAATTTAGCTTTATCCTTATTTTCATAACTATCAACGGTATCATCCATGATTGCATCAATCTCATAGCTCTTATCTACTAAAATATTTGCAACRTGATCATCCAGTGTTCCATTTCCAATCAGATAATATGCAAATACAGTATTTTTTTGCCCAATTCTATGAAGTCTATCTTCTGCTTGTCTATGAATTGCAGGACTCCAATCAAGTTCTGCAAAAATAACATATTTTGCACGAGTTAAATTAATACCAACATTTCCTGCACGAATTCCTGCAATCATCAATTTAGATTCACCTTTTTGAAATTTGTCTATTTGATTTTGTCTAAATGTGTCAGTTTGKCCTCCAATAATAGTTACGGGAGAAAACTCTTGAAGACTTTCATTAAGTAATTTATGAATTACCTTATGATGGCAAAATACCACAACACTTTCTTCAATTTCCATAATATTTTTAACAAAATTAATCACATGTGGAAGTTTTGCAATACCKGCAATTTGTCGTTCACTCTGAATTGCTCTGTGGTAAGATGCAGCTTTTGAGAATTCKGATTCAGCAACTTTTTGCTCRCCTTCTAATTTTTTCCAAATTTTATCTAGTTCATCATGATAAAAATCAGTATCAGCTGCAATCACTTCTTTGTAACGAACTTTGTCTTTGAGTTCCTTTAGAACATCAGATTTCTTTCTTCGAAGCATYACGTGTTTTTGTAATTCATTTCTCAGTGAAGCTCGTTTGTTTTCTAAGACAATRGCYTTCCCCTTGTCATTCACATAACAAAAGTATYCACAAAATTCTTTAAAACTRCCCAATAATCCWGGTTTTAAAATATCAATAATAGGCCAAATTTCAGAGCCACGATTGTAAATAGGRGTTCCAGAAAGACCGATTCTATACGATATAGAAGGAAGTGCAGCAAGTTTTTTGACAGATTTGTATTTTTGAGTAGTTTTAGATCTCAAGTTATGGACCTCATCACAAACTAGAGTTTTGATTCCAAGTTTTGACAAATCAGGATATCTTTTGAAAAGCAATTCGTAATTAATTACATAKATATCAGATTTTGGTAATTCTTTGCATTTWCCAGTTCTAATAGGAGTGACACTAGGGGAAGAGGAATCAATAATTCGTCCATTTCTACTTTTTTTCTTTAGAAATTTTTCWATTTCTCGTTCCCAATTTTTAAGGGTGACTAATGGTGCGATAACAAGAACTGGAAAGGTTTGTTTTTCAGTAGCTACATAAGATAATGTTTGTACAGTTTTCCCAAGACCCATTTCATCAGCCAATAAAGCATTACCAGAAGATTTTAACAAAAAGTCTAAACCTTCTTTTTGGAAATTCAAAAGTTTCCCTCTGAATTGTTCTCCAGATTTTGCACGCTTTAGCTTGTGTTTAACTGGTGGTAAGATAGGTTTTGGAGCATAAGTCTTTATGATTTTTCTTTGCCAAACAGTTTTTGATAAAATCTCTAAKGGGTATCGTTCTAAAATTGATTTTATTTGTTTTACATTATCAATACTATCAGGAATTATCACTTCATTTGCATTTTCACCATACCATGCCTCAGGAACAAGACTTGAAATCATATTTACWGCTCTATCSCCAGTAATTTTCCAGCTCCARATCTTTGAATATTTATCAAGTACATATTCTAATGTACCAATATTTTCMAKGGTTGTCTCCATAATTTGTGGTTTTGAAGTTTTTTTGACTTATGAATCTTCACGTTTACATAGATCATTAAAAAGGRAAACAAAATACTGCAAGAGTTAAAATAAGATAATGTATTTTCATTAAAGAGAAAAATTATACTGTMGATCTATAGGCTCAATTTTCTGAAAAATATAAAATAAAAATGATGAAATAGYCKAAAAAYARGYCAATAKTATGACAACTCATGATTTTTCMTGGWTTTATCTAATATTTTTCCTGATCCCACTAGCAAGAATAGTTCCTCGATTAATTAGAAAATGGCGAAATAAGGATATGGRAGRAARTCAATTTAATCAAAATTTCCAAAAAACAGAACAAATGCCAAATTCATTTGAWAMACCAAAATCATTTGAAAKGTCTCAATCATTTGAAAAACCAAGATCAYYTGATAAAYCACWRGAATTRGATATGCARGTTTTAKCTGAAATAAACAACGGYGTAARAGATTTTAATCAAATTCAAAAAAATATTGGAATTGATAATCAAGAATTAGAAAATATATTGACTGATTTAGAAAATAAAGGGTTAATGAAAGTGGTTAAAAAAAGTGGTTTAACAGGTAGTAAAGTTGAAATTCATCCAACTGAAAAAGGCTTTAAAAAATTCTACACATAAAAAATGATAGCATATATTTAAAATTCATCAAGTTATAGAATAATTATGGAATTTATTCAAGACAAAGAACCAGATATTAAAAAACCAATCATAATTGCAGCGATGCAAGATATGGGAAATGTAGGAAGTATAGTAATTGATTTTATCAATGATTCATTAAAAACAAAAACATTTCGAATTTCAAAATCATCCAACCCAACATATGTGATTGATAAAGGAGGGTATATTGAATTACCAAATGARAGTTGGGAATACAAGTATACAGAAGACTTGATAATATTTGGSGGAGGGAAAGGACAGCCTCAAAATAAAGATGAATTAAATGATTTATGTAAAGATGTAATAAATATTGCAAAAAAGTATTCAGCAAAATTCATCTACACRTTTGGBGGATTTCATACAAATAGAATTTTTAATAATTCTCCCAAAACATACATCACTACAACATCTATAGAATTGACAAAACATATGCAGAGACTAAATGTTGATACAACTCCTCAAAAATCAATCATTACAGGATTTAATGGGCTAATACTTGGATTTGCAAAAATGAATTTAATTCAAGGGATTGGGATGTATGGAGAATTAAATGATCCTGCAATTCCACAATATAGGGCAGCAATCAGCATAATCAAAACTCTTGAAAAATTAACATATAGAAAATTTGGGGATATTAGTTCATTAGAAATAAATGCTCAAGAGATGGAAAGAAAATTTAAAAATTAGATTCAGTGAGATTTCCCAACTGGATGTGGTTTAGTATTTTCATCATGGCAGTCACACGAACACAAGTGAGATTTATGATTATTCATACAGTCAATACACTCAAAATGTTTCCTAGTCTCACATGCAGCACAAATCATCTTACTAGTCATAAATAACAGATGAATTTGAATTTTTTCTTGGTCGTAAAAATTGGTGCTAATTAATCAATTAAAATTGAAAAAGAGTGAATTTTTCTTAATACTTTATCATAACAACTCAAATCAATAGAAAATCAAGTGTTCAAAAATAAGGCAATAATAATAGGTTTATTCTCATTTTTAATGATATTTTCAACAATTCAAACATCTGAAGCAGAATTATGGGAATTAATTATAGATATGAGTGTGGAGAAGGGGATAGTTAATTCGGGTGAAACAGTAGTAGTCACAGGTAAAGTAGTAAACCACGCATACAAACCAATCAGAGGGGCCGAGGTATTCATCAGAGCAGGTGCAGAAACTACCAAAGTATTCACTGATCCATGGGGAGATTTTAGAGGAGAGTTCAAAGACTTCCAGAGAATACCTGGAACTTATTCAGTTAATGTAATTTCAACATGGTATGGGATGACTGGATTAACTTCAGCTCAATTTCAAGTAAAAGGTGATGTTTCTCCAGTTTCAGCACTACAAGAAAAATTATCAACTGATGAGGCAAGAAAGTATCTTGGATCAAAGGAAAGTGATTTTRAAAAAAATCCAATAGGTCAAACTTTATTCAAATATTATCAKGGTTTGTTAGATAAACTCACTTTAGAGCAAAAAGATGCAAGTAATCTTCAAGCAGATCAATTATTCATAGAACAACAAAAAAAGATTGCAAADGATCTAAGAGATAAAGCSATTGAAGAATTAAAACCAAATTATGGAACATATGGAGGATATCAATATGAGAATTACATCAGCGRTCTTAATCCAGAAATTAGAGACATTATAATCAATCAACTAAACTTTACAAAAAATATTTTTGAAGACGCACAAAAAATAAGAAGTGAAATTATTGCAAACGGTGGAACCGTAGAAGAAGCAAGACAAGCATATCTAGAGAGGGTTTCAATTCCTAAAGAAACTCTTGAGAAATTTATTCAGAAAGTAACAAATGAAGAATCAGATGAAAAGTAGGCAACTGATGAAAAAATAGAAGACCAATAATTAATAGATGRRTTCTACGTGTGCCTTATATTCAAAAAAAACTAAAAATTAATTATGAAAATTGATATTCCATTACCTTGCCCAAAGTGTGGTGGAAAAATGTATTCGATTAGTTATGAATCGGTATTATCCATACTAAATAAAAAAAGTTGGCAAATTTGTAAAGAATGTGATTTTGAACGAAATACAGAAGATTTCAAAAAATCAATATGTTGTGCGTGATAGTATGTATAATTCTTCTAAACAATTTTTAATGCACCATATTATTAAAAATAGATTTGAAAATATTTCATAAATCAACTTGCATTACATGTAAAAAAACAATCAAAGAGATTGAAAGAATGAAGATGGATATTGAGACGCGTGATTTTTTTAAAGAACCATTTACAGAGTCAGAATTAAAAAAAAATATTAAAATGACCGATAAAAAACCATTTGAACTTTTAAGAAAAAGAGATAAAATGTACAAAGAGCTGGAATTAGAAAATAATAAAAAAACAGATGGTCAAATTATCAAATTAATGATAAAATATCCAGGATTAATTTTACGCCCAATTATAATTACTAAAAATAAAGCAATAGTAGGAAAAGTAGATTTAAAAAATATTAAATGAATTAAGAGTCTTTTTTTTGGTTAAATATTCTCAAAGCCTCTAAATGAGAACAATTTGCCTTTAATCCYTTACCATGATGAAATTTGTAAAAATTCTTGAATCCAAGACATTCACATGAATCRGAGGTTACAAAGTATGAAATTTCAGGRTTTGATRAAGATYTAATTTGAAATAAATCATCCTCAATTTTTGAAACRCCTCCACTTTCAACTARTTTTTTTGCTTTTCTGATAGTGTTTGCACTCATAATTTTACAAAAAAGTACTCATTTTTTATTCTTTGATTTCCAAAATAATATTATCAAAATTAGTGATAAAAAATGGTAAATTACGCACTAATTGATATAAACTAACTTAGTCACTTTTGATTATTGGGCATGAAGAGGTATGTTGCTACAAGGATAGTAACGATGTTTGGAGTTTTAATGATTACGCTGCTAATCACAATTTCTCTAGTAGGATCAAATATGGATGTCATACTAAAGCAAGGAATAGTTTTTCAAGTACGAGCTGAAATAACAGAAAATCCCGCAATTGCAGATAGTTTTTCATCGGTGAGTGAATTTGAAGAATTTGTTCAAAATCAGATTAATCAAAGATATAAAATTTTAGGATTAGATGAGCCGTGGTATTCGCCACAAAGAGTTGGATTTACAATGTATAAAATATTATTACTAGATTTTGGACATGCAACATTTCTCACAAGTGATGCAGGATCTTCAGATGTTAAGGACATCATCTTTGAAAAGATTCCAAGAACAATTCTTTTATTCACGACAGCTACAATAATTATTTCAATAATTGGAATATTTTTAGGAGCACTATCAGCAAGTAAAGTTGGTTCAATTGTAGATAGAATAACATCAAGTTTTGCAATAATTAGTTCTAGTTTTCCTGTTTGGTGGATAGGAATGTTAATGATATTTTTATTTTCATTTACATATCAAATATTTCCAGCCAGAGCAACTCCAGATATTCCATCATCAGACCCAGGCTACTTGATATCATTATTGTATCATATGACATTGCCATTAATCACAATAGTAATGATTGGTTTTGGTTCATGGGCATACTTGGTAAGAAATTTCATGGTAGGAATAATGCAAGAAGATTTTATCATGGCAAAAAAAACAATTGGAATAAATCAAAAAAAGATAGTGTACTCTCATGCATTAAAAAATGCGGCACCGCCAATTGTCACAATACTTGCTCTTAGTTTATCAGGATCACTGGGCGGTGCAATTATCACTGAGGCAGTATTTGATTGGCCAGGAATGGGAAGGTTATATTTTGAGGCAATTACAGTAATGGATTTACCTGTAATAATTGGGTCCACATACATTCTCACAGTGTTTTTCCTCATAGGGATATTCATTGCAGATTTACTTTACGGTTATTTTGATCCAAGGGTGAGGACAGGAACTTGAGTAGTATTAGTTCTCAAGAAATTAAAGAAGAGTTTTTCAAAAGTAAAATGGGACTTGCAGGAATTGCAATTCTTGGAACCCTAATTTTGATTTCAATTATTACAATGATAGCAATTCCAGTTGAAACTTTTCAACAATGGAATAATCCTGGAAATTGGATATCATATCCAAAAGTGGCAGTTCCAATTTGGGTGAATTTTCTCAATACTGAAAAAATTCCAGAGCATAGTATTTTAGAAAGTCCAAATATTCAAACTAATTCAAATGGAGAGATATCACTTACATCACACCAATTTGGAATAAATTTCAATTATAATGATTTTCCAAATGATTTCATATATCTATTTTCTTCAGAATATTTAGGATCKCCATTATTGCAAATGTCAGTAATTAGACCAGATGGAATCAAACTAGAATTAATATCAATGTCACTCCCACATTCAAACATTAAAACAATTCACAGCGAAAGAATTTTTTCAACAGATGATGCAATAAAGAAAAATTTGTYATTGCAATCAGATAATTTTTCATTTAATTTAGATAGATTATCAGCTGAGGATATTGTTTTTTCAAAAACACAAACAAATGCACCACTAAAAGGAAATTATATTTTTTCAATTGATACGTATTCAATAAAATCTGAAACAGAAATGCTTGAATCAAAATTAATCATAGGAGGTAAAGCTTTTGGTATTATGGGGACTGATGAATTAAGACGAGATTTAGCAGTAGGATTGCTATGGGGAACACCATTGGCATTATTTATTGGTCTAGTTGTATCCATTGCATCAGTTGTTGCAGGATTACTTTATGGAGTATATGCAGGATACAAAGGTAAAAAAACAGATGAAACAATGATGCGATTCAATGATGTAATCTATGCATTACCTGCATTGCCATTTCTCATCATTCTTTCAGTGACCATCAGTAACAGCATATTTGTGATGGTRGGATTTTTGATGATTTTTGGTTGGGTAGGAATTGCAAAAGTTGCAAGAAGTATGTCACTTCAAATCAAAACTAGAGGGTATGTAGAGGCTGCAAATATGATGGGTCAAAAAGATTCCAAAATAGTTCTCAAACACATYATACCACAATTATTACCATATGCATTTGCAAGCATTGCAATATCAGTACCGGCTGCAATCACAACAGAGGCAGGTCTTAGTTTTCTAGGATTAGGAGACCCCTCATTTCCAACATGGGGGCAGATTTTACATGATGCAAACACGTTTGGTGCGGCATCAAGAGGGTTATGGTGGTGGATTATGCCTCCAGGAGTGATGATTGCAATTACAGGTCTTGCCTTTGTGTTTATTGGAAATGCACTTGATGCAATTGTAAATCCAAAGTTAAAGCGATAAAAAAATTAGAGGTTAAATTTTCGAATTAATTCAATAGCACCATCATTCAATTTTATTGAATAGCAAAATGAAGTTTCATCATTTATTGCTGCCAACTTGTTAGCAAATACTTTTTTGCTGTGACCGCCGTATGATGCTGTATCTGATTCATCAAAGCAGATAGACATTTGTTTCATTTTTAGTTCATTTTTTAGCAGAAAAGCAATAAATTTTTTATAATTATCAGBWTCAAMCCAGTCTAWKTTTTTTTCTKBACTTAYTCCAATCCAKATCTCAATAGAGTTTTGATAWAGTACTTTTTTTCTTAATTCTTCTAATGCCATTTTTCATCACCTAAAAATCTGCACGCTGCATTTTTGAACCACADCGGGGACAGGTACCACCATTGTGTTTATTGTTACAAACTAGACATACATATTTTATTTTAACAGAATCGCCTTGTGAACCCATTCCAAAAAATCCACCGCCTCCAGTTCCTGAATTGCCACCATATCCACCACCCATTTTATTCATGTATCGTTTTCTCATAATCATAGGTAGCAAAATGAACAATGCCATTACAATTCCAATACTAACAAACCAAGGAACTCCCAAATATCCAAGAACTATTTGTAAACCAATACTAAAGACAAGTGATGCTCCCAAAAACAGATAATATTTTTTAAGTTGAGGATTCAATTCAACAAAAATTGATGTAAAAGGTTATAAAGGTTACACCGAGTAATTGACAAAACTTTTGTGATTCTTGCGGGATTTCGTGCCTAGAAATTGCAATTTCACATGGAATTACTTCTTGTGGAAGTTGTTGAAACATTGAATCTATTCCGTAGTTTTGTTGTTTAAAGATTGGCATGTTCATTGTGTTAACCAATAGATCGTTATTGGCCATTTTGATTTTTACTTTTTTCGAAATGCTCTTTGATTAATTGTAACATGTCTACAAAGGCTTTATGATATAATTCAAAACCACCTTCTGTCATTTTTAATCTGTCTAATAATTCTCCAATAAATATTGGGTCCGCATAACTTACAATTACTGTGTAATGTCCAGAATCATCTTTACCATTTTCATAGATGAACTTCTCATTTCCAGCTACACATTTTTCTAAATTTTCATACATGTTATTGAAAAACCCCTTGTAACTGTCATCGGATGGTGATAATTCTCCATCTTTAGAGGAAAGTCTAATTGTATAGGTAAATATTTTATTCATTTCTCGTTGTTGTAAGTTCCGCATTTAGAGCATTGAGGAATTTTCATTCTAGTTGGGAATTCATGCTTGCAGCTTCTACACTTTACAATGTGTAAGATTGTTTTCTCTTTGTATCCTTCTGGTAGTCCTGGAGTCATTGATTAATTGTACAATCACTTCTTAATTAAAGTATAAGATAGCATAAGATACACTTAATTATAGGATAAGATACTATAAGATACAATGAAAACAGTAACACAAGTAATCGCAGAACTCAAAGCAAAACAAGATAACTTTGTTGGAGACTGGGATCAATACGACAAGCTTGGAGAGACAATCGACATCTTGGAGGAATACTCCTAATGATTACTTGTCAAATCTGCAAGCATTCCCATGGCCTTTCATAATCAGAACTAATTGTATAACAAAAAGTAGCGTACCCCCCATTACAATACGCATTACTCTATCTACATCAATAGTTGACCATTGGTTCTTCATGTAGTTTTGACATGAATGCACCACACCAGAAACAAAAACTAGATTCATAGATTGTAGTCTTTGTAGTTGTCTCTATAATGGTAGGACGAATCATGCTACATTTTTGGCAAAAGGAGTCCTCATCGGAAACGCGTGCAGATTCATGACATTGAGGACATTCATTGTCCGCATATGCATGAACATGACCATTGATGCATTTTATTGGTGGGAATATTGCCTTGAGCATTAAAAATCGATACGCAATTATACGATTTAAAGGGTTTTGAGAAACTTTAGAGGTTACTTTTCCTCTTTTTTTAATCAAATATTTTTTTTACCGCTGTAATTGATGCAGATACTCCCACAATAACTCCAACTAATTGAAAGTAAATTTTGAATTCATTATAATTTCCCAGATTTTTTAAACATGTTTCATGCCATTCAGGAGGAGTATTTACTGCACAATATGGAACTGCAAAATCTCCAACTGTCCATATAACGTATTGAGTTAATTCCCCCAGCCAGGCTCCCAATACAATGCCGAGAAGCATTATTCCAATTTTTTTTATCCCAGTAGTATTAATCATTTTTTAATATCGGTCATTTTTTCTATCCTCAACACAATATTCACAAGCACAATGCCAATGACACCCGAGCTGATTTGACTTTAATTTCRTTTTCTTTTCTTTTTTCACTTCTTTTTACCCCCAATACCATTTAGATTTCTCTTTAGAGGATTTCTCAATATTATTCTCAAAAGTAACCATGTCAAATATTTTTTTAAGAATAGGTTTTACTTTCATATCCACATCAATTAATTTATGAACTTAAAGTTATACCCTTTTTTAATGAAGCACCTGAATCCTAATCATAGAGTCGTCATCTGAAATTTGTGTAGCATGGTTAATGTAAAACCTCATGATCTGCTTACAGCATGGTTTTGAGCTCCCCTTCTCAATGTGATAAAACATCACGTTAGCGTAAACCTCGGTGTCGCAAAGCAGYATATTACAGATCATGARACCTTTGTTTTAGRTTAWTGAACTCTAAAAGGCTGGGTAATTGTATAATTTTCCCTCTTTTTTTATTTTTTATATTTTTTAGAAATTTAAATGATTGAAAGTGGAACAGCGTTACCGCTACTATCCCAAGCAAAAATAGAGTCATCATCGTATGGGGATTTTACAATTAATGAAATTAATCCAAAGAAATTATGAAGATCAGTTACCGATGGTTCTGCAGAACCACTTGGATGAGAATGGACTATTCCGATATAGCTCATATCAAATGGCAAAAATGAATGTGGGAATCCAGCAAAAGTAGGCCCAGTCTCACTAAAAGGCGGAATAACTAATCCATTGATCTTTATTTCACCATTTTTTGATTTTCCCTTTAAAATTAAGATTCCTTCATTTGGATGTTTGATTTTACAAAATGACAAAATACTATCAAGTACRTCTTTTTGAAGCAATATTTTACGCTCATATTTTTTTTTCTTGAAAAGCACAGAACCACTAAAGTTTAGGAGTAATTTAATTTTAAGATTGTAAAATGGTGTATTTTGTATTTGAAAATTCTCGTAATTTTTTCTCAATTTCTGATATGAGTGTAGGGATTTGGGTCTCAGCATCATCAATATCCCCCTGTAAAATTTCAGATTTTAATTGTAAATCATCTTTAAAAGATATATTTTTGTCATGTTCGCGTTCCAAAGAGACTAATTCATCAGGCATTAGAGAATTTAATTCATTTTGCATTTTTTGTGATGTTTCAAAATAATTTGAAACCTGTTTAATGAAATTGTCAAGAATTTCTTCAGTTTCTGTAATGTGGGATAATGTTTTATCTACATCTTTAACAGAAATTGAACCAGAAGTAATACCTTTTCGTACATTTTCTAAAATTAAAATAATATGATCTTTATTTTCAGAAAGAAGAATATTAAATGGATTTTCAACTAATTTTGTTAAAATGGTTTTCTGTTCCTTATCTAAAGAAGATGCATATTCATATCGACTTAAGGGGCGAGAGATTTTTGTGAATTGTGTATCAATGATATTTTTAATTTTTAATTTTTGAGGGGCATATTCATCAAATTCTTTTTTAAGAACAAGGTATTTTTTATAATTATCAGATGATTTTGTTTCTTTAATTGAGTTATCTATAGATAAAATTTTTCCTTCTAGAGACTTTATTGCATCATGGGTCTCTATAATTTTTTTAGCTTTGTCAATTTTGGTATTTTGGAAAAGCTTAATTTTATTTAATGAGTCATTAATTTCAATAGAATCAGATTTTGTAGATTTAAAATTTTTTAAAAGTTGTTGAATTTCAGAATGATTATGATTCATTACTTCAAGGTTGTCTTTTAGTTGGTTGGCATATTTTTTTGCAAATATATGAATAACTCGTGTCTGTCGTCCCAAAACATCACCAACTTTTTTAAGAATTTGAGTGAGAGAGTAATTTAATTTCTCCATATCCTCAAGTGAGGATATCTCAGGAAGGGAAGTTACTCCTTTTTTGATTACATCRATTACTTGTTTTTTACCTCTTACCACAATTATTGCAAGGTGCTTGTCAATATCATCAACTTTTAGATTATCTTTTTCAAGAACTTTGCCAATTTTTATCAAATCATCAATTAATGGTTCAGTGATTTTCCTTATTTGTTTAATTTCCGAAAGAATTTGAGAGGATCTTAGTTGGTTTAGTTCAGTGAGAATTTTTGACACATCTGAAAGTTGGATTTCTTTATTCTGAGAAATTACTTCAACAGTATTTTCTTCTTGTTTCTTTTTTCCCCATCCAAATACCATGTAATTTAATTTAGATTCTGGGGATTAAAAATGGTTGTACAATAGAAAATCAAATTTTAAACATGATTTTTTGGAAGTTTGATTCTAAATATTGTAGGTGGAGACGATACAGAAATTGTGCCATTATGAGCAGAAATAATTGATTTTACACTTACCAATCCCAGCCCTGTTCCTTGTTGTTTAGTAGTAAACATAGGATCAAACACATGATGTAAATCTTTTTTTGAAATTCCGGTTCCAGAATCTTCAATTTCAATAATTACATCATCATTATTTTCTTCCAACCCAATGACAATTAATCCATGTCCATTTAATGCATGAATTGCATTTAGTATTAAATTACTAAATACAATYACTAATTGYCTACTGTCACAATTAATTATTACATCAYGTTTTGGTACAATTAATTTAATKCCGATTGGAATTTTAAATGAATCAAGAGTATCCTTTAAAATTTCAGAAAAATGAATDTCTCTTAAATGRAGWGGTTTTTCTTTGACATAATCTAAAACMTCATCTATTTGATGARCCATTCGTGCAATAGAACGTTCAACTTTATCAAATTGTTTTTGTTTCCTTTCATCAACATCATACAAAATTTTGAAATTTTCAAGAGTTATCTGAATAATAGCCAGTGGATTTCTTAGATCATGTGCCAATCTAGATGTAAATTCACCCATAGTAGAAAATTTTTCAGCTGAAGTTATTTTTTCAGATAAACTAATTTCACTAGTAACATCTTGACAAATAGAAACGTATTTTGATATTTTTCCAGATTTAAAAAAAGGAATAATKGTAGTTTTAATCCAATAAAATGAATTATCTTTTGCTTTATTTTTTATGCTTCCATGCCATATTTTTCCATTAGAAATTGTGCTCCAAAGATGAGTAAAAAAATMTRAACTATGATAGTCAGATTTTAGAAWTCGRTGGTTTTTYCCAATTAATTCATCTTTAGAATATTTTGAAAGRTTACAAAATTTTTGGTTTACAAAAGTAATRTTTCCWTTAAGATCAGTTATTGTGACTARAGAAGAGGCATTAAGTGCAATTTCTAAATTATCTATTTCATCATKKGATWCACKAAATTCTTTTTTTTGGYGTRYCCTTGAGARYATTTTGGTAAAAATGGAACTCAATTCAGTTCCCTCATGTAATTAAACAGYATMWWGTACTTTGACAATTCATMAAAACTRAAAATAGAATATTAATATCTAATCAATGATCGAYAATACAATAATTTTATTCATTATACAAATTATGATTTCTAAAATAGTTTGTAAATCCAGATBTCACAAAAACTAAAATTTAAAATTAATGAAATACTGACAATATGTATGGGAAAACAATCATTTCACACAGGTTCTGTRAAAAAAACAATCAAAATAAAGDCATCACAAAATAAAGTTTGGAATAAAATTAGCAATATCATAGGATTACCAATATGGGTAGTAGATGTTAAAAAAACGRTATTTCTTTCTAAAAATAAAAGAGGTGTAGGTGCCATCAGATTAATTACTTTTKCAGATGGAAATAAAATTGAAGAGCAYGTAATTGCATGGAAAAATAAAGAATTTTTCACATACATTGCTACTGAGGGYCTACCATTAAGAGCATACGTSGCTACAATTTCAATYAAGAAAAAATCAAAAAATTTRACAGAATTAACATGGCAATCTTATCTAAATAGTGAGAAAATGTCTGAAAAACAATTTTTGGAATTTCTTGTATTTATGGGAGCATTTTATGATGCATCTCTAGAAAACCTTAAAATAATTCTTGAAAAATAATTTAAATTGCAATTAGTTCAAAGTGTAAATACAATAAATTTGTAAAAAAAATATGAGTGACATGCGATTTGTTATTATTGGAATAGTCTTAGTTTTTGCAGGATTTCTCACTTTAGGGGTATTTGGTAGCCAATTCCAAGCAGCAACAATTGAGTCAAATGAATTTGGAACGTGTTATGAATATTTTAATGACAAACCACCAATTGAAATTGATTGTTCATTTAAGGTTTTTCATCAAACTGTTTTCTTTGGAATAATCATAGGATTTATCGGAGCAGGAATAATTTCTTTAGTTAAAGGAGCTAAAGGTGATTGGGATAACAAGGTAAATCCAGAAGACATGGTGGGGCCTAATAGAAATCAATCTGATGACTCAGATGACAAATAAAATAAAAGAATTATTAAAATAAATCATACGTAATTTTTATAAACATACCATAATGTAGATTTTTAAATTTATTATGTTGTCATAATGGTAGAATGTTTTTGAATTTCTTTAATAATTTGAATAATATTTTTCATTCTAAATGGTTTATGAATAATTGAATCTGCACCTAAAATTTGTAATTGTTCTTCTATCAATGATGAGGTATCACCCGTAATCATAATTACTATCGTATTAGAAGATATTTTTTTAATTTCCCTCAATGCTGAAATTCCATCTTGAATTGGCATGTGGACATCCATGAAGATCATATTAGGTGAATGTGTTTTAAAAAGTTGAATTGCGTCTGTCCCATCATACCCCATCCCCAAAACTTTAACCCCTTGAGATTCTAATAATTCAGATAAAATTCCAGTAATATCATAATCGTCATCAATTACAATAGCAGTTTCATTTGTCAAGGTTATTTCCAAATATGGGAATGGCTATTTAAAAATGTGTGTTTTATCAGTCGATGGATAATAAATTATGAAAAAAATCAGTAAAAAGTAGATAAATTTTGAAAAAGTGATTAAATTTTGAAAAAGTGCTAGTTTTGTATAATTTGTAAAATAGAGCTATTTTGTTGTTCTAATTTAGTAAGTTGAACATCAACAATTAAGTTATTTTTTTCTATATTGATTTTCAAATTATTAAAAATGCAAACATACTTGTTAGTTTTTTTATTGTCTTTCATCACATATCCTGAATGAACCAATAGACCATCATCAATCAATTGGTTAATTTTTCGATATCCTGAAGTTTGTGGAAGATCACATTCTTTCAAAATTGATGCGATAATCTTAGCCGTGGTTGAAACAGTTTCCAAGATTTTTTTCTTATCAGAATCACCAAAGGCCTGTAAAATTATTTCATTTACATTAGAATCAGTGATTGTATGCCATACGTCTTTGGATTTTTTTGAATTAATTTGAAATAGATTTTTAAAGAAATTTCTTTCAAGACCATCAGCACCTTTCCCAAAAAATTCTCTTAATACCAAATCAAGTTTATCAAATTCCTCAATTGATTGTGTTAAAGAAATACCAAATTTCTCAAAAAGTCTATCTTCGATTTTTTTAGAGGTTTTTGTTCCAAGATTTTTTTTAACTATTTCATTTAATGATTTTGCAAGTAAATGATCAAATCCAACCATGGAAATAGATAGTTTCTTAAGTTAATTAAATTTGTGTTTTTGGAACAGAGCAAACTAGATTATATATTGAATTCCCAATTTTGGGAATTTTTATAGTTTAGTAGGATATGCATCGAAATTCAAAATAAATCATAAATATATGAAAAAAACCAAATTTTAAGGAATTTATCAATAAAATGATTTTTCGCTAAATATTTCAAGGATAAAGTATGAACGGAATTATGAAAAATCCAGAAATCGTTCCAGATAAGATTTCAAATCCAATTAATCATAAAGTCATAGTAGGGATTTTAGGAATTGGTTTAGGAATTTTCATTTTATTAAATCTTGTATCAGATGATGATGTAGGAATATTGGCATTTATTCTTTCAATTACATTTGCAGGAATAGTAGCGGTATTTTCTTTTGTAGTGTCAAAACAAAATGAAATAGGTATTTTAGCAAAATCATATTTTTTTCTAGGATTAGGATTTACGTCATATGTCATAGCAGAAGTGTTGTATTATTCATTTGAATTAATATTTCAAATAGAACCATATCCATCAATTGCAGATATTTTCTTTTTTGCTTTGTATCCTTTTGTGTTAGGTCATTTGTTGTTAAATATAAAATATTTCAGTTCAGGATATACTAAATTACAAAAAATATTGATTCCAGGAATTCCAATTATTGCGTTGGCAGTATATGTATTAATGTCGTATGGAATTGCAGATGCAGAATTAAATTTTGACTTTTACTACGGGTTGATTTTTGTGGCAGGTGCTGCAACCACACTTACATTTACCATATTAGGAGCTCAAATTTTCAAAGAAGGAGTTTGGGGCACAGTTTGGTTATTATTAGTATTCGGATTAATGATCAGTACTTCTGGAGATATATGGTATTATCATTTAGAGATTTTTGGGCACTATTATGATGCTCATCCTGTCACAGTCATATGGTTTATCGCAAATTCGATTATAATTTATGCGTTGTACAAACATGTTAAAAGTATATAGAAAAATTGAATAAAATTAATTTAAGATGAATTATTTTTTGGGCAATTTACAGGTCTGAGTATTTTAACCATATACAGATTATTCTTTGTAGATTCAGGATAAGAGTAAGAATCTAACGAGTTTAAGAGCTCAGGAAAAGCAGGATCATTTTCAAAAGAATCTAACATTGATTCAGTCCATGCCCATTTAGAATCAGGGTTACAGCTGTTAATTACCCACATGTATTTCCCATCAATTTCATGAATGTCAAATGGAAATAATTTACAATCAAATGGCCTATTCTCATAAATTGAGCAACATTCCTTTTCAGAATCCCAAAACGTGCATTCATTTGAATTATTTTTATTTTTTATCACCAGTGTTGGAATCTGATTAAATAAAACAGTTTTAGCAAAAGTGTCTGTACCTACAGCATCTTTGATTTGTTCAAATTCAGATAACAGCATATTTGCTCCAACAAAACTTTTACAACAAGACTGAGTAGTACAAGAATCACAAAGATTTTTCCAAGAAGAGTCGGCAGTTACAGCAACAGTCAATTAAATTGATACCCATTCGGATTTTGCATCAAAATTAGATCGATACCGCTCCATTCGCTTCAAAACTAAACGAGCAGTATTTCTAACACTTTCATTTTTATCATGAAGTGACTTTTTAATTGCATCCATTTGATCGGTTGCTCTAATAATCATCAAGCATTCAGTGGCCTCATGACGTACAAGAGAACTAACATCATAATTTGCAGCATGTGCAAGATTAGGGATTATTCTTCTCATGTTTCTTGCTGCAATTTGATAACATACCTCATGTCGGACAACATCATTAGGATCATTTTTTAAAACCCAGGCAAATAAATCGACCATTTTTTCAAACAATGGACCTTTCAGATTCACTTCTACAGGGATTTCACCTGCAATCCAAACAGCATCCCAACGCTTAGATTCATCATCAGATGTTTTAAAAATTTCTTCTAATTTTTGAATTCGTTCATTTAATGGTAAATTACGTATTATTTTATCAAATTCTTGGGGAATATTCATAGAGCTCATTAAAATATCTAATATTATGAGAAAGTAATCGTATTTCAATATTTGGAAATAACCAAATTTAGCATAAATTATCGATCCCATAAATGGGATTATAGTCTATAAAGGTTATGAGTATAGTGTCAAAATATGCTCAACCACAACACATCATCAGAGAATTAAAAATTGGCAAAATAATCATTTTCTCAAAAATTCAAAAACAAATTGGAGGTGCCGGTTTTTGCTTTGCAATTTTGGCAGCTGCTTTTTCAGCTTTACCAAATGTAATCCCCAAAGAAATAATGGAATCATCAGAAACAGAAATTATACCAAATCCATTAATGTTGGTATTTGTAATTTATGTTGTAAATAGTTTATTGTTTTCTCCATTTTCTAAATTAAATAAAAAAAATCGGACAAAAAATAGTACAGAAAATGGTATAGAAAGAAGCATAAAAGTAAAAAGAGTGACATTAATTTTATTAATTTCACTTGGAGTCGTAGAAGCATCAGGAACATTAAGCTATACCATTGGACTTCAAGAAACTAGTGCAACAAATGCATCAATTCTAGTAAATTCAGAAACAGTGTTTGCCATTTTATTAGGAATTATGATTTTCAAAGAAAAGCTAAGTAAAAAAGAAGTGTTTCCACTCATCTTAATTGTAGCAGGTTCGATATTAATTCCAATTGCAGGAGATATACAAAATAATAATTGGCAATTAGCTGATTTTAGAACAGGTGATTTGTTCATATTGTTAGCAGGGTTTTTTTATTGTTTAGATACATTCATTGCAAAAAAAATTAGTGATTCAATTAAAACCAGACATATAGTTCATGTCATGTCATGTACAGGTGCCATAATGACATTAATTTTGATGCTTGTGTTTGAAATTCCATTCCATATTTCATTAGAAGATCTATCAATCATGTCTTTTGTAGGATTTTTAGGAATTGGAGTGACCATGATGTTTTTCGTGATGGCACTAAGATTAATTGGAGCAGTGAGAACGGTATTAATCTATTCTACTACAACAATATTCAGTATAGTGTATTCTACTTTTATTTTATCAGAAAATATTACAATTTTAAATATAATATCTGTAAGCAGTGTGTTATTAGGATTAATTGTATTACGAAATAAAATTGGTTCAGATTAAACAAYATAATTAAAATCTTAATCATATTAATTGGGAATAAGGTCATTTTTTGACGTTTTAATTTCGCAGAATCTTTATGCTCTTCTTCTAATCTTTGAAAATATACTTCCTCATAGGCATCTTTATCAATAAATCATTACAAAATTTACATTTAATCTTGAAGAATGATTTGTACTTGTGTAAATACAAAAATAACTTCAAAAAAATAATATTCTCAAGAATCATATTCAATAATATTTTTCATAACAATTATCACATCACCCATTTCAGAAATTCTTTGATCAAATTGTTTATCATTTAACTCATCAGGTTTATTCAAAATAATCAGAATTTCAGAATAATCACCACGGGGGATTACTCTCATTGGAACAGTCCAAGTAGATTCTTCATCAATAAATTGATGATCTAAAATTCCATTAGATTTATGTTCATTGAATTTAAGATAGGATTTTCCATGAGAYCCAGTAAATGACCACCAYCCATCATCATCAATTTTTGCATCTGGCATCATTTTAGGAAGAATATTCAAAACTGCATCAAAAGCGTCTCCAGTCTTTTTTTTACAGAAATACAAATAGTTCTAGATCTGGACATACTAAAAATTTCAATTAATAATTAAAAAGGATATAGTAGGAATGTTCATCAAAAATAATTTAAAATTATTTATTTAGGAATTCYTTGATTTTCTTTAAATTCAAAACATTAGATTCATGGAACATTACCATGGATTCTGATAATGAGTTAGGTAAAACAGTTTTTAGATTATCCACTAATTCATCGCCACTAGTGATCATAGTATCAATTAGTTTTTCAATTTCATTTTTCTCATCACTCATTTGAATTAGAATAACAATTAATCATATTTTAATCAATTTTGAGATTAAAAATAGTCAATCAGGGTTGGAATTTATGCATGGTTTGTTTGAAATGAACAACCAAATCTGTATAGACCTACACATCATAAATTAAGTATAAAATCCGAAAGCCCGTAAATTATGCCCCTCATTTTCATGATCTTTCGGATTTTACAATTTTCTAAAATCATTTAGAATTGTTCTAAAACATATTATACAAATAATCAAGGGGGTAGATTCTGAATTTAGGCTTCTTTTTTAATTAGAGTTGAAGTTGAACGAACTTTAGGTAATTTTTGAATATTCCATGAGACAATTTCTCTTATTTTTTCAAAATTTACTGCTTGCAATTTTACCAACATGTCATGGGTTCCGATAGTTTCAAAGACATCAGTTACTTGTTCAATTTCTTTTAGTTTTTCAACAAGTTCAATTTCTGCACCTAATTCACAATTTAACATAACATATGCATCAGTCATAAAAGATTCAGGGATTATTCATTATTTAAATCTGGAGAATTATGAATGGTTTACCATATCACATGTACTAAATCTTTAAGATTTCTTCTAGGTTTAGGGAATTTGGTTTGTTTAGGATAACCAATACACAAAACAGATGATGGAATCAAGTCTGTTCCAATTATTTCCATTATTTTTTCTTCATCAAACATACCTATCCAWATTGAACTTAATCCTAATGCCTGAGCTGCAAGTTGAGAATATCCAGCTGCAAGTGTTGCATCTTGTATAGCAAATTTTTTTAGAATATTTTCAGAGAAATCAAATTTTACTCTTGAAGGATTTTTACAAAAAACTAACACAACAGGTGCATCAACATAAGGTTGTTTGTTACATGCCCCAACTAGAAGTTTTTTCTTTTCAGGACTTTTGATATAAAATATTTCAAATCCTTGATAATTTCCAGCCGTAGGAGCAGTATCGGCTGCTGCAATTATTTTATCAATTTTTGTTGTTTGAACGGGTTTGTCAGAAAATTTTCGTGTAGAACGTCTTTTTGCCATTACTGCAAACAAATCTGTATCTATAACTTCAGAGGGACCAGATTTTAAAATAAAATCAATTAGTTGATTTCTAATATTAGGATCAGCGGTAGTTGGAGTTTTTTCGGGTTCATAACCTAATGGGTAAGTTTTTTCATATTTGATTTCCTCACCCATAGACAAGTTACAAGAAATATCTTATTAAAGAATTAGATAATCATTCAGACTCATAAGAATCACAACCAGAATTGCAAGGCTTATTCATTACACCTTCACATACTCCTAATTCATTATGCATTATTCTATGATGTCCACAAATTTTACATTTTTCTCTAAAATGAGCAATTAATTCAGCAAGTGAAATTCCAGAATCCCGAATCTTTGATTGAATCAATTCAGCCATTAAGATAATTAATAATCAAATTACTTTAAAGATTTGGAAATATCTAATTATTCACAAGATAAACAATTTTTTCAATATCCAATGGTTTGTAAACAAGTCCATGAACTTTTAGATCCATTAATTTTTCATTGGTAGAAGGTTTAAGATCAGCTGTAATTGCAATTATTTTGGCTTTATCATTTATTTTTTTAATATTACGAATTGCATGAAAACCAGTGCCATCAGGCATCATAATATCAACAAAAACAACATCAGGGGAGTGTTTTGAAAATAAATCAATAGCATCCTTACCGTTGTAGCCTTTTCCAACAACAGTGATTTGTTGTTCTTCTAATAATTCACTAAAAGTATCCACAGTATCATAATCATCATCAATTACAATAGCAGTTTTACTCATAACTTAGTAAAAATCATTTTGTTTTTATAAGTTCTTAATTATAATCACACATTGGCAGGCATTGATCTTTTTTTATCAAAATCTCTAAGTTTTAAAATCAAAAATAAACTAGAACCAAAAATTCAACATAAACTTAAACTAAATTTATTTAAAAAATATGGGTATTCTATTAAACAATCAATGCTTGATTTTTCAAAATTTGATGAGGAATTAATGGGATTTTTAAAATTAGATTCATTAAAATTTGAAAAAGATTGTATATTTGAAATAATAAATTTTGCGGAAATTAAAAAAAAATCTCTAGTCATAACAATAAAAGATGAATCATTAATTAAGCAAATTTTAGAAATGGTCGGCGATAAAGAAACAAGAAAAATTTTAGAAGAAGTTGCAAAAAAACCACTAGCAGTACCAGAAATTTTAGAAATTTGTAAATTATCAAAAACATCAGGATATAGAAAAATAAATAATTTGAATCGAAATGGGTATTTAATAATAAAAGGGTTTGAGCTTACAAGCAAAAAAAGAGCTGTTGACAAATATACAATGTTTTGGGAAAAAATAATGATTGAAATGAAAGAAGGAAAATACATTATAAAAATAAAAATTTCAATTAGTGTGTTTAACAATAGTTCGATTGTTCAGACAATTTTTAAAAATGGATTAAAAAAGTACTAAAGGAGTAGTTACTGAGATAAATAAAATATTTTAAAATTAAAAAAGACACCGGGAAAGGGAGTTGCTCAATTAGTTCAACGCCCTTAGGCGTGAAACATCATTATTACAATTACCATTATGCGATTTACAATGATCTAAATACTCATTCGACTTACCAATTATTGTGATAAACCAATAGAATTGGTTAACTGTTCATCTCAGTGCTGTGTGATACACTGAGATTTTTATTTCATTTCTAACAGTGGTTTCAAATATCAAAATTAAATATTATTGATTATGCCAAAATTTGTAAATGAATACCAACATCAAGAATAATGGTAAAAACACAGACAGGCAGTTGAAAAAATTAATCAAAGATAGATTAGTAAATGCAAAAAAACAAGGTAGAACTTACTCTATGAATCATAACTACAAAAATACTATTGAAGACCGTTTGATACAAAGGGGGGTTCCAACCTTAATTTTATATACCATAATTCATAATCTTTATCTTTCTGATCGCCATATCTTAGATCCAAATGAAACAAATCATAGCGTTTGATGTAGATGGAATATTCACTCAAGGTGAGGAATTATCAGAGTATGTGTTAGGGTATCTTGATGCTGAAAAAATCAATCAAATGCATAATGATGGAATTGATTCAAAATGCGTTATTGTATCTCCAAGTCCATACTATCCAAAAAGAGATGGAAAATCACTCTGGGAGTTATTCACTTCTCATGAGACCAAGGACATGAGACATCAAAACTTGATTGATTCTGTAAATGCAGTGTCAGGGGATATAGATATGAAAATCTATGTTTCTGATAATGATGATTATGATGAGGCAAAAAAAGCAGGGTTCATCTATGTTGATGTACTTGACTTTTACAAAGCAATAGAAGAAAATGTTAATTTGAAAGAATGTTTTGGTAGATAATCTCTTTTTATTTTATTAAAATTAGCAAAGTTGTAGAATCCATCTGGACTAAATAGTTAGATATTAAATTAACAATATATCAATAATTCTCAAAGAAAATACACCAGCACAAAAATTTCTATTTTGGGCAAAAGTGTTTACAGTTGGTTCTATGGCATATACTTTCATGCATGTTTCAAACATTGTATTAGACAAATATTTTCCATGATGGACTAAATAGTTAATACCATTATACAATTTTATGGAAATCTATGAACATATTAGAAGACAAGAAATTGTTTTGAATTTATCTTTGGATGAAATGATCAAGGTTGTAGAGTTTTATAAATCAAAAAAGATTGGAGTATTACTCGATAAACCAAGAAAAAGATTATCATTCCATGGAGAAAAATCCCCATAACATTGTTGCCTTGTTGGTGTAAAGTAGACACCATCTAATCTATTTTTGTGTCCTAGTATTTTCTCAGCAATATTAGAATTAACATTTGATTCAAGTTTTAGGATAGTATTTGTTCTCTTTCTAAATCCATGATTTAATTGGATGTCATGTCGTCTGCCTTTTTTGATACGTTGTAATTCTGGAACATCTTTAATCACATTGAAAATAATAGACCTACAATTAGCATCTGAGATTTGTTTTGATTTAATGACATGTCTGCTTTCCTCTTTTTCAAAGATGGATGTTTCTGATGATAGATATTCACCTTTTCTTTTTCTTTCATCATGATATCTCACTAACCATTCAGTTGCTTCGGGAGTTAGAAAAGACCAGTAAGAATCATCACTCTGAACATCATCTTGTTCATCTCTGAGGTCTTTTTCTTCTGGTGTTTCATATACATCTGCATAGAGTAATGATTATTCTGCAAGATATGCTATTGCATAGAGAGTTTACATTAGTTCTAGGCACAAAATAACCATATTCTCTTAAAACTACCTAAGAAATGATGAAATTAGATATGGGAATTGAATTTGTTAAAGAGGGAAATGTTTGTGAACGCTGTAAACTACAAGCAGGTGAAAATAATCACAAATTAGAATATTTCAAAAAATATGATATTGATGAATTGCTTTGTAGAGATTGTAGAGAACAGATTGAAAATGATTTTATTAAAGAATGTCCTGAATGTAAAAAAGAAATTACATGGCAAAATCGACTTCATCAATATACTATTGCAACAAAGAAATTTCCAAATGGTGAAGATTTTAAACATTGTAGAAATTGTAAATTAAAACGAATGGAAAAAACATTAGATAGACGTAAAAGAAAAAACTTTATTGTATCAAATTGGAAATTTTGGATAACAATTACTCTTACAGTTATCTTTGGTGTAGTTGGTCTTTCATTACTTTGAGTTCTAAGAAAACATAATAGAAAAAATCCTAACATTAATTGGTGCGTTCTTTCTCGGTGTTGTTCTTATGTGGTTTGGTAGTGGAAGTGAAATAATTAAAATTACTTTGTTAGGTGGTTCATTGTCAGTTATAGCACCATTAGTTTTACTTATTCTAATCTTGATGAATAGGTGATCATACAATAACCCTTGCTTCTTAACCATACAATCAATCATCCCATGTAGTCAAAAATGATTATCTACTGCACTTCACGCAATAGCAAATACCATTCTATATTGCACAAGTCAGAGATTCTCATTTCTTTTAGTAGGTAGTTATCACAATAACCTACTCTCTTTAATCCAAAAATCAATCTAAACTCTATGTCAATGATAGTGTATTGTTCTTGTTGTCATAAACAAATGCCATTTGATGAAGTTAGATTTAGATACGAACATTGGTATCATAGACGGTGTGTTTAGCATATTGCCCACTTGATTAGACTTGATAATTTCTTTTAGATTAATTTTTTTATTAATCTGGGCTTTTCTACTTCTTTAATTCTTTCTTTTGATTAGTGAGTCTAGTATTATAGTAATAGTCATTTGTTGGTTTTTTACTGATGTTTGATTGTCTCATTCTTGATCTAAAATTGGGTAAGGGCGTATAACCATTCATGTTACGCCGGGAAAGGGATTCGAACCCCCGCACGCTTTCACGTAGCTGTTTTCGAGACAGCCGCCTTACCACTTGGCTATCCCGGCACAATATCTCAAATATTCTCCATAATAAAGGAAATTAGAATTAAAATTTTATCAATATCAAATATTGCATCATTAAATTTTTCAATTGAATCTATCCTGTTATTTTAATCCCATCTTAATCAAAAATTACATTTAAGAAATGGATTAAAAAATTACTAAAATCATCATACATGATTGAATTAAATTCATATTTTTAGAGGTGAACAGAAAAAATAAGGTATAATTTTTTAAATAGTATAGGAATAATATTTCAACTCAAAATTATATCTTACAAACAAATAAGAATAATCATTTTACAAGAATTCCCAAAAAATTATTCATGTAAAGTTGAAATAAAGTTTTTAGTTTGAGTATGAGAAGAAATAACTTTCATATTTTCTTTAAAGGAATGTAAAATATTATCATATGATTCCCCAAACAAATCTTTTAAAACAATTTTTAATTCATCAGGATTGTCATAACAATCATCAAGAGTCATGTGATGATCTTTTTGCAATATTGTTGTAACTTTATCAAGTTCATCATGACCCAATTCGAGTAGTGTATTTTTTAATGCCAAAGTAATCATGGTCTTTTGCATATTTTCTAATTCATCTTTTGGAGGTAAACAAAATTGATGAGTCTTGCGAATAATTTCATTGACATCTAAAGGTTCTCGAAATACTGCAGATGGATTTAATCTATTCATTTTCATTTCTGTATTTAATGTCATTTTTTCTACAATCAAAAACATCACAGCATCAGGATTAAGTTCTCTAATTTTCTCTAATGCATATAGTCCATCATGCACGGGCATAGAAACATCAAGAAAAATTACATCAGGTTTTAATTTTTGAAACAGGAATAATGCCTCCTCACCAGTATACCCCTTACCAACAATTTTAATTTCATGACTGGTTAAGAGATTACAAAATAAATCCAATGTGTCTTTTTCATCATCTATTACTACTGCACGAATGGTCATTTTTCACACACCACCTGACTAGATTCATTTCCACCATAGAGGGATATCATAGCATCTACATTACATTCGGAGATATATGGAAAATCAGTAAGAATTATGGGAGCCATTAAATCTTCAGGATCAGTAGAATGTCCAAGACCCAATGCATGTCCAAATTCATGTCGCAATATTGTTGCCAATTCTGATGCTTCCAATTCATCAACATTGTAAATTGTAATATAAGATTTTAAGATCTCGCCATTATCTAAAACTGATCTAGTATATCCTGAAAAACCATCAGTGTCCACCATATTTGAAAATTTTATTASAATATTTCCCTCACCGTTTGRTGAATGRATGATTGTGTARTTTGTAGGAATAGRATARASDGTCTCAGTTTGTTTTGCWGCACYCATTGCACCMRCCCAACCCAAATAATATGTGGATTCAGATCCCTGGAAACCACGGTTTAACATGAAATCATCAAGTTGTATTGAATCAGTAGACATTATGACTTTATTGACTGCTGCTTGTTGYTCAACAGTTAAGATATCATCATTTGACAAATTCACATTTAATAATTCTCCAGATAATAATCTCCAGGACTTCATAGTATCAATTGTGTCACCGCGCAAATTTTCAATTACAAACTTTGATTTCATCATAAGAGGTTCCTTTGATTCAGAATTAAAATTCAAATATTGYCCATCAATAAAATTTACAGATAAAACTAAAAGAACAATAGATGRTAAAAATAAAATATGTTTTTTTGTAATATTTTGAATTAAACTACTTTTATCAAAACTAGATTTCAAGGTGTTTTTCTTTTCAATTTTTGAAGTTTTTGTAAAATCATCAAAGYGGTAATTTTYATGGTCAGAATTGTCAATTAGTAAATTTGTTTTATCAAGTTCAAATTTGAGGGATTGTGCCTTTCTTTTTAATAATCTAGTTTGTTCTTCTTCAATTGATATTAGATTAGAGATATAATCATCATCAAACTTGTGTTCGGACATTATAGATTATGTGATCCTTTTGATTAAGAATATCAGTATGTAATTTTCCAAAAAGACATGTGTGCAACAGGATAATCTTTCAATAATATTTAGGCACAATATGAGCCTAAGATGATACTAGGACATGTGGAATAGCGATCAAAATAATCAACTTAATTTCACATTATATGCATAAATCCATTCAATTAGTTACAAATTTGTGAAATGCAGTCATACGGACAAAGTACAGTAAGTGAAGAAAAACCAAGATTGTCACTAGATAATATTGAAAAATCACTAGTAGAGATTCAAGATACTTTAGAAAAATTTGGATTAACTACAAATCAATCCAAAGTGTATTTGTTTTTAGGAAAAAATGGTACAAAGACTGCTACTGAAGTTTTTCAGGCATTAAAGTTACCAAGAACAGAAACATATCAAATTCTATCATCATTACAAAGTAAGGGAATAATATCTGCTATTATTGGGCACCCAGTCAAATTTACAGCAATCGAAATATCTGAGGCTATTTCATCAATTATTGATTCTGAAAAGCAAAAAATAAAAAAATTAGAAAAACAAAAAGCAGAATTAATTGAATTATGGAAAACAGTTCCAATTAGAAATAATGAAAAAGTAATTGAAGAGAAATTCCAAATTCTACAAGGCGAAAATAGAATTAATTCAAAGATAAATGAAATGATTAATGATTCACATAGTGAAGTATGCATAATTGGAAATGAAAAAGACTTTGCAAATTTTTATCATACAGATATTTTAGAAAATATATCCAAAATAGATAATTTGAAAATACTTACAGCATCAACTCAAAAAACAAAATACATGTATGATGATATCAAAAAAGAGAGTGTACGAAAAGTTCCAGAATCAGTAAAGGGTAATCTTTGTTTTATCATTAAAAATAATGAAGTATTGTTTTACATGAATAATAAATCTCAAAAAGAAGTAACTGCAATGTGGACAAACTCCAATTCAATGAATTATTCTAAAAAATTACTTTTTGATGAGTTATGGGGAAAGTCAAAATAACAATGTCACAAGGAATGAAAAATCAAGATAAGTTGGGAATTTTTACAGCAATTGGAATTTCAATTATAGCTGTAGGATTTGGATTTTTTGGAAATACAGCAATAGACCAACAAATTCCAATTCAGGGAGATAATATCGAGATTATAGGCATAGGAGGAATTACGGACATTAAAGAATCAATTAAAATCTCATTTGATAGTCCAACAATTCATCTAGATACAACAGATGGTCTGTTCAGAGCAAATGTTGTGTATGATGGATATCAACCTCAAATGGGACGTGTAATATTAGAAGTATTTTCATCAACAGGTGATAAAATTAAAGAATCAGAATTACAATTAAGACAAAGAGGAAATGGTGTGTATGAGGCAGACTTTATACAATATTTTGACAAGAATGAAGTTCAAGTAGGACAATACATTATGCGAATTAGTACAGATTATGGTAGTGTGGCAAAACAAGCCCCATTTGCCATTAAAATGTCTAGTATGGATCAACCAAAAGAAGTCTTGATGGTTCAATCAAATGTTATAACAACCTCAGGGATTGGAGGAAAGTTATCTGAAAATGCTCCAAAGTTAGGATTTGATTTAGAGGTAATGGAGAAAGATCTTGAAAACAGTATTATCAAAAAGTATCTAAGTGAAATTCTCAGAGAATACTATAGTGGAGATATTTCTAAAGATGAAATTAAAAGACTAACTCAGTTTAAAAATATCGAATGTGACCTAACTAATGCAATGTCACAAACAGGTGAAACTTTACAATTATCATGTGAATTCAAAGCATCTGATTAATCTTAACATCAAAATACTATAATAAATCAACATTATTTCATGGGATTAAATCTTAAAGATTTAGTAGTTAAAGAGAAAACAACTCTAGAAGCATTTTCAAATAAAATAATTGCAATTGATGCATACAATGCAATTTATCAATTCTTGGCAAGTATTAGAGGTCCAGATGGATTACAATTATCAGACTCTGAAGGTAGAATTACAAGTCATTTAAGCGGACTATTATACAGAAATGTAAATTTTCTATCATTAGGAATAAAACCAGTCTATGTCTTTGATGGAAGGCCACCATCACTAAAAACAGCAGAGATTGAGCGTAGAAAACAGATTAAAAAAGATGCCACAATCAAATACGAAAAGGCAATTTCTGAAGGAAATATGGAGGATGCAAGGAAATATGCTCAACAAACAACTAGTATGAAAGATGGCATGGTAAAGGAATCAAAACAGCTTTTGACTTGTTTTGGAATCCCATACATTGATGCACCATCAGAAGGGGAGGCAACTGCTGCACATCTAACAAATACAGGGCAAGCTTTTGCATCTGCAAGTCAAGACTTTGATTCTGTATTATGTGGAGCAAAAAGACTGGTAAGAAATTTTACAAATAGTGGAAGAAGAAAAATACCAAATAAAAATATGTACATAGACATAGTTCCAGAAATGATTGAAACCCAAAAAACTCTAGATAATATTGGATTAACAAGAGAAGAACTAATTGATGTTGGGATTTTGATTGGTACTGATTTTAATCCAAATGGTTTTGAAAGAATTGGTCCAAAAACTGCATTAAAAATGATAAAAAAGCATTCAAGATTAGAAGATATYCCACAAATTCAAGAACAACTACAAGAAATTGATTTTCAACAAATAAGAAAGATCTTTTTAGAACCAGATGTTGCAAATGTGGATGAAATAATTTTTGAAAAAATAGATTATGACGCAATAACAAATTATCTAGTTAAAGAAAGAAGTTTTTCAGGAGATAGGGTTCAATCGACACTTAACAGATTAAAAAAAGCAATAGAGAGAAAAAGTCAGAATCTAGACAAGTGGTTTTAGCTAACAAATTCATCTTTTATAGTTCATGATTTGACTATTTCATGTGGTAAAGCAATACTATACAGTTCTAAAAAAATTTAATTCAAAAAAAGATTATGGCATAAAAATTAGACCACAATACGCAACATGTCTATCCATACTAAAAATTAATCAAAAAATCAATCAAAAAGATTTTGCAACAGAGTTTGGGCACAAATTTACAAAGAAAAGTACGCAAAAAGCAAGAGAAGAGGCAGTCTATCACGCATTTATGCTAGGTAGAAAAATTGGAGTTTTACGAGTATTATCTACTGAAGAATTAGGGTATGGGATATCATATGAAGATTTTACCAAATTAAAAACGGTGGAATATTTTATGAAACAACATAGAGGAAGTCGATTCAAAAATATGGAATCAAAAAGTCACGAGGGGACAAGAGGGACATATGCTCGAAGACTATGGAAGTTCAATAATTGGATTGCAGGTAGAGAAGTAACATTTACAAAAATTTATTCTACAGGTAAAGACACATTCAAACAAAAAGATGAAAGAATAAAACTAAAAGGAGTAGAGGATTTACTACACCACTATGTACAACCACTCAGCCAAGAAAGAGAGTTTGTCAAGGTAATCAAAAACTATCTTTTAGATTCAGAAAATGAAACTCTTAGTGATCAATCAATGAAAATAATTACAAATTCAATTAGATCATATTTTGAAAAAAATGATTCCCCAATTAATTTCAAGTACAATACAAAAGTTGGTCATACAACATCAGAAGACAGAGAAGGAGAGGCAAGTCTAAACCTTGATGAACTAATGCAGTTATTTACAGTTGGAAATCCAACACTAGTACAAAAATCAGCATTACTTTGTAAATTTCATCGAGGATTAGACACATCAACATTAATTGATAAATTTAATTTTGAAGCGTGGGAGCAACTAGTGAATTGTTTTGGAACAGAGAATTACAAAAAATGGGATGTTAAACTATGTCCCGTTCCAATAAAACTAACAAGAATGAAAACATCATACCAACATACAGGATTCTTAGATAAAGATGCAATAGATGTTCTTGTGAAATATTTGGATTATAGAAAAAAACAGACAGGAAACGAAATGAGTGAAGATCAAGCAATATTTCTCACAGAAAAAAAGAAACCAATTACAAAAGAATGGGTAATGACTACAATGAAAAAACTACGAAAAAATGCAGGTTTAGATGATAAATTATCAGGCTACAGAGCCACAAGATATAGAATCAACTCCCACGAGTTTAGAGATTTACTCAAATCTGTTCTAATGGATTGTGAAGTACGTCCAGACGTATGTGAGCACCTAATTGGGCACAAACCAAAGGATACGTATGAAAAACAGACAACAATGTTCTCAAAAACACTACAAAAAGAATACTCTAAAGCAAGTCGCCGAATCAACATATTCTCAAACTTTTCAAGCATGGCAAAGGGTGAAAGTAATACGGATGTCATGAACGAGAAAATGGAGAAATTACAACAGAACATGGAGAAAATGCAAAAAAGGATATCTAGAACAAACAAACTTCAAAGAAAGAATTAATCTTTTTGATGATAGTGTAGTGTTTAAAATCAATCTATAAATTCTTCACCAGTCCACACCTTCATCTCTGGAAATACTAATGATTTTTTCTTCTTTTTTTCCCTGTTTCGTTTAATCGGTAGGGGAAATTTTTGTGTGTATTTTATAGGAACTTTCATATCATAACTACCATAGTAATTTACATGAATTTCTCTCATTACTTTGTAGATAAAATGTTTATCAGACAAATCACTATGCTGTGAATAAAACATACGCTGTTCCTCTGTGGGATAGTATAATTCAATTAATTGTTCTTCCCATTTAGAATTTGCTTGTAAGTCAAACCAAGTATTTTCTATCAAAGTATCTAATTGTTTTAAGAGACTAAATTCTATTTTTGCTTGTTTTATTTTTGGATAGTTATCTGCTTCTGGCGCCATGGAATAAACATCAATATTAGATTTTTGAATAATTTCATGAATTTTTAGTGCTGTAGCACTTGCAATAATATCAAAATTTAATGTATAATCATCATCAAATCTTATTCTATTTTGTTTAATCATTTTTTTAATTGGTTTCAAAAATAATTCCTTAACAAATTCCAATGAAGTTTTTTTAATCAGGTCATTAAGAAATGCAAAATATAGACTGTTAGTAGATGCGTTTTTGATAAATGCTAATGTTTCATTATAATTATACGTATAACCTAATGATACTAAATGTCCCATCAAGGTTGGAAAATAAACCCAATCTACATTTTTTTTTGTGAATTTTATTATCTTTACATAATTTTTTTCTAAAAGACTATCATATTCTTTAGTTTTCTTTTTTCCCTTTGTTTTTTCTTGAATGCCATTCAGATGATAATGATAATACGCCCTACGGTTTGGTACAAATCTTTTTCCCATATCATTTAATTGTCCTTTTGAGTAAATCGATTCCAACACAAAATTGACCATTTCACTTTTAGTGGATGCCCCACACAATTCCAAGGCAGAGATAAGATCCAGTACATGTTTTCTCTTTTTTCCAACAAACACGGGAACTGTGCCATAAGGAAATTCGTTATCCCATTTAATTGCCTCATTTATGGCTGGATATTTTGTCCCCAACGTAATTCTAACCATTGAATAGTATACTAATTATTTTTTTTAAGTGTTTTTAGATGACAAGTCATAACACACCACAGTCAACAGAACTTGCAGAATTTGCATGTTTTTGTAGGGAAGAAAAAAAGTTTCAAATTATATTTGATGGTGCGGATTCAGGAAAATACATTGTAGAGTATTGCCAAAAATGCTATGATAAAGACGATAAGCAATTCATGATTTCAACGGAGGTCATTGGTTGAAAGTAATAGATTCTAAATCATCCACTTTTAGGGATGAAACATTAACTAGTTTAAAAGAACATGGTCTAAACATTTTCCCATTAAAAGACAAAAGACCTGCTGTGAAAAATTGGCAGAAATATGTGGGCGATGTAAAAGAACAACAATCATTTGGAATTGTATTAGGTGGCGAATCAAATATTTTTGTAATTGACGTAGATGATTATTCGTTATTCCCACACTTTAAACAATTTATTGATAAAACATATGTGGTAAAAACTGGAAAAGAATTTCACATCTTTGTAAAAGCAAATATTTTACCACGTACAATGCGGTTAGATAATAATAAAGATCAACATATTGACATTCAGTCTACTGGAAGTTATGTTGTTGGTGAAACTTCAAAGCATTATGATAGAACATCTAGTGGAGATTATGTGGAAACCGGCAAAACATATAAAAAAATTTCGAATACCCGAACAATCAATTACATAAATTTCGAAACAAAGTTCAAACCAATTCTTGAAAAGTTGGGATTTAACTTAATTAAAAAATCAATTAAAGAAGAATTATCAAATGCCATAAAACATGGAGTAGTTAAGGGAAATCGAAATAGTACATTATTCAAATTATCTTGTAATATTCTAAAAACTGTTGGGGATAATGAGATAGCATTTAATACCATTTCAACAATCAATGATAAATCTAAAGAACCATTAGATGGTCAAGAACTTGAACAGTTATTTCAATCTGCAATAACATATGTCCAAGACGAAATTATAGAAAATAACCAAAAATTCAAAATAAGTGATAGGATAGAGTATGAACTCTTAGACAAATCTCCAAAAGAACTGCGTGCAATTACCTTAGATGATGATAAAACAAGGCTAATTCTTGTCTATTTACCTGTGAAAATAGTAGAAAATGGAATTGAAACTTTTGATTCCAAGGCGTTTATAATATCAAATGGCATATCTGGGAAACAAATACGGGCACTAGAAGATATTCAATTTAAAGAACAATATACTACCAATCTTTTTTCTAGTTTTAAAATATTGAATAATAAATGGAAGAACAAAGACATTCAAAAATATATTCAAACCAATGATAAAGTAAATCCAAAAGAAGTCTTTGAATCTCTTCATCATCTTGAACTGAAATACTTTGAGTATGAATTTGATTATGATTATTATTATAATCCGTGTTGGATATCACACACATATTTTTACACTTTGTTTGACATTACTCCTTACAATGATTATACTGGAATGAAGAATACAGGTAAATCAAAACGTCTAAAATTTTTAAGAATGGAATGTTATAATGGAATATCTTCTGGTGATGCTAGTATTTCCTCAATCTTTAGAACCATTCAAGGTACTGGATCTACATTACTGTTAGATGAAACTGAAAATCTCAAAGGAGGTAAAGATGACAGAAGTGATTTTGAGAATTTACTTAGAAATGGTTTTTCAAAGGAAGGACTAGTCACTAGATCAAAAGAAGGAAAGAACAAAGAATTTYAYCCWGAGTTCTTTTCKGTTTATTSMCCAAAAGCACTTGGRCATATTCARGGATTAGATAATGTTTTAGAAGATAGATGTATCAAAACAAAASYTAGACGAACCACAAACAAGATCATTGCAGATAGTGAACCTGATGAGAATGAAGATTCACAAATTTACAAAACACGAGATTCACTATACCGATTATTCTTAGATTATGGTGATGAGATTCATGCATTAATTCCCAAAGCAAAACAACTCATCAAAGAACTATCAGGGCGGGAAATGAAATTATGGCTTCCAATAATCACTATGGCTCTATTTTATGAAATCCATGGAGTAGTAGGAATTACTGATAAAATTACGGCAAAAATGCTTCATACTTCTGAAGATAAGAAAATATCTGACATTGAGGATAACATTGACTTTAAGATTTTACAGATTTTAGAGAAATTTGAGTCAATTCCTACACAATCACGCCTACTTTACAATGCAATTAATGATTCGTTATGGGAACAGTGGAGATTAGAACCACTTGGCGATGCTAAAGTAAAACAATCTCTAGAAAGACTTGGATTTAGGAATAAAAGGGGAAACAAAGGTGTTGTATGGCACATTATTCCTGAAAAAATCCAAGAAGCCAAAGAACGGATAGGGTTGATAGAACCTACACAAGCTACATTGTCTGAAAGTGATTATAGTAATACAAGTGTAGGAAATGTAGGGAATGTAGGTAGTGTACCCCATGATAGCATGGTGGATGGTGATGGGTAAACGAAATGACTAAAAGCGGATTGGAAGATATTGGAAGGAATTATTTCAAAAGAGAATACATATCAGAATTATTACCATTGCAAGACATATCATGTTTCAAACAGTTTTTTTGCAAGTATTTGCAAGAACAGCGACATGTGAAAGATGATGATTTAGATGAAAGTTTTAGGAGATGGTGTAATCAACTAAGTAGTGGAAGAGCACCACTTGAAGTTAGAAGAATTGTAGTGTTTTCACTTTGGATTCATTGTAGTTTAAAACAAATTCACATTGCACGATTGCTTGGTGTAAGTACCAGAACAATCAGAAGAGATCAGCGTGCAATACACCATGAAATTGGCAAAAGTGGACTCCCATGACAAGACTTTACGTATACACATTGTCCGCTTTGTAAAATTTAGTTAGATGCCCTTATTTTTAATAAAATAATTGCTAGTCAGAGTATTGAACCAATCTATCAAATTTCTATGAGAGAATTAGAGTGCCAAACTAATTCTGTAAATCTCGCTCAAGGATTGGAATCACAAATTTTCCAAAATTATACCATACTGTTTGAACATCCATCCTGACAAATCTTGATTATTTGATGTATTTACGTAACGTCTCATTCAAAACACTAGAGAATCTTATTGACTTGTTTGTGTTTTGAATCTCTTTTACTTGAATATGCCTTATTTTTTTTGTCTAAATCATCATCTAGTATGATGGTGATACGTTTTGCTTTGCCCGATTTAATCAATATATGTCATGTTTTGTTTACGTCTAGATTTATTTCTTAGCCTTGTTTTACAACAAGGACATGTAACTTTGTTTGTAAAGAAAAACAGTGAACATAGAGTACAATATTTCTGACCAGTATCATATCGAAAATTGTTAGGCAAAGATACTGTTTGTTTCATCTTCTCAGTAATTGCCTCTTTTTTGTATCTTTCACAAATACCCGTACAAACCTGTGCCATATAGTATCCAAAAATATGACCTAATTAAATCAGAAAGTTACAGTATGGTTAGCAGATAACAAAAACGTAAGTTACAAAATTTTGTAAAAAAAATATTCTAGTTTTTCTTTAGTGCTTCAGCTAGTATGGATGTCAGTTTACTTTTTAGATTACCCATTGCTTGCTCTTGTTGAATACTGGCTTGCATCTTCATGCCTATTGCCTCAACTACTGCATCGGATCCTTTGTCTATTGCTTCACCAAATTTTACTTGGAGTTTTTTTCTTTAGGATATATTTTTTGAATTAAACCTTCATACAACAGCCTTGTCCGTACGGGATTTGCCGGTTTCAACATAATGTTTTAAATCTTTTAGAGATATCTTCATGATTTTACCCATCTTGGATTTCATCATAAAACCCATCAATAGATTAAATGGGAACATTATTTCCATTTTAAAATCTAGAATTACTTTGGTTTGGTTATCTTCAAGGGATACTACATTCCAAGTGTTTTTCAAATCTTTGACAAAAAATGGCATTTTCTCAACTTTTATATCAAAAGAAAGTTTTTTGTTCGTTTCATCATAATGTGTGATTGTCTCATCAACTTTACCGATATCTGTCATACATACACGACCAGAACATGGTGCTCCATCAAGTGGCGTGTTGTCATTTTTAACTTTGATAGAACTAATCATACTTAGCCATTTATCGGCATTGCCAAATCCCTGACCTACTATATTCCATGTTTTCTCAGCTGATGCATTAATAATAATTTTATTTATAATTTCCAATAAACTTACTTCCTTTTTATATCTAAAAAAAATTATATTTAAATTAGATAGTAACTATAGGGTTAGCAGATAACAAAATGTAAGTTACTATGGTTTTGTTATTGGGAAATTTCTTAAATAAAATAATAAGTAGAAAAATTTGACAAGTTTTGGCTCAAGTATGTAAAGGATTATGTGAACGCTACAAAAAAGAATTAATTACTTCAAAATTGCGGCAAGCTGCAACTACACTTACAGGCAATTTGAGATATGGTGCAGGGCAAAAATGGTGTACCATATGTTCTCAGTTTTTCTTTACAGATAATATTTTGTGCTCTTGTTGTAAGACTCGTCTTCGATCTAAAACAAGATCAAAAAGGCGTGTATAGTAAATGTTTATGATGTTTATGGATATTTCAATCTAAATTCAAAGAAAGAGAATTGAATTAATCGTTTTGTAATCCATGATAGTATTACAGATAAATTTTTGTAATTTAGATACATATGATGAATGTTGTAATAAAATATCACATCTAATTTTATGAATTTTCCAATAATAAAACATGATCTAGAATAAACCTACACAAGAAAATAAAATTTCAATGCTCTACTCACTACATAAATTTTTGACCTGTTTTGTACAACATATAATATCTAAAAATCTATGAAATTAAAAAACGTAACCCGATTGAAAATAACTTTTAGATTCGTAACCTATGTCCTTTTATTTAGCTCGTCATATCTAAAAATAGGAAAATGACATTTATCAAAACAATTCCAAAAGAAGAGGCACAATCGCCACTAAAGGAACTATACCAAGAAATCGAAGATGGGTTTGGTATGAAAAAAGTTCCAAATGCTTTTATTTCCTCAAGCATTGATCCTGAGATTACAAGATGGGTTTGGCAGGGAGCAAAAACCATCATGTTTCGTGATTCTAGCATAGATATGCAATTAAAAGAGACCATTGCACTTGTTGTCTCAAAGAATAACGCATGCTCATATTGTGTTGGGGGTCATAACATGATGCTAAAGTCTATGGGATACGATTCAAAAAAAATCGAAGAATTAAACAACGACTACAAATCATCAAGTCTTTCTGAAAAAGAAAAGGCAGTACTTGATTTTTCATTGAAGGTAACAAACGAATCATACAAAATTACTGAAAAAGATCATGAGAATCTAAAGAAATATGGTATGACTGAACAGCAAATTTTAGAAGTAATTTCAGTAGCAAGTTTGTTTAACTTTATCAATCGATTTGTTGATGCCCTTGGTACAGACCTTGAGATAGTTTAATGGAAAAAGGAGTACCATCCTTTTTTATTCTAATTTACATTTGATGCGAACTGTAAATTAAAAGTAATCCACACATGATGATGACAAAAAGAAATTAGAGTCACCAGAATTCTTGGCACAAATTCAATTAATCGTAGATAGAATTGTTAATGTCGATAGAGTATTGGCACAAACTGCAATTGAGCAAGCAGGAGATAAAAAGTCTGACAAGGAAATAGACAAAGCCAACAAAGAGATGGATAAAGCATTTGCTGAACTAGATAAAGAAAAACCAGACGAGGCAATTGATAGATTTGAGAAAGCATGGGAGCATGCACAAAAGGCAATGAAACCTGATGATGACGAAGAAGATGAAAACGAAGAAGATTAAACTAGATTTAGATTAGTTTCAAATTTAATTATTTTATGCCTACCTGCGTCCATTTTAACTCTAATTTGGTAGTGAGTACCCGTGGGTTGTACTCTTGAAATTAATACAACGTATCTAATTCTCACTTAAAATATGGAAATTAAATGAGTATTCTAATTTAATTTTAAATTTTTTAATAAATGCATTGGTATTTGGGTCTAGATTAACGAGTAAATCACTACGGGTCCAAAGGATTTTGTATCTATATTTTTATCCCAAAAATGATCTGAATCCCTGTTGGAGTCATGCATAACCTTGTTGGAGTGTTAATATGATCTGACAAATCGCCCTCATAGATTCGTTTAATGATTTAGAGATTTGAACCAATGGTAATTCCCCTTAAGAGAATCAAAGATTAGAGCATTAAACCAATTAAGCAAAGCTCACACAGAGAGTTAACTGCAATCATTTTACTTATAGTTGGACTAGCAGTACCATCTAAATCAAAATCCACTTTCAAAGAAAAATCTTTGACTTGCAAGTATTGTAACTTTATTGCAATAACTGAGCATGAACTACTCAAACACAACTCTGAAAAACATTTGGATAAATCACCATACGTATGTGAGCATTGTGATTTTATTGGAATAACTGAGGAAATTCTATGGAATCATTACAATGATATCCATCCAGATAAGAAAAAGTGGAAATGGAATTGAATTTGGAATGGTTTTCTGACATAATACAAAAATCGTTAACATTTTATTAAATTCCAAAAAAAAAAATGTAAATTGATGAAAACAGTAATAATCATTGCAATATTACTCAGTATTTCAATTAGTATAGTGTTAGCAGTTTCTATTCCCGATTTCTCAGATTTAGAAGGATTGCAAAATGCAATTGATGAATGTACCAATACAATTGACAATATAGGACCATCTAGTCGTGATTTAGAAAGTTGTTTGGATGATGCCTATAATCAATATGGAAATATAGAACAAAAACAAGAGTGGTTTGATGATGAGCACTGAGTACATTTTTGAATTCGAGTATTTTGATATCATATTTTTGTAACATTAACAAATTTTTCTTTAAATTTAGTATATCGTGAAGATTTTCTTAATCTTTGATTACAACATGGACAGAATACTCCATCATATTCAATGAAAATATTACATGAATTATATTTTTTTGACCGATATCATACTGTCATCCATATTTTGGTTTTTTTTGCACTATGATTTTGACATACATCATTACATTTCATTATCTACAAAAATAATATCTTCGTTTTATTAAAAATAATTCTATTTTACATTTATAAAATGATAGAATTATAATTGTCTAAAAAAATTCAATAAGATTCAATAGTATGTTTGTAATATTTTTCCACATGTCTAAACCTAAACAAATTGCAGCATGGATTGGAATTATTGGTGGTATGATTGGTTTCTTTTTCTTTTCAATAGAGATGGCAGAGTTTATGCGATAATACTAAAAATTATCTTGTAATTATATATAATTAAAAAAATAATAATTCAAATTGAAAAGAAATTTAATTTCAAGAAAACATTCTTTTCTTTCTACATTAATGAAAAAGTTATGGTTACAATTTAATTTCATACCTATTTGTGTTCATTTCTAACCCCAAAAATGGTGGATGATTCTGCATGGATTCTAAATTATATCTTTTTTGTTTTCAAACAACTACTAGTCCTCTAAAGATTTGACATCTGAGTGTGAAATTTCTAGGTTCTCACTCTATTTCGATTTTTTGGTTTTGATCTTAATCTTGTTTTACAACAAGGACAACTTATTTCGGTAGTGGAAAAAAATTGCGCACATAACGAACATCGTTTTTGACCTAATTTGTACCGTAAACCATTTCTTGTTGAAGTTACTTTTAGACGTTCACATAACCCATTACACATTTGCACCATGTCTAAGTCTCAGATTCAAAGAATTTTAAAGCACATACATCAGATCCAATTTGTTCTACAGTAGATGTATGTTTAGCTGAGATCAATATCACATGATCATGTAGGGGAATTGTTATCATCAAAACATTACTCCTGTTTGTTGTGATGTAATTTATTGTACCTAAAGTATCATCGAAATCCTTGCGCATTGAAATTTCAAGTGTCATTTGCATGTAGAGTTTTCTTCTTTCTTCATCAGTTTCAATTAAATCAACACATTTACTAAATCCTCCAGCTATTAGATTTCCCATATTGTTTATTACACCAACAAAACGGATCTCATCATTACTAAAAAGTTTCTGACATTTATTTTCTAATTGTAGATATACATTAACATCTAGTGTTGACTTTAAATTTATTTTAAAAGTTAATTGTTTTTGCATCGTTTAAAAGTAAATTACAAATCAGAAAAAAAGGAAATTTTTGGGGAAATCTGATTTGTTAACTATACTTGTTTTATTACCTCCTTTGTCTTCATGAACATACTATCATTTTGTAATAGATATAGTGGTAGCAATACAGTGTAACACAATGCAAAGTACATCTGTTCATCCCTCATTACAAAAATCAATTATATGATAAAGATATTTTTGACCTGTTAAATAGCATAAATTATTTTGCAAGTTGGTTTACCAGATCAGTGGATGTGATGATGCCAATAATTTTATCATTATTTGACACTGCAAGTTTTCTGATTTTTCCACTGCTCATCATATTTGCGGCAGAAGCGAGAGTAGCGGTATGATTAATTATGACTAAAGGTGAAGACATTATTTTTCCAACTGGAGTGTCTAACGGAAGATTGTTTGCTGCAATTTTTGTAGCAAAATCTCTATCTGTAATAATGCCAACAGGGTGGTTACTTTCTTTAACAATAATTGCGCCTATCCCCCCACGTTCCATCATTTTTGCTATTTGAAAAGACGTGGTCATAGGATTAACTGTGATCAGAGATTTACTCATTATGTCCTTGACTAGAATAGAATTCTGATTGAAATCCTCACGACTCATTACAAACTATACTGTTTCTGTAATAGATATACTGGTAGCAATACAGTGTAATGCAGCATAAAATCTAATCAGTCTTTTGTGGTAAGAATATGGCAGTGTGCTTTATGATGAATCATATTAATTATAGAATCATAGTGATTTTCTTCAATCAATGAAAGTTTAGGATAATCAACTATTAGTAAATCAACATTATGTTCTTTAACATATTCAATAACCCAATGAGCAATTGACTCAGTTAAAGCAAATTTTGTATTGATTTTAACACCTTCTTTTTGTGCTAACTCTTTCCATTTTTTCAATTCTTCTTTAATCTTGAAAATTTGTTTCTGCATGATTTTTTTATCTGATTTTGTTTCAAAAAAATAAAATTTAGCAGGTGTCTTGTAAACACATTCTATGATGGCTAAGTCACTATCAAATTTTTTTGCTAAGGTAAGCCCCATATCAAAAGATTGTTTTGTATGTGTTGGGGTAATTATGGCAACTGCAATATTTTTAAACAATTTCAATTAATTTTAACTCCATACAATTCTATATGAATTTGTAGCATACAGTGTATTGCATTGTATTGCTACTGGTTTATCCATAAAAAAGAAATTATCAAATGAAGGTTAATTAAAAATGAATACTGTGCAATCTCATAGATGTCCTTCTTGTGGCAAAAATAATATCATTGTAGATGAATTAATGGGTGAATCTTTTTGTAAACATTGTGGATTTGTAATTTCTGAACACGAAGTGAATGTAGGTGCTGAATGGCGTTCATTTGCAGGCGATACTAGAAATAGATCAAGAGTGGGCGATCACACTTCAATATTGATTCATGACCTGGGTCTTTCAACTGTAATTGGTAAAACAAATCAAGACGTAAAAGGCAAATTTATTTCAAATGTGATGAAGCATTCTTTTGTTCGACTACGACAAGAAAATAGGAGAATCCAGATAAAGACTTCAACAGACAAAAATTTTGTACAAGCATTTTCAGAGATGAATAATTTAAAGATAAAATTAGCTCTATCTGATTCTGTTGTTAAATCTGCAGCATACAGATATCGAAAAGTTATTGAAAAAGGTATGATTAGAGGAAGATCAATTAATGCAATGGCTGCAGCATGCATTTATCTAGCATGTAGAAATACAGAAGTCTCAAGGAGTTTAAACGATGTTGCAAAGGCAATCAATGTAAAAAAAAGAGAATTAGCTAAAAATTACAGAACATTGGTAGTTGAATTTGAGCTTACAGTACCCATACCAAATCCTATAAGTTCAGTATCTAAAATTGCAAATATTTTGGGTTTGAGTGAAAAAACAAAAAGAAAGGCAATTGAAATATTAGAAAAAGAAAAAAAGTTGGGAGGATTTGCAGGAAGAGAACCAAATGGATTGGCAGCTGCGGCATTATATTTAGTTGGAACACATAATGGTGAGGCAAGTTCACAACACCAAATTGCATTAGCAGCTGGTGTAACTGGAGTAACAATTAGAAATAGGATTAAAGGGTTGAGTGAATCTACTTTAAAAGAATACATGGGCGTTAAGTAGATGAAAATTACCCCATGATGAATGGTTATCTAAAATCAAGTGTTGGTATGTGTAGGACCTGGAATTAATTGTGAAACCATAACATGACATCGGTATTCCTTTTGATAAATTCTAAGAAAGATCATAAACCAGTATTGAAAGAATCCTTAAGAAAAATTAAAGAATTAATTGAGATTAATGAAACATTTGGCGTATATGATTTTGTTGCAAAAATTGAATCTCCTGATGAGGAAAGACTTCAAGAAATTGTTGTGTGTAAAATCAAAAAATTAGATTCAGTAAAATTAGTAATGATTCTCAAAACGATAAAATCTACATCATATTATTCAATAAATAATACCGTTCCCCAGGATATCTGAACCACTGATACTATCTTGTAATTACATTTGATTTGAGGGAATATTTTTTCTAAATACAGTCCGATTACATTTTGTTTATAATATTAAATTGAAATGTGCTCAAAAACTAGTCATTTTTTATTCTTTTTTATTACCAACAATCAAAATTGGGCATGTTACACATTCTAAAATTTTTCTAGTATTACTTCCTAGCTTAAGAAATGTTTTTTGGTCAGAATCCCTTTTTTTTGCCATGACAATCAAATCTACAGGATTATCATTATAAAATCTCAGTATTTCTTCATCTGGATTCCCATGTGTAATTTTAGTAACTGCATCAACTTTTTCACGTTTACATCGCAATACATGTTTCTCCATTTTTTTAAAAATTATTTTTTTAAAACTACGCGAAGTATATGTCAATTCATTAATCTTTTCCTTTTGTTCTACATCTGATATGAGATCTAATGGAATGGTTAATGATTCTACAACGTTTAAAATAGTAATTTTACCATTGCATTCTTTTGCAATATCTATTGCTTTTTCTAATGCAATATCACCTGTTTTTGTACCTGCATGAGGTACTAGAATATTTTTATATTCTAGCATGTTTTAGTTACTCCTATAATTGATTTGAAAAGCATACTTGTGGGTTTCGTCATTAATTCATGATTTATCCTATTTTTTGTTAACGGTAGCATCATGTCCTTTGTATTTGTGGTTTTATAAAATTTATTAAATATGATACCAAATAAAAATAAAAACCGGGCAAACATATTATGTTGAATCGTATTTACAAACACATTTTGATTCTCACTTTTATTTGATATCATGTAAAGATATATCTAAAAAAATTAATAAAAAGTAGTAGCAATACAATGCAATACATCGTAAAAGTAGTCTATTTTTTATTCAAGTTTAATTATTGAATAATGTGAAAGAAAAAATAGAATCAGTTAACAAGACAAAAACTGTATCATTTAGGTTATCATCATCTTTAATTAAAGAATTAAAACAAGAGGCTGAAATTGAAAAGATAAATTTCAATGCTTTGATTTCAAAAATATTAGGAAATCACACTCTTTGGGAAAAATATGAACGAAAAGTTGGATTATTACCCATGACCAAACCTTTTGTTAAATATGCCATTCAAAAACTCACAGACAAGGAAATTATCTATTTAGCAGAAGTTATAGAAAAAGATACATTTTCTGACATACTTAATTTCATGAAAGGAGAATACACAGTTGAGGATTTTATAGAAATTCTTCGTACATGGCTTAATGTTGCATGGATGCAACACCATATAGAAAAGAATGAAGATACGGTAATCTTTAAAATTCAACATGATTTGGGGAAAAGCTGGTCACTATACGTGAAAACATTGGCTACTGAACTATTCTATGATATTTTAGGAAAAAAATTAGAAGTAATAATTACTAAAACCACCTTAAAACTAGTATTCCCTACAAAATAATTCTACTAAAACCACCTAAATAATCCTAAAATGTTTTTATTTATTCTTGAACTTGCTCTATTTCCCATTGGTCATTTATCCATAATCCCACTACACTGACTTGTAATCTCCAGGATTTTACAATATTAATTGATTTTCGGATTTGTATTACGTGTATATCTTTTGTTGAAAGATTTGCGGCACAATCATGATGTCCTGAAACCACAACAAGTTTTGAATTATGAGCATTAATTGAAATAACAACTTTGGATTTTATTTCGGCAATTCTATCAATATTTTTTTCAGCCATTACTTTATCTGAACCAGGATGTGTGATTACATCTACATAATCCACAGAGTATTTTTGCTTGATCCAATTTGAAATAAGTAATTGTATTCTACCATCTATACAATTAATGGAAGTAGCAAATTTTGATAAACTCATTTTACTTTGATTATTTTCTTTTTTTAATTTATAAATATATAGCAATACAATGTACTACAATGTATACTGTAAATTCATATACAATTTGTTTGAATTTAAATCGATGCAAAGTAGAAAGATTACATCAATTGTATTATTTTTTACAATGATTTCAATAGTTAGTGTAACGCCCAGTATTTTTGCAGATCATCCGATAGTCACAATTGAAACAGCATTACAATCTGGAATGCCTGGTTGTGAAAACACTGATGATGGTTGCTACATTCCAAGTATTGTCGTAGTTGATGTTGGTGGAGATGTAATCATGTCAAATACGGATAATGGTTCAATGCATACGTTTACTGCAGGAACTGTTGAAAATTCTGTGGGTATGCCCAGTGGAATATTTGATTCTGGGATTTTATCTCCTGGTGATTCTTTTAATTATTCTCCAGATGTGGCAGGTGAAATTCCTTACTACTGTATGCTTCATACTTGGATGCAGGGCACAATCATAGTACAGGGAGAAGAAGAATCACACATTGAAGTAGTGGAAGAAATATCTGAACCTGTAATTATCATGGCAACTGTAGTGGAGCCTGATCAAATGATGGCTGAAATTATTACAGATGATGGAATTGCAAATGAGGTAATGACTATTGATCTTACACTTACAGATCTTGAAGGAAATGGGATCGAACATATCACATACATTATCAAAGCAGAACAAGGATCTAATACTATCCTAGAAGAAGAAGGACACATGCACAAAGGTACTCTAACTAATAATCATGTAACTTCTGCTTTATCTGTAGATGCATCAGATGAGATGCCTGTAGTGATCACAGTTGAATCTGTAGGATTTGGCCACAATGAACAATATGTAGAATTTTCAGAGGAGATTGCAGTAAAACAAGTTGTCCCAGAATTTGGTACAATTGCAATGATGATACTAGCTGTTGCAATCATAAGTATTGTTGCAGTAACTGCAAAATCTAGAGTTGTTCCAAGATTTTAGGTCAGTAGAATGACAAGAATAATTTCAGAGTTATCTTGGGGAATTAGACTTGATGAAATATGATTAAACAAATATTCCATAAATAAAATTGATGATTTATTTATCCAAAACAATATTATTTTATTGATATAATGTCGCAACAACTCCAAAATAAAGAAAAATGTCCTAGATGTGGAAAACATAATCTAGTCACTGATGGTGTATCTGGAGAAGTATTTTGTGGAAAATGTGGATTTGTTATTGATGAAAAAATTTCAGATAGTGGTTCTGAAAGAATATTCTTAGATAGTACAGCAAGTAAATCTCGTACTGGAGATAGAACATCTCTAACAAGACATGATCAAGGTCTTAGTAGTATAATTAATCCAATCAACAAAGATGCATCAGGAAAGCCATTATCCTCATCCATGAAAGTATCTCTGAGTCAGCTTAGAAAATTAGATAGT
>NVWC01000036.1 GCA_002317795.1 Nitrososphaerota archaeon
AATGAATCATTTTCAGTAATAATTCCTGATAAAATTATGATAAATGTGGTAATTGCTATAATTCCTGAAATTCTATTTAGCCAGTCTTTGTTATTCATTTTTTATCCACATGAATTACATTCAAACTTTTTTTTAGATTTGTGAGCTTTTTCCATATGGCGTAATGTTCTCTGGGAATCCGAAAACTCCATGTCACATTTTGGGCAAATATTCCCTACGACTATCTCTTTTTTTCGTGAAAACAATCCCATAAAACCACTAAAAAAAGTCCCAATAAAACTATTTTTTTAATTCAAATTTCTTTAAAATTAAAATTTTCTAGATATTTCATATTAGCTTGGTATAATAGTCCCAATTCAAGAGCATTGATACTTGTCTAAATATCAAAATCCTCAAATGAAAGCACCAGGTGGTCTTGTAAAGGGGGTTATGATTGGAATTATTGTTTTAATATTAATTGGTGTAGTTGCAGCATCTGCTGTTCAAATTGTAGATGCAGGACATAGAGGTGTTCTATTAAATTGGAACGCAGTTAATTTAGATAATAAACCATTAGCAGAAGGGTTACACTTTGTAACACCATTTGCAGACTCTGTAGTTCAATTAGAAGTTAGAACATTGAAATTCATAAAAGCAACATCTGCAGCATCAAAAGACCTTCAGACTGTATCAACTGAAATTACAGTAAACTATAATCCTCAACCTGAAAGAGTTCACTATTTGTATAAGGAAATAGGATTGGATTATGAAAATAGAGTAATTTCACCAACTGTAGAGGAGGTTGTAAAACAAGTCACTGCAAACTATAATGCAGAAGAATTAATCACAAAAAGACCTCAAGTAAAGGCAGACATTACAGAACAGATTAGCGCACGTTTGGCTGATTTTAATATTCAGACTCAAATCGTATCAATTACTGACTTTCAATTTTCAGCATTATTTGCTCAAGCCATTGAATCTAAAGTAGAGGCAGAACAAAAGGCATTCAAAGCAGAAAATGATTTGARAAGAATYGAAGTCGAGGCAAGACAACACGAAGCACAAGCAGTAGGTATTGCTAACTCAAACATTGCACAAGCAAATGGTGAGGCAGAAGCAATTAACATTATCAATCAAGCATTGGCAAATAATCCACAATATCTAGAGTGGCTCAAAACTCAAGCATGGGATGGTAAACTACCTCTAGTAGTCGGTGAAGGTGGAACACCATTCATTTCAATCCCAGTATCACCTTAAGTAAATTATCTAGTCGTTAGTAAAGGTGGAACACCATTCATTTCAATCCCAGTATCACCAAAGTAACTTTGAAATTTTTTATTCTTTGTCTTTATTTTTGATATTATCCCTTACTGCATCATACATTGAAAGGAATYGTTCTGGCTCTTTTTGTCTAWWGTTTTTCTCCATATTTYGAATATCTTTTTGTGAAATTTCTTCACCTTTATCATCGWAATAYTCTTTAATTATTTGAGMRGGTGTTTTTTTAATATTATATTTTCGAAGTGTTTGCTTTACTGATCTTTTACACAAGAAATCATACAAGGCATATCTATACACCAAATATCCTGTCAATCCCACAATTGCAACAATGAATATTGGGATTATTATTGCTGTTACCATGTTACATCACTGATTTTTTCCTATTTCATTGTTGTTTTTATCTTATTTTAATTAAAATAAAATATTCCCAAATATTTGTGCGAGAATTGCGATAATTATGACAATTACAATTTTAACTCCTAACTTCATGTGGAGAAACTACTAGTTGTATTGTATAAGCATTTTCTGAGGTGAATCAATGACTACATCTCTGATTGAAATCAATGTTTTCAAAGTACATAATAGATATGATTGAATGAAAATTTTGTGAAGTATGTACTTTGTTTGAGTTTTTTGATATTTTTTGCTGCTTTAACATCCCTTGATGTTTCAGCGAATGGTGATGTACATGAGGACATCACATGTGATGAAGGCTTTCAGTTAATTTTCAAACCAACAACTGGAATTCCTATTTGTGCAAAGTCCTCAAATGTTGAGAGTCTAATTGAGAGGGGATATACACTCTCTCTTCAAACCTCGGAGAATCTACACATTGGACTATTATTTTCAACGACTGGAGACTATTCCACATATGGACTTGAAAGTCAACTTGCAGCACTAAAAGCCATAGATGATTTCAATGAATATCTAAAATCAATTGACAAAGAAGAGATGAGTTTGATTTCAGAAATTGTTTACCTCTCAACTAATCCTGAATATACTTTGGAGCAAGTAAAAAAATTGCATGCAGATGGAGTAGATGTTTTCATTGGACCTGAAACAAGTGCAGAGATTGCAATGATAAAACCATTTGTTGATTCTAATCAGTTACTAATAATCAGTACATCATCTACTGCTCCATCACTAGCAGTTGCAGACAGCATTTACAGACTCGTTCCTGATGATACCCATCAAGCAAAATTAATTTCTACACTTTTAGAAGATAATGACATTACTACTGTATTTCTTTTGGTTCGTGATGATATTTGGGGGAATGGACTTGCTGATGCAATTAAAGAATCATACTCTGGGGCGATTTCACAGATTAGTTATGATCCAAAAGACCCATTATTTGAGGAAAAATTACAGGAACTATCTGATCTTGTTGCAGCAGAAGAATCTCTAAACAATATTGTAATTGGTGTAATCAGCTTTGGTGAAGTTGCTGAATTTTTATTGTATGCAACAGACTATGATCTTCTTGATGATGTAATGATGTGGTTTGGAACAGATTCTAATGCAAATGAGAAAAAGATAATTCAAGATGAAAAAATTTCTGCATTTGCAGAAAAAGTTTCATTCAGAGCAATTCAATTTACAAGTGATTACAATAGTTCTATCCATAAAGAAATTGAGTCAAAACTTTATTTAGAATTGGGATATTTGCCGAGCACTTATGCATTTGCTGCATATGATGCAGTATGGCTTGTAGGTCTGAGCATGTTGGAGGCTGACAGCACAGATTCAATTGTCATAGAGTCATTCATTCTTGAAACATCCCAATCTTACAAGGGAGCATTGGGCGATTTGCATTTTAATGATGCAGGGGATTTAGTGTCAGATAATTATGATATCTGGCTTGTCCAAGATGATCAGTGGTACAAAAAACCAAGTAATTTTGTACAAACAGCTGATACACCTGTAACACAAACAACTGATGATGCAGAAATAATACCAAAAACTGATGATACACCTGTAACCCCAAAAACGGGGGATGATGTTACTGTTACAGAACAATTACCATCTACTGGAGATGATGTCCCTGTTCTTGCAATCACATTGATTGCTGGTATTTCATTAATTGTTTTATTATTAGTCTGGAGAATTAAAAAACTCCAAACCCGTTTAAAAGATTCAGACCATATCGATAAGATTGAACCAACTCCTGAACCAACTCCTGAACCAACTCCTGAACCAACTCCTGAACCAACTCCTGAACCAACTCCTGAACCAACTCCAGAACCAACTCCTGAACCAACTCCAGAACCAACTCCTGAACCAACTCCTGAACCAACTCCAGAACCAACTCCTGAACCAACTCCAGAACCAACTCCTGAACCAACTCCAGAACCAACTCCAGAACCAACTCCTGAACCAACTCCAGAACCAACTCCAGAACCAACTCCTGAACCAACTCCTGAACCAACTCCTGAACCAACTCCTGAACCAACTCCTGAACCAACTCCTGAACCAACTCCTGAACCAACTCCTGAACCAACTCCAGAACCTGAACAAAAATCTGATCTAAACAACATACAATTAGTTATTGAAGAATTATCTTCAAAAGACATTCTTTCGACTTGTATTGAAACAAATAACCACATCATGAAAGACAAAGAAATACGATTTTTAGATTTATCAATTGATGATATTAAATTTAAATCTGACAAAACAAAACTTTTGCAAGTATTTGGTACTTTAGTACAAAACGCACATGATTTTGTTGGTGCTTTTGGAAGAATAGAGATTGGTGTAACTAACGGAGAAAATGAAGTTACATTTTTTGTAGAAGATAATGGTGATGGAATTTCAAAAGAAAAACAAATTCAATTATTCAAAATAGATGATTCTTCGAATTTAATGTCTACTAAAAAATTAGTTGAAATGATGGGTGGAAAAATATGGATAGAAAGTGTACCTTATCTTGGAACAAAGTTTTTCTTCACCATTCCTAAACTCAAATGAAAATTCCTTTCTAATGTTTTCACGCAGTCAACTAGAGCATTAAAGTAATGGTATAATTAAAAAAATTACATGGAGAATAAAATTTTTGATTATCCTCAAATTTGTGATAAAATAAAAAATCTTGATGAAAAAATTCAGTTTGTTAGTGTAATAAATGAGAAAGGAAATTTAGTCACAGGTGGTGTAAGTGATAATTCTGAATCTTCTCAAAATAAAAGATTCTATGAAGATTTGTATGAAGAAGTTGCAACAAGAGTCAAACTGCGTAAGGATTTTGATATGGTTTTAGGCAAATTAAAAGGAAGTATCATAATTAGACATAGAGTCGTAACCATGAGTATTCCAATAAAAAATGATATCTTGTTTGTGTCTGCAGACACATCGATAAATTATAGTGTACTTTTAGAAAAAATACTCAAGGAAATTCTAGTTCAAAATTAGATGAATATTCAGAGTTGAACTTTGAAGAGTATCAAACTAAAACAGTCCTATGATTTTACCATACAATTAATTTCAAATGCAATCTAAAAGAAATTCTTAATATGTCTTGATTGACTACTATAATTATGAAATATTGTAATGATTGCTTAACTCCGATTAATAGTAATTCAAAAGAAGAATATTGTACTTTCTGTAAAAATGACAGAATTCTTAAAGCGAATTCTATATCTTAGGGCTGATTACCTATACAAATTACCAAATGGTGTTTTTATATTGAATGTTTATAGTATTGATAAAAAATGTTGACAACAATATTAGTTGGCTCAAGTGCTAGTGGCAAATCAACTCATGCTAAAACATTGAATCATGTAATTTGTTCCACAGACAAATATGTAGAAGAGCAAGCAAACACACTTGGAATAAGTTATGATAATTCATTTAACATGTCGCAATCAACTGGTGTCTTTAAGAGATTTACAAAATACTTTTACGATGATATAGAGTACTGTATAAAAAATAACATTAATTTTGTGATTGACAGAACTAATCTAGACTCTGAAATAAGACGCAGTCTTATTCTGAAACTCAGAAAAATGGCAAAGAGATATGGAAAAAAAATCATCATCAAGGGAGTCTACTTTGTTATTCCCGAGAATGTGATTTGGCAAAGATTGAAACATAGAAAAGTTTTAGAAAACAAATCAATTCCTTCAATGATAATCCGGGAACAAATTGAAAAATATGAGTTGCCTACCGTCGAGGAAGGGTTTGATTACTTGATCAAAAAACCATGAAATCTATTTTTTACAAATCTCACAATCACAGTCAAATAACCCTGTTTTTCCCACACATTGTTCATGATGTTTTTGATAGCATTTAATGCACGTAACCATGATCTATTTCTAAAAATCCATTTTAAATTTCTTTAAACGAGGTTTTTTCAACACCAGCATTGATTGTCACCACCAATAAATGAAATTGATGGTTTATTTATCCAAAACAATACTGCTTTTTTGATATCATGTCGCAACAACTCCAAAATAAAGAAAAATGTCCTAGATGTGGAAAACATAATCTAGTCACTGATGGTGTATCTGGAGAAGTATTTTGTGGAAAATGTGGGTTTGTAATTGATGAAAAAATTTCAGATAATGGCTCTGAAAGAATTTTCTCAGATAGTGCAGTAAGTAAATCGCGCACTGGTGATAGAACATCACTAACTAGACATGATAATGGTCTTAGTAGTATAATTAATCCAATTAACAAAGATGCATCAGGAAAGCCATTATCCTCATCCATGAAAGCATCTCTGAGTCAACTCCGAAAACTGGACAGTAGAAGTACTACTCATAATTCTACAGATAAAAATCTCAAACAAGCACTAAGTGAACTACTCAAAATGAAAGAAAAGTTATCCTTATCTGATAGTGTATCTGAAAAAGCAGCTTATATTTACAGAAAAGTACTAGAGCGAAAATTAGTGAGAGGTCGTTCTATTACTGCAATGATTGCWTCCTCATTATATGCGGCATGTCGTGAAACAGAAACACCAAGAACATTAAAAGAAGTTTCAAGTACAATTAACGTTACAAAAAAAGAATTATCTGGATGTTACAGATTGATAGTAAAATAATTAGACTTGAGAATGCCAATAATTGATTCAGTTTCATGCATTGCAAAGATTGCAAGTATTGTCAAATTATCTGAAAAAACAAAACGCTATGCAATGAATATTCTAAAACAAGCAGAAAAAGAGCAAATCCTTTCAGGGAAAGACCCTATGGGTTTGGCAGCTTCTGCATTATACTTGGCCAGTCTTGTAACTGAAGAGCATATTACGCAAAAAACTATGGCTGAGGCTTCAGGAGTAACTGAAGTGACAATTAGAAATAGATGCAAAAATCTCAAAAAATTCATTGATTAACAATTTTTAGACTTGATAATTGTAACATTGAACCTATTTGCCGAAAGGAAATTATTGAATAAATTATGTGTGCCGGGGGTGGGTTTCGAACCCACGACCTCCAGATTATGAGTATTGCCTTAGTTGGAGAACCGTTAGAGTTTACCAAATTAACTGGCACTCTAACCAGGCTGAGCTACCCCGGCATAGTATATGCCTAAAAATTTGGGAAATTAAATGCTACGTATGGAATAATGATTGAATTTTTACTGTTTGGTAATCTCTGACCATTTCAAATTTTCATTTTTTACCCAAAGGAATTTCTTTTGTAATGCAGCAGTGTACAATTTCTCCCATTCTACACCTACCTCATCAGTCCAAGCTTTGAAAATTCTTGGATCAATATAGTTTCTTAATGATGTTCCAACATTGTAATCTCTAGTTTTTTCAGATAAATCAATTTGTAACTCTAATTTTTCCATTCTTTCTTTATGTTTGATTTTTTGTTTTTTCACTTGTTCATTCAGTGTTTTAATTCGTTTTTCTTTACTTTTCTTTTGAGTGTCAGTCTTTGGGGTGGATGTTTCTACTTTTTTCAAAGACTCTTTTGTTTTTTCCCATGCTTTTTCTTTTCCTCTCTTTTTTAATGAATCTCTTTTTTTCTGCAATGATTCCTCAAATGTTTTTGGAATAGTTCTCTTGTGATTACACATCATTGCAGCTTCTAGATTTGCTAATTTTGCATGGTATAATTTTTCATTTGCCGATTTTCCTTTCATGTTATCATGCTCTACAAGATATTTTTTGACTACTGATGTTGCAAGATATGTTCTGAATACTTTGGCAGTTAATCCCTTTACAATACTTGAATAATACACATTGACATGTCTTGATGTAATATTTCCAAAAATCTCATCTTTTGGTTTTATCTTTTCAATTAATTTTTTTAGATTCTCTTGGAATTGTTTATCTTCTCCTTCTACAATTAGCTTTTCTTGCCATCTTACACTATCTTTACCTAGAAAATCAAATTCAATAGCATCTGCAGTGATTTTGATATGCTCTTTTCTTAGGGTAGTGGCACCTACTGTATCTGCCTCATCTGGATCTTTTTCGTCTCCTACCCTCATTGAAGTTCTATAAATCAAATAACATACTGTAGCAATTCTACTGATTCGTGGATCCTTATTTTTCAAATCCTTTACTATTCTATCTTTAATTTTATTAATCTCCTTTGCAAGTTTTACTGCTTTTTCATATTTTGCCTTATCTCTGTCTGTTTAAATCCTGAAGAATCAGCAAGCCAAAC
>NVWC01000013.1 GCA_002317795.1 Nitrososphaerota archaeon
GGAGCAAAAGGGAATCCTACAAGAGAATAAGATTATAATCAATACTGCAGTTTCTGTGAGTCCAGAGGAGGAAGCAGAGGTTCTTAAAAAAAATATCTTTGCTTTCAACAGAAAGGGAACCACTATTGAAAAGATGTATGAATTGATAATGTCTGCGCAGAAAAGCTAAAGACGTCAATTTGTTTTTGATTTTTTTGTTCAAACAGATCCCGAACTTTACAGGCAAAAAAATCAGAGAAATATCCCCAATACTAACCAGAGTAAAAACGAATTACACCCACAACACCCACATTGGGTATCTTGATTACGATGTAATTCACAATTACCTCAAAATCAAATATGAAAAAAACTGGTAGAATCATGCAGTTTGCTGAACCATTGATATTTGAAAAATTTTTCAATAGAATGTTATCATCTTTTTCATCTCCATGATTTAGAGTAGCAACTACTGTTGGTTTGTTTAACCACTCACGAAAATTAGAGTAAATAAATCGAACTTTGGTAAATAGTAATTTTTCTGGATCTGTGATTTGTTTATCTCCCAACATTGCTGCAACTGTGAATGTTGAAGTCCTTGTAATACCATCAGGATTACCACTAAACACATTTTCTTATGAGTATAGATTTAGTAATGTACAGGAGTATGGTTCCCCATCAATTATTCCTGTCATTAATGAAAAGGATTTGTGATCGTATTCTAATGGTAAATTTTTTAATTTTAGAAAAAGTCCATTTTTTGGATCATATGATAAGGTTCCTCGATAATTTTTATCGGAAATGAAAAAATCCCCCGTTAATGTAAATGATTTTGTTAATTTCACATTTGTTAAAAATTACTTTAAGATTATTAAATTATCAGTCAATGTTAAATGAATCATTAACAGACTTCAAATTTTGCATCTAAAAATGAACTTTGTCAAGGGTATTTCATACTGTGAACTTAGCTTACGATAAACACTAAAACATTCCTCACTTGATATAGAATTTGAGAGTACGAAAAAATACCATGGCTGAAGATAAATTTGATAAAGAGAAATTAATGGAAAATAGAAAAATAATAGGTAAAGAATACCTTGAGGAAATTAACAAAAATATAGGTCTTAGAACAGAAATATTTCTTCTTACCAACTATGTAGAAAATCTAGTAAAAGATTGTATTGTTTTATTAACTCGTTCCGAAAAAGCCAGAGGAATTTCCAGAAATGTGATTCTTGAAATTCTTAAAGAAAAAGAAATTATTAATCAAGAAATATTTGATGATCTTAAAAAAATTTATCAAATTCGTGATCAATATGGACATTCTATGAGATTATCATTAGCAGAGAAAAGAATCAAACCCATTGTTGAAAGTATGAGTGTACAACCACAAATTAGAAAAGTAATGCCTAAATGAGATTCATGTACTATGGAAAAACTCCGAACGTTAGTGATCAAAATGCAAGTCTTATGGGATTATAGATTTGACATACTTGTTGACTACGATCCATTAAAAGACTCACCCAGAGTTTTTTCCATGCATTCACAAACTCTAGAAGTAATTAAGGGAAAAGTAAAAGATGAAACACATCTTAAAGAATTACAGGGTATTACGGATTATCAATAGAAAGTTTTGATTCAAGATTATAAAGATCGTACTTTATCCAAGAGAATGTTATACTGCTTACTAATTTTAAAGTACAGCATCATATCATCAGCGGATTGCCGCCGGGTAGTTTAGAGATTTGAACCAAATAGAATGCCCCTTAAGGGAATTTTGACTATAAATGAATTTAGTTCAAACCGTGGTAGGTTTACACATATTTTATTAAAATAAGTCTAAGAAGCAACAGCAAAGAAGTCAAAAGATTAAACAACAAGAAATTGGGTCAAATTAACAATAAAGTTTGATTTTTGGTAATTCTAACTGGAGATAATCAAGATACTGTCACTAGAAAGTTATAATAACTATACATAAAACCAGCTAGATATTTATGTGGACTTTGAAGATTTTGTTCAAGATTTGTCATCATTAGATATTATTAGCCAAACTGATAAAAAAATGTCTGTAAAACTAAAAGGTGTTACATTGCAATATGCCAATGCCCTAAGACGTGTATGTCTTAATGGTGTTCCAGTTTTTGCAATTGATACAGTAGATATAATTCATAATTCCTCAGTACTAGCAGATGAGGGAATAGCACACAGATTAGGACTAATTCCAATTACAACTGACTTGTCAAGATTTAACGAACCATCAAAATGTGATTGTCACAGTGAAACAGGTTGTACAAACTGTAAAGTAATGTTTGTTTTAGATGCTGGCGAATCAAATGAAACTAGAACCATATATTCAAGYGATCTAGCATCAGAAGATGAATCAATTAAACCAATTTCAGGTAAAATTCCAATAGTCCAACTAGCACCAGGTCAAAGTATCAAGATGGAGTGYTATGCAAGACTAGGACGYGGAACAGAYCATGCAAAATGGAATTCATCAAACATTGCAACTTTAACTGATACAGACAAAGAAGGRGAAAGTACACTTACAGTAGAATCAACWGGTGCACTAAAACCAGAACAAATYATTCTCTCAGGAATTGATGAGGTTAATACCAAATTAATTGACTTTAAAGAAATGATTAATCAAATTAAAGATTAATTCAAGCATACACATTATATTTGGGTTTTAAATCGGATTATTCACATGACTAGTCAAGTCGTTATATGTATGGCAAAAGAACTGAAAAGTGCATCAACTAAAAATGATGCTCCAATTTGGGCAAAACTAGCAGAATATGCCCTAAAACCATCAATTGCAAGACGAGACATCAACTTGAATAGAATTGCACAACTAACTAAAGAAAACGATACAGTAGTCTTTCCAGGTAAAGTTCTTGGGACAGGTGATGTCGGTCATAAAATTACATTATACTCTTTCTCAATTTCTGATTCTGCAGCAGATAAAATTTTAGAAAAAGGTGGAAAACTAATCAGCCATACAAAACTAATTGAGCAAAACCCAACAGGTAAAGGAGTAGTATTCCTTGGCTAATGGAAGAATTAACAAATCCATTCGAACATCTAAACAAGAGACAGTAGTCAGAACAGATAGACCAATTGTAGTTGATGCAACAAACCATATCGCAGGTAGACTATCATCACATGTTGCAAAATTGTTAATTCAGGGAAATAGAGTTACACTAGTAAATTGTGAAAAAATTATGTACAGTGGAACTAGAGATAACCTCATCAATGAATACAAAGCATTTTTAGAAATTAACAGTATTATTMATCCAAAACACGGWCCAGTCCATTACAGAAGACCRGATACAATCATTTCAAAAATGATTAGAGGTATGTTACCTTTTGAAGGAAAACCATCAGGTATTGCAGCATTCAAAAGACTYAGAGCATACATTGGATCACCAAAAGAATTAAAATCACTTGAAAAAATYCAATTTGAGAAAGCATTGATTAGAAAACCATCATCAAACTATACKACAATGGCTGCATTATGCAGAGTGATAGGGTGGACTGAATGACAACTCCAAAAACTGAAATTTATTTTGCAACTAGAAAAAGAGCTAGTGCACATATTTACATTACAAAAGGTAAAGGCAAAATTAGAATCAACAACGTTCCAGTTGAAATGATTCCACAAGAAACTGCACGTGAAGTAATTCTAGCACCAATAGAAATTTCAGGTGATTTAAGAGAGAAAATTGATATTTCTGTTAGAGTTAGAGGGGGAGGTTTTATGGGACAAGCCAGCGCAATTGCAACTGGAATCTCAAGAGCACTTACTGGATGGACTAAATCCAAGAAAGAACCAAAAGACCATCCATTCCCAAAATCTACCAGAGATGATCTCAGAAAACGAATTACTGATTTTGATAAATATCTAATCAGTGGCGATGCCAGACAAAAAGAACCAAAGAAATTTGGCGGACCTGGTGCAAGAAGAAGAAAGCAGAAATCATACCGTTAGACTGTGAAGGCTATAATTTTAGCAGGCGGTAAAGGAACTAGAGGTAAACCATACACTGAATTCTTTCCCAAAGCAATGTCGCCAATTGATGACAAGCCATTAATTGATTATGTAGTAAAATATCTAAAATCATTTAATTTCATAAAAGAGGTCATCATAGTTTCTGATTTTAATGGACTAGGAGGACAAATCAAGAATTATTTTGGGAATCAAAAAAATATTTCATTTGTTCAAGATTCACAAAGTGGTACCGGTGGGGATTTACTTCACATTGAGAAAAATCTCAAAGGAGAATCAGAATTTTTGTTGTGGTTTGTAGATAATCTGTGTGCAGTTGATATTAAAAAAATGAGGGATATTTTCAAAGAAAAGAAAAGCTCTGCAACTATAGCAACTAGAACAAAAAGAAAAGAGGAAACAGGATTTGCAATAGTTGAGAATGGAATTATCAAAGAATTCAAAGAAAAACCAATAATGAAATTACAACTATCTGAATGCCTCGGGATTTACATGCTAGGACCAGACATCATTAAAAGAATAAAGAAATTAAAGAAAAAAGAAATAAACTTGTCATTTGATATTTTGCAGCAATTATCTAAAGAGGGAAAAATTAGTGCCTTTGATGTAGGGGATTCAGAATGGATTGATGCAGAATCCCCAATGGTATTAGAGAGAAATCAAAAAACAGTAAAAAAGATCATAAAACAGATGGGATTGTAGAGTTTYTCTCAAATTCTGTWATTTTATCTTCTAATTGAAAAGTTTGAGCAATATCATCAAGACCCTCTAAGAGAATTTTTTTCTTGTGAGAATTAATTTCAAAAGCAATYTCTTTTGAATCAGTTTTGATTATTTGTTTTTCCAAATCTACATGAATTGGTGTAGTTTCTTGCTGAAGAGATTCAACAATCTTTTGATCCAAAGAGATGGGTAATAATCCATTTTTGAAACAATTACTAAAGAAAATATCAGCAAAGGATGGTGCAATTACTACAGAAAATCCATAGTCTTGCAAGGCCCATACTGCATGCTCTCTACTTGAGCCACACCCAAAGTTATCGCCTGTAATCAAAATTTTTGAGCCTTGATATTTTGAATYATTTAATACAAAATCWGTTTTTGGATTCTCGTTTTCATCAAATCTCCAATTAAAAAATAGAAACTTTCCAAATCCTGATTTTTGAACTAATTTTAAAAATTGTTTTGGAACTATCTGATCAGTATCAACATTTACCATATCAAGGGGAGTCACTATACTTGCTACATTATGAAATGGCTCCATCTTAATTCAACTCCAACTCTCGAACATCAACAAAGTGACCATTAATTGCAGCAGCTGCAGCCATTACAGGACTAACTAGATGAGTTCGYCCCCCATTTCCCTGACGTCCCTCAAAATTTCTATTTGATGTACTAGCACATCGCTCACCAGGAGATAAAATATCAGGATTCATTCCAAGACACATACTGCATCCAGATTCTCTCCACTCAAAATTAGCATCAGTGAAAATTTTATCAAGACCCAATTCTTCTGCTTGTTTTTTTACCATTTGAGAACCAGGAACTACCATGGCCCGAACTTCAGAGGATACTTTATTCCCTTGAATTACTTTAGATGCTTCAATGAGATCTTCTAATCGAGCATTAGTGCATGAACCAATAAAGACTCTATTAATTTTGATATCCATAATTGATGTTCCAGATTTCAAATCCATATACTCTAATGCTTTTTCTGCTCCCTTTCNTTTGATTGGCATCACCTTTAGAATATTCATCAGGGGATGGAACTGATTCAGTAACATCGCAAGTCATTCCAGGATTAGTTCCCCAACTCACTTGTGGTGCAATATCATCAATGTGTAAAGTAAATTCTTTTTCAAATTTTGCATCACTATCTGTGTGAAGTGTATCCCTCCAAGTATCAACTAGTGATTCATAATTTTTTGGAGTAAACTCTCTACCTCGAAGATAATCAAAWGTTTTCTCATCWGGGGCAATCAAYCCAGCACGAGCTCCTGCCTCAATTGACATGTTRCAAATAGTCATTCTCTGCYCCATGGATAAATCAGTAATTCCTTGACCACGATATTCAATTACAGTTCCATTTCCACCACCAGTCCCAATATTTTTGATAATTGATARTACGATATCTTTAGCAGTTACTGCATGRGGATTTTTTCTTTTTCCCTCAACTCTAATCTCAAAKGGTTTTGGTTTTTCTAGCCACATGGTTTGAGATGCCAAAACATGCTCAACATCACTAGTCCCAATACCTAAAGCCAAAGCACCAAATGCTCCATGAGTAGATGTGTGACTATCACCGCAAACAATAGTTGCTCCAGGTAAAGTAATTCCCAACTGAGGGCCAATWACATGAACTATTCCCTGGTTAGGACTATCCATWCCAAATAGAGTAATTCCAAAATCTTTACAATTTTTTTCCAAAGTTTTGATTTGGATTGATGATGTTTGATCTAAGATTGGTAGTGAGCGGTCAGTTGTTGGAACGTTATGATCCATTGTAGCAATAGTTAGATCAGGDCGTCTTACTTTACGATTATTCATACGCAATCCATCAAAAGCTTGTGGAGATGTTACTTCRTGGATTAGATGTCTATCAATGTAAATTAATGATGGTTCATTTTGTTTTTCTTCAACAAGATGAGAATCCCAAATTTTTTCAAAAAGAGTTTTTCCCATGTTAATCCAAGTCTGGCTTGTATTTGAAAAGACCACCTGCARCAATTATCTTTCCAATAATTTCKGAGAATGGTTTCATTTTGTATGTTTGATTTTTTGTATTATTTTTAATYTCATTTGCTGAAACATCAATTTCTATTTCATCACCTTCAGCAATTCCATCATATGCATCMTGGTCAATCTCAATTGGTAACAAAAATGCGCCATCAACTGCATTTCTATAAAAAATTCGGGCAAAAGATAATGCCAAAACAGCTTTTATCCCACAATGAGATAAGGCAATAGGTGCATGTTCTCGACTTGAACCACATCCAAAATTTTTTCCAGACAAAATAAAATCACCTTCCTTTACTTTGKAATGAAAATCAGGATCTAATCCCTCCATTGCATGAGTTGCAAGTTCTGCATAATCGTGAATTTTTAGATATTGACCAGGGATAATTACATCAGTATCAATATTGTCTCGAGCATATTTTATGATRTTTCCTTTCAWTWCAAGTCCCTCGGATCAGTAATTTTTCCAGTAACAGCTGATGCDGCTGCAACCATTGGRGATGAGAGATAGGTTTGTGATTCAATGTGACCCATCCTACCTGGGAAATTTCTATTAGTTGTACTAATGCAGATTTCATCTTTTGCCAAAACTCCCATGTGTGCACCACAGCAGGCACCACATGTAGGTGGTCCAACTGTTGCACCAGCATCTAAGAAAATTTTCAATAAACCATTCTCCATGGCTTTCTGATAAATTGAAATTGCTGCAGGTAAAATTTCAGTTCTAATCTTTACTTTTCGTCCCTTTAGAATTTTAGCTGCTGCCTCTAAATCCTCATATTTTGCACCAGTGCATGAGCCGATATAGGATTTATCTAATTCAACATTTGGTGCTTCTCGAACTATAGTAATATTATCAGGAGAAAATGGTTTTGCCACAATTGGTTCCATCTCTGAACTTTCATACTCAAATATTTTGGCATACTCTGAATCAGCATCTCCTTTAATCATTTGTACATTAGTTGCTCCTCTACTTGAAAGATAGTCAACTACTTTTTGATCTGGTTCAACTATACCATTCTTGGCACCAGCCTCTGTAGTCATGTTACATAATGTCAATCTACTCTCAACTGACATCTCATCAATACCACTTCCTCCAAACTGCATGGTTCTATATGCWCCACCATCATTTCCAATATCACCAATAATTTTTAGAATCAMATCTTTKGCCATTACATGGTCTGGTAATTTTCCATTTATCTTAAAGTAAATCGTTTCAGGAACCTTGAACCAWATTCGTCCATTTAACAATACGTATGCAATATCAGTATGTCCTAATCCACATGCAAATGCACCTAATGCTCCTGTAGTGTTTGTATGAGAATCACCACCAACATAAACATCACCGGGCATCACCAATGCTTCTTCATGAGATAGAGTATGRCAAATTCCGTATTGACCCATCCCATACTTGAAGTGTTTTTCAATTCCATATTTTTTTGTGAATTTTGATAATTTTACAATATTTTCAGCTGATATTTTTTCTGCTGAAGGAACAAAATGATCTTCGGCTACCCAAACTTTGGTAGGATCCCATAACTTGTCAACTGAAATTCCTTGTTTTTTTAATTTATCAAATACTTTGATTACACCAGGGCCTGATACATCATGCATCATTACCTTGTCAACATTTGCAAAGATTACATCATCAGGGGAAACAGATGATTTTCCAGATGCACGTGCGAGRATCTTCTCAACAATATTCATAATCAAAAAAGCTATTCCTACAGATTAAAAGCTTTACAGAACAATAAAAAAGAAAAMCAATTCTCAGAATACTATGTCATTAACYGTTTTACCGCTCCTATCAAAGAGAATGGAGGGAGAATTTGATGTTTTTGAGATATTATTTGAGACATTAGAAAAAAACAATGARAAATTACAGGAAGGGNGATGTRATTGTAATATCTACAAAATTCATATCAAATTCACAGGGCAGAATCATGGATTTACCCAGTGTAAAGCCATCAATAATGGGTAAAGAGATTTCAGAAACATATCAACTAAAACCGCAAATTGCCGAAATTATCATCAGAGAATCAGACAAAATTTTTGGCGGAATTGGAGGATTTGTAATTACATCATCAGATAACATCATGGCACCAAATGCAGGAATTGACAAATCAAATGCAAAAAAAGATAAAATAATTTTRTATCCTACAAATCCATATCTTGTTRCAGAGCAGCTTCGCAGAAAGATTTTCTTAAAGATGTTAATTCAYGTAGGAATTATTCTAGTAGATAGYAGGCTAATGCCTGCAAGRATTGGAACATCAGGTGTRGCAATTGCATGTGCAGGAATTGAACCRGTATTAGATATGAGATCAAAAAAAGATCTTGATGGCAATCCACTAAAAGTGACATTTCAAGCAGTTGTGGATAATCTTGCAACAATTGCTAATCACAAAATGGGGGAGGGTGCTGAATCAAAACCATTTTCAATAGTTAGAGATTCTGGTGCAAAACTGACTGATAGAAAAATCAGTCCATCAGAGATGGCAATATCTCCAGATCAATGTGTATACGTTAGAGGATTATCAAGTCCACCAAATACTACGAAGTAAAACTGGTTTTGCTTTAAATATAGGAATTTAGTGAAAAAAAATATGGAGTACGTCACCAAATATCCAAAAACTATTTCATTTCTTGATGGATTAAAACACAAAATCGATGTTGATAGTAAAAATGGGGTAGAGCAACTCCACATTGTTGTAAAGAAAAGTTTTGATGAATTGATGAAAATGTTCGCAGAAGAGGGATTCACTAAAGTAAAATTTGAACATAAACAACCAAACCAAATCGGAAGCGGGATAAATCTGAAATTAAGAAAACCATGGGAGATGCATATTAGAATGGTTGATTTGAAAAAGGGATTAATTGGAATTCATGCAGAAGTYGAAGTCTCAAGGGATTATTTACAGCATCTTTTCTCTCAAAGAACTCCAGTAGTTTATGAGGTTGAAGAAATTCTAAAAAAATATCATGTAGAGTATAATGTTTGGCACAATAAATTAAAACAAAACGTTACAGAGATTTTAGATAATTACAAAGTCAAATTAGCAACACCTGGAATCCCAGTAATTGCATGGAAACCAATGGTATTTGTGATTGTAACCATAGTGTTTCTTTATGGCTGGAAATTTTTTGATACTATCTATTAGATTAAACACCAAGTGTTTCAGCTTTTGTCAAATCCAAAAATACCTTATCACCAACTGAGAGACCCATGTCTTTGTATTCATGCATCTCAAGTTTTAATTGAGTAACAGAACCTTGTGCACCCATTCCTCCCATCATCTTGTTTAGATCCTTCATCATATCATTCATGTTTGAGAATCCCATAACTTTTGGTGTCCCAAATGCTGGTTGTGGACTTTGGGTTCCCTCTTTTAGATCTTTTATTGAGGATAATGAAATTACGACGTATGGTGCCCCATCAGGTGCAGAATCGATACTTTTTACCACATATTCTTTCTTCATGGTGAAGGTAGAAACTATAGCAATATAATTTTAAGGTGAATTTATCATAAATTGGCTCTAGATTGAAGATTTAATTACAATTTTTGAGATTTAGAGTCAATGTCTGAAACTATCAAGGCCAGATTGCAATATTATGGAATTTCACCATGGGAGATTGAGGTACTGTATGGATTTCTAAACTCTCACTTTACAATTATTCAAGATGAGATTGAATCAAATGATGAGAACTTTGTGAGYTACTTGGAACTAAAAATCCCACTYACATTTAATGAAGAATTTTTTCAGTGGTTTGATTTTAAGCGTTGGGAAAAAGTCAAATCAGTTTTCAAGGAAATGAAGAGAAGACGAGGAAATAGCAATGCATTAAAAATCAAAATCAATTTCTCGGGAATTCCAAAAATTATTTTCATCGTTGATATTGTAGATAGACAGAAATTCAATAATGCAATTGAGAAAATTGATTCAGTGTTAGAATTATTACAATATCATCTAGATCCTCAAAAAACACCAACAGGGATTTCAGAGATTATCTACAAATTTGATGCAACATCAGTCAGATGGCGTCTAAATACAGCAACATCTGAAAATAAAAAATATGTTTTCAGAAATGAATCATGGGAAGAGATTATTTGAGATCTTTTTGTAATGGTTCAAGTAATCCATGAAGTTCTTTGTATTTTGATTCGATAAAACTCAAAGCCTCATCAAGTTTCTTTGATTTTCCATACTTGTAACGAATTAGTTCACGATGATGCCAAAACGTTACATCATCACCTGCAGAGATGGTAGTAAAATAATCAGTTCCCTTCAAATTATCTGGAATGGTAACATCGTGAGGAAATAGCATATCTACAATAAACCATTCATCACCATCAGGATAATCAGAACCAGTTTCAATATCAAAGAAAATATGCAATAAATCAGATTGCATGAGACCATCATCATTTATCATAGGATGTTTTACAGGAGATTTTTTAAAATCAAGACCAACTAATTCTGGCTCAAAGAAACCCTTGAGGATAGATTTTCTAAAAATTTTATTGGCTTCAGGAATGTTCAAACGCAAAATAATATTCCATAAAACTTGCCTATAACTTTTAGTTTCTAAGAAAAAAATGCTATTTTTGGGCTCAAATAATATTTCTGTTTTGTCTAAAATAATCAAGCATACCAGTATATTCCATTTTTGCGTAGAAAATTAATGCCAACTTGGAATTGTAATAATTGCAATATGCCAATGACATTACTTGATAAAATTCCAAACATATCATGTCCAAATTGCGGTAAAAAGATGATTGAAATTTCAGATTAATTTCACAAAATTTATCCAGTAATTGATAGATGAAATACTAGTATTCTAACAATTACTGGTATTGCCTCTACGTGAAGTACATATTTTACAATCAGGTAGGCATTTATCTTCAGGGCAATAACCGCAGAACTGTTTCTTTTTTGTTAAATTATTCAACATTTTTCTATACACATCCAAGTTACAAAAAGATTATCCCAGATTCTATACATTGCAGGCTTGACTGTTTATGTATAATTAACTCGATAAAGAATAAAATAAAAATCAAAAAAAATCATTGAAATTTATATACACATATTGATTGATGAGAATATGAAAGTTGTTGTAATTTCTGGCAGTCCAAGAAAAAATGGCAATACTCAAATTTTAATGAAATTTGTTTATGAATATGCAAAATCAAAAAATGCAGATACAAAATTGATCAATTTGTCAGAGGGTCAAATTGAGTGCTATAGAGGATATGAAGATGAATACAATGAAGCAACAAAGAATGCTGCAAATGACATTACAGAAGCTGATGTATGGTTAATTGGAACTCCGATTTACAATTCGTTTTTTAGTTCAGCATTAAAAAATTTGTTTGAATATATCAATTATAAAAAAACTGAAGGTAAAGTAGCAGGAATGACAATTTTAGCTGCAGGACAAATTGGGTTTACTGATGTCCAAACTCTACTCACACAACTATTATCATATTTTAGAGTAATAACAAATCCAAAAGCAGTTTTTATAACTACAGATGATATTGCAAATAATGCAATTTCAAATGAAGATACTCAAAATAGACTAAAGGTAATGGTTGATGAAACTCTAGAATTAGCCTCAAAATTACAAAAATAGATTAGACTTCTAGTGAATCTAAAAGTTTTGAAATATCAGTATTCGAATATCCATTTTTAGAAATATTTTGCTTTGCTGGAGGATTATCTAAATAATTTGGAATGTGGTCTTGTATTCTAACTGTATATGGCGTAGTAATTTCATTTTTGTAAAATACACCAATTGGGATTTTGTTTCCCCACTCAAGTGACTTGATTAGTGCTTGAGATAGTTTCTCATTTACTTCAACTTCAGAATCATAATGAACTACTGGCTCAAATCCTTGCTCCTCTAGTTTGTAAATTCTTGAATGTCTTTTTTGGGCCTCATCCATCAAATCTGCCCCAGCATACCAATCTCTAGTGTTAAGATCATTGTATGTAGGACATGGTTGTAATATATCTAAAAAAGATAATCCAGGATGTTTGACTGCTTGAATTATCAAAGATTTGAGATGTTTAATATCATAAGAATAACCACGGGCGACAAATGTAAAACCACTTGCAATTGCTAATCCAATTGGATTTACATTTGAGTTGGTATTTGCTGATGGAAGAGATTTTGTTTTTTCACCTAATCTCAAGGTAGGAGAAGCTTGTCCTTTAGTTAATCCGTAAACGCCATTATCAAAAATAATGTAAGTCATGTCTACATTTCGTCTACCTGCTGCAACAAAGTGACCTGCACCAATCCCTAAACCATCACCATCACCACCTGCAGCAATAATGGTCATCTCAGGATTTGCAATCTTTGCTCCTTGTGCAAATGTTAAAACTCGTCCATGCAATGTGTGGATACCATATGTGTTAATAAAGTGAGATGTCTTTCCAGAACAACCAATTCCAGAAAATATTGCAGTCTTGTCTCGTTGTAATCCCATATCAGCTAGCGCCATTTGGATGGCATTGACTATTCCAAAGTCACCACATCCAGGACACCAATCATTATGGACGTCTGTTTTGAATTCAGCAGGTTTAAGCGCCATGCATTAAAATCTCCCGTTTGTYTGCTTTGTTTTGTACAATTCTTTTTAGKGAATCATACACTTCAGTACTAGTCATTGCACGTCCAGTGTATTTTAARATAAAATAATCRAYATCACGTCCAACATTTTGTTTGAATAATTTTGCTAATTGTCCTGACTGATTTGCCTCAACATCAATTATTGTTTTAGCATCTTTGAGTAATGATGTCACATAATCAGCTGGRAATGGATGCATYAATTTCATTTGAACTAATCCAATTGAGATTCCTTCTTTTTTTAGCATATCTATTGCATCAARTARTGGCCCCATKGTAGARCCCCATGAAATWAYAGTAAAATCCTCAATACCAAAAGAAACTGCTTGTTGTTCCTTAGGAATTCGYTCAAGAATCAAATCYAATCTWGACATTCTCTTATCCATCATWTTTACACGTRAAAYTGGATCTTCTGWAATGTGTCCTYGCTCATCYGACTCATCTCCAGTATTCCAAAAGATTCCATTATCAATTCCCAATCTTGAACGTGGAGATATTCCATCATCAGTAAATTCAAATCTTCTATATCCATCTTCAACTTTTTCTAATAATTTACCTCTATCAATTGAAATTTTTTCTGGTTCAAATCGTGGACACGTAATTACAGAACTTGCATGAAAYTTGTCCATCATGTGAATTACTGGAACCTGAAAAGTATCAGCATAATTAAAACAATTTCCAGTGTCATAGAAGCTCTCCTCAATTTCTCCTGATGCATAAACAATTTTTGGAAAATCTCCAGCTCCAGCATACACTGAAAATAAAAGATCATCTTGTCCATGTCTTGTTGGAAGTCCAGTTGATGGGCCACTTCTTTGATAAGCAGTAATTACTATAGATACTTCATTAATTCCCGCCCAACCTAGCATCTCAGTCATTAGTGCAAATCCTGGTCCTGATGTACAAGTAGCAGAACGTGTTCCAGTTAGAGCGGCTCCAATAGTCATTCCAATTGCACAAATTTCATCTTCTGTTTGGATTACTGCAGTAGACCCGGGTCTATCATCAATGATTTCTAAAATCTCATTTGATTCAAGATATACTGATTCATCAGATGCAGGAGTGATTGGATAGTATGGTTGGAATCTACAACCAGCTGCCATTTTTCCTAATGCTGTTCCCTGAAATCCTTGAATCAAAAGAGTTCCAGGTTCTTTTTGTGTTCCAGGTAAAGTGCAATCAAAATTTTCAAATTTGACAGTAGCATAATTGTATGAATAAGTTGCAGTTATTTGATTGATTTTTGCAATCTCTGGTTTCTTTGCAAAGATAGTCCCGATTGTTTTTTGTAAAGAATCAGGTGGCATTCTTACTAATCCTAAAGATAGTGATACTCCAATTACATTGAACATTCTAATCAATCCTTTAAGGCGAGGATTTTCAGTTTCTTCAGATAAGGTTAGTAAAATAGATTTGAATGATACAGGGTAGAGTATAACACCTTTCTCTTTTGCRATCTCTAAAACACCTGCAATGGTAAATGGYTTATTTTTTGATTCTAGTTCYTTGTGTAATCTTTCTTTGAAKGGTGCATCAAGGGTATGAACTGCATCTGTTGTTATCTTTTCAATATCTGAATCATAAATTATTCCRCCACCTGAAATTACTTCATCATAATGACGAAAAATTGTTTCAGCATCAAAGGATGCCATTAAATTAACATCATTAACATTTGAATGAATTTTTTTATCAGCAATTCTTACTGTAAAGTAGCTATGCTCACCTTTGATGTTTGAATAAAATTCTCKTTTTCCAAATACCTGATATCCCATTTCAGCACAAACACGTGAGAAAATATTTGCACCAGACTCTACCCCACTTCCTTGGGGACCACCAATTAGCCATGTAAAATCAACTGTGCTCATAACATATCACCTTCATATTGAATAATAATAATCTGTTTTACCAAATTGATCAACCTCCTGTGGCTGCATCAAACAAGGCACATTTACAATCATCTCGCTCCCCACARTAAGGACAHACACAACCACATTTTTCAATAGAATTTCCACATTCTACACAAATTGCAAATTCCTCTTCTTCTTCAACTTTTGAAGACATYARAATTGRTTAGAARGAAATCGTATAAATGGTTTAGCTGATTCTTAGAAATAATGCAAAAAAAAAGAGTGTTTCTTACCAGAAYACTTCATGAGTTTGCATTAAAAGAGTTGAGGAAAAAATATCAGATAGAAATTYATTCAGGAAAAATTCCCATTCCCAAAAATATATTGAAAAATAAAATTAAAACAATTGATGGACTGATTTGTTTCCCATATGACAAAATTGATAAAAAAATGATGGACTTGGCAGCAAATCTTAAAGTGATTAGTACGTATAGCGTAGGTTTTGATCACATTGACATTAGTCATGCAATAAAGAAGAAAATTCGTGTAGGGTATACTCCTGAAGTTTTAACTGATGCAACTGCTGATTTGGCATTTACATTAATCCTAGATGTAATGCGAAGAGTTTCTGAAGGAGATAAAATTATTCGGAGTGGGAAATGGAGGCAAATTTACGGTGCATACGATTATGTTGGGATTGATCTTCAGGGAAAAACTTTGGGGATATTAGGAATGGGTAGAATAGGAAGCACACTTGCTAAAAGAGTAAAAGCATTTGATATGAAAATAATATATCACAACAGAAAACGTGTTTCAAAATCTAAAGAAAAAGCACTTGGCATAAAATATGTCTCACAAGAAAAATTATTTACGCAAAGTGATATCATTTCAATTCACGTGCCCCACACAGAACAGACTGATGCATTATTTGATTCAAAAGTGTTCAAAAAAATGAAAAAATCAGCATTTCTAATTAATACTGCACGTGGAAAGATTATCAAAGAAAAAGATCTAGTTTCAGCACTAAAGAAAAAAACTATTGCAGGTGCAGGACTAGATGTGTTTGAATCAGAGCCCATAGGAAAAAGTCATCCGTTAACTAAAATCTCAAATGTAGTATTAGCACCACACATTGGAAGTTCCACAAAGGAGACAAGAGAGCAGATGGCAAGAATTACTGTAAAGAATTTGAATTTAGGGTTGGGTGGAAAAAAGCCAATTTATTCAGTTGGGTATTAGAGAATCATTGAATTTAGGCATAATTTTTCAAATAATTTCATGCTATTTTTTATTGAAAAAACTCCAGTTTTTATAGATACAGTGTAAAGTAGTATCAGATTGAAAAAATTCAAACATACGAATGAAGAATTAGAATTAGCTAAACTACAAACTGAAAAAGAAAAGAAGAAAAAAGTAGAATTAAATTAATATTTTCTCCTTGTCTTTTTCAGACAAGTTTTTTTTTAAAAATTAAATTTTTGAAGAATATTTTTGGTCTAGTGTATCATAGATTTTTTTTCTTTCAGAAATCAGTAACATGTTTTCATCATACATTTTTGTAAAAAATGCGGCTAAAATACGAGTTCCATCTGAATCAAAAAATCGTACACTAAAACTAATTTTCTCAGGTTTTTGTTCCTGTACAAATTTGGCTGATTTTATCTTCTCTGAATCAATATGCATGTGTGCAGGACCATCATTATCACCAACTGTGATCCACTTTTCTTTTTGTTTTATGCTAAGAGGGCTTCTAATTTCGCTGATTGCTGCCCCGTTTTTTACAATAAACAAAATATGTTCAATTTTGACTAGATCAGATAATAATTCAAAATACAATAATCATTCTAAAAATCTAAAATATTTCAATTTTTGGGTATTATTTCAGGTCAATTTGAATAAAATCATCAGCATCCCCATGTGCACAGGCAGTTCCAACTGTTTTGACTAGTGAAAAATTAATCTTACCAGCATGAATTTTTCCCTCATTTTGAAGAAATCCAACCTTACCTGATACTATTTGTTTATGACGTCCACAAGTGACTCCCACCATGTATTCGTCTTTGTCATCAACAATTGATACAATAAACTCTGGTGGATTCACACATTGTTTTCCCTCTTTCATAACTGAACATCTATCAGGAAGCATATTGAAATTTCATTTGTTATTAGATATTAAGCTTGATTGAGGACACTATCAAAACTCCAGATTGACTCTATTGATTTTTGCTTGTAATCCAAATATCCTTTTTCTTGGAGTTTTTGAACAATAAAGGCAGAATATGCTGGAGCTCCAGTTGCTCCGGGGGAATTATAATTAATTATGTTAAAGGAATGCTCATTTTCAAGTTCCAGCACATCTGGCAAGAATTTACCTTGAGGAGTAATTACTGGAGAGCGAATTCCAGAGGTTCCTTTCTTTGAGAAAAATTCTGGTTTGATTTTTGGAATAAACTTTTGGATGCGATTAATCATGGYAGTTTTTGAAATAGAACTTAGCCATTCTTTTGATATTAGTGATAAAAATTCAGAATCAAAAAGTAATTTTTTTGCATTACCTGATAGTACGTCTTTGAATTTAGAAATTGATGTTCCAATATCTCCAATGTATCCATCATAGGTTTCAGGACTTGGGACTGGAACTGCGTTAGGGCCAACTTCTGTTTTGCCATCTGCTTTTTTTATCCAGTGAGGATCAAGGAATGGATAACCTTYGAATTCTGCAACAGAGTAGATAGTAGTCTTTACAAGATCACTATACTGAGGGTCTGCAACCCAATACTCACCTCTAAAATGAATATCAGAGTATTCTGTTGCCAGTCCAAACATTTGTGCAATGTCTAATGAATTACCGCCTGCGCAATTTATCACAAAGTCAGATGTAACATTTGCATCATCATCAAAAATTATTGTAGAGTCGTTTTGATTTTTTTTAATTTCTTTAACATTTTTTCCAAAAATAAAATTAGTTCCTAGGATATTTGATTCTTTTTTGATTTCATTTGTAAATGCACCATAATCAGTAGACACTTCTCTTTTAGAATAAATTGCTGAATGGCATTTGACATTGGGTTCCATAAGTGAGACTTGTTTTGCATCTAAGAGTTCCAAATCTTGTGATGGAATTCCATTTTCAGCACCCCAGTCCATATACTCCTCAAGACTTTTGTGTTGATTCTCATTAATTGCAATCTCTAGTACTCCAGTTTTTACCCATGGAACATTTGCTTTTTTTGCCAATGACTCCCACATATCATATGAGATTAAAGCTGATTTTGCTAGAACCTTTTTTGTTTTAGGGTTTAGGTAAAAAGGAGAATGCACTACTGCAGTATTTCTACTGCTTGCATGCATTGCAACATTTGATTCCTTTTCAATCACACATAGATTCACATCATAAAGAGATGAAAGCCAATAAGAAATACTAGTACCCAAAATACCGCCACCAATTATTGCAATATCGTATTTTGACACAATCCAATTACAGAATCAATGCATTAATTGATTCTGAATRTTTTGTAGATAAGAAATGAGAAATTTWATCCAAATKGGCATAAATTTAATGAAATTATAGATAGAYCGTTACYAAACAGTGYAATTTTGAACTTAAAAATGAAAAATCAYRAAATRSGTCGGTATTTATAGTAAAAAAAWCAAAATTTGTTAGGTAATATTTATGGTTTTAGAAGTAGTTAATGCTGATAGTGTCTGTAAGCGTTGTGGAAAAAAATCAATGYTAACAGATAATGTTACAGGTGAAAGATTTTGTGGAAAATGCGGTTTTGTAATTTCTGAAACAACACAAGACACAGGTCCTGAATGGAGATCATTTTCTAAAGAAGGAGGAGCAGACCCAACTAGAACAGGTGCTCCAACTACACTTGCAATGCATGACAGAGGATTGGCAACTATCATCAATCCAATGAACAGAGACGCTTCAGGAAAACCACTTACATCAGCTATGAAAAGTACAATTGAAAGACTTCGAACATGGGATAGTAGAAGTAAAGTAAACGCATCTTCTGATAAAAATCTCAGACAAGCATTAAGTCAGTTGGCAACACTAAAAGACAAATTATCACTTAACGATGCAGTTATTGAAAAAGCATCTTACATTTACAGAAAGGCACTAGAGAAAGGACTAGTTAGAGGTCGCTCCATTTCAGCATTAATTGCTGCAGCACTGTATGCAGCATGTAGAGATACAGAAACTCCAAGAACACTCAAAGATGTTGCAGATGCAGGAAATATAAAGAAAAAAGATATTTCAAGATGTTATAGAATTTTACATAAAGAACTAGATCTYAAAATGCCAGTAGTTAATCCAATTCAATGTATTGCAAGAATTGCAAGTAAACTTGGTATCAGTGAAAAAACAAAACGTTATGCTGCCAAAGTACTACAGATTGCTCAAGAACATGAAGAATCAGCAGGAAAAGATCCAATGGGACTAGCTGCTGCAGCACTTTACCTATCATGTGTAAAAAACAATGAAGAYATGACTCAAAGAGATATTGCAGAGGCCTCAAATGTAACTGAAGTAACAATTAGAAATAGATACAAGGGTTTAAGATTGGACCAGGACGAGTAAATAKAGAAATGGCACAAACAAAACCAATAATTGCAATTGTAAACGTTGTAGCTTCTGCAACAATTAATCAAAAATTAGACCTTTTAGATATTACAAAAAAATTCCCAGATGTTGAATATCATCCAGAGCAATTCCCAGGTGCAGTTTTCAGACTAAAAGAGCCTAGAACTGCAACCCTACTCTTTGGTTCAGGAAAAATGGTATGTACAGGTGCCAAATCAGAGAAAATATCAATTAAAGCAGTAAACACTGTTGTTCAAAAACTAAGAAAAGGTAAAATCAAAATTAAAAACGATCCTATAGTTACAATACAAAATATTGTCTCATCAATTAATCTTGGAGGCAAAGTTAACTTGGAGGAAGCAGCAAGATCACTTCCTAGAAGTATGTATGAACCAGAACAATTCCCAGGATTAATTCACAGAATGCTTGATCCAAAAACAGTAATTCTAATTTTTGCATCAGGCAAACTAGTTTGTGTTGGTGCCAAAGTAGAAGAAGAAATTCATCGTTCAGTAAATCAAATTCATGCTTTGCTTGAAGAAAAAGATTTAATGGTTTAYGAATAAAACATAAAAAATTATTTATTCAATACTTGTTTGATTTCAAAAAATTATCATGGCGGTCTAACATATATCCAAAACGCATCCTTGCTACAGGTAGTAATTTGAGGAAATACAGTTCCAACTTGTAACGAAATTTCTTCTTCATCAAAAGAGGGATGACATCTAATAGTACTACGGTCTAGGTGACCTGAATATTTGTAATATCCTGCAAACGTACATTTCTCACCAGTTTTGGGCATTGAATAATTTTGGAATATAATAGAATAAAAAACATAGTTTAGATTTTTTAGAAATAAAATGGCGCCGGGAGGGCAATTTGTCAGATCATATTGATACTCCAACTAGAGTTAGGAATGAAATATATCTTGATTAGTTATCTTGTATAGATTATGTTTTTTCAAGTCATCTAAATAATTTTCAATCATGTTAAGACCACCAACAATTTTTGGAGCGTTAGTATTTACAAATTCAATTCGCTCTGAATGTGTTTTTGGTGGATTTTTTATGTAATTTTGAATAGTTTTTTTACCATTATAATCAACAAAGGCTATTCGCGCACTAAAGTCATTTCTCTCCAAAACCAGACTATCTCCACCAACTAATGCAATATGATACGGATGTTTGATGATTGATTCAGAAAACTCTTGTGAAGTGTTAATTTTGTTTGCATAAAATTCATCAGAATAATGATTAAAGTTGGCAAGAAGATAAAATGTAGCTTGTGGTTTTGTTGGTTTTACACCTTTAATCTCACTTAATCTGTTAAATGTATAATCGCCCATTATTTGATGAATCTTTGTTGTAACTTCAAAATATTCATCTAATTCAGGGCTTTCTTCAAATGCAGATATTGCAGCATGCTGTATCGGAGTTGATGTAGACGTATATTCTGTTGCCAATATTTTATTAAATTGTTTTTTTAAACCGTTGGCATTTTCTGGAAAAATAACATAACCTAATCTATATCCACCAGCAGCATGAGATTTTGATATGCCATTTGTAACAAATGTTCCTTCAGGATAGATTTTCCCCATACTCACAAATTGTTTTGAATCATATGTTGTCATTGCGTAAATCTCATCAGATATTATTAAAACATTATATGATTTACACACATCAGCAATTTCCTCCAATTCTAATTGAGAATAAACAAGACCTGTGGGATTATTAGGATTGTTTAAAATCAATATTTTTTGCCTGTCTTGTAATCTTAAAATTAAATGCTCAAGATCTTTGGAATTAATTTTAACATTTGCACGAGCAGGAAGTATGTGATAATTTTTTCTTAAAAGTCTGATTTGTGGAAGATATCCCAACCAAGAAGGTGTTGGAAGTATAACAGTTCCATGTAAAATTTCAAGAATATTAAAAATTAATTCTTTTGTTCCCGGCCCAACAAAGATTCTGTTTGGTTTAACATCAAGTTGAAAATTTTTTTTATTGTATATAGAAATAGTCTCTTTTAGTTTTTTTATTCCTGAAACATCTGCGTATTTTCCTTTATCCACATTATCTATTAGTGCCTGTTGAACTATTTTTGGAACAGGGAAGGGTGATTGGCCAAAGGCAAATCCATAGAATCCAAAATCACACTGTGGTTGTGGACAATCGGAGTGAAATTCTTGTAAGAATGTATTTAGCCTTAAATTGTCAGGCATTTCAATGTCTACTACTTGTTGATCTATGACAAATCTAGTCATTGTATCTATTATCTTAACCTGATATAATTGATTTATCTAATTGTTGATAAAAATTGAAACTTTATGCCAACAACAATTAGTTATTTGATGAGAGTTCCAATTGAATGATATTTTGTAAATTAGTATTTAGGGAATACTGAGAATTTGTATGAACGATTTGTTCGTTAGTGTTTTAAGTAAATTTTACAGCACCATATTATGACAATTATGTTTATTCCAATTAGACCTTCAAGAAGAGATTCAGATGATATAGAAGATTAGTACACTTTATGAACTCCACATTATTTAATTTCAATAACTTATGGTCTGGTATCTAATTGCAATCCCAATTGTCATAGCAGTAATAATTAAACTAGTTATCCCATACATCCAGAAAAATCATATTGATGACACACTGATTTGTGGAATTTGTAGTAGTAGATATGATAAAAAACTACGAGGCGGTGTTGGTAATAAATAAAAAAACATTTTGAACTGCTTTTACTATGGGTCAAATTAGATGAAATTGAAATTATTTTTTTTATTAGACAATTAAGATATTAAATATTTTTTATTTTTTAATAGTTGTTTTTCTTATAACCTTTTTCTTTTTTGTTATCTTTGGTGAAAACAACACTATACAGGTATTGTAAAAACCACCTTTAATCTCATGTTCTATTGATTTTACAGTATACACACCCGATTCGTTTATTGTTATTTTTTCTCCAACTAGTGGAATCATTGGAATATCAGTCTTGAATTCCTTTGTATTCATCTTAAATTTTACCATCATTGTAAATCAAACTGGTTAAGATTGACTTTATCATTGTTGAGCTAAAAAAAATTATGAGATGTTGTCAATATTCTTTGAGATTAAAATATGATTCCATTGATTCATAAAATATTATTTTTTTATTTCATCATGACATGTAAAGGAACTTGTACCAAACACAAAGCAATCAAACCATCCAACTCAATTAGGTATGGTATTGGTCAAAAAATGTGCTCAATATGTGAGATTTTCATAAACTGGAATGGAAAGTATTGCCCTTGCTGTAATTATATGCTAAGAACTAAACCAAGAAGAACTAAAACCAGACAAAAACTATTGATGATACAGCAAATAAAGAGAATTTAAAACACTGAAATTATTTTTTATAAAATTAAAAATTCTTCTACTTTACTGTAATGCTCTTTGAGTCTTTGAGGGGAATAGTTACGATATATCTTTGATTGAACACCTTTAGGGATTCTATCCTCAAAAATATCAATCACAATAAAAAAGATTTTCATAATACGTATGACTTTACAGAAAAATAAATACGAAATCCAGCATACCTTGAAATTAAATAGTTAGGTTTTGCGAGCTTATTTTTAACGATCTCGATCAGATTTAGAGATCAAACTAATTAGAAAGTACTGGGAGGGCGATTTGTCAGATCATATTGACACTCTAACACGGGTTAGGTGGACTCGCAGGGATTCAGCATGGTGTTTAGAAAAATCTGATAATACCTTCCAAGATCTACTACCAATAATTTTGCTGAGATTTTTGTAGAATCCACCATATCTATTAATCCAAGACAATATGATGTTGAATTTCTAGAACAAGATACCGTATAATCAGAGGTATTCATAGAAGTTTCTGTATTAGTAGATACAATACTATTAGTTTGATCTACAGATAATACTTCCAACTTATTTAATAGATGATTGATCGATTTAAAGATGATCAAAATTATCCCAAAAAGGTAGCTGAATCCCAGTGGGGTTAAAACTTTGAATTTGTATAACCTGTATTAGATGAGCTAAAATATTATCTAAAAATAGTTTAAGTCTCTAATGACTAAAATTTGGATAGTTTTGTCACTAGTAAAAGTTCCATAATCTATTATTTCATAACTAGATGAGTAGTTTGGAAAACTTTGTATCTGAATGATTCAGTTCTGTGATTTTATTTTTTTGTAAAAGAAACACTTTGTCATGTCCTTCAATTAAATTCAGCAAGTCTATCATGTTCGTATTAGCTATATCTTTAATGTTATATGGGCAAATCATGATGCCCGATTTTCTTTTTATATTTGAAATTTTTTCTACATCAACAGCTTGTTTAAGAGAAAGACAATTTGCAATATCTCCCGTCATAAAACCTATGCAGATGGTTCTTTCGTTTTTTTCTTTTTTACCAAGTTTGTCAAAGACTCGTTTTGAATAAGATTCTGAATTTTTTAATAATTGTGTGTATGGTAAAATTGTAATGTCTTCCCAGTGATTTTTCTTCAAAAAATTTATTCCTTTATTATCTCCTTTCCCAATACAAAATCTGTTCCAATGCTCATTTGTGAGTTTGTCCATTTTTTTAATGAAATTCATTAATGATTCCTTTTCTGAATACAAAACAAGATGGTGTTTGGTTGGAATCTCTTTAGCTTTTTCAAGCCAACCTTCGATCGCTTCTTCGATGATTGAAGTTGTAGACAAACCTTCTCTTCTTGCTGTTGTGTCTAATCTTTCACGAAGAGATTCGTTTAATCCACGAATAAAGAGAACTTTACTCATACTTTTATGATCTGTATTAAAGTAATTAAATATGCTATTTTGCTAGCAAAATAAAAAAGATATTTATTTTGCTAGATTGCTAGCAGTTTAGAGAGGATATGCCTATATACATAGATGGTCATGAAATGGGAAATTTGACTCAGAATGATATACAAAATGCTTTGAATGCAGAAGAAGACAAATTTGGAGTTAAAACTTTGGCAATTTACTACAACAAAAATGACGACAAAATATATTGTATTTGTCAGGGACCCGACAAAAAATCAATCCAGGATCATCATTCAACAGTTAATCTAAAATGTGATTTTATTGCAGAAGTCAAAGGTGGTGAGTCAACAAAAAAACTCAAAATTAAAAATATGAATATTTTGGGCATGTTGACATCTAGATTAGCACATGATATCAGAAACCCTTTATCAATAATTAAAAATTCAATGGAGATATTAAAAATCCAAAATGTTCTAAATGAAGACTCACTAAAACAACTTGAAGCACATGACAGAGCAGTAGATAGAATAGTACATCAAGTAGATACAGTATTAGACTATATTCAAGATAACCCCAGTAAGGTAGGAACTGTAGTTCTTTGTGAGATCATTGGATTATCTTCTTTAATGTTAAAAAAACCTAATGGAGTCAAGATTAACATTCCCAAAAATGATATTACTATTCAGTCTGATCCGCATAAATTAGATACTCTTTTTGATAATTTAATTCACAATGCAATATATGCAGTAGGTCAAACGGGTGAAATCAATATTAGGATTAATGAAAATAATAATCGTGTAATAATTGAGGTTGAAGATTCGGGTCTAGGAATATCAGATTTTGATTTACCACAAATTTTTGATCCTCTTTTTACGACAAAACAAATAGGAACAGGTTTGGGATTAGTGAGTTGTAAAAATATAGTTGAATCTTTAGGTGGAGAAATATTTGTAAGAAATTATCCCACTACATTTACCGTGATTTTACCAAAAATCTATCCTAAGAATATGTAAAAATTATAATTCATCAAAAAATTTAAAATTAAATTAGAATACTCATTTAATTTCCATATTTTAAGTGAAAATTAGATACGTTGTATTAATTTCAAGAGTACAACCCACGGGTACTCACTACCAAATTAGAGTTAAAATGGACGCAGGTAGGCATAAAATAATTAAATTATTTGAACATAATGAAATATCATTCGGCTTCTCTTCTTCTTAATGTGATATTGGCACATTTACTAGTAACTGCTGCTCTAATCAAAGATCCTAATTCAACATCAGCAAGATAATTTGGTGCATGTGCACTAACCACTCGTTTAGTTATAATGTATTCTTGTAAAGCTTGTTTTGCAGATTTTTGTTGTGACGGATCAAAAACTCCAAAAGCAACACCGTGACCTCTCATTATTAGAGAAAAACAAGGTATGTCAGTTAAACCGTCACCGACATAAATCATATTTTCTAGAGGTATTCTTCGTGAATTATCTGAAATATCTTTGTTGACAAGAAAGGGTTCTTTTTTTACTTCATCAGGAGTGATCCCTTTATTGATTTCAAAAATATATCTGGTTTTTTCAGTAAATGAAATTGCTCTTTTGATATAGTTTAGATGACCATGTTCAGCATTTTCGCCAAGTTCACAACCATAAACAGCAGTAAAATTATTTTGTACCGTTTCACTTCCATTAATTATTTCTTGTAATCCACCAGATATAATATAAAATTCAATATTGATATCCTTGAATTGTTTTACAATTTTTTTAAGATCATCGAAAATTTGAGGGTCCTGAAAAAAATTTACCATCTAAAGTTTTTCCAAAATCTCGAAGATCTTTATTAGTTAATTTGCCAAACGGTCTATCTTTACCTATATTTTCCAAAAATTTATTCAAATATGCCAATGTTGGTTCATAACCTGAATCTATGAGAGATTTGACATCTTTAGACCAAAAATCTCCAGTATTAATTCCATATTTTTGTAATAATTGAGTTGTAGTATCAGGTACCAAGGTATCGTCAAAATCAAAAATCACAGCTAATTTTGAATCAGTCATACAGATCTTGAAAAAGAATTACAGTTATTTAAAAAAACACGTTTAAAAATTACGAACTCAATCGGAATCATCATCTTTACTAAAAGACTGAATACGAGTAGATAGTTTTAACAAATCTTCAGTTAAAGAGTTCAACTCTACAGGTGTAAGATATTTTTCATTTGAATCAACCATCTAACTTCGCTTCTTTCATTTTTTCAGATAATTATAAGAATTTTTAGGTCAACATATGTCATGTTTACACAACTATTATTACACTAGATCTTTGACATCTTAATTCCCAAGACTATTCTCATTTTTTCATCAGGCATATTACGGTACTGGTAGCTCGGATTTGTTGTGTTGTAGTCAATGACAGTACAGTACGGACGTCGGAGATTTATACTAATTGGAGGCGCCGGGAGGGAGATTCGAACTCCCGTTCCCTTGCGAGAACGTGCTTTATGGTTTAACAATTTCCAGGCACGCGCCCTACCAGGCTAGGCGACCCCGGCACAAGTCTTGCGACAAAAATTCTTTGTAAAATCTGATTATAAATTGTATTATTTTAGAATCAAAAAAACTATTTCCAAATCGTAACAGTAGTTGATCTTTCAACAATATTTCCTTCTTTATCCACACCATTTACAGAAATTTTGTAGAGACCCTCTAAAACAGGACTTCCATCATTTTTAATTTGGTCCCATGAAAAAATAATCTCATCTCCTGGTTCTAGTTCGGATATCACTTGAGCAGCAATTGGAGAATACATCAAAATTCCAGAGAGTCCAGTAATTTTCAGACCATATGATGCATCAGAAAAAACCAAAGGAGTAGTTCCAGAATTAATAATTTGAAGTTTCATCTCTTCACCTTTTTTAAAATCAATTTTTTCAGTAACAATAGATACAGAATTGCCTTCAACAAAAATTAGTTGATCGGTATTTTTTACATCAAGTAGAAATATTCCAAATGCAAGAGCTGAAACTAAACCAACTCCAATAAAGATTATAAGACTTTTTGATAACAATTTCAAAAATTAATTTCCATGGGTTTTGTCTTTTGGAGAAGTTGGTTTGGTTCTCCATTTTTTAGGATACGTGTTTGGRGCCATGATGATTCTTTTTGTTTCAAATGCGTATCCCTTTGTTGCATCACGAATTTCTTCTTCAGACATAGTAGCTGTAGCCAAAGCAACAACTTCTCCTTTTTGTGTATAAACGCCAACAATATCACCACTTTTCAAATTTTGGGAAATTCTTAAAATGCCAGGAATTGCAAGTTGGGCACCATGACACATGGCATCAACTGCAGAATCACGAATCACCACAGATTTTAATTCACTAAATGCATATTCTACAGGCTTGATCATGCCCATTAATCTACTGGCATCTTTAGTCTCCTCCCATATTGCAAAAGCATTTGCTAGTTCATGCATAGTAACAAGACCATCAGTTTCACGGAATTGATCAACTCTAGTTCGTCTTAATTCAATCATTGTAGCTCCTGGTCCAAGAATTTCACCTATATCATAATACAATTTTCTAATGTATGTTCCAGATTCACATAAAATTCGAGTTAAAAGTAATCGCTCTTTTTGYTCTAATACTTCAAATTCATAGATATGTCTAGAACGTGTTTGTCTTACCACAGCAGAACGTTGTGGAGGTTTTTGGAAAATTTCACCTCTAAACATATCAATTATTTTATTTAATTTTTCTTTTGATGGAAGTGAATGGATTCGTCCTAATGCATGGTATTCTTTAGGACCTAAAAGTAAAATGCCTAATGCTTTTGTTGCCTCACCCAATCCTAAAGGTAAAACTCCAGAAACTTGGGGATCTAATGTTCCACTATGACCAATTTTTGGAAGTTTCAAAATTCTTTTGGCCCAAGCTACTGTTTCATGACTAGTTGGTCCAGGGGGTTTATCCAAAATTATGATTCCGTAATTTAGTAATTGTTCAATGCTTCGTTTATCATAATATGTCCCATATGCGTCATCAGTAAAATCTTGATCAACTTCAACTARATTTTCTAGTTGTTTGAGTGTCAAAGTAATTTCCTCACAGTTTCAGTTGTAACATCAATTACTTGTTTTGCAGAAAGATTATCAGTATTAATTATCACATCAAAAACTGATTTATCATCACCAAAATCAAAATTATACAATTTTTTGTATAATGCTTTATTCTTATCAAATCTCTTTTTTGTTATCTCAAAGGCATCTTCAGAACTCATATTGTCACGATTTTGCATTCTTTTTGAACTGCTTAAACGAGAACCCTCAAGCCAAATTTTAATTCCATCTTTGACTAGCCAAGGTAGTGTGTAACTGGTAATTACCATACTTCCCTGATTAAATAATTCAGATAATTTTTCATCTAATTTTTTATCAAATTCTGAATTCTTTTCACGTTGATTTAGAAATTTCATTCCATCTTCTGTATCCCACCAATCATCACCACCAGAATTAAAGCCGTGTTCTTTTGCCATYTCTTTTAGAACATCGCCACCACTAAGATATTTTAAATCAAATTCTTTTGCTAGTCCTTTAGCAACAGTTGTTTTTCCTACGGCAGGAGGACCAGATATAACAATTGATTTTGTCAACTGAGATCCATGGATGTTTTGGTCAGTTTCATTATCATTCCACTAAACGCAATTGATGAAAGGAAATACCATGCCCATAGAAACAATCCATTTTCTCTACCAAAACAAACATGTTCAGGATCTAATGCCTGTACTGCATTACATGTTAATTGAAACATGTCTCCAGGAATCACATTGAGTGGTATTGGGGAAATAGCTACAGTGTATGTGAATAATTGTGGTAACACAAGATAAAATATCAAAATCAAAGGAACAAAAGTAATCATCATAGGTCTCATATTCATCTGCATCATCTCCATKGACATTTTGTTCATGTATGATGATTTTTTGTTTAGTTCAGCTGTTCTTGCYACATCTTTAGAACGCATTGCAGACATTCTTTCTTTTTGCCATGCTCGAGTTTCCTTCATGATTCGTTTTAGTTTAGTTGAATCAACCATTTTCTTTCTTACAGCAGARTTGAAGATATTTAGCATAATTCCAAATCCTGTAACTGCAAACATTGATGCAATTAGTCCTTTGACAATTGGATCATCACTACCCAAAACCATTCTTCCATCGCCTCCAAGAAATTCAGGGAGTTGTAGAAAAATCGAATCAATTAAGAATAATACAGAGTTTATTTCCATTTTTTTTACAGTCCTAGCGCAGAAATTATCTTATCTGCTGCTTCATCAATCTTTCCCTCATCGTTAAGAATGTGTCTAACAGGTGTACCAGTAATCACTGCACATGCTGAAATCATACCTGTTTGATATTCTAATTCTTTTCTAATGTTGATTAATGTGATATTATCCCTATTGCGAGTTTCATCTTGCATACGTCTGTTGTAAATTTCCTCAGGCTTTGCTGCCACTGAAATAAAGTTTGATGGTTTGATTATTTTTAAAACATATTCAGGTAATCCHGGATAATATCCTTCTGTRGATGTGATAAATGCATGAGTGTCRATGATTACAATATCTTCAGTTAGTGTAGCAATTTTTTCAGCAGCARTTTTTTGAAGATTTTGTTGTTCAGATATAGGTAATTTTCTCAAACCATCTCTATCTTGCAAACCATTYTCTTTTGCAATATCAAACATCAAYGTTCCATAACTAAYTACWTTWACTKGRATATTCTTACTTTTTAGAATMWCAACAATCWTTGTCAGTAGACTAGTTTTTCCAACACCAGGTATTCCTACCAATACGATTTTCTTATTTTCTRCCAAGYAAAGCACCCAATCGTGGCATTACAACTTCTACTTGCTCTCTAACTAGTTGTGTGTAATAGTTGATGAGAATATCTACCATAAGTAAAATTCCAATTCCAGAGCCAAACACTCCAAGTACATCAGATACACCAGCCAATAGACCCAGTATCATTGAACCAAGAATTGTAACTGATGGAATGTACTTGTTCAATAATGCTTCAACAGGTTTGTTTGATCTTCTAAATCCAGGAATTTGTACATCTGCATCAAGTAAGTTCTGAGCTGCACTCTTTGGAGATAATCCACCAAGCTCAACCCATAATCTACCAAATACAACAACAATTCCAATCATAAATAAAACATAACCAACTGCTCGACCTGGATCTAATGCTGCAACATCAAGACCTCTTGGAGGAGTGATGTAGTAGATGATACCGCCAATTGGGGTGTTTGGACTAGTCGGATCAAATTGCGCTATGAAATTCATAAAGAAATTATTGTTCCGCGGGTTCATGTTCGCCCAAAGCATCTGGAACATAAAGACAGCATTTGCAGTAAGTGCTGAGGCTAAGATAACAGGAATGTTTGAGACATACATCAATTTGATAGGATAAACTGCGTTAAATCCTCGATACTTTGTTGAGACAATTGGAATTTCAATTTTCATTCCTTGTGTAAATACCAAGATTAGTAAAATTCCTCCAGTAAGACACAGTCCAAAGATACTCGGGAGTTGATTCGAACGGAATAAAATATTCGAAATATCGCCACCTCCAATTGACTGTATAATGTATGGGATAATACCAATCATACCCCCATCACCCGCAGGTAACGGACTAAACATACTCCAGAGAATTTGTTGAGCAACTCCTGCCATAATGAACAAACTAATTCCACTACCAAGACCCCAACCTTTCTGAATCAGCTCATCTAAGAACATGATAATTAYTGAYGCCGCCATCAGCTGCGCTATCATYACATACAAAAAGTAGGGTTCAGTTACTCCAGGTCCATAAACTGCAATAGCATAGACAATGGATTCTAATACAATTACAACATAGGTAACCATTTTAGTTGCAGTCTGGAAAATTCCTCGCTCTTCTGGTTTTTTGAAATCAAATTTAAGAATATCAGAACCTCTAAGCAATTGCATCAAGAGTCCAGCAGTTACAATCGGTCCAATTCCTAATTCAACAAGTGTTCCTTGTTGGGATGCAAAAATAACTCTAGCAAAAGCTAGGAAATCAAATTGTGGTGCTGTAGCACCAAATAACGGGGTCTGCCCCATAACCATGTAGATGAGTAATGCAACACTGCACCACAGTAATCTAGTTTGAAGCGAAATTTTCTTTTTTGGTTTTGGAACTTGAGGAAGATAAGGCTCTACTTTGAAAACGATTTTTCGAATAAATGCAGTAATACTACCCTCAGCCATTGTCAGTCAACACTTCTCCCCCAACAGCTTTTAGTTTTTCTTCAGCAGAGGCTGTGAATTTTTTTATTTTGACGGAATATGGGTTTGTGATTTTTCCGCCACCAAGGAGTTTCTCATATCCWGCACTTTCAAGATCAATGATTTTCTTTCCTCCTTCTTCTTTTCCGAACTTTGTGAATAAATCATCTAGGTCTCTAATACTAGTCCATTTTTTTGTAATATTTGGGTGAGGTGGTTTAACGATATCATGACCATAATGATCTGGATCTTCTTTTAACATACTACTGTAATGATGTTTCTGAAAACCAGTTTGTCCAAGACCACCTTTATGGCCACTTGCACGGTGCTGAGCTACTTGGCCCCATCCCATGTGTCGTCCGCCTCTAAGTCGTCTTGTTTTTTTTAATCTAGTTGCCATGTTAAATCATTCTCCTTACAATAGTATCAAGTTCTTTATTTTTTCCAAGCATTCCTTTTTGTCCATACAATTTCTTGGTACTTCTTTTGAATCCGTGTACTGGTGGTGCTAATGCAAACCAAGGTTTTAGTGGTTTTAATTTTGATAGTGTTGCTTTTCCTTCAGCCAATGCAGTTCCTAATTCTGCAGTACTTGCAAATCCGAGTTCTTTAATATCATCAGCAGTTACTTTTTGATAACCACCTTTTCTTGCTTTCTTTTCAACTAGTTCTTGTGCTAATGATGCATCAATTTCAATCCAAGAAACATAGTGTTGTACTTTTTTTAGCATTCCTAAAACATTATCTTTAGCAGGTAAAATTGTTGCACGATATTTTTTTTCTAATTTCATCAACATCATTGTATGAGTTGCCCAGTAAGGACAATCAGCTTGACCTTTAATTCGAACTACAAGGATTGAATTTGTCATTTTTATCAACCTTGACTAAATGTCTGTCTCAGACAATCCAATACGGCTTTAGAAGTTGAACTCATTGTAGGAGTAGAGCCTTTAGCAGTAGTCCATGCGTCTTTDAGACCAGCTAATTCCAATAATCGTTTAATTTTACCACCTGCAACAAGACCTAATCCTCTAGGTGCAGGAATAATTTCAATTGTAACACTTCCACCTTTTCCCTTTACCTTGAATGGDACTGAATGGTTTTGATCACATCTACATTCCCAACTGCCACATCCTAGTTTGATAGGACTAACATTAAGGAATGCTTGACTAGTTGCTTTTTCAATTGCAATTCTCATTTGTTTTGATTTACCTCTACCAATTCCCAAGTAACCATTTTCATTTCCTGCTGCAACAATTGCTTTGAATCTAGTTGATTGACCGTTTGAAGTCATTTTTTGAATAATACCAACATCAACTACTTCACTTTTTAAATCTGGAAGTAATTTTTTAATAATTCCTGCTTCTTGAATTCTTAATCCTAATTCTAATATTTCCTCAATTGATGTAATTTCTCCTGCATCTACTTTTTTACCCAAGCTAGTTTTTGGAACCCAAACCTCTTCTACTGGTTCTCTTCGTGGTCTTCTTGGTTTATCACCAACACCACCTGGTGGACCTCGTCCGTAAATTACGGGTCTTCCTCTAGGACCTCCTTGTCCTGATGGTTTTGATTGTGGTTTTGATGCTTGACTCAATTTACTTTACCTCGCTATCAATAGTTGATTTCATTTTTGAAACGTCATTTTTTACTGTTAGATGTTCACCGTTAATTCTGTCTTCAGGTGGAAATGTTTCCTCACTTGCTGGAACTTTTAATCCTGCATCAATAATTCCTTTGAGTGCTGCAGCCATTCTTTGTGTGTATCTTTTAGTGCCAGTGTAAAGGATTGCATCTTTTGTACCTTTACTAATTGCTTTTTTCCCTGCCAAATATCCAGTTAGATATGCTGCAGGTACACTTTTTCTTGAACCCTTCCATCCTTTCTCAATTAGGTATCTAGAATGAGCAGATGAGATAACTTTGTCTCCAGTCATACCAGGTGTTAAAATTTGGACTTGGGTATTTTGATTAGAAATGTTAACTGTGATAAAATCGCGCTTACCCATTAACATGGTTCCACGTTTTCTATAATTGGTCTTCTCCTCTCGTAATCTACGCAATATTTTAGAATAAGCCATATATGAAAAACGATTTTGAAATTGCTCTTATATACGTTAAGCGTGAATCAGAGAAACTAGCAAAGCCTTCTGAGTATGTAAACGATTTTCTGCCTCATCCCAAACAACAGATTGAACTCCATCAATTACATCTGATGTTACTTCTTGTCCTCGCTTTGCAGGAAGACAATGTAAAAAGATCGCATCTTTTTTTGCAGCACTCATTAATTTTGAATTAACTTGGTATTTTGGTAGGAATTTTTTCATTCGTTTTGGATCTACATTATGAATGGATGAAAAAGTATCAGAAACTACAACGTCTGCATTTTTTACTACAACAAATGGATCGGTAGTTAGTTCAACTGCAGTTAATTTCTTTGCTTGCTTTACTACAGTCTTGTTTGGTTCAAATCCTTTTGGAGTAGCAATAGAGATTTTGACTCCAGATAATGCAGCACCATATATCATGGAATTACAAACATTATTCCCATCACCAATCCATGCAATCTTTAGACCCTTAAATTTTTTCTTCTTTTCTTTGATAGTCATAAAGTCTGCTAATATTTGACAAGGATGAAAAGTATTAGACAATCCATTAATCACTGGGACTGTTGAATGCTCAGATAGTTTTTCAAGTAACGTATGATCATAAACACGTGCCATGATACAGTTAGTGTATCGTGACAGAGTTTTTGCAGTATCCTCAATTGATTCACCACGAGATAGTTGCATGTCATCAGAAGACAAGTTAATTGCGTGTCCACCTAGTTGGTACATTCCAATCTCAAAACTAACACGAGTTCGAGTTGATGGTTTTTGGAAAATCATAGTTAATGTTTTATTTTTTAAAACAGGTTTGTTGTTCTTACCTTTGAGTTGTTTTTTTAGTTTAATTGATTCATCAATTAATCCTAAAAATTCCTTTGGGGTTAATTCCGCTAAAGTGAGTAAATTTTTTGTTTTTAATTTCATTTCTTAAAGAACCCGAACCTTCCTTTCTTTTTAGATTTTTCTTCTTTATCATGTTTTTGTACATCATCATCCTCGGAATCATCGACTGTGGATTTTGATTCACAGGGATTTGGTTTTCCGTTTTTAATCCACTCACGAATTTTTTTGCCAAGTTTGATTGCTTCATCATCGTTTTCTGGTGGAGGTACAGAAAATAGTTCTGAATAAGTTGTAATTTCATCATCATTAATTCCCTGGAAAGGATCATCATCAGAAGTTTCTGGAGTTGGTTCAGGAGTTGGTTCAGGTGTTGGTTCAGGTGTTGGTTCAGGTGTTGGTTCAGGTGTTGGTTCAGGTGTTGGTTCAGGTTCTGGTGTTGGTTCAGGTTCTGGTGTTGGTTCAGGAGTTGGTTCAGGAGTTGGTTCAGGTGTTGGTTCAGGTGTTGGTTCAGGTGTTGGTTCAGGAGTTGGTTCAGGAGTTGGTTCAGGAGTTGGTTCAGGTTCTGGTGTTGGTTCTGATTCCTTCTTTAATTCAACATCATCTAATGAACCAAAAACAGTTTCAAGGAAAGAGTCCTTATCAAAGGGTTTTAGATCAGGATATTCTTGACCAACTCCAAGATAAAGAATTGGAGTAGATGTAACTTGGACAATAGATAACGCAGCACCACCACGTGCATCAGCATCACTCTTAGTCAAAATAGAAGCATCAAAATCCACATACTTGAAGAATTCACGGGCTTGATTTACAGTATCATTTCCAGCTAAAGAGTCACCTACAAAAATTTTCATATCAGGCTTTACTACTTTGGTAATTTTTTCAATTTGTTGCATCAAGTTTTCACTTGTTTGCATTCTTCCGGCAGTATCAATTAGTACACAATCTGTTTTGTGTGATTTTGCATACAAAACAGCATCTCGAGCAACAGCTGCCGGATCTGAATTATAATTTTGGGCAACAAGTTTTAGATTTAGTCGCTTAGTGTGCTCACGTAATTGCTCAATTGCACCAGCTCTAAAGGTATCAGCTGCTGCAACAACAATAGAATATTTTGCTTGTTGTAATAGATATGCCATTTTAGCTAGAGATGTGGTTTTTCCAGTTCCATTAATTCCCACAAATAGTATCAAGAAAGGTTGGTTCTGTTTCTTTTTTTCATTAATTTTTTCAAACAGATCATATGTTCCTGCATTATCAAACAATATAGAGATGTAAGAAATCAAACTATCTTTAACAAATTTTTCAATAGTGTGTTTGTCAACTTTTGCTCCAATCAATTTTTCTTTAAGATTTACTTTAATCCCATCAATTACTTCAGTAGCGACATCTGATTCCATTAATGAGAGTTCTAATTGAAATAGAATGTCTTCAATATCTTTTTCTTTAAGTTCTTTTTCTCCAAAACTTTTCGCTGCATTAGAAAATGCATTACGAAGATTATCAAACATGGTTTATCCTGAAGTTGGGGGCGGGTTTGGTGGTTGTTGYATTGATTGCATCATTTGATTGATTTGTGCTTTTCCTTGTTCAAGTCGTTGTGATGCATCTTGTTTTTTTACAGCAGTATCTTGCAAAGCAACCTCAATTTCTTTAATTCGTGCCTCAAGATAGTTTATTGCTGAAGGAAAATCTTTCTCCACTGCAATTCCTGCACCTATATTCATAACAATTTTTTGATTTGATGAAATTTTTGTTGGAATGTATGTTCCCATTCCAATTGGAACTAGAGTTTCAGATTCAGGTTTTAGACTAAGTGATTTAATGGATTCAATAGCTGCTGTAGTCTCCCTCAAAATATTTAGAAATGTTCCTTCTCTTTGAGATAAATCAGAAAAATATGTTTCAAGCATTTGCATTTGCTGCATTAATTGCTCGGCCTGTTCTTCACTCATTTACAACAAACCATTCCCAGATGGTTATAAATTCATTCATAGAATGGCAGGAAAAAATCAAAAAATAGAATAAATAAAAAATAGGGATTGAAATCTATTTTGCTTTTGAGAATCTAGATTCTACTTCATCCCAATTAACTACATTCCACCATGCTGCAATGTAGACTGGTCTTTTGTTTTGATAKTTGAGATAGTATGCATGTTCCCAAACATCACAACCYAACAATGGAACTAATCCTTCTGTTCTTGGACTAGTTTGATTTGGCATTGATTTGTACTCAACCTTTCCTGAAGAAGGATTGTATACTAACCATCCCCAACCACTGCCTTGAATTACGACTGTAGTAGATGTGAATTTCTCTTTAAAGTCAGAGAAGCTTCCAAATGAATCATTAATTGCATCAGCAATTGATCCGCCAGGTTCTCCGCCTCCGTTTGCTTTCATGTTATTCCAAAATAACCTGTGGTTATCATAACCACCACCATTGAAATTAACTGCGCTTCTTTTGTCCTCTGGGACTGATTTGATATCAGATAAAATTTCAAGAATATCTTTTTCTTGAATTTCAGCAGGACATCCTTCAAGAGCTGCATTTAGTTTGTCAGTGTATGCTTGATGATGTTTTGTGTGATGAATCTCCATTGTTTTTGCATCAATGTGAGGTTCTAATGCATCATATGCATATGGCATTTCAGGAAGAGTGTATTTTCCCATGACATATTTGTTAATTTATTCAATTTATTGTTTTAGTAAGCAATTCATTTTTACTGTTAATTTATCTAGAAAATTTGTGAAATCATTAGTAATTTTTTCATTAATTCTGATTATTTGTGCAAGTCTCATTTTCTCTCAACTACAAAATGAAAATATAATTCGAACATATTTGGATAAAAGTATTCCATACATTGGAACTGAAATTCCAAGAATAGATGGAATTGATGGGACAGGAATCAAAATTGCAGTAATTGATACAGGAGTTGATTTCAATCATCCAGATTTGTATGGATGGATAGATGGTAAAGTGGTTGGAGGRTATAATTTCATTSAGGAAGGRGAGCCACCTCTAGATAAGAATGGTCACGGCACTCAAGTTGCAGGTGTAATTGCTGCAGATGGGCAAGTAAAAGGTGTTGCACATAAAGCAAAAATTCTMGCATACAAAGTATCAGAAGATGGTGAAGGTGTATCATCAGAATTAATCACTAARGCAATAAACAAAGCAATGGAGGATGGTGCAGATATTATCAATATTAGTTTAGGATTAAAYAAAACAAATKCMAAGATAGAGCGAGCAATAACTCATGCAGTAGAAAATGGAATRTTTGTAGTAGTTGCTGCAGGAAATGATGGACCAGATTTTAAAACCATTGGCAGTCCTGGAATTAATTTAGGGGCAGTTACAGTTGGTGCAACATACAACAATCTAACATCAAGTCTAGTTGCAACATTAGAAGTAGATGAGAAATCATATACAGTAATTCCAATGGTTGGAACTACAAAGATTGATGGACCAATTTCTGAGAAAATAATTGTTGCAGGTCATGGGAAAATTAGTGATTTAGAAGGACTAGATGTTAGAGRTGCAATAGTAATTGTTGAGAGGGGAAGTGAKGTTRAAGAAGAATTACTATATTTTTCAATTAAAGAAGAAAACGTAGCTAATGCAGGDGCAAAAGCTCTAATTGTGTATAATAATATTTCAGGAATATTTTTGGGNGANNCTAATTCATGAATTTATCAGACCAGATTACAAACCACAAATTCCAGTAGTATCAATGGATAGAGAAGAAGGAATAGAAATTATAAAATCAATTCAAAATGGYAACAAGGCAAATATGCATTTGTTTTACAATCCAGATTTTGTGACACACTTTAGTTCACGAGGACCTGTTTCACCATTTTACATAAAACCTGATCTAGTAGCACCAGGCGCATACATCAATACAACACAAAGTGGTGCTGGGTATAATTTTACTAGTGGAACAAGTTATGCTGCACCTCATGTTAGCGGTGCTGCAGCATTATTACTTCAAAAAAATCCGGATCTTCTCAATTACGAGTTAAGATCACTACTACTCACCACAACTGAGCCTGTATCTGATGCCTATGATCAAGCATTCTCAATTTCAGAAGCTGGSTCAGGTAGACTAGATATTGGAAATGCATTTGGGGCAAACCTAATCATCATGCCACCAAATTTTGTTGCAAGTGTSTCACTAGATGATACAATGATTCAACAAAATTTTGAATTAAAATTACTTGATGGAACTATGGAKGGAATAGAAATTAATTTTGAGGGTCCAGAGTTTATTGAATTTTCACATGTTCTTGATGGAAACAATTTACAAATTACAATGAATGTTTCAGGAGAAGATTTTGGGGACCATGAAGGAAAATTAATCATTAATCATCAAAGTACAAAATACACAATTCCATATCTATTACACTACACTCAAGGTTCAGTTTCTGTAAATCARCAAGACCAGAAACTTTTCTTTGAGATTAATCATCCACAAGAGTGGAGTTTTGCAAAAATTTCTGTGATTAATAGCAAAGATGGTAAGGTGGATACTACAACAATAAADCCTGACAAAAATTCATCAATTAAAATTTATGAAAATTCAYTATATTGGATTGATGCDAAAATCAGAGTCAATGGAACAACATTTGATGCATTTAACACAATTCAAATCACCACAYTAGATGAGAATCCAAATAGATTTGAAATTATAGATATTCCAGAAAAGCAGATTGGAATTATTGCAGGAATTGTTATTCTTGTAGGTATGATTGGATTAATTAAAAGACGATAAATCTATTGAGGGYTATTTGGGCCTGCTTGAATTATATCTGCTGAAACATTYTCGAATTTCTTGAAATTTTCAACAAACATTTTGGCAAGTGTTTTTGCAGATTCAGTGTACGAGTCCTGATTGCTCCAAGTATTTTTTGGATCTAAAATCTCTGATGGAACCCCATCAACTTCAGTTGGAATATCTAAATTGAAAATATCATCATGTCTGTATTTTGCATCATCTAGTGCTCCAGTAAGTGCTGCAGTAATCATTGCTCTGCTATACTTTATTTTGATTCTCTGACCAATACCGTATGCACCACCAGACCAGCCAGTGTTGACAAGGTATACTATGGTATTATGCTGATTAATTTTTTCTCCTAGTAATTTTGCATATACTGATGCAGATCTAGGCATGAATGGTGCTCCAAAGCATTGAGAGAAGACAGACTTTGGTTCTTTGATTCCTCGTTCTGTTCCTGCAAGTTTACTTGTGTATCCTGACATAAAGTGGTACATTGCACCCTGTTTAGTTAATCTAGAAACGGGTGGTAAAACTCCCAATGCATCTGCAGTCAAAAATACAATGACTTTAGGRTTTCCACCAACACTTGGAATCACAGCTCCTGGAATAAATTCAAGTGGATATCCAACKCGAGTATTTTCAGTTAATGTGTTATCATCATAGTCTGGAACATTATCTTTTAGTACAACATTTTCTAATAGTGCACCAGGTTTAATTGCATTCCAAATTTCAGGTTCTGCTTCTTGACTTAGATTGATACATTTTGCATAACAACCACCTTCAAAATTAAAGGTACCATTTTCAGACCAACCATGTTCATCATCACCAATTAATTTTCTATTAGGATCTGCTGAAAGTGTTGTTTTACCAGTACCAGATAATCCAAAGAACAATGCAGTGTCTCCTTTCTCTCCAATGTTTGCAGAACAATGCATTGGGAAAATTCCTTTATCAGGTAATAGATAGTTCATTACACCAAACATTGATTTTTTCATCTCTCCGGCATATTCGGTTCCCCCAATCAAAACAATTTTTTTTGTTAAATCAATTAGAATAAAGACATCAGTTCTTGTTCCATCAGTTTTAGGATCTGCTACAAAATCATTGATACACAAAATAGTAAATTCTGGTTCATGGTTTTCCAACTCTTCATTTGTCGGACGAATAAACAAATTACTTGAAAACATACTTTGCCAAACATGATCATTGATTACTCTAATTGGTAAACGGGTTTTAGGATCAGCCCCTACAAAACCATCAAAAACATAAAGTTCCTTATTATCAACAAAGTCTTTCATTTTTTCAAAGAGTTTTTCAAATTTATCACCAGGGAATGGATGATTGATTTTTCCCCAATCAATGGTATTACTTGTTTTATCATCATTTACAATAAAGCGATCATCAGGAGACCTACCAGTAAATTTTCCAGTATCAATGGATAGTGAGCCTGTAGAGTTTACTACGCCTTCTTTGAGGGCTACTGCGAGATTTACCATCTCATCTGAACTAAGATTTCGGTGAACTTTGGAGGGTTTTATTCCAAATGTAGATAATTGTGATGAGAATTTGTCAGTTACAATAGATCCCACAACTTCAGTCATTAGGCTACATCACCTAAAATGACAATTCCAAACTCAGGCTTGTTCATGAATATTTCGATTCCCCTAGAGTTTCTTTATTATCTTTTGGAATCCCAAATTTTTGTCAGGCTAGGAACGTATTTATTTCAAAATTCAAGACTTGATTTATGACGATCAACAAAGAACTACTTGCAAAGAGAGCAGAAGTCAAAAAACACAAGCCCGACTTTGTAAGACCAGAGAGTTGGCGTTATGTTAGACTTCATACTAATTGGAGAAAACCAAAAGGAATTGATCATCATCAGAGAAAACAAAAAAGTAGAGGTCGTCCAGGTCTAGTTAAAATTGGATATGGAGGACCAAGAGATGCAAAAGGATTACAYCCATCAGGATTTACAGATAACCTAGTTTTCAATTTAGCTGATTTAGMAAAATTRGATCCAAAAAAAGAYGGTGTYAGATTTGGACAYAGTGTTGGYACTAGAAAAAGAARAGAGATTGTTGTMATAGCAATTGAGAAAAAATTCAAAATATTTAATGCAAGRGTGAGMGCAGWTGGTAGTTAATCTTAGAGCCAAAAAAAGACTCGTMTCAAGAGTYACAGGTGTTGGAATTCACAGAATAMGATTTGATACTGACCATCTAATTGATATCGCAGATGCAATYACTAGAGCAAATATTCGAAGTCTAATTACTGCAAACACAATCAGGATTAAACCATTCACTGGAACATCAAAAGGTAGAGCACATKTCAAAAARGMTCAGAGAAACAAGAGAGGTACAACTCARGGTTCCAAAAAAGGTAGAAAAGGTGCACGAGTTGGAAAGAAGACAGTATACGTTGCACATGTTCGTGCATTAAGACGATTATTGAAAATTGCAAAAGACAGAAAAGATTTGACTAATCCAGAATTTTGGGTACTATACAAAAGAGTTGGTGGAAATACAGTTAGAAACAAAGCACATCTTAGAACTTTGATGGATGAAATCAGAGAGAAGAGAAAAGATTAGAATCGATAAATTTTATTTTCTAAATCTATAATTTTTCCGTTTGAAATTTCAATACCCTCATCACTAAGCATCTTTACTTTGATATCCTGACCAAATGCATAACCACCAATTTTTCCAGTAGACATTACAACTCTATGACAAGGAATGATTACAGGATATGGGTTTTTGTTCATCACTCTACCTACAACTCTTTGTCCATTTTTTAGTCCAACTGCTTTTGCCAGTTCGCCATAAGTTGTGATTTGACCTTTTGGAACATCTAGTAATTTTTTGTAAATCTTTTCATCAAGATTCAAAGTTTAATGACCTCAAGATTTGTTGATTCTAAAAATTCAACAACTTTGGATTTATTTTTCCCCAAGCCTGCCCAGTCAAGTAATGCAGTTTTTGCCATACTGTTTTGGGAAATAATATGAGAGAATAATTTCTCATCAAGATTATCTAATACATGCTTTGGAGTTACAGTACCAAGTGAGTATTTCCCTTCAAGTAGTTCATTTGTAAATTTTGTAGGATAGTGAGTGCCACCAAAGCAGATTGCAACAGGGTTTTTAGGAATTGATTGCGATAATACCTGATGAACTATAGTTGCAACAGAATTGCATAACTCTACATCAGTCCATTGTTTTTCAGTAGTCCCAATTTCAATGAATATTGAGGGCTTGCTTAGTGCAGTTGGTCCGTGATGAGTTGCCTCTATAGTAATTTGAAATTCTGAGAATTGTGATTGATTTTGCTTTAATGCTTTTAGATATTGCTTTTGTAAATCAGGATGAGGTATTGCAATCTCTTTATCATTACCGCCAAACTTTGCTTCTGAGAAATTTCCAGTGCAATGACAAGTTAAAGCCAAAAATCCCGATTCTGCTGCATGTTTTGATAAAAACACAAATCCATCATAATCATATTTTTCATCCAACCAATCAGCAGAGATTGCAGGGGTTTCAATAATTAGTAGATCATAATATTTTCCACGAAAGAGATCTCCATCTTTAGTCATTTCTTTTGAAAGAAATTTTGCCATATTATGACCTGCAGGATCATTTTCATAAGCAACTAGCAGTTCCATGCGATAAGGAATATAAGGACACTTTATTTATTTTCAGCAATGAAACCACGGCAGACTTTGAAGAATATGGTCAATACGTTGAAAATGACCAAAAAACCAGATAAGGATGAGTATCAACAGCACCTAAGATTAGTATTATTAGGAATAGGTGGAGTAGGACTCATCGGGTTTATAATTCAGTTTGTCTTTTCTGTGATTACATTTGGAAGATAAAATGTCAGAAGAAGAAATAAAATCACATTTGGAAGATAAAATGTCAGAAGAAGAAATAAAATCACATTTGTTTGCAATTAGAACCACTGGAGGACAAGAAAAAGTGGTATTGAGRTTAYTAGAAGCTAAAGCCAATGCAAATCAAATTAACATTCAATCTGTTTTGTTAGTTGATAATCTAAAGGGATATGTCGTAATTGAGGCAATTAATCCAAGTGATGCATACATGGCAGTAGAAGGAGTACGACACATCAGAGGTCAACTAAGAGGAGAATTAGAATTCAAAGATATTGAAGGATATCTAATAAAGAAATCAACAGTTTCACTATTAGCAGTCGATAACGTTATTGAAATCACAGGTGGTCCATTCAAGGGAATGAAAGCAACAATTACAAGAATWGATGTAGAAAAAGAAGAAGCTACAGTTGTTTTGTTGGATGCATCATATCAATTACCAGTAACAGTAGATGCAAACTATCTAAAATTGGTACCAGGGGCTTAGAGAGTAAGGATTAAATTTTCGGTATAAAGTTGAATTAAAATGGGAGAACAAAAAGTATCAGCACTTGTAACAGGCGGAGGAGCATCAGCAGGTCCACCATTAGGTCCAGCACTCGGTCCTCTTGGCGTCAACATTATGGAAGTCATTAAAGCAATTAATGATAAAACCAAAGACTTTGAGGGAATGAAAGTTCCAGTTACAGTAATTGTCAATACAGATACAAAAAAATATGAAATTGAGATAGGTATTCCATCTGCTGCTGCATTAATCATGAAAGAGGCAGGAATTCAAAAAGGATCTGGAACATCAGGTACTGATTGGGTAGGAGATGTAACAATTGATTCAATCATCAAAGTTGCAAATACAAAATTAGAAAAATCTTATGCTTCATCATTAAAATCAGTTGCAAAAACCATCATTGGTACATGTGTAGCATTAGGGGTCAAAATAGAGGGTAAAACTCCTAAAGAAATGACTGCCGAAATCAATGAAGGCAAATGGGATGAAAAACTCAAATAATTACTGAGTTAAATAAACAGGATCTTTATCGGTTTTTTGTAATTCTACAAAAGTTTCAGTATTTTGAATACCATCAATTTTTCCAATTTTCTCAATTACTATAGTGTGTAGAGATTCAAGATTTTGAGCATAAACTTGAATCATAATATCAAATCTACCAGTTATTTCTGAAATTGATACAACTTCAGGAATATCCATGAACTGTTTGTGAATTGCATCCTTGAATTTTGGATCTCGATTAATTCCAACTGATGCCTTTACACTTATTCCTAAAAGAGAATCATCAATATCAATAGTAAATTTTTTGATCAGTTTTTTCTTCAACAATCTCTTAATCCTACTATAAAGAACAGATGCGTTGATTCCTAGTTTTTTAGATARGATAGGAACAGAAATAGATCCATCCTGAGTCAATTCAAAGAGTAATTTCATATCTAAATCATCGAATCTATGCAATGTATTCAAAAATCTTGTTTCTGATTTAATATATGTAGGTTTTCAGNNWKWTTTATGNNTCTTAATTAGTAATAATWTAATAAAAATRTGTAATTTTTTTAAAAAAMTCTTCTYYAGATCTTTYAATCTCNWAAACGATTTTAAGTAGGCWGWCTSGAATTTCKTCGTAATGATTACAGAGRCACAAYTWGTAGAAGTTGTAAAAMAAGYMAAARCWTCTWCAAARRAGAGRAAATTCAAGCAAGCAATAGAGTTGATMGTWAATTTCAAAGATATTGATGTRAAAAAAGGATTTGCACTMAAYGATATAGTTCARCTTCCAAAGACTAGTTCTCCTGCAACAGTTTGTGTCATKGCAACAGGNGAWATGGGAAYCMAAGCCAAAGCAGCAAATGCYGACTCTGTAATTGGAACAGAAGAATTAGAHAAATTTGGAAAAAACAAAAGAGAVTCAAGAAAATTCATAAACAAATATGATTTCTTTTTGGCAGACACTCAAGTYATGCCARYWGTYGGTAAAACWTTRGGWCAACTWTTAGGTCCAAGAGGAAAAATGCCAACACCAGTTCCATTTAATTCAGATATCGCTGCATTTTTAGCAAGATTTAGAACATCAATTAAAATTAGAACAAGAGCATCACTTTCACTTGCATGTAAAATTGGTGATGAGWCAATGAGTGATGAAGATTTAGCAGTTAATGCACATACAGTGATTAGTGCAATTGAAAAGAAATTACCAAACGGTGAGAAAAATATTAAAAAAATTATGATAAAAACTACAATGGGTAAACCAGTCAAACAAATGCAAGAGGTTAAGAAGAAACATGCATGAGAATAGAACTAGTTATCCTAAAAGAAAATCCCAAATGCATCAGCAATTACAAGAGCTTCCAAAAAAATACAAAGTATTTGCAATAATTAAAATGAAYAAAGTTCGTTCTACACAAATTTTACCATTAAGAAAAACTCTCAAAGGTCAAGTAGAGTTTGTAAGTATCAAAGATAAAGTTGCAATAAAAGCACTRGAATCACTAGATGTTCCAGGAATTAAAGAAATGGTTGGAGAACTAAAGGGGCAAATTATGTTCTTGTTTACAAACATGTCACCATTCAAGCTAAACGTTCTCTTGGCAAAAAACAAAATCATGATGGCAGCACGTGGTGGRGATGTTGCAAGTATCGATATTGTAGTTGCAGCAAAGAACACAGGAATTGCACCAGGACCAATGCTTACAGAATTCAAAGAAGCAGGAATTCCAACTAAAATAGACCAAGGTACAATTTGGATTGCAAAGGACACTACACCAGTAAAGAAGGGTGAGGCAATCAATGAGAARCTAGCAGCACTATTAGGAAAATTAGATATCAAGCCAGTAGAGGCAGGAATTACACTAAACTCAGCATTAGAGGCTGGAATAAAATATTCTGAGGAGGAGATGATAATTGATGTTGAGAAGATTAGAAGYGAGTTTGCACAAGCACAYCAAGAAGCAATTTCACTATCAATTGAGGCAGCATACATTACTGCTGATAACATTTCACAAATCCTATCAAAGGCTTCACAATCTGCACGTTCAGTATCTATAGAATCAGGATTTATTACAGACGAGACAAAAGAGCAAATTTTGCAAAAAGCAGATGCTCAAGCAAAAAGTCTTGCAAGTAAAGCAAAAGACTACAAACCAGCATAAGTTCAGTCTTTAATTTTTAATTGAAATTTGATTTCTTTTGGATCAAAGATCGGCATTGACGATCATCGTAATGATCGATTCAAAAAATAATTTGTATATACCATTTTTCAAGATGATGAAGGTATGAGAATCATACGATGATAAAGATTTGTAAATGGTGTGGAGATAAATTTGAAAATAGATCTACTGATTTTTGCTCAAGCCACGACATAGAATACAAAATAACTACCTAAATTATTCTGAAGTCTCTTTTACCTTGGGTAAATTCCAATTATACTTCATTGCAAGTAGTCTTGTTCCAGTAGCTACTACTATACCAATAACTGATGCAATTTGAATATCTACACCAGCATTTAGAATACCATAAAAGACTACTATTCCAATGATACTTGCAACAGCATATACTTCTTTGACAAAAACAATTGGTATTTCTCTGACAAATACATCTCTCAATATTCCACCACCAATTGCTGTAATCATTCCTCCAAATAGCATTGGAAGAAACTCCATTCCAACTACCTGATATGCAATAGATGCACCCAAAATTGAAAACACACCTAATCCTATAGCATCAAAGACTAACCAAATGTTCATTTTACTTTTGAATTTTGCATACAAGAAAAACATTACAACTCCAACTACTACAGTAATTGAGATGTAAATTGGATCAGAGAACGCAGTAGGAAATCTACCAAAAATTACATCACGAGTAATACCACCTGCCACTCCAACTACAGTAGCTAGGACTAAAATTCCAAAAATATCTGCTTTGTGAGTTATTGCTTTTGAGGCTCCAGTTACTGCAAAAGCAATTGTCCCCAAATAATCTAAAATACTAATGAAGCCATCTATTGGAAAAGAGAATTCAACCAAATCAATACAAACTGTACAGCTAGTGCTAATTAAGATTGATAAAAATAAAGATCAAAATTAAATTGAAAAAAGTATAGTTTTCTATCCAAATAGTGAAGACAAACCTTCCATGGCTGCTTCTTCGTTCTTTGGCTCTTCTTTCTTTTCTTCTTTTGCTTCTCCACCGGCTGCTGGTGCATCTGCTGCTGGTGCTGCAACTGCTACAGGTGTGGCTTTAACTGCATCATCGATATTAATATCGGCTAATGCTGCAACTAGAGATTTAACTTGGGCTTCATTAACTTCAGCGCCAGATGCTTTAACAACTGAACTGAGGTTTGCCTCATCAACGTTTTTTCCTAGCTTGTGAAGAAGTAAAGCAGCGTAAACATATTCCATTGTATCGAGATTTTCTTGGGGCATAATATAAAACTATGGAGAAATTATGCCTAGAAATTTGAATTTTAGTTTAAAATTTTCAGACTTCTACAAACAGCGTAGAGAGTTCTTTTGAGATGTTTATCAGTTAGAGTATCCATTCTATTTTTTAAAATTCGTTTTGCTTCATCTTGTTTATCTCCTACAGGTAATGATAGAACTGCATTGATGAATTCAGGTATTGATTCTCGAATCCATCCATCAAGCATTCCATAGACTTGTGGGGGGATTAGATCGCACTTGTCTTTATCAAGATCAAGAATTCCTGTATAATTTTCATGCTCCACCCTATACACTAAAGCTAATACAACATTATCAGGAGTTGGATATTGTAAAATTTCTCGGGAACGCTCACCAGTCTTTCCTTGAGCAAGTTTGTTTTTGAGGCCTACGGGATTAACAATAATGCCATTAATTCCGACTTTATTATCCTCAATACCTGTAACGGTTCCAAAGATAAAGTCAAAAAATTCTCCATTTTTTTTAGTAGAGAAAACATTTGTTCCAATAGAGAGTTCTGGTTTTTTCCCAAACATGAGTAACATGAAAAGTGTATTGTATTTAATCTATCATTTTTTGGAATTTTTGTATCTAATTTTAAAGAAAATCAGGTAAGGTTATTGTTCAAATTAAACGATCAGGGAAACTTATGAAGCCAATAATTGAACAAATTGTGATATARTTGAATAAKGTCATTAAAGAAAATAAACGAATTTTGCTAATAGTAATATCTGTCAGCATGGTAATTGGAGGGCATTTTTGTATTATGAATGCAATACAAAGTCAAGCTGGAGAAAAATTAAATGCATTGTATATTTCAGATGAATTCACTCAAGAAAAAATGAATGCGATTTTAGCAGAAGAGAAATTTCTAACGCAAATGTTTATTTTGTATCTAATTATTATTGCTGCAATACTTATTTTTGTTTTTGAAAAATACAAGCTAAAAGAACAAAATCAAAAAGATTCAAAATTAATTACTGTTGGTGAAATGGCATCTCGTCTTGCACATGATTTGAGAAATCCATTATCCATCATAAAAATAGCTTTAGAGAATTTGAAGTTCACATATGATGTAGATGAGGAAAAACAAGAAAGATTTAGCAGAATTGACCGTTCAATKGATAGAATGACTCATCAAATTGATACAGTATTAGATTTTGTCAAAGAGCAACCAAAAAYAATGTCAAAAGCAAAAATATCTGAAATTATTTTAGAATCAAAAGACTCCATAATAATTCCAAATGACATTAGATTGATTCTTCCAGAAAATGAAATAGAGRTATTTTGTGACAAAAAGCAACTAGCAGTAGCAATGAACAATTTGATTCTAAATGCAATTCAAACAATGGATGGTAAGGGTACTATTGAAATTACATGTACAGAAAATGATTCAGAGTCAATAATTCAAATCAAAGATTCAGGGGACGGAATTTCTAAAAAGGAYTTGGCCCACATATTTGAGCCTCTATTTACCACAAAACTTACTGGAACAGGTCTTGGTCTTCCAAGTGTGAAATCTATTGTAGAGTCACATGGAGGAAGTATCACAGTTAGATCTCCTCCWACAATTTTTACAATAACAATACCAAAAAATTTAGATTAATTATTTCAAAATTCTAATTTTTAGCGGTAATTCTTAATATCAGGGAATTAGAGTCAACCAACGTTGGACAAAAATCAGATTCTAAAAGAGTTCTCATCTGATCCTGACAAGTATTACAATGTCAAACTATTCTCAGAACAAGGATTCACTAGRAAAGCATGYACAAAATGTGGCAGATTCTTTTGGACACTAAACGCTGATAGAGACTTGTGTCCGGATGATGGACTAGACACGTATTCATTCATCGGAGACCCACCAACTAGTAAAAGATTTGATTATACTCAAGCTTGGAAACAAGTAGAAGAATTTTTTGTWAAAAAYAATCAYACATCAGTGAGYAGGTATCCTGTRGTKTGTMGATGGCGTGATGACTTGTATTTTACAATTGCATCAATAGTTGACTTTCAAAGAATAATGGGTAGTAAGGTAGTCTTTGGGTTTCCTGCAAACCCACT
>NVWC01000014.1 GCA_002317795.1 Nitrososphaerota archaeon
ACTTCCAATCACAATGTAATATTTTGGTACACATGAAACATATACGCCAACTCGTAGAACAAGAGTTTACAACAGTTAATGAACTAATAATACAGAGTCTTGAATCTAGAATCGAGACAGTTAACCAAATTGGGCATTATATTGTCAACAGTGGGGGCAAACGGGTTCGACCTTTAGTTGTTCTTCTTACTGCAAAAGCCTGCCAGGCAGAAACCAAAGATGCCGTTCAGATGGCAACTATCATTGAGTTTATTCATACGGCAACACTTTTACATGATGACGTTGTGGACGGCTCTGAGCTCAGACGAGGCCGGCCAACAGCTAACGCTGTGTGGGACAACGCCACAGCTGTACTCGTTGGAGATTTTATTTATTCACGTGCCTTTCAGATGATAGCCTCTCTTAACAACCAAGAGGCAACAGAAATTCTAGCCGAAACAACCAATGTGATTGCTGCGACAATTATTACACCTTTAGAGAACATATTTTATCACTTTACAGATTATCATTTACCATAGGTTATTTTACAGTAACTGAACCATTTTTGGAGATAAAATAGTAACCAATCAGGATCTCATCTTTTCGTGAACCAATTCATACTAAAAAATTCTATTCATTTTACAGTTGTAAGCTATGATCATTAAGTATTGGATTTTGTTTTTTATTACATGATACTTTCTAAAAGTTATTGGAGTAATAGAAATCATCATAGATTTTGTGATGAAAAATGAATAAATTAAAAATTAAAAATAATGTACTTACTAGACATTTACTAATTGGCACCATTGCTATTTTTCTAACATTAGTCTTTTGGATGGCGCACTATGAATGGACTGATGATATGAGATTATGGCGTGCAATTGGAGATGTAGGGTATCTTTTACTCTTTATGACTTTGATTATTGGACCATTAAGTGTGCTATGGCCACGAACAAGTTCTTTGCTATCATTGAGAAGAGAAATTGGAATATGGTTTGCAATTATGGCAATCACACACGGAATTTTAATTGCTAATGGTTGGGCAAACTGGGATGTTGTAAAGTTTTTTGGATATGAATTTGTTCCTCAATTAGGTAAAATAGTTAGATTGGAACCAGGATTTGGCCTTGCCAATCTCTTGGGTTTTGTAGCATTTTTGTGGATTGCTATTCTTGCATTAACTTCATCAGATAAAGCAACAAAATGGTTAGGAGTATCTTCTTGGAAGTTGCTTCATACTGGTTCAAACATAGTGTTTTATCTTGTAGCTATTCACACAGCATATTTTCTTTTCATGCATTATACCGAGTCGTTTCACAAAACAGTTCCACCACAAAGTACGTTTATTATTCCATTTATTATCCTGAGTGTTATTGTTCTTGTCTTACAAGTTTCATCATTTATCAAAACTACAAAAGCAAAAAATAAACGATCGTAATGTTCCAAAAAAATAATCTAGTTCAAGAAAAATTTCTCCATCTTTGTCTAGTGGCATTTGGTTCTGGTGCTGTAGTAATGTCTATGGAATTAATTGTGAGTCGCATGCTCACACCAGTATTTGGGAGTTCTACATACACGTGGGGTAGTTTAATTGGAATTGTTTTAGCAGGTTTAAGCTTAGGATATTTTCTTGGAGGTAAGATAGCAGATAAAGATCCTGCATTTAGAAAAATTTGTACTATAATATTTTCTGCAGGAATATACATTGTGTTTGTTCCATTTCTTGCACCTGGAATTCTTGGATTTACCTTAAATTCTTTACCACAAAATCAATTTTCTTCCTTGTTTGCAACTTTTGTTTTGATTTTCTTTCCTACAGTATTGCTAGGATTTGTTTCACCATATGTCATAAAGCTTGGAACCATATCACTTCACAAAGTTGGAAATATTTCAGGAACTCTATATTCAATAGCCACCATAGGTAGCATATTTGGCACATTTCTAACAATTTTTGTTTTGATTCCAACCATGGATGTCAGAACCATTCTTTTTGGATTAGGAATTATGCTTATGCTAATATCTTTGATAGGATTAAAAAAATGGCCAAAATTACTCACAGTTGTAGTTATAATAATTCTGTTTACTCCGTCTTCGTCCATAGTAACAGGATTATTACCACATACTGGAACTGTAATTCTTGAAGAAGAGTCACAGTATAGTCATCTTGATGTTGTAGATATTGATAATAAAAGAACACTGTATCTTAACGGAATGATGCACAGTCAAATGGATAAAGATAATCCAAATGATCTGGTTCTAGAATATACAAAATATTTTCATTTAGGAGGTTTGTTTAATTCTCAACTTGATAAAATCCTGTTTGTGGGGGGTGGGGGATTTTCAGGGCCAAAGAATTTCTTAGAGAATTACCCAGATTCTTTTATTGATGTTGTTGAAATTGATTCCAAAGTTATAGATGTGGCAAAGACTTATTTTTCTTTGAAAGATAATCCACGATTACAGATTTTCAATGAAGATGCAAGAACTTTTTTGATGAATTCAGATGATAAATATGATTTAATAATTCTGGATGCTTATGCCACAGATTATGTTCCATTTCATTTACTCACTCAGGAATATTTTCAGATACTCAAAGAACATCTTAATCCTGATGGCATAGTAATTTCAAATTTACTAGGAACCATTGAAGGCGATACGTCTGATCTTCCAAGAGCAGTATACAAAACAATGGAAAGTTTATTTCCAACAGTCTACGTTTTTCCTACTTCAAATAATTATATGAATAGTTTACAGAATCTAATTTTTGTGGCTACACAAAATAATGAACAATTAGATAGAAAAAAATTAGAAAATTTATCATATCAAAATAATGTAAATAGTCTTCTGAATGGTACTAAATACTTGGAAAATTATCATTTTTCTGGAATGAGAACAGAAAATATTCCAATTCTCACTGATGAATTTTCACCTGTAGAAATCATGATAAACCCTGTTACCAGTCAATCTTACTTTAATGAAGATTCTGTGTTTTTGCAAGATAAATCACAGATTGGGTTTAGTGAAAGTGTTTCTGTACAAATAGCATTTTTGATTGGAGTTGTATTTACATGGTTGATACTCTCTCATGAAATATGGAAAAAACCCTACGTTAAAACTACATAATTTTTTATTTGATTTGAATTATTTCTGAAACTCTTTAGGCCCGTAGTGATTTACTCATTAATTGAGACCCAAGTACTTGTTTTTGGATAAAATGAGACGCAGAACTAAATCCTTAGAGGCCCAGCTACTTGTTTGGGAATAAAATAAGATGCAATTAGAGAAATTTAGTTGGTAAAAAATTACTAATTAAATTGAAATCTAGGTTCAAGTTCGGTAGGATTAGAAGTTTTTGGTGATTAGATTGGTACCAAATAGGCGTGAAAATTATTCAATATTTTCATGAGATACCGTTTCATCTGGTACTTTTGTTGGCGTCCATGGTAATTGAATTTGGTTGAGCTCATCCCATTTTCTATCTATAATAGCTGAAGTTACCATGCCATTCGTTACTGTTACTATGATTGTATGTGGTGTAATTACTTGAGTTACTATTTGTTCAGTTCTGTCGCCATATCCACCATGAAGTGAATCAAAATCAATTGGGACAACAAACTGTGGAGGAAACGATTCTTGTATGATTATATCTCCGACTTTAAATGATTCTGGCATTCCATCATAGCTAAAAGTTGGAGCTGAAAAAACAAACCTTTTTGCAATCTCCTCTGCTTCAGGAGTCTTAATTTTTGTTAGATTGATTTTTACATCAACGCCTGCCAACGGACCATTTATCATTGAAATGATTTCTTCATTGTTTGTAGCATCGATGATTATCTTTAGATCTTCCCCTTCATTGTGAGAATCTGTGTTTTTGAATTGGGTGACCTTTCCATCAAGACAAATTATACCAATTGATTCAATGCAGACATCACTATATGATAGAGAAAATCTCACCACTACCACGCCATGATCAGAGCTGTGAACAATAGTACCTTCATTGCCATTTATCAAAGTCCATAAAACCTCACCTGCAAATGGGCTTTGCTCATCAACTACTCCTCTGTTAAAGTGATAAACATGAACAGGGTTTGTAGCTGCATCAGAAAATTGAATGGATCCTACCATTGTAATTACTATAATAGTTACTATGAAAATTGGAAATTTCATCAATTCTCCTTTGTTCATATTTTTCTCGCTACAATCCATTGAACCACATTCATTTCTTTCCTTTTTTTTTCTTTTTCACTTCATGCCTATCACTTCTTACCGAACCAACTATTAATGCTATTTTAGCAAAATTGGATTACTTTATTTTTCAATTTGTCTACAATCTCATCAAAGACAATCTCATTATTATCAAATAACGTTGAAATACAATAAGTCAAACCATATCTATTCCCAGTTTTTATTACAAGATTGTTCTTTTCAAGAATTTTTAGGTGGTGTTGAATTGCTTTGTAATCTAAATCAAGTTCAATTGATAATTGGTATCTGTTTCTTGGGATGTTTCTGAGCGATGACATAATTCTAATTCTGCTATTAGCCCCCCTGCTTACTACAAATAGAAACCAAAACAGATTTTTTATCTCAGAATGGGCATGTGATACAATTGTTCTTACATTTTGATTTTGCAACTTTTACACTTTCCAGTATCCATATAGTAAATACGGCATGAAATTATTTAATGATGATCTTATTTTAAAAAATTACAGAATTAGTTCAATTCCTATAAGACTTGAATTGGTTTAATGATACATTACAGAAATCTAACTAGTAAAATTATTCTAATTAAACTGAAATTTAGGATGAAACAATCATGAATTTAGAATTGAATGTATATTTTCAATAAATTTCCAAACATCATTAAAAGAATCAGAATAGAATTTCCAAGGATTTTCACAATATAGTGAATCCCAAATTTTGATATTAGAATTATTATATACTAAATATACACGAAGAAAGTCTTTTGCAGGTACAGTGCCACGTAATCCACCATCAGTTAATAATGAATTATGTGTTATTAGATTTCGTTGGTTTCGAAGAATCCAAAGAGAACTTTTGGATTTATTCCAAACATGATGATATTYAATCCTATTACGATTTTCATATTCTGAAAAAAATATCATTGCATTCACAGATTCTGCAGAAGCTTTGCTAAATTCTTCATCAGAAATAATCYTTTCTTGATGCGTAGGTATTTGAAAAAAGTTTTCAAATTGTTTAAGGATTAATTCAGATTTTTGATTTTTGTTTATATTTAATGTGTCAATAATAGTTTTTTGATTAATCCTATGAGATAGAATTTTTAAATCAAGTTTTTTGTTTATTCCTTGTAATAAAATATCAATCGCATTCACAGAAAAAAATAAGAATTCTTCAATATTCATTTCTAATAATATTTTATTTTTTGAATCTAATGGAACAGATTTAGGAAGAGATTTTAATTTAAATTCAGCACAAAACAATTTGAATTTAATTGGATTGGAAAAAAGATCTTGAAAATTATTTTCCATATAATTTTAAAAGAAATTCTATTGTATATTAGTCATAAACTTAAGAAATTTAGTTGGTAAAAAAATACTAATTAAATTGAAATTTTACTCTAAAATCTATCTATTTGTTTTTTCTAAATGAAAAACCCAGTTTATCTTTGATAGATTTCCCTTTTTTAGATTCTTTTAATTCTTGAGAGGCATGATTTTTACAATAACATAAATCTTGTTCATCTACAAATATGTCATCTTCACATTTTGCAATACCACATGTTTCACATACTGCAAACGTATGTTTTTTCTTCAACAAATGTTTGCATTCAGAAATTTCATCAACTAGTGTAATATCGGAAGCAGGAAGCAGTCTTCGAGCATAAGTATATTCTTTTGAATCAAATATTATCTCCAATTTTGGCACATGGATTGTTTTTGATTGTACTTGTATGGATTTATGGTTTGGAACATGAGTAAATTCTTTTTCATCCTCCTCATCTCTAGATTTTTTAACCCAATATGGAATTATGGCTTTATTGTCTTCGATAATTGTTTTCTTAACTGTAAATTCTACATCTCTAATACTCATACTAGCCTTGTGAACAATTACATTTGAGTTATCTATTTTTTGAATTTCAACTATTTTGTATGGTTCAATATTCATAAGATCTTCGATAACTTGTTTTTGTTCAGATTTTTTTTCGTAAAATACTTCACCATTATCATCTGAACAATACAATATCTCACGTGTTAACCCATCTACCACATATTGACCTGAATTAAATTGAGAATGAATTTGCTTGTCAGGTGTTTTGAATTGCTCTCTTAAAGTAAATTGAATTATATAGTAAGGATGAAAAATAAGATCTCGTCTTGCAATACCAACATTATCTTTATTTTTTAATAAAATTTCAGAATAATTTTCAATTGTATCACGAGGATTAAGACAATCAGAAACTTTGGTTAATTGTCCACCTGATCTTCCTAAAACAGTAGCTTGAAAATTCTCTGTGAGTTTATTACCATTCCATAAATCAATTTGTTTTAGTTGGGGATTATTTGTTGCCCATCCAATTGCATCTTGTGAAAAATCAGAAGATGTGATGAATAGTCCTCTTTTGATATCCAAATCATCCAACTTTGCACTAAAATCACGTATCTCTTTAATTCCAACTTTGTTTGTTTCAGCATAATTTTTACATTCTACTGCCAGGGTAATTCTATTTCTTTTTGCCATTATGTCTATCTCATTTAATTGACCAGAGATTCCTCGAATTTTAGTTCTAGTTTCAGTAGAAAATCCTCTATCTTGAAGAATTTTCTCTGCCATATCTTCTAGGTTTGTCCCAAGTTCTCTAGTAGTTTTTTCTACTAGTGGTTCTTCCAATATTTCATCATCAAATACAGATTCTTCTGAAACATTACTTTCAACTAGAACTTCTTTTTTAATTTCTTGTGTGACTAATGTACCAATATTGAATCCATATTCAGGGCAAAATTTTGTACTTCCTTTCAGATCTTCTCCACATTCATGGCAAAATTTCATATAATGAAAATCATATGTTAAGATATAAAATTTTCATCCATCATAGGATAAATTTCAGAAGTCTAACTAGTAAAATTCTTCTAATTAAACTAAATTTAAGATTCAATTTCTTAGAGGCTTGAACCTTTCTTGGGCATTATTAAGTAGAAATTTGATTGAAATCACTATTGTTCCAATATCCATATTGAGATAAGAGTAATCTCATAACTGATAAAAATTTAACATATTCTACAACTAATGAAACAAGAAAGTTTGATGAAATTAAACAAGCTAGATAAAATTAGAAATACATACTATTTTCATATTAAAATGATTCAAAATAGCCTAATGATAAGAATATCCGAAATTGATAATAAGTCAACTCTTAGTTTAGAAATGAACATGTTAAAATATAATATTTGGTATAATTAGAATGAGAATGATAGAACACATAACTATTACCGAGAATTTAAAAAAAATTCTAAATTATTATGTAATGATAGATAGAATTTCCAAACAACGTGATTCCAATATTGAAAAAGGATTTACTATTTCTGATAAATATCAGGCTGCAGTTGAAACTTTAGATGAAATTGATATTGGAATTACTAATATTATCAAATTGGTTAAAGAAAATGTAAAAAAAATAATGATATCTAAATAATTTGAAATAAAATATAAAAATTCATTTGAGTACACAATATAGGATCTATTAAGTCTTAAATCATTTTTAGAGATAATTTTAGATTCAGTCTCTACTTGTTTAATATATTTTATTTTTTGGATTTTTCAATAATTTAATTCTTTTAAAAATTCAGAATCAAAAATACATACAATACAAAATATTTTATTCTTTTTTCTGAATAATATAAGATGGCGATTTAAAATGAATCTTGGGATAATTTTTGCATAATAACTCAAACATACTAATTTTGATTTCATCTTTAGCTTGATCAAATTTTTTGTGACACGTTGGACATACAACAACAAGATTCTCAATTGTATCATCATGAGAAATAGACCACGGAATTAGGTGGTGAACTTCACAATAATAGCTATTTTCTGTTTCAAAATGAGGTATTTCACATACTTGACATTTTTCTTTAAATCGAAGTTTCATTTTAGTCACCATTTTCAAATTTCTTTTTTTTTCAAATTTTTCTTTACGTTGAGCAGTTTTCCCCTTTTTTGGACCAAGTTTTGTAATTTGTTCATTTAATTCATGAATTTCTGCATCAATTTCTTCAGAAGTTTTGTTTTGTTTTCTAGCTGAAATAAATTCAAAATCTTCTTCTCGTTGGGAAGATGATTCATCAATTATTTTCTGAATGGATGTTAGTTTTAACCAAAATACAAACACATTCCGCTCATTTCCTTTAGAATCATTTTGAATTTCATTTGTAGTTTTTACAACCTTAACTGTGCCTAAATATTCATGATTTCCGCCTACTTCATACTGTCTAAAATAATGAATTGGTTTGAGATCTTTTTTTGCATTGTAAAGTGCTAGATTCCCTACAGTTAATTGTTGATCATCTTCTTGACCTTGGCCAGTATAATGAATTAGATTTGTTTTTGGATCAACATAGTCATGATAGATATTTTGAAATTTATCATTAATTTTACGAGTTTCTACAGCATTAGAAAACAATCCAATAAAACCAGCTTTGCTAATTCGAATTCCACCATATGGACTAATTTTTAATTTTTTTCTTATCTCTTCTTTATCATAGAATCCATTTATCTCAAATGGGAATTCAGGTGGAGTGTATGTTAGATTTAATTTCCATTTTTTATTACAACTTGCAATAAGGGATTTCAATAGATTTGTTTGAACAATATGATTTAGTCCTTTAGTAAATGGGAGACCATTAATCCAGGGAAGTAAATCTTTATCAGAATCTACTATCATTAATGGTTCCATTTCAAATCTATGAGGATATTGAACTTTATTTTCAGCTTTTTCATCAGGCCAAAAACGAGATTTAGAATCATGAAATTTTCTTTTTACTTTTCCTACTCCAAATATTCCATTTTTTGAAAATTTCTTTGAATGTTTTAGTGAGACTTTAAAGAAAACAATATCATCAACTTCAAGGAGATTATAGATACTTAGATTAGAATTTTGACTATCATCACGAATCCTCCATTGTAATGGTTCATTTTCTAATGAGTGACTCCAAGAAGACCAAGGACCCACTGCTGTGAAATAATGTGTCAAGTGATAATCATAATTTCATATCAGAATAAAAGCAAAGTGCTACGATAACTTGAATTTTTGAGTAATTAGAGAGTTCAGTGTTCCATGACGTATAATTAGACCTTAGCGTCCCGGGACGCTAGGGTTTCCCATAAAGAGTAAACCATGTAAGATGATGGAAAATAGTTTTGCAGATCCTACGATCTTAGGAATACGAGGTTGAGTAAATTTTACTATCATTTTGAAGCAAAAATTGTGCCTGGTGTGACAGTGATTTTCTCATTTTTGAAAAATTGTCTCATTTTTGGATCAAAAATACACCTAACGTGATACATTTAGTCTCATTTTCAAAAAGATGTGATTTGTAATTTTTACTGCCATTTTAGAGTAAAAGTTGTGCCTGGTGTGACAGTAAATTTGTCATTTTCTCTCGCTCTCACACATACTCAAAATTGTGTTTTTTTCTCTCACACACTCACACTCACTCGAAAAGTCATTTTTCTCTAGATCACACTCACTCGTTCTCTCTCTCGCTCTCAGAGACTCAAAATTGGTTTTTTTTCTCTCACACACTCACTCAATAGGTCATTTTTCTCCCTCTCCCTCGCTCACACTCACTCTCTCTCGCTCTCATTCACTACATTATGCTCCCAAATACATGGTATACCCCCTTTACTGTGAGAGAGAGAGAAAATTAAAAACAAAATAGAGTGAGAGAGAAAATATTCTAAGGATCTTTAGTTTTGTCTATTTCTTTTCTAAGAGAAAGGATCGTAGTAAGTGCCATATCATCATGTCGTTTTAATTGTGCCTGAATATTCTCCATTTGTTCTTGTAAAGTGTTTACTGTTTCTTCTTGTTCAGATTTTATTTTTAAGAGATCATTAAGTTCGGATTTTTCTTCTAAAAGTTTTTGATTTTCAATTTTTAATATTTCATCATCTGAAATTGTAAGAAATGAAATTGCTTTTTGATATTCTGGGAATCGCTCAAAATCTTCTTCCTGATATCGTTCATAGTGTTTCTCCAAACCTACTTTGTGTCCCATCATGTCTTCTTTATCCAAATAATTTACTTTAGCACGTCTTAGCATTGTGTTAAAATATTTTCTAAATCCATGATCAATCATTATCTCATGTCGTTGTTTTCCATCTTCAAGTTTTGGACGTAATCCAATTGATTCTACAATATTGGTCATCCTACTCTTCACTCCATTAAGACCCAATCGTATAGGTTTGTTATGTCGAAGTGAAATTAACAAAGGCTCTTTTTTTTCAGGGTATCTGAAAAAGCGAGATTTCCATTCTTCACGATACAACATCAGATATTCACAAGCTTCAGGAGTAATGAAACACCAATATTCTTCTATATCTCCACAGTATACTCGTAATGCTCCACCTTTGAAAGAATCATATTCATTACGAAAATAAACCACATCATTCCAAGTAAAATAATTCCAAGACTCTACTCTAAAACCACCAGACGAAAATAAAACAATGATTACTTTATCTGTCAAATTAGTTACAATGTTCATCATAGATTGAAGTTCTTCTCTTGTGTATGCTCTGTCTTGGCTCTTACCAGGTTTTGGTAAGGATTTATCCACCAAATACCAAAACATTTCAATATCATTTGATTTCATAAGGGCTTTGATTGGTTTTAGTCTATTTTTTACAGTTGCAGGAGATAGTTTACCATTATCGACTTGTTCTTTTAGATTTCTAGTATAAGCTTGGATGATACCTTTAGCATTTTTTACATTTTTTTGAGCAATTTCTGTAAATGCAAAAGCTAGATCTGAAAGTTCTCTAGATTGTGGTTCATGTTGTAAATATTGTTTATACATCTCATTTGGGATTAAATCCAGAAATAATTTTAGATAACTATTGTATTTCCTAAAAGTTTCTTTGTCTCGAATTGAATCTACAAAGTTTTGATAAGCAGTAGTTTTAGTGTCATTAATCTCTAATTTCATACTAGAGTTGTGCGTGATGGGACTATATTAGCAGATAAAACGTTCTGGGACCCTTTGGGCCCGTTTAACAAAATTATTTATTCTGATTTTAAGTGAGGGTTTTTGTGAAAGATATAGATTTTCAATTAGATTCAACTAATATTCATCCAAATTCTGAAATCAAAGGAACAATTATTGTCTCATATCCTGGAAGATATGATGGAGTTGTGATAAACACACAAATTTTTGACTCAAATGAACATATTATTTACAAATCATATAATGGAAAAAACATATCTCAAAATGTTTCACGGTTATTTATCAACAGAGATGTAATGCCTGAAAACAAGGCAGAATTTACTGCATTAATTAATTTTGAACCWAAACAAGAACATGAAATAAAATTTAGAGTGTCAATAATTGAGCAGCACAAAGAAATTGAAAGTCAAATAATATTTGCAAAATATTCTATCTAGAATCTACTCTTTTCTACAGTTATAGTACCAGTCATCCAAGGATGTGGTTCACAATGATAGGGGACTTTTTGAGGTTCTGTAAATAAAAATTCGTATGTTTCACCAGGTTTTACTACACCAGATGAACCAAAGTCACCACTATAACTATCAGACTGTCTATGATCAGGAGTTACTGTATGTGGAGTATCATCATTATTTTGCCAAATCACTTTATTTGTAAATCCCAACAGTAAAGTCGGTTTGTTTGGAACATAGTTTTCATTGCCATCAATTACTGCGCCAGGTACAATTTCAATAATAAAATCACCACTTTCAGGATTTAAGATATGTTCTGATACTGATGGTTTTGCTAATGATTCAGGAATATAAAATGAAGTGTAAAATACCATAACTGCAGACATGCCAACAATTAATGCAATTACTCCAATACCATATGCATGACTTGATGTTGRTRCACTCATTTTTTCAATCCCTCAAATTCATCTGTGCCAATATTTAGATTATTATTATTTTCAACTCCCAAATCTGCTTGAGTTTTTGGTGCAGGAACTTCTGGAGTTAATGCCTTTGGTTTTTCTTCTGTTTTARTATCGCCTTCAGGAAGTTTACTTGTTTCAGTAGTAACTTCAGGTTCAATTAGTTTTGGTTTTTCTTCTTGAACTGGAACTGGTGCAGGTGGTGGAGCATTCTTTTCCTGACTCATRCCATATCTGTAAACATGGAAGAATGCAGCAAACACTAACAAGATAATTCCAATAAAGAACAAAGATATGTTCTTCATTCCTGTCAAAGCTGCATTATATGCTGCAATATTTAGGAACACTTGRAATGCTAAYAAGGCAAYTAATACCCAATTAATCCATTTTTCAGAAAGATGAATTGTTGCTACTTGTTGTGGACCAGTATTTTTTGCAAGTTTTGATTTTCTTTCAGCTTCATTTGCAAGTTTAATCATCATGTAAGTAAATCCAAAGGATAATGGTACGAGTAGTATCATTGTAGAGTAAAAGAAGACTGGATCAATTACCAAACGCTCTACTAATGGAATCGTAACGTCAGGATTAATGTAGAAACCCCAATATGTTGTAACCATAATTTGAGCAAGACTAGTAATACCAAATGCAGTAACTAGTGGTCTATCTCTCCATGAGAATTTTTTGTATCTATCAATGAATGGGATTAACACCAGAGATACTATGAATAATAATGGCCACAGCAGTCCTGTAACAAACTTGTCATACTGTGTCCGCATAAACGCATAGATTCCAGTAAGATACCATTCAGGAACAGTAACACCTGGCGGTACAGTAGGTTCAAACTTGAATCCCATATCAATTGGAAATACACCACCAGTAATCAAAATAGCACCAGAAATTGCCATAACCATTGGTACATCAAATACTAGGAACCGTGGGAAGTGAACTGCCATTAATCCAAGCATCACAATAGGCAGCAAGAATACATGCTGTGCATAGAATCTTAATACAAAGTCCGAAAATCCACTACCTAACGCCGCATCACGAATCGTCGGTCCCACAACAGGAATTGATGTAGTTAGAGACGCTGCAATACTAATTGCAAGTTCTGCTCTTTCAGAAAATATAACATCATATCCAGTAAATGCTTCAAGAATTGTAACTGTTCCAAGAATAACACCTGTCATCCATAAAACTTCATTTCTAATTTTGTATCGTCCACTAAAGAATTGATAATACATGTGAAGAACAGCTAATAGAACCATTGCGTTTGAACCATGATAGTGAATATTTCTAATGTGAAAACCAAATGGAACATCATCATTRATGAATTGAACACTATCCCAAGCCCTATCAAGAATAGGTTGATARTAAAACATGAGTAAAGCTCCCGAAACTCCRAGAATAATAAATACAATGAATGTTAACATTCCTAAAAATCCAAATGGACTTACAAATCTTGAAGGAAATGAAAATTTAATTGCAGTAAAGATAGTTCTATCTACACCATCCCAAAACCAATAGAGGAGTGCTACTACTCCTGTTCTTCTTTCAAGYGAAACGGCCATATCCAATTACTCCATTTTCATTTACATCAAATTTTGGTGGTAARATAWATACAAATCCATCTGAATYAATTTCAAAAWATAGTTGAGSTAATGTRTTTGATGGTGCAGCTTGTACTGATGCAGGRCCTGCAAAAGCTGTTCCAGTTACTGGNNTCATACATACTTCCATGACAAGGACATTCACCTCTTTTTCTTCCTTCATCTGGCCAATATTTCCAYAARCACCAAAGATGAAGACATATCATACTTAATGCTCGGATAGCAGATWTGTCTYTTTTTCCYCCACCTAATTCTTCAGGAAGTCTWATGAATTGCCATTTACGAAATGCTTCAGCATCAAGTGCTGGATCTCCAGTTGMRGGATATGTAATTACTTCAGCATGATTAATTGGATAAGTATTGATATTTGCATGAGTGCCATCAGGTAAAATTACAGGAACTTTTTCAAGAGATGCCTGATTTGGATTKGGCATAAAATTTCCAAATGGRACAAAAGGAGCAAATGCTAACCCAGTGCCTGCGGCACCCATTAACTTTAAAAAGTCTCTTCGGGATAATCCGCCAGACTTTTTTGTCCCCAGCTCTGACATTCAGCTGACGATTTCGTCAAATTGCTTATAAACCTTATTCAATTATTTGGTAGGTTTTTGTCTCATGATAAATATAATGACAATTGAGATCGCAGCTCCAATAGATACACCAACTATAATTCCAAGATTAAATGATGAATCAGAATTTGTAATTAAAATTTCTTCAGATGTCGTTTCATGAATTATAATATTATTTTCTTTAAATTCAGAAATAATTTGTTCTGACTCTGTAACAATCTCTTTGTTTTGAGAAATTATTTCTGTTGAAATATTGGTAAATTTAGCTGCAAGTGAAATTGGTTCAGTAGTTAAATTTCCTCCAAACAAGGTTGAATGTGTTAACAGTGTGTATGTTCCAGTTTGATTAATTGGAACATAAAGAACAGTAGATGTGTTATCTTTATTTTTTACGGGATAAAATCCACCACCCTGACTAAAAGGAGAATTTCCCAACCAATCAAGTGAAGGCCATCCAAGAAAATGACCAAACACTCCAGATGGAACATTAGTTTGAATTATTTTCCCAGAAGGATCCATTACAAATACTGCTAGATTTGTGTCATCACTAATCCATGAAAGCTCTATTGCTGCAGAATTGATAAATTCATTTTGTACATCAAAATAATATTGTCTCCAATCACCTGCCATGTAACGATTAACCATATCAAACGCACCCTTTGTGTATCCATTTCCATAAAGAATGTCATCACTTTGTTTTCCTTTAATCAAAATCGTAGAATCATTTTCTAATACAAGTTCTTTGATTACAAAAGATACTGGAGCATTTACAGTATGTTTATCACTTGTAAAAGTTAAAAATCCTTGATAGACACCTGTTTGTAAATCATTTGGAGTAACTAATGTTACATCTACTGTTGAAGTGTCATGAGGAGGAATAGAAATTGTTTCAGTTTCAGGCCACAACATTGACCAATTATCTTTTTTATAATAACTTGCAGATAAAGTATAATCCATTGAAGTTGAATTTTGTTTTGTGTCACCTAACCAATAAGAATATTTTGTAGGTACTGGATAAACTCCAACTAATGGAACACCTTCAAATTTTTCTTTAGGTTCTGAAACTCTTATTTCTTGAACAGTCCCCCATGAACCTGCTCTATTCACCATAGATAATTCATCACTTGTAATTTTTGTATCATTATTGTTGTCAATCCAATCATACAGGTATAATGAAGAAATTTGAAGATCATCAGCATAAACATCTGAYGTACTATTCATAAATACATCAAATGGAAAATTTACATTTAADATCATTARAGATGATTCTTCAGGAATTGKATTTTGTGAATTAAAAAAATCACCAAGTTCTTTATGATCATTTACATCAGATAATTTAACATAGTTTGGAATGAAAACATTAGTCTTGTTTAAAATAGAATCTTGTTGTTGAACGRTAGTAATTCCATTGAATTGATTTTTAGAAATTAATGATAATGTTTTTGRTTGTACAGTAATTGTAAGTGTRTTATTTGTCGGATTCTCTATKGTAAATGTAGATGTAGTTCTATCTCCAGAGTATAATTGTCCTGCAAACCAACTAGTCATAGGAAATGAGTGTGAAGGRAATTGAAATCTATCAAATCCAATWGCAGTTGAATTAATATTTTTAATTGCAGGCTCTAGGATTTTTTTGATATTCGTATATGATGCATCATTATACACAATGAAAACACCATTCTCACCATGAACATAATCTARAGCAGATTCAATATTTGCTAAACCAGATCCTTGAGTAAAAGGATCATTATGTAAATCAGTTGCAGTRGACATTAGAATATTTTTAATTAGAAATGGATCATAGTCTTGTGATTGTTTGGTCATCTCTTCCATCAADATTGCAGCACTTCCTGAAACTATTGGTGCAGMCATACTAGTHCCACCAAACAAAGAAAARGATTCATCTTTGGAATCTTTCTCAGTTTTTAAAACATTRGATGGTGTAAACCCATGAGCACCAATACTCATAATGTCAGGTTTTGGATCTCCAATTGAACTTGGACCTCTRCTAGAAAAATCAACTACATGATTATAATGATCAATTGTATTTCCAAATCTTGGTTGATCTTTGAATGGACCATATCCAACAAACACATTATTTGTAGTAGCGCCAACTGAAATTCCAAATGGAGATGCATTAGGTAATCCAATAGTTCCATATCCATGTCCAGAATTTCCTGCACTAGTAATTATTGTCACACCAGGATAATCATCATCTAATGAATGTGGTGTTGCAAGTATACTAAGAACTAAAGATAATACATCCATTCCAGGTGATGCTTTGAAAGATGGGAAATTGGATACGCCCCAACTATTAGAAATTATATCAACTCGTGGTTGTCCTGAAAATTTCCAATTATGATCTTTGTTTTCAAATCCTGCAGACCATAACCACCCATAAACAGTATCACCAAACCATAATGCTTTAACTGGTACAATTTTTGCATCAGGTGCTACACCAAAAATTGAATATCTTTTTGTTCCATTGTAAATATCATATGTYTCTTGACCACGTGAAGTAATTGATGCAGCACTTGATGTACCATGACCCATAAAGTCTGTCATTATACCAAAAAATGCACCATCAGGGTCTAAGGAAGGTAATAATGTTCCATTAATTGCATTTAGTGTATCATCAATATTTGTAGAATTTTTTCCAATTACACCATAAACATCAAGTACACGTGCACCAACTGTTCCTGCACTAAAATCATTTTTTCCATCATCATTTGAATCATAAACAAGAAATTCATTTCCACTACCCAATACAATTGGTTTTTCATCAGTAAAATCAAAATCATAATCTGGTTTCACTCCAGATTCTAAATCAAATCTTGTATAATCTTTCCACGAAGTACTAAGATCAGGAATTATGGTATCATAAACTCCAGGAGTAAAAGAATCAACTACTAAAACTGGTACAGCTTGTACTCTAGCAAGAGGTCCTTGCAACCCACCCTGATAAATTACACCAAGATGATACACTCCACTTTGTGATTTTATATAATTTCTATTATCCTCACCGATTTTCATATCATTAGCTAGTGTTCCATTAAAAATTACAGTTCCTAATTGTGGAAAAAATGAATTATAAATTGGGATTTGACTTCCTTTTCCTCCTTGAAATAAATCAAGAAAGACACCATCTCTTGAAACATAAACTGATGACGTCATGTGTGAAGGAATTGGTTTACTATAATTTCTTATGATGTCATTATCATCAATATATGCAAAAAAAGTTGCATTTGTTAAAACAATTCCTTGTCCATCTGGATCAAGCATGATAGGATGATTGAATTTGTCTCGTGCAAGTGAATGCTGGATATCAAGATTTGAGAAATCAACTCCAGTATCTACAATTGCAATTACAGTGCCATTTCCTGATGCATCATATTTTTTTTTAACAGCACTTGAACCAGTTATCTCACCAATTCTTGAAGCATCTGAAATTACATCATCAGACATGTGAAAATCTAATTTAGAATCTTCAATCACACCATAACCCTGTGAAACTAGAAAAGATGCTGATTTTTCAGTTARTGTAGASACATAAAAAAAACCACTATCAGAWTGTATTCCATATATTGAATTATTTTTTAAAAARTCAGTTTTTTGTGARTTTGTTCCAAATATTAAATATCTTTTAAAATCATTTTCAGTAAAAAAGTCWGAATCAATTTGAAGAAAWCYKGATTCAAAATTTATTTTGTCTAACTTGTTTTCTTCAAAAATTAGATCACCCGTAGTAAATGCATATGAATTTGTCAATACAAATGAAAAAAGTACAATGGAAAAGAAAATCGCCACTTTGGGCATTASTTMATTTCCTTTTCTTGCATTATTATAATTATCTTCTTCGGGCAATAATTGTTATTTGTAGTGCAACAATAATTCCTATAGAAGCAATAATTGGGAATARTAATGAGTTYAATTGAGATGATGCCTCACTRATATATTCWACAGATGTAGAAATGGTRCCAGTACTYTCATCAATTTTGTTACTTGCTTTCTCCAAAGTACTATCAAAWCCTGCAATTTCAGATTTTAAAACTTCTAGTTCACTTGATGTTTCATCTAAAATTGAATTTAGTTTAATTATTTGATCTGAGATTCCTCCTAAATCTTGACTTAGAACAGTAGTTGCAGAAGAGCCATGAGATGTGGTTCCTTGACTAAAAGCTACAACATGAAAAACATGTGTACCTTCTTCTCTTGGTGTATAATCAACAAAAAATAATCCTTGGTGTAATGTCTTAAATGAAGCAGTTAAAGGAAAAGAAAGCCCAGATGGTAAATGAACATGAGTAGTACCCAATAATTCAATAGGATTGTTTCCAATTAAAAGACCATCACTTGTAGTTTGTACAAATACTCGAAACGATTGATTAATTGCAGCAGTTTCAGGTGCAAAGACTAGAGTGTTTACATGTCTTTCAACGGGTACATCAACTAATTCTGTTGTAGATGAAAACTTTATGTCAATTTTTTGAGATATGCCGTTTTGTGCAGTACTAATTACTTCAACTGTGTATGTGCCATAAGGAAAATTAGTCGAAGGGTTAGGCCAAGTTATTAAATCATAATTAAAAGAACCGTCAGGATCAGTGGTTATTTGATCAAACTTTGTAATTGTGTCATCAGGTGAAAAAATACGTATAATTAAATTTTCTTCAGGTAATCCTTTTCCATAAATTTGTAAGTTATGCTCAGGAGCATAGACTTTACTATTTGTAAATAATTCTAACTCTGAAAAGGAATTTGGAATTTGGCTGAATAATAATACAGTGAATACAAAAAAGATAATCAGGAATTTCATTTTAATTATTTAATTATGTTCTCATAGATATTACTTCTGAAAAAATCATCTATAACTATCGTTAAGTGATATTCAAAAAAAAGAAAAAAAGGAAAATGTGAACTAGTTTCTTTAACTTACACTTATGGTTGTACTAACTGGTGGTGATAATGCCGTTGGATTATCTACTGATTCCCACACAAATGCGGTTGCTGTGTAGCTACCACTTGAGGTTGGAATCCATGATAATGCTGGGCTGAATGATTGACCACTTGATAGTGAACCTGTAATCCATGCTAGTGAGACTGTAACACCATCGCCATCYTGRATCTGTACCAAGTATGCAAATGTTTGCTCTCTATCCTGACCATTTGCTAAGTCAGCGCTGATTTGTACCTGTTGGTCAACGGAGACAGTATCTAAACTGTTACCGAATGCATCAACGGTTCTCAAGTTAGCAGCTGGTGCTCTCTCGAGAGGTGGTACTACAGTGCCAATTAGTGATGTGGCAGTAATATCAAGTTCATCTGCAGTTGTGTACGGATCTGGTAATGTATTGTCCTCATATTCTGCGGTGACAGTGTCACCTTCTGCGACTCTGAGTCTGTGACCTGAAGATTCGTCAGTAGTTGTGAAGAACACAGTACCTTCGTAAATTCCGGTTGCCTCATTAGTCTCAGTTACAGTAAGGTCAATACCTCCGGCATCGGAGTCAGACCACACATCGACATCGAAGTTGTCGACTGCTTCTGGATCTAAGTTCATATCTGGATCAATAACTCTCACTACACCTGTTCCGCTTGCTGGATAGCTTGCTTCTAACCACTGAACTTCTCCTATGTTCCATCTGATAAGTGCTGAACCGACTACTGTTTCATCCTCTGAGAATTCAAAGGAGACAGTAAGTCCGTCATCATCATCAGCTGGTAAGAGACCATCAGTTGGTCCGCTTCCACTTGCTGCTGAAAATACTACATCTGCACCATTACTGTCTCCAGTTGTGGTGTCACCATCAGCATCGTGTGTAAATCCAGTAAGGATAACCTCACCAGTAAAGATGCCTGTGTCAGTACCAGTTTCGACTAGTTTGTACTCATCGATATTGTGTCCTCTAGATGAGACCTTTATTGGGTCAGAACTAGTATTTCCAATTTCATCGATTAAGTCACCATCGAAATTGTGATCTGGTGCGACGATAGTAATGTAGACTTTATCAGTCCAAGTGTAAACTTTTTGGTCAAGCTCCACAGTGGCTCCAAAGTTAGAAGTGAAAATTGTTACGTTAACATCTTCTTCTTCTTCACCTACATAGTCAGATCCGGATGGACCCCAATCAGTGTACTCGAGAACAATTTCTTCTCCTCTTTCCAAGTTGTCACCAGCTAAACTCTCTGGGATTTCGATAACAATCTGGAAGATTCCAGTAGAGTCACCTGTCTCTCTAAAGTTAAGTGGTTCTGGGTCAAATGTTGCTCCTTCACCGTCTTGGTCACCCATAGTGAGTGTTGCGGCATCAGAATCCCATTCAATTAAGTCCAAGTCATAAGTCTCAGCCTGGTCATTGTCCAAATCGAAGTCTGGTTCAATGAGGGTTAAGATCATGTCAGATCCAATAATATATACAGATTTGTCAGATTGTAATACACCGTTTCTTAGGTCAAAGGTAGCAGAATCAGTAACAGTATTAACATCACCTGATGCATCAGCTGGGTCAGTGTATTCTACTTGGAGAATATCTCCTTGTAAGATACAATAATTACCAGATGTTGCGGCAGTGTCAAATCTGTCTGTCTGTGCTGATGTAGATGCGCCATTAAGTGCTGTCCATGCGTTTGTGACACTTGAACATTTAGTACTTGCTGGGCCATCAGTATACCTAATTGTGATATCAGCCTCGAATATTCCTGCATCTGGTGCGATTTCAGTCATTGGACCGAATGCTCTTGTTGCTGTGAGCGGATTTGCACCAGTTGTGGATTGATCAGTATCAATTGTTCCATCTAATGGAGCATCACCACCGGCATAACCAAGTATGACTGATGAAGAACCTCTGATAACAGAGATCTTCACTGGTCCAACATTGGTTGATGTTACGTTGGCATTGATAACGTCTTCACCACTTGCTGAGATATCAAAGTCTGGATCGTTAACCCTAATGTGTATGATAAGATCTCCACCGGTAATGAATTCACCAGATTGTAAACCTTCGCCTGAGGCGGAGGTTCCAGCACTATTCATTCCACTTGCGTGAATTGGGAATAATGCTCTACCTGTTGGGGTTTCATTAGTAGCATCGGTAGTAAAGTCAGCCACAACACCAAATGGTACTGGGTAGACAGTTCTATCAAGACTAATTGAACCGGTATTTGCACGAACTCCTGCGGAGTCACCAACTTCGATGACTTCACCAGATGCATCTCTAAAGTCAACATAGTTAACTTCAATGTCTAGACCAGTTGCACTCTCAGAAGAGGTTGCACCAGATCTACACCATGCAGATGGAATTTGGAAGTCACCTGTGAAGGTGCCTGTGGCTGCACCAGATTCAACTAATGTGAATCCAGTTGCACCAAGTCCAGCATCAATACCTGAAGCTAGGCTACAGGAATTTGCTGCTGTCCAGAGTTGATCGTCAAATGTAATATCGAGTAATCTACCAAGATTATCACCATTAGATAATGCAATGGAGGTTCCGGTTGGTACTGTTGCACTACCAACTGCATCACGATTTGCATCGCCAGCAGTTAGGACAACAGTATAGATTTCGATAAGATCAGAATCTACGTTAAGGTCTAAGTCTTCTAGTGTAACTACTACAGTATCAGCAGTTTTGTAATTATTTGAGTCAAATGAAACGACACCAGAATGTGAAGGAGCCTCTTCTTGATCAGCTATTTGTGTAGATACACCATCTGTACCTAAGTCAAGATAATTGACTCTTGGTGCATCTTCATCGGTTAAATCTTCAATTACAATAAATGACGGATCATCTGCAATTGTGCTTAAACCGGTGTAGGTGTTTACATCAAGTATGTTTAGTTGGTTGACCATGACATATTCAAGTGAGCCTTCAAAGCTACTTGTATTATCACCACTTTCCTCTAATTCCAATCTAATGATTTGGTTTGCGACTCTTTCGCCACCTTCCAAACCATCATTTATGAAACCATATGAAAAGAAGTCAACAACTATTGGATTTGATGCTCCATCCTCAGTAAATGTTGCGTTTGCAACAATCAACAAACTGATGTTTGTTGTATCTGGGGTTATAGCATCAAAGAGTGCTTCTGTGATTTTGGTATTGTTAAGACTCGTTAATGATTGAGCTTGTACGTCATTTGCAATTAGCAATGCACCACGATCTGCAGCTGTTGAGAATGCTGTAAGATCAGCTATTGTGTTATTCAAGATATAAACATCGACTAAACCTGTAGTGAAACTTCTAACATCCACATTAAGGAGGTTAAATCCATGGAGACGATCTGTTGCTCCTGGTCTTGTATCACCAATTGATTTTTTGAGTTCACCAATGCTGGTGTTCAAATCAAGGTAAAGTCCGTTTGCTCCTGATAAACCATTAGGTGATTCTACAATTCCTCTCTGGCTAAATGACTGTACTACTACTGAACCTAATGTTGAATTAGCTCCAGTAGTCCAAACAGCATCAGTATCACCGATGGCTGCTCCAGTATTGTCAAGGTTTGTTATTACTGCATATGTACTTGTAATAGTAGATCCATCACCTAAAGTGAAAGGATCTCCTGTTTGCAAGGATGGTATCAATGCTGTTGAATTTACGTTCAAATCTAAATCTTCGTCTGCTCTACTGTTCTTGTTTGCATCAAAGTCAGTTAAGACCACTGGAATCTCTTCACCAGAGTTCCATTCATCATCAATTGGTTGAATATCAATCACACCGAAATCAAATCCTACAAGGATTGTTACCGGTGATTCATTGTACTCAAGTGTTGCTGATGTGCCTCTTAAAGCACTAGATGAAATTTGGAGAATGGAGACATCTGATTCATCATAAGTACCGAATATACCAGAGTTTGGTCCTAGTTCAGTAACAGTTACAGGTTGACTAGCTGCTGAAAAGCTGCTAGTTGACCCAGTACTTGTTGCTACAACATCGTCATTATCATTTAAGGTAATAACGGCGCCAGTTCCCTGTTGATCGACATTTAGTAATAGAATACAATTGTCTTCACACATTATGCTATCTGCGACAGCAACGACATTGTCTGCTAACTTTATTGTACCGTCAGCGTCTACGTTACCGTTTTCATCGAATACTTGATAGTATCCGGTGCTGTTGCTTGCTAATGTTGTCCATGTCCAAGAGTCTTCATCTGTTGGGTCTATGTTAAGCCAAAGGTCAGTTACAGTTGCATGTACTTGTGCTTGTGTTGTGTACACACTTCTATCTAAAGATACGCTAGCAAAGTTATCAACGGTATCAAAAGTAAGTGTTGTTGATTGAACACCACCACCTTTGTTGTACTGTATGATTACGTTACCAGTTGGGTTTAGAGCATATAGTTGGATAAATGGCCATACGTGATTAAAGTCATCACAATTAGCAGAAGTACAACTGTCACCAGTTATAGTACTGTTGAGACCAATTTGGCCGTTAGTACTAACACCAGTTAATGTTATGTTTGGATCTTTTGCTTCTCTGACGACGTTGATTGTACCATTTGTGGAACCATTGTCAGCACCACCACATTGTAATGTGAGTGCACCGCCACTTGATGTTCCATTTTGTCCACCAGTACCACCATCAGATGTAGAGAAAGGTAAAGCAATGCCGACTGTGTCGTCAACGCTAAATCCTACTGCTGCATTTGTTGTGGTTCCTGTTAAACATAATGTACCAAAGTCTAAACCATTACCAAAGATTCCGGATGTGGAACCTGCGGTTGCATCTGCTTTAGATGCCATATCTCTGTCTGCAAAGTAACCATACCAGTTACCATCGACGGCTTGTACCATTCTAAGTATTTTACCGTTTACTGTAACGTCTGGTTCACCCTTTGCCTCATCAGTATCATCGATATCACTATCAATAATGACCACCTCAATTACTTGAGGTCCTGACATATAGTTATCAAACTGTGAGTTTTCTGCGGAAACAAATAGGTTAGCGTTGGCTGCATGAGCTGCTGGCATAATGCCTGGTGCAGCGATTACCATACCGCCTGCTAACATAATTGTCATTAATGTAAGACTAGTTATTTTACGTCCTATTTCGTTATTCATGTTATTGACTATTTTCTTAAAAATTTGTATTTAAGCCTAATGRACGATTTGTCCACATTTTTACAAAAAATTGAGATAATTTCATTGAAATTATGAATTTTATGAATTTATTCCAAGATTGGTTATAAATATCACACATATATTTCAAATTTATCATTTGATCCAAATATATTTCAATATTTTCTAAAAATTATGTAATAATTACAGGCTAAATTAAGCATTGATCTCTTTTCCTAAGAGAGTTTTGTATAATGAAATAGCATCAGATTCATCTTTTGGTCCAACTACAACAGCAGAACCTTTCTTCATAAAACTTACAGACAAGTCATCAGTCCTCATAGACAATCCCAAATCTCCCTGATTATCAACAATGAATCCTTTTTCTTTTGCAATACTAGTTACAACATTAACATCAAGATCAAATGTATCAGTAGGAGTAATAGAAAAAGTTCTTTTTCCTCTGTTTCTTCCACATAATTCTTCTAAGATTAATTCCTCTTTAGTTACAACTTCAAGTTTTCCGGTTCCACAAATTGGACATTCTTCTGCTCTAAATGTTTTAGTATTATTAAAATCAAGATTCTCCAAATCAATGTGTAAAATTTTTTCTGAAAGACTTGGTTTTTTTCCAGTAATAATTTTTACAGCTTCTGCAACTTCAATACCTCCAACTATAGAAAGTATTGATGGATGAACTCCCTCAATACTACATGTGGGCATTGTATCCTCATCTAATTCAGGAAACATGCAAAAGTAACATGCAGATTCTTTTGGTAAGATAGTAAATATTTGCCCTGAAACACCAACTGCAGCACCTGTTACAAATGGAATATTTAATTTAACACATGCTTTGTTTAATGCATATCGTGCATTGACACTATCAAGTGCATCAATTACAACATCACATCCCTCAATAACTTCAAGAGCTGTATAATCATTTACAGATACTGCTAATGCTTCTACATTACAGTCAGGATTTAGTTTTTTTAGTTTTTTTGCAGCAACTTCCACTTTTACTTGACCAATATCATCTTCATCAAATAATGTTTGTCTATGTAAGTTAGATAATTCAATTACATCTCTATCAACAATTCTCAAAGTTCCAATACCCATTGCAGCAAGTCTTGTAGTAATTGGATTACCTAATCCACCAGTACCAACAACACAAACTTTAGCATTTTTTAGTTTTAGTTGACCATTATATCCAATCTCTTCAAGCATTATTTGGCGAGAAAATCTATCTAGATCTTTTTTTGATAATTCTTCAGAGCCTCCAGCTACTGCAGGTAAGATGTATACATCATCACCATCCTTTAGAATAGTGTCCAGTCCATTAGAGAATTTGGCATTCTTTCCATTAATGTAAATATTAATCAAAGAACGTGGAATTCCATCGCCTTCTAGTACTCTACGCTTAAAGTCATCACCCATTATTTCAGATGTTTTTGCAAATGCGTCTTGTAATGAATCAGATGAAATCTCTATTTTCTTTTCGCCACCACCTGAATTAAGCACAGATGGAATTGTGAATGTAATATTTGCCATTTTAATTTACTACCGCAGATATTTCTGCAATGTCTGCTTTCATTATTTTTGGTTTTTGTAATACTTCCATGATAGATTCAGTTGCTTTTAGACCATTTCCAGTAACATAACATACTACTTTATCATTTTTATCAATCTTTCCTTGCTCAACCATTTTCCGTAGTACAGAAATTGAGACACCACCAGCTGGTTCTGTAAAAATTCCTTCAGTCTTTGCCAATAAAATAATTGCATCTAAAATTTCTTTATTGTTACATTCTTCTGCAAAGCCATTGTACTGAGCTAATCGTTTTAGAACATATCTACCATCTCCAGGATCACCTATTGCAAGACTTTTTGCAACAGTGTCAGGATTTTCAACTGGAATTACATCTTTGGAATTTTTCTTAAATGCATCAACAATTGGTGCACATCCGTGTGGTTGTGCTGCAATCATGTGCATATTTGAAACATCGTCAAGTAATGAAACTGTTTGTAGTTCTTCAAAGCCTTTACAAATTGCATTAAGCATTGCTCCACTTCCTACTGGAACAATTAATTGATCAGGTACTTGCCAATCTAATTGTTCTGCAACTTCAAATGAAAATGTTTTAGAACCCTCTACGTAATGTGAGCGCATGTTGATATTTACAATACCAATTCCTTTACTATCACCAATTTGTGCAGCTATTCTGTTTGCATCATCATATGTTCCATCAACTGCAACATAATTTGCACCATATGCCAAWGCTTGTGTAATTTTTGCCATCTCAATATTACTTGGAGCAAATACATGACATGGTAATCCAGCTTTTGCCGCATGTGCTGCAGTAGCTGATGCTAAATTACCAGTAGATGCACAACCAACAGAGGATAGTCCAAATTCTTTTGCTTTAGATATTGCAACACCAGCTGGTCTATCTTTAAATGAAAATGTTGGATTGACAGAGTCATTTTTGATGTAAAGATTGTTTAGTCCTAATTTTTTTCCAAGTGTGTCAGCTTTGATTAGAGGAGTCATACCAGCACCAATACTTACAATATTTGATTTATTCTCTATTGGGAGTAATTCAAAATATCTCCAATAGGTATGTTCACGGTTAGAAAATGTATCTTTTGTAATTGTTGGAAAATCATACTTTACATCTAAAGGTCCAAAACACTCATCGCAAACATACTTGAAAGCAGTATCATATTCTTTTTTACATTCTCTGCATTGTAATGATGTTCTAGCCAAGATCAATTTTTGCCTTCAAATAATACATAAAAAATCCTAATATCAAGTTAAGTATCACTTAATTTTAAGAATAAAAAATATGATAAAAATTTTGAGATTAGTAAGGAAAAATAAGATAATTGTAATTTTTTTTTGAGAGAAATCCACAAAAATTCAGAATTTTGTCAATTTTTCAACTTAGAGTAAGGTTTTTAGATATTTTGGAAAAAATATCCACATGAAGAATATCAAAATTATTGGCATAGTTAGTGTAATTGGAATTATTGGACTAATATTAGGAATTATTTTTACAGTCAATTTTGAATCAGATAGTGCAGAAGTTGAAAATGCATTAGATAGAGAAGTTAAGCCATATGAAACTCCACAAGTTCAAGAAAAATATGAGGAACTTCAAATAGATAATAATTCAAATTATAAAATAAGAGATAGAGAATGGAGAGCATCAGGACCATTCCAAATTGATCGTAGTGAATATGCCATCGGTGAAAAAATATTCATCAGAATGGGGGGATTACAAATAGGTGAAAAAGGAGACATAGCGGTAATGAGACCACTTAATGACACTCATACCAAATTTTATCTTTCAATACCATTTGATGAAACAAAAAACCCAACATTTAATCAATACTTTGAACCTGCAATATCAAAAAATAGAGGAATATGTTCAGTAGATGATTTGGATGGAACATGGTTTTTAGTTTTCAGAGGAACTGAATACTTAAATCTAGAATTTAAAATTAATAAAGAACTTGGAGTTGTTGGAGGAACAGATACTGAAACAGTTTGTTAATTTATTTTTCTAAATTATTATGAAAACAAACTTTYTCACCAGTGTGACATGCAGGACCTGATGGTTCRACWAGRTAAATAATTGCATCARAATCACAATCAACTAGAATTTCTTTAACTTTTTGAGTATTACCWGATTCCTCACCTTTCATCCADAGTTTATTTCTTGAACGACTCCAAAACCAAGAGTTTCCTGTTTTTTTAGTTAATTCAAGTGATTCTTTATTAGAATAAGCAAGAGTAAGTACATCTTTTGTGTTTGCATCCTGAACGATTATAGGGATTAATCCACCGCTTTTTTCAAAATCTATATCATCAATTGATTTCTGCATATGAATAATTTAGAATAAAGCTATTATAATCTTACAGGAATTTCTTTGTCTTTAAGGAATTTCTTAACACCAGTTACACCATGGGTGTCATAGTGGAAAATGGATGCAGCTAATGCAGCATCAACATTTGATTCTTGAAAAATAGTCACCATATCATCAGGTTTCCCACATCCACCTGAAGCAATTACTGGAATAGATAAAGAATCAACAATTTTTTTAGTYAATAAAATATCATATCCATCTTTTGTTCCATCTTTATCAATACTAGTWAGAAGAATTTCACCAGCTCCAARWTTTTCAGCTTTTTTTGCCCATTCTATYACRTCAAGTCCAGTTTCTTTTTTWCCACCAWAAATGAAAACYTCAAACCARAATTTTTTTYCATTTTCTGAAAATATAGTTACATTWTCTTKAATMTTATAATTTCTTTTAGCATCAATTGCAACCACTACACATTGTCTWCCAAATAATTCCATTAGTTCAGTAATTACTGCAGGATTTTTTATAGCACCAGTATTAATTCCAACTTTATCTGCACCRTTTAGTAAAATATTTCTTGCATCCTCTATTGATTTCACACCACCACCAACAGTAAAAGGAATATCAATKACTGATGCAATTTTTTGTACCAAATCTTTGATTGTTTTYCTTTGTTCATCAGATGCTGTRATATCTAAAAATACTAATTCATCTGCTCCTTCATTACTATACTTTBCAGCAAGTTCTACAGGATCRCCWGCATCTTTTATTGATTCAAAATGTAATCCCTTTACRACTCKACCATTTTTTACATCAAGGCAAGGAATWATTCGTTTTGTTAGTGTCATGCTATTTTCTTTACCTCCCYTATTGAAATTTTATTTTCATATAGDGCTTTTCCCAAAATAACTCCAAATGCATTTTTTTCTTTAACATCTTTAACATCATTTACATTTGAWATWCCTCCACTTGCAATCACATTAGCATTCTCCAAWGTACAAGCTTGTTCTAAATATTCCAAATCAGGACCTTCCATAGTTCCATCTCTATTWACATTAGTTAGCAAAAATTCAGTGAACCCCATTTCTAAAAATTCTTTGATTGAATCAATGAGTTTAATTCCAGTTTTGTCTTGCCATCCATGAATTACTATTTCACCATCCATATGATCAACTGAAATWACAATTTTYTCAGGACCAAAAGACAATARTAATTTTTTTAATAATTCTTTATCTTTAAAGGCCAAAGTTCCAAGTACAATTCTATTTGAAATTTTGATTACATCAGAAATTAATRRTTCATCTCGTAAACCRCCTSCAACTTCAACTGGAATTGAGATTACCTCTAAGATTTTTTTAATTATTTCAAGATTAGATCCTATTCCCAATGTAGCGTCCAAATCTACAATATGTAACATGTCAGCACCATTTGCCGCCCATTTTTTTGCAATAGTAATTGGATCATCACTGTATACAGTTTTCTGTTTTGGATCACCTTTGTAAAGTCGAACTACTTGTCCACCCATTAGATCTATTGCAGGGATCACTTTCATTTTTTGCACACATCAAGAAAATTTTTTATCATTATTTTTCCAACAGAACTTGATTTTTCTGGATGAAACTGAGTTCCAAAAAAATTATCTTGCTCTACAACTGCAGGGACTTTAATTCCATAATCAGACTCTGCAGTAATAATATCATTTGAATTTGGTTTAACHCTATACGAATGAACAAAATAAACCCAAGAACCAGTTTCAACTCCTTCTAAAAGTTTTCCAGGTTTTTTTATCTCTAAATTATTCCAYCCCATATGAGGAACTTTCATAGAATTTGGGAGAATTATTACCTCACCATTCATTACACCCAAACCTTTCTCTTTTCCTTCTTCACTTTTTTCAAAAAACATTTCCATTCCGAGACAAATTCCAAGCACAGGCATWTTVCCAACATAATCTAAAAATTGAGTTTTTGAAAAATCCCTAATACTATTCATTGCAGGATCAAAGTTACCCACACCBGGAAGTAATAAACCAGAATATTCATTTGRYTTATCAAAATTAGTAATGATGTCAACTGTAGCCCCTACTTTTTCAAGAGAATTTTTYAAACTAAAAATATTTCCAGCACCATAGTCAAAGATTGCTACTTTAACCATTACATTGATCCTTTTGTACTAGGAATTCCTTTTTGTTTTTTATCCATTTTAGATGCATTTCTAAATGCAACAGCAAGTGACTTTATGGCAGCCTCTACTTTGTGGTGATCATTATCCCCATATTTTACAGTAAGGTGAATACAGCTATTCAGATTTTGCAATAATGATTGGAAGAAATGTTCTAAATCTTCTTTTGAGATATCTTCAATCTTATTGCGTTTGATTAACAAAGTTGATTTCCAAAATGGACGTTTCACTAAATCAATTGAAGCCTCAGCTAGTGATTCATCCATAGGTACTGATGCATAGCTAAATCTTGTAATTCCACTYCTCATACCAAGTGCCTTATCAACTGCTTGTCCAATTGTRATTGCAGTATCCTCAATTAGGTGRTGCWCAATTCCATCATTTGATTTTGCAACAACTTTGAGATCCATCATACTGTGTTTACCAAATGATACAATCAAGTGATCAAGAAAATTAATTCCTGTTTTGATRCTTGTTTTTCCTGTTCCATCTATATTGACAGAAACTTGTATGCTTGTTTCTTTTGTACTTCGTTTAATTGATGCTTTTCGTTGTGCCATATTTCTCACAGGTACTCTCAATTACTTTATTCTAAATTTAATACCTTTGGAAGTAAATGAATTGAATCCAATACTAAAACAGCCTCATTTTTATTAAATAATTCTAGTTTTTCTTGTGGATTTTTACTAGTACCAATAATTCCACAAAATGTAGTTTTATTACCAATCTCAGTTACTCTTTTTGCCATGATAAAATCCTCCATTGAATCTCCAACATACAATGTAGATGAACCATTCATTCCATTAATGGAGTTTAGTAATGGTTGAGGATTAGGTTTTGCAAGATCCCTTGATTCATCTTCTAAAAATACTGAATTTTTTAAATCAAATYTTYYCAAYAWWYCTTTTAAAGAATAATKAACTGATTCTTTTCCYCTACCAGTAACCATTGCAATTTTTGAATTAAATTTTTTTTCTAATAATTCAAGTAGAGWATTATTCAATATYAYATCATCTTGTTCRATTAATCCAGGTTCAGAGAACTTTGAATCTTTATCAAATAATTTTTTRTAYAATKYRGGWCCATAGAAAAWTTGATCAAAAATTTGATARAGAGKATTRTCATGATGTRTTCCAGGATAKGATAATTGATTTTTGATTTYAGAAATATCWGTTTGACTTTCYAAATACTTTTCTACGGTTTCAATACCATTARAATCAGAATTTTYTATCACATYAAAAATAAATTCTGTAGGATCTTTTTCTAATTTTTTTGCAGCAGTTAAAGATAAAATTGCAGCATATGTYAAATCAACTTCRTCATTAAATCCACCTGTTGATTTAAAACCGTCAATTATTTTAAAATCAACATTTATTGAATCATTGATTTTTGAAAAATTCTCTAAAACATATTGAGTGGTTTTAATAATTGCTAAATCATATGATTTTGTAATATCAATTAAAACACCATCACAATCAAAAATTATAATATCAATACCATCAAGGATATCAATGCATGAATCATCAAGATAGATTCCTTCAGATTTTTTTATCAGAGTCATCCCAATAAATCACGAATTGCTAGTAAAAATTTAGAATTCATTTCTTTTGTACCAATAGTTACCCTAAGACATCCTTTATGATTTCCAATTTTTCCTAATTTCCTAATTGAAATTCCTTGTTCTGCAAGTGCAGAATAAACTCGCTTATAGGAACCATGGGCRTCAAATAGCACAAAATTAGCCTTAGAATCAAAGACTTGAAAGGAATCATATTTTTGCAATGTTTCAATAATTCTTTTTCTTTCAATCTTGATATCATTTACTACCTTTTTCATTATACCAGATTTTTCTAAAGCTAGAATTCCAGATTCGATAGTAATAGTACTTAGAGGATATGGATATTGTAAAATGTGCATAAATGTATCAGTGAATTTTTTATTTGCTATAAAATATCCTAATCGAAGTCCAGCTAAACCAAATGATTTTGATAATGTTTGTACAACAATAAGATTAYYYTGATTTTTTACCATACTTGCAAGAGAATATTCACTAAATTCACCATATGCTTCATCAATTATYACAAGTCCATTAAATGATTTAATTAATTTCTGTAATTCAGTTTTTGAAAATTGGAATCCTGTTGGATTATTTGGAGAATCAAGATATAAAATGTCAGCATTTTTTGATTGTACTACAAAATCTTTGATATTTAATTTCATAYCATCTGAAAATGGAATTGCAATTAGTGGTATYGAATATAATTTACATCKCTCTTCAAAGAATCCAAAAGTTGGATTAGATGTTAATACTTTGGTTTGTTTTGAGGCAAAATTWGATAAWATCAAATCAAGWATTTGATCAGATCCATTWCCCACWCCAATCATWGARGTWGGAACTTTAGYRAATTTWGATAWCAYTTTGATTAAATTATCTATTCKACCTAAYGGRTATTYTCKTACATCAGAATTTTTTTTTGCAGATGAAATGATATCRTTTTGRAATTGTTTRGAKATTACATAATTTTCATTTGAATCAAGTTTTACTGAATCTGGAATTAATTCAGGTTTTATRTAACCACCAATTGATGAAAATTTTTTTATTTTTTCATCAAACCARTTYTTTTTCATTTCAATCTACCYCTAACTGMYTCAWARTGATTTGGTAATCCTTCAGATGTTGTTAAAACMTCAAGATATTTTGAGATTTTAGACARGGAYGATTTTGAACAAGTWGCCTGTGTGTTTATCTTGAGAAAGTCTAAAACAGATAAYGRRCCACGAATTTTTCCAAATCCAYTRGTAGGRAGAATGTGATTTGAGCCTAAAAGATAGTCACTTRCWGAWGATGGAGTATTTTCTCCAAGTAAAATCAGACCAGCAGTGTTAATTTTAGAAGATAGTAATTCAGGRTTTTTRGTCATTATCTGYAAGTGTTCAGGTGCCAAWGTATTTGCAAGTTTTATCATATCAGAATTTGTTTTACAAATKGCAATAAATCCATTRTTTKTTAGACTAGATTTTACAAATGTAGATCTTTTGATTTTTGRAATTAATTCTGAAATWATWTTATTTACAGAATTTGCAAGTTKTTGTGATGTTGTAATCAAATAACAAAATGTATCATTACTRTGTTCTGMYTGAGAGATTARATCTAATGCGATTAGTTGTGGATTAGTTGAATTRTCTGCAATTATTCCTAGTTCAGTAGGACCTGCAAGCATATCAATACCAGTTTCATTACTTGTCAAATATTTTGCAGTTGTAACAAATGCACCACCAGGACCWACAATTTTATCTACTTTAAGAATTGATTTTGTTCCATTAGATAGTGCAGCAATAGATTGTACACCACCTGTTTTGTAGATTTCATTTGCACCACAAAGATTTGCAGCAACAATTGTTAGTGGATCAATTKTTCCATYAGYATTTGGTGGAGATACAACTACAATTCTTGATACACCTGCAACCTTAGCTGGTACTACAGACATAACTACAGAGCTTGGGTATTTTGCTAATCCACCTGGGACATAACATCCAATACTTTGAATTGGAATAAATTTTTTAGAGATTTTAATTCCATCGTGTGTAATTATTTTATTTTTTAATAGAGATTTTATTGCAGATTCAGTTTTTTCTAATCGTGTCTTTACTAAACGTAAAGAATCAAGTTCAATTTTAGAAACTTTAGAGTATGCATTTTTTATTTCAGCTTTTGATATACGTAGTGTTGTGATTTTTGCTCCGCTAAATTTTTTCTCATATTTTCTAATTGCCGCATCTCCATTTTTCTTGACATCTTTTAGAATAGATTCAACAATAATTCTGTTTTTTTGAGGCTGTTTTGGAAGAATTTTGATTGCAAATTTTTCAATATTAGTTACTTTGATTATCTTCATCAATTTTCTTCGTCACGTTTAATCTCCTCAAGTTCCAGAATTTGTCTAGGTTCATGAACTACAAGACCTTGAGCAATTTTCCTTAGTTTAGGGATAAGTTTGTGAAATTCTTCTTTTTTTATGACTGTATTTACTCCAAACCACCCTTTTTCACTTAGTGGACTAATTGTTGGTCTTTTCAAAGATGGCATCTGAGATAGAAGTTTCTTTAGATTTTTTTCCTCAACATTTAGATAAATGTGTAAATATTTTCGTCCAATTACTGCACCTTTCATTAGAGTTACAATATCAAAGATTTTTTCACGTTTTTTCGGATCCTTTAATGATTTTTTGTTTACAATCAAGTGAGCAGTAGAAGTAAGTACTTCATCAACAATTTTGAGTTTGTTTTGTTTTAGTGTAGTACCAGTTTCAGTAACATCCATTATTGCATCTACATCCTCAGGAGGTTTTGCCTCAGTAGCACCAAACGATAGATGAATTTGTACACTTTTGTTATTTCCCAATCTAACCCAAGGAGTTACAATTAATGGATCTTTATTTCCATAATATTTTTTGTATGACTTTAATTGTTTCAGAAATTTTGAGGCAGTTGTAAGATATTCTGAAGATATACGAAGTATTTTTTTCTTTTTACCATAGTCTGCAACCATTTCATCAAGATTCTTGTAACGATATTTATCAGGAAATGCAATCACTAGTCTAATCTTACCATATTCTAAATCAAGAATTGATTCAACATCAGAATTTGTTTCGCCAACCCAATCTTTTCCAGTAATACCCACATCATACAATCCTTCTGCAACCATAGTTGGAATCTCTTGAGGTCGAAGCATTTTAACTACAATACTTGGATCATCAAGATAAACTCGATATGTTCTACTCTTACGAGTAACTTTGGTCCATGATTTTTCTAATAATTTGAAAGTAGCATCCTCTAAACTTCCTTTAGGTATAGCAAATTTGATTTGTGACATATGTTATCTTCTCAAAAAAACTAGTATATAATGGCCTCATTTATTTTTAAAGTCATACAAAAATGAAAAAAATAATTTTTGGCTTAGGTATAGTAATTATCATCATAATAATTGGAATATTATTTATTTCAAAAGAAGGTTTTTTAGATTTGAAAAATGAAAAAATAGATCAAATAAATACATTTTTTAATTTAGATTATAATCCAAACGGGAATAGAATTAATTTAGATGATACATCAAAAATTTTTTTAGAATATTCATATTCTGAAGATCAAAATTCAGATCAAAGTTTTAGATATACGTGGTTTGAAGAGAAATCTGAATCACTAGAAATTATAAATAAATTAAAAAATATAGATGAAAAAACAGTAGTAGTACTACCAATTTTTACTCATACAGCTTACACTCCATCTGGATTTTATAGTTACTTTGAGGAAAAATGTTCTGAGGAATGTTTAACAGTTAAAATTGATAGAATGCAACCACCACAATATAATTCTGGTAAAAATGCAATTCAAATTTTATATATTTTAGATTATAAATTTATTTCAGATATAGAAATAGATTCAAATCCAGAAATTTTATCAAATTATGATAAAGTAATTTTATTACATAATGAATATGTGACAAAAAAGGAATTTGATGCAATTACAAGCCATCCAAATGTATTATATCTATATCCAAATGCATTATATGCAGAAATAAATTACGATGTAAAAAATGATTCAATTTCATTAATCAAAGGTCATGGATATCCAGAAAAAAATATAATCAATGGTTTTGAATGGGAATTTGACAATACACATCCATATGAATTCGATACAACTTGTGACGATTGGGAATTTGTTGAAATTGATAATGGAAAAATGTTAAATTGTTATCCTGAAGAAAGAATTTGGCATGATGAAATATTATTAAAAACAVTTAWADAATTDHAWATTTTTTTAGATGATAATATTTCTTTAGCATAATCAAGTGAAATCGTCTTTTCCTCAATCATTTTTTTAACAATTTCATCTATCTGCTCAGGTGTAGCCCCTGCAGCAGCTGCCAAATTTCTTGCATGAAGACGCATGTGTCCTTTTTGAATTCCTTCAGTAGARAGTGCTCTAATTGCACTAAAATTTTGAGCCAATCCAGTAGCAGTCATGATACATGCAAGTTCTTGTGCAGATAATACACCGAGAATTTTTGTGCATACTTTGGCTACAGGGTGTACATTTGCAATTCCACCAACTATCCCAACAGAGAGAGGAATTTCCAAAATACCAACTAAATTACCTTCATCATCCTTACTCCACTTACTTAGTGAACGATATGTTCCTGATTTTGCAGCATATGCGTTCGCAGCAGCCTCAATTGCCCGACTATCTTGACCAACTGCATTTGCAACAGCTATGGTACCGTTCATAATTCCCTTGTTATGAGTTACTGCTCTATACACATCATTGTTTGCAAATTCAAATGCCAAAATAATATTATCAACTACTTTTTCTCCTCCAACTGCTTCTTTTTCAAAAATTGCTTTAGCCTTTACAATTCTTCGAGTAGAATARTTAGATAATATYCGAAGTAATGTTTTTCCACCAGTWATTTTTTCAATTAAKGGKGAYACTGCYTCACACATKGTATTWGTKATATTTGCACCCATTGCATCTCCAACATCAATTAAGAGTTCAGCAATTAGCATTTTDCCAGATGGTGTATCAATAACTTTACAAGAAATTTCTTTTGCACCTTTATTCATTTTTGATAAAGTRTTACTTTTGGAATTAGCTAATKTCAAAATTTCATTTAATGARTCATYAATTTTTTGAATTGCTAAAGGAATATCAACATYCAAAATTTGTATTTGGCCAATACTGTAAGATTCATCAGCAGTAACTTCAAATCCACCTTTAATTCGHGCAATTTTTGCACCCTTTGATGCTGCTGCAATCACWGATGGTTCTTCAATTACCATTGGAATAACATAGTCTTTACCATTRATTTTRAAATTAGTTGCAATCCCTAAAGGGAGTGAAAAAGTTCCAATTGCATTTTCCACCATTTTATCTGCTTTGTCATATGAAATTCCTCCATTGTTATTTTGTAAGACTTCCAAGTCTGCACTTGAAAGATTTGCAAAATTGGCAACAATATCTAATCTTTCTTTTCTTGATTTTTCAAAAAACTTTGAAATCGAAGAATCAGGCATTTTATTTTAATATCCTCAATAGTTTATCATCGGTTCTATCTGGAAAACCTTTTCCGTCAGTGTTTGAGGTAATCACATAAAGACTCCCATCAGAACCTTGTACCACATCACGAACACGACCAATACCACTAAGAATAGATTTTTGAGAACTAAGGCCTTCATCAAAATCCAACTGGTAAAGATTTGCAGTCCTCATTGATGCTAAAATGAATGGATGTTCAAAATCAAGTCTATCTCCWGTGTAAAATAAAATTCCACCAGGTTCTATGCTTGGATCATAACATAAAATAGCATTTTCAAAAGTCTCATCACCTGAGCACTGCTCTTCAGGCCAACCATAATTTTTACCAGGCAATATTAGATTAATTTCATCATTTTTTTCAGGACCAAATTCTGCAACATACAAATTTCCATCATCATCCCAAGTCATTCCTTGTGGATGTCTATGACCCAATGAATAAACTGGGGAATTTGAAAATGGATTATCATCAGGAATTGTACCATCATCATTTAATCTTAAAATTTTTCCAGCTAGCGAATTTAGATCTTGTGGCAAATGAGATGAGTCAGARACWGTTCCAGTTCCCACATACAATTTTTCATCAGGTCCAAATTTTATAAAACCACCATTTGTAAAAGAAGAGGCAGGGATTTTATCAAATATTATTTCAACATTTTTTAGTTTATTTTCTGATTCTTCAATTTTTAGAATTTTGTTCCACAAATTTCCATMTTCTTCATAAGTCAGAAATACATAGAGAAAATGATTTGTAGAAAATTCTGGATGAAGTGTAATTCCTAAAAGACCACCATCAAACACATTAACAGAACGAAATGTAGCTAAAGGAGAATCCAATAAAATATCATTTTGAATAACTCGTATCAATCCATCTTTTTCTGTAACAAAAACTCTGTCATCAAAAATAGCAATGCCACGAGGTTTGTCAAGGTTTTCTGCTATAATTATTACAGAAGCACTTTTAGAAATTGATGGAGGTTCAGGTAATGGAATTGGATCATTTGGTGATGTTAAAACAAATACTGAAAATGCAATAGCTCCAATAATTCCAATGATTTGAATTTTTTTGTCCACGAAAAATGAATCATTTCAAATCCTATTAATTACTTTGAAAATTTGATAAAGCGTATATACGGCAAATCATGATTTATGAATCAGCGAGGTGGGGAAGTAAGGTCATCCCGGCGGGCTCATAACCCACAAATCAGTAGTTCAAATCTACTCCTCGCTACTTAATTTCTATAAACACAAAACCAGGAAAGAGATTTATCAAATTTTGTAGATTTATTGATGATTCCAATCCTCTGTAAAGGCCTTGAAAGATGCCTATGAGCAGATATTTTTGGAAGGTATAGTTGTTTTCTTATTTTTCTGGGTATTTCGATACTTGTCTTTTTTGTAGCTTTTTTGCCACAACGAATACACTGAAATCCTTGATTTTGACCTTTAGATTTCATTTTCTTATTGCATTTTTTACAAAGTGGATTAGTTATAGAATTATTCTTTTCAAGATTAATAATTTTAATAAATTCAAGATTAATAATTCTAGGAAAATTTTTTGAGGCTTTCCTAACTCCACCACCTACATGAATTTTGTCACCCTTTATCAAATGTGATGCAACAGTTGAGATTCCGGTTGGTTTGTAAACAGCACACCAAAATTCATGATTATTTGAATTAATCTTGAAAAAAACATGTCCACCTTTAACAATTTTTGGAATATTAGAAACAATTCCAGTAATTTTTCCTGAAGCGTAAGGTTTCATAGTTTTAGAATCTAATTCATTTTTCAAATGATCACCTGTTCCTTGATTAGATTTGAAGATCATGTACCCATCTAATTTTTCATCACTTTTCAAAATCTTTGTGGCATAAACTAATGAATCTACATTTTCTCCACGTACTCCATAAAAAACTGGATCAGGTCCATGAGGTGTAATTAAAACTCGTCCTTTCTTTGTATCAAAACTATTATACGTATTTGGAAAAGTTTTTTCCTGCATATTTTTTACACTTTGAGTTGAAATTTTTCTCTCTTTCCCAAATTTTTGTTTTTTACGATAACTCAAAAGCTCTAATGTATGATCTTGAAAATCATATCCAATAGCACCAATTGCACCTATAAGTCCCTGACCATTACCTTGATAAAAAAATTCAAGGTTATTTTTTTTAGCAAATTTTTTTCCGCTATTTCTATTAATTAATTGCCACAAAGCCAAATTACTAAAATCAACGAATTCAGAAGGAATAGAATCACTTTGAAAAAATACCAAGCCTGGATTTGCTCCATTTTCAATATCCGAATATTTTGAAACAAGATTTTTTATTTGCTTTTTTATCTTTGAAGGATTTCTAGTCTTGATTTTAATTGAGACTGCACCATTTCCTCTAGTTTTCCAGGGAATATTTGGATTAAATCTAATCAGCCTAGGAAAATCTAGGAATTCTGTTTTTTGTTTTTGAAGTAAATCCACAATTTTGTAGGCTAAAAATGTCGTACACATTCCTTTTGGGGAATCAGTATCATCAAATCCAATATTGAGAACAGTCTCATTTTCCATGATTTGTTTAAACCATTCCAGACATTTTTAGTTGTTGTACAGTTCAGTTGATTTAAATTATTAAAAAATAATCTCAAGCTAAATTGATTGTAATAGATGAGAAAAGGATTTTCAAAGAAATCACAGACAAAAATCCGGGTTCAGTATCATTAAATGGTCCTGATGGAATTTTACCTCAAGTTCAAGAAACAGCTAAAAAAATTACAAAGAAATTTGATATTCCAGCATATGTTCTAGCTGATACAACATGGGGAACTTGTGATTTAAATTCATTGGGTTCAAAAGTTCTTGGAGCGGGAATTCAATTCAATATTGGACACACAATAAACACAGAAGTATATGAAGAAAATTTAATCTTAATTGATGCATATGATGATATWGATTTTGATAGTGTTGCAAKRAAATGTGTWGAKGAATTAAAAGGAAAAACAATTTCACTTGTTACAGATAGTCAACATTTACATCAAGTTGATAAAGTCAAAAAAATTTTAACTGAAAATAATATCACAGTAAAAATTGGAAAAGGGCAAGGACAGTTAAATGATGGTCAAGTGTTTGGTTGTGAATTTTATCCTGCAACAGCATTAAAAAAAGAAGTTGATGCCTATGTATTTTTAGGACAAAGTAATTTTCATGCAGCAGGAATTGCATTATCAACTAATTTACCAACTTATATTTTAGATCCATACTTTAACGAAATAAGAGAAGTTACAGAATTTGCTCAAAAATTAAAAAAGAAAGCTACTCTTGCAATTTACAAAGCAGCAGAAGCAAAGTCTTTTGGTGTAATTGTGGGATTAAAAGAAGGACAACTATCAAAAGTATTTGCCTTAAAAATTAGAAAAGAATTAGAAAAGGAAGGAAAAGAAGTTCAATTATTTGCATTGACAGATATTACAAATGAAAGACTAAAAAATCTAAAAGGAATTGATGCATTTATCCAAGTAGCATGCCCAAGAATTTCTACAGATAATCAATTTGATAAACCAGTATTATCTACACCTCAAGCAAATGCGCTTCTTAAAATTTTACGAAATGAAAGTATTGAAGGTTATTTAGAAATTCCACACTGGTTATAATTACAAAATTAATTTTTGAAATCTAGAGTTATTTGATAATTTTTCAAATAGTTTTGATTTTTTTGCTTTAGCTTTGAATTGAAGTCCTTGAGAAATAGCATTCTCCAATAAATTTAGTGCCTCATCAATATTTGAAAGCATTACAAGATTACAAGATTTATCAAACAATACATCGCCATTATTTGGATACTCACTCAATATGCTATTACAACATAAAATAGAATCATCAAATTKTTCCATAGAAAATAAAATTCGTTCTTTATGATACAAGACAATATTGTATTTTGGATTAATTTTTAGAATTTTATCACATAATGATAAAGCGGTAGTAAAATTTCCCTGTTTACGAAGAGAAGATATTTTGTTAATTTGTACAGAAAGATCATCTGGGGATATCTGTAAGGCAGCATCATAGCATTTCATAGCATTTTCATAGTCTTTGAGTTTACTTAGAGCATATCCTTTATTGTTTAAGGAACTAATATTGTCAGGATTTTCATTTAGAATTTTATCATAATAAGAAATTGCTTCTTGTAGTTTTCCTTTTAGAAATAATCTATTTCCTTCATCTAAAATTGAATTTGTTTTAGGATTTGTCATTTTCAATCACAATTCCGGTTTCATTAAGATTTTTCCAAATAGTCCTTTACCTTTTAGCATTTTTGTGTGAGCTTCAGCTGCTTGTTCTAATGAATAAACTGAATCAATAACAGATTTAATTTTACCTTGAGACATCCAGTAAAGACCTTGTTCTAATTCAGCCCTAGTTCCTTGAGTTGAGCCTAAAATATTGATTCCTTTGAAAAAAATTTGTCTCAAGTCAGTCTTTGCATTATAACCTGTAGTGGCACCAGTAGTAACAATTGTTCCTCCATAATTCAATAAAGTCAGTTCTTTATTCCAATGAGTGCCACCAATATGTTCAAAAATCACATCGACTCCAGGTACATCTCCTAAAGATTTTGGTATTTTTTTTGCAATGGATCTGACTTCTTTGTGCCAATCATCTTTTCTATGATTTACAACATAGTCAGCACCTAGTTCCAATAATTTATCTAATTTGTCTGGACTAGCAGTTGAAATAACTGTGCATCCAAAAAGTTTTGCAATTTGAATTCCATAATTTCCAACTCCAGAACTACCACCCATTATCAATACAATTTGTCCAGGTTGAATTTTTGCTCTACCAATTAACATATGCCATGATGTCAATAATGTCATTGATGCAGCAGCTGCTTGATCATAAGATACGTTCTCAGGAATTTTTACAACATTTACTTCTGGAAGATGGGTAAATTCACAATATCCACCCCATAGAGGACCTGTTTCAAATCCCCAAATACTTCTTTTTCTGCAATCATATTCTCGTCCATCAGTACATGCTTTACAAACTCTACATGACATATTTCCATGAGAGACTACCCTATCACCTATTTTGAAATTTTTAACATCATTTCCAATTGCAATTACTTCACCTGCTGCATCAGTTCCAGAAATATGAGGTAATGGAATTGCTAGAGGTTTTCCCCTCATTCCCCAAATATCATCATAATTGAGTGCAGCAGCTTTTACTTTGAAAATTACTTCATTTGATTTTGGTTCTGGTTGAGGAATTTCTTTAATTTTTAAAATTTTAGAAAAATCATCATCAATAGTATATTCATCATATACTAGAGCTTTCATGATTTTTTTTAGATTTTTAGAGATATATGATTTGCCAAGATTTTACAGACCACAAACAATTATAATCATAAAAGCAAAAATCTCAGCATGTCTGAAAATTCTACATTTCCAGGTGARAAAATAGCATCTATTGAAGAATATGAGGCTGGACACAATACATTTGATGATGGRGATATGGTCAGAGCATCAACAATTGGAGAAATAGACATGAACAAGACAACACGGGTAGCCAGCGTGAATCATCCAAAACTTCTATCGATTCCTAAAGCAGGTGATGTAATTGTTGGAAGTGTTGCAGCAGTAATGTCATCTATGATTGCAGTGTCAATTGATTACATTAATGGAAAACCTACTACTTCAAAAGTGGAGTGTGTATGCGGAACACGAAATTTGAGAATAAGAAATGTAGCACTAGTTAATGATATTGTAACTTTGAAAATTATAAGCCACATTAATGGAACTATTCACGCAGCAATTAATGAACCAGAATTAGGAATTTTATATACTAAATGTAGGAAATGCGGCGGAAGAGTTGTCTCAATGCGTGATGCAATAAAGTGTACAGAYTGTTCATGGATTGATGAAAGAAAACTTTCTAAAAACTTTGGCAAATTTGATTTCGTAAGTTTAAGAGAATAAAATATGATAAAAATTTCGTTCCAAGGTGAACGAGGAGCATATAGTGAGGCTGCAGCAAAATTATTTTTCAACGAGGAAATTGAAACGATTGCACATGGAACATTTGCTGAAGTTTTAGAAAATACATCTAGTAATAAAACAGAATATGCAATTTTACCTGTAGAGAATTCATTAGAAGGAAGTGTTGGAGAAAGTTATGATTTACTTTATTCAACAACTCTAAATGCAACAGGAGAAATTTATCATAAAATTGAACATTGTTTAATTGGGATTGGTGATTTAGAAAATGTTGATACAGTTTATTCTCATCCACAAGCTTTGGGTCAATGTAGAAAATTTATTGAAAAACAAAATATGAAAACAATTCCTGCATACGACACTGCAGGTAGTGTGAAAATTGTAAAAGAGTTAAACAAGCAAAATTGTGCAAGTATCGCAAGTAAAACAGCATCATCACTTTACAATATGCCYATCATTGCTGAGAATATTGCAAATAACCTCAATAATTATACAAGATTTTTGATATTATCTAAAAAAGAATCTCCTGAAACAGGAAATGACAAAACTTCGATAATTCTTTCTATAAAACATGAACCAGGTTCACTATATCGAATTATAGAAAATTTCCATAAAAATAATGTTAATCTTACAAAGATTGAATCAAGACCAACTAAAGCAAACACATGGGAATATAATTTCTATGTAGATTTTGAAGGACATAAAAATAATTCTAAAATTGTTGAAATGTTRGAAAAAATTAAGCAGGAATCACTATTCATGAAAATTTTAGGTTCGTACCCTTCAGCAAAATTAAGTTAAAATCCCTTTGGTTTTCTCATGGTAAATCCCATACTCATACCAATAATGATTATTCCAGTGATTAGTACCATCACATCAAATGTAAATCCAAATGGGTTTGGAGTTTGTTTTGTTACTGCAGTAATTTCTAAATCAGAATCACCAGTGTTTTGAATTAGTATTTTTGTAGTTCCAGATTCAACATGTGCCCATTCTAATTTCAATTCATTTTTGTATGAAGTATTTGGTATTTTTAATCCATCACCGGGACTTTGAAGTTTTAGATCAAAAGCATTGCCCGTAATTATCAATAATTGTGGTGCATCTGCAGGTGCAGGAATTGTTAAGGGAATTGAATCACCAACTACTATAAGAAAATATTCATCCATATCGACAGTAGGTCCAATATGTATAATCAAAGAATAACCACCAAGTGCGATAATTATACTTCCAACAATTACTCCAATAAGGGTTCTTTTTGCTAACACAATTCAACAATTTGAGATGCTGTTTAAAAAATTAGCGAAAGATGTTATGAATAAAAATTATCTCTAAAATTGGCCATATTTAGTCATGTAGAGACATGTGAGAATTAATTATTAAATTAGAAAATGATGAAGTTCATACCCTGTTTAATCAAAAAAAACACACATAGTAATACATGTTGAAAAATTAGAAAAAGGAATAAGTGAATTAAATTGATTAATTATTACAAGTACCTAAAATGTCCTGAATGTAAAGATATGGGACTATATTGTAAGCCACATAGAATAGAAGTTGAAGCAATTCTTAACAACAATACATAATTAAATTTTAGATTTTGATGAAGAGATTTTTCTACATTTAACCATCTGATTTATAGCAAATAACCAATAATTTTAAGCACAAATTTATTTTTTCTTTTCAATTATTTTATTGGCGACTAAATTTTCAACAGATAACTCAAATCTTTTGTCAAATGAATCAGTCAACTCTTTTCTAACATTATGATCAAAATATGCTCCTATGACTCTAGGCCCTATGTGTTTTACAGCTTGAACTAATTCTATAAAATCTGAATCACCTGCAACTAATACAGCTACATCATACTGACCTTCATACGCTTTACTTATCATATCTATTCCAAGAAGTAAATCTACTCCTTTTTGTCTAAATTCTAGATTTCTTGTAATTACTGCATGTCCTAAACGAACATCAAAAAGATCAGTGTTACGAATTTTTGTTAATTCATCATCTTGAATTTTGAGAGTATTTTCAATTTTTTCTTTAGCTTCTTGTTTTTTCTCATCAAGGTTTTCAGCATCACGAACATCTGGTTTTCCATCATAATAATACGCTCTAATCATTATAGGACCAATGTGATTGTCAAATCTTGCATGGGTGTTAAGATATCTTGCTAATGCATCATAATTAATAGCACCATCTGTTTTTTCACTTATGTTTTTAACAAGATAATTACCGTCAATGAAAATCATAACCTTATGGGTTCCAGGAAAACTTGCACCGGACATTATTGACATATGTTGATGATGATTCCTTTAATTGATAAAACTGTATGTGTATGTATAATTACGTAATCTTGTATAGGATTATGAATTGGTTTTTGGTAGAGTTATTGTAAAAACAGTAGGTGGTGAAGTTACTGAAATAGTACCTGCATGAGCCTTAATAATAGACTTGACACTTGCAAGTCCCAAACCAGTTCCTTGTTGTTTTGTTGTAAAAAGAGGCTCAAAGATATCATTAATCCTGTTTTTTGAAATTCCAGACCCAGAGTCTTCTATTGTAATAACAATTGAATCATTTTTTTCAATACCCATTAATGTCACTGTTCCTTTATCTTTAATGGCTTGGACAGAATTCAAAATAAGATTATTCAATCCTACTGCAAGTTGTCTTTTATCACAGATTAATTCAAAATCATCTTTTGGTAATATCAATTTTATATTATCAGGTATTGTGATAGAGTCTAAAGATTCATGAATTATTTCAGATAAAGTGATTTTTTCTAATTTGATAGGTATTTCTCTTACAAAATCTAAAACGTCATCCACTTGATGAACTATTCTATCTATGGAACGGTCAACCTTATCAAATTGTTTTTGTTTTTTAGCATCTACTCCATATAATAATTTCAAATTTTCTAAACTTAGTTGAATGATAGAAAGAGGGTTTCTTAGATCATGTGCCATTTTGGATGCAAAGCGACCAACTGTGGTGAATTTTTCTTCATCTAATTGTTTCTCCAATACAGCAAGACGTCGTTCAAGTTCAATCACATCTAGTACTGGTTTAGAGATAATTGTGAATTCTAATTCTTTTTCATGATATTTTTTGATAAATTTTTCAAGCCCTCCTGCCAAAATTTCTCTTTGTTTAAGATATTCTTCACTGTCCAAAAGTTCAATTGCTTGTTTAGGTTTATCATTATTTACATAATCAATTGCAGTATACTCCATTTTGACTAGTTTCTGGTTTGCAGAGTCCATTCTAGAAAAGAAACCCCTTTTTGAGACACCTGCTTTTTTTATTGCATCTTTTAATATTTTATCAGATAGGGGTTCGACTTCTCGATATCTTTGTTCCCATTTTTTATTAGATGTAAAAGCATAATTTCTGGCAGATTGTGCCAAAACCTCATCATAATACTGCATCATCTCTGCACGATAGGAATTGCGGCTCATACTCTACAAAATGGTTCAACACTTTTGACTCGGTTTGAATGCATATTGCCATAATATCCTATGAGGCGATTCATAGAATAGTATCCATTTTTCCATTTTAGAAGTGACGGTCTCATACTTGAGTCAAAATAAAACAATATGTAAGATCACGTTTGATCAAATTAGACATAAGAAAGATTATAGTGATAAAATCTTAATTTAATCAAAGAGAATAAAATAATTGATTATCACAAGTAGCTAAAATGCTCTGACTGTAAAGAAATTGGATTGTATTGCAAACCTCGCAGAATATTGGTGGAAAAGATTCTTAATCAAAACCTGAAGGAAAAACATGCGTAATCTAACTACAGATTATGAATTATTTCTGTATGCCAATACAAAACCCATTCCACCACACATCACACCTAATGCTAAAAGTGCAATAAATCCACCAATAGGCTCTATAAAAGAATCCAAAATAGCGGTATTCTGTGGACCTAGTTTTCCTTCAGTAAAAAGAGTAAGTAAACCTGTTCCAGCTAAACCGGCATAAGTCATTATCATCATTGCACCAGCACCTCCAACATTCATTCCAATTAGATGAATTCCAGCTAACACATTTGATGTTCTAGAAAAATTTTTCTTCAAAGTAATTTCAATATGACTATAAAATAAAGCAGTAACTGCAACTGCAATTATTATGATAAGATGAAATATTATTCCCAAAAAGAACCATTTAGCAGTTCCATCAAAAGATAATGAAAGATATTGAATTATGTTAATTTCATTATTAGTTACTTGTATTGCTACAATGACTACAGCCATTATAGTAATTGTTGCACCTTGAATTATAGCTGCAATAATGAATCGGTCAACCCATCTAAGTTTAGTTTTCATTTGTCTGCTATCAGATATGATTCGGCGATAATGATGATGTTAGTTGAAATTTATTGATTATTACGTAATCTCATATACGATTACAAATGAAATCATGTATCAAAAAAGGTTGGATAAATTTTTCATGTAATCTAGTATCATTCACACTTGCGTAATCCTAACTAAAATAATGAATACATGTCATAATTATACCTAAAAAATGACATAATACAGTCTAGAGTAGTGTCCAGTCTTTTTTTTATTTTGATACTAATACATGCTCATGTAATCATGCCATGCTGGAGGACTATGCATCGGAGGATTGGTGCAGTCTAAGCAGATCTTTTTGTAATGATGACCACATGTTTCACAATAGAGTCGTGGTGATTTTTTTAGATCTTTGATATATGTACCAGTTGCACGGTTCACATGAATTACGACTTTCATCATATCATATATGATTTAACAATATTTAATCAATATCACATAATTTAATTAAATTTATACTCATTTACAATTTTTTATGATTAGATTTTTAATTTTGAAATGCATTTCATTACATCTGTAAATATCCATCTTTTCATAATCTTCCCAGAGATTATGAATGAAAAAAGGATATCAAAAAAAGGTCGACTCAAAAAATCATGAGTATTTCTAATTCATCACAAGTTGCGTAATCTCTACTAGGATTACGTAAATGTATGATCTAGATAACATTCCAAGAATATAAAAGATGAAATTATGGGTTTTGTCATATGGCAAAAAGAGTAACAATAGTATTGCAAGATGATCTTGTAAAGAAGTTGCGTGAAAAACAGTCAAAGTTAATCAAAGAATCTACAAAGTCGGTAAGCTTCTCTAGTGTTGTGAATGTGTATGTACGTAAAGGTTTGAAGTAAGTATAGAAAAAGGTCGTAAAAAATTGAGAATATAGAATTTCACACTAGCCACATAATTTACGTAATCTACCTAACGATTACGAATTATGATTCATTATTGTTTAGGATTATGAAAGTTTAGAAAATAGTAAATTATCGGGATTGGTGGCAGAAGGAAAATACTTTCATGCACTACCACCAAGAAGTCATCAACAATACTAAGAAAAGAGTAGAAT
>NVWC01000015.1 GCA_002317795.1 Nitrososphaerota archaeon
TGGTTTTACCTCTGCAGGTTTTACTTCAGCAGTGCCTTTTGGCAATGTACCTTTTGGTAATGTTGGTTTTGGCTTTGTTTCAGMTGGTTTTACCTCTGCAGGTTTTACTTCAGCAGTGCCTTTTGGCAATGTACCTTTTGGTAATGTTGGTTTTGGCTTTGTTTCAGCTGGTTTTACCTCTGCAGGTTTTACTTCAGCAGGCTTTGCCTCAGCTGGTTTAGTGTTTAGCTGAGAAGCAAGTTTATTGAGTTTTGATTCTAATTCTGCAATCTTGTTTTCAAGATCTTGTTTTGTTTGCTTTTTAGCAGATGCCATGAATTTGGATGAATGGTGTGGGGTTTATGTACATTTGGGTTTAGATGTTACATTCAATTCTGATCAAGTTTTATAGCACAAATTACATACATCGTTATGGATGATTTTGAAAAAGAGTTTCCAGATTTTGATTGGAAAAATATTCCAGCATACAAGCATCCAGGAGGTAAAAACTGTCCATGTCCAAAACATGAATACATTCGAGAACAGATTAATTTTACAAAACAAGTAAATGAAAAAGGCAAAGAACCATCAAAAGTTACACTCAAATTTTGTCCTGATCATTACAAAGTGTATACAGAGGAAGTAATTCCTGCAATGCCATTAAAATACAGACTACTTACAAGAATTGCTTTAAAACTCGGTGCAATCAAGATTATACAATTAAAGTATATGGAATCAGAATTGTGTTTTTACTGTAAATTTGGATCTGGCGGTCATGATAGAAAAACAGAATTACCACCAATGTAAATTACTAAAATTTAGAAAGATAACACCATACAAAATTGAAATCAAATTCCAATAGTTAAAATAATTTTATAGAATTAGGAACAAATCCAGTTAAGCTTATACTTGAACCAACTTCAGAATCAATATGCCAATTGATGATATTCATGAACTAATTTCAGAACTTGAAAAAAATGGTGAATTAAAAAGAGTAAAAACAGAAGTTGATCCGGATTTAGAAATTGCAGAAATTTTGAGACGAGGAATGTACTCAAATGGTCCTGCAATTCTTTTTGAAAATGTAAAAGGGTTTGATATGCCAGTTTTAGGAAATGCATTTGGTTCAATGAAAAGATTAGAGATAGGATTAGAAATGACKGACTTTACTGAAATTGGTAAACGAATTACAGATATGACAAAGATGGATATTCCATCAGGCATATTAAATAAAATTAAAAAACTTCCAGAACTCTCAAAGATGACAGCRTCCTTTCCAAAATCAGAGACYAGTGGACCAGTAACTGAAATTACATCAAGTRATGCAACATTTGARGGCATACCAATTCTAAAATCTTGGCCAAATGATGCAGGTAAATTTATCACTCTAGGATTAGTTGCAACAAAACATCCAGAAACAGGAGTAAGAAATCTAGGAGTTTATAGAATTCAAATTATTGATRAAACTCATGCATTAATGCATTGGCAAAAACACAAACGAGGTGCACACCATGGAGAAATTTCTAAAGAAAAGGGAGAAAAAATCCCAGCTGCAATAATTATCGGAGGAGAACCTGCAACAATTTTTTCATCAATTGCACCAGTCCCAGAAGGATTAGACAAGTATCTGTTTGCAGGAATTACAAGAAAAGAAGGAATCAAAATGGTAAAATGTAAAACAATTGATTTAGAGGTTCCAGCAAATGCTGAAATTGTTTTTGAGGGATATGTAGACCCAGAAGATATTAGAGATGAAGGCCCATTTGGAGATCACACGGGATACTACACTCCAGTTGAGCCATACCCCACATTCACATTAACTGGAATAATGAGAAGAAAAGATCCAATTTATGTCACAACAGTTGTTGGAAAACCAATTCTTGAGGATGCATATATTGGAAAAGTGATTGAACGTTCATTTTTACCGTTAATCCAAATGTTACAACCAGAAGTTGTGGACTATAGTATGCCACCAGCTGGATGGTTTCAAGGATTTGCAATTATTTCGATTAAGAAAAGATATCCAGGTCAAGCTAAGAAAGTAATGATGGGATTATGGGGAATGGGACAATTATCCCTAACAAAGATGTTTGTAGTAGTTGATGATGATATCAACGTTCATGACATCAATGATGTAATATGGGCAATAACAACTAGGGCAGATCCTGCACGAGATACAACAATAATTAACAACACACCAACTGATACTTTAGATCCAGCATCACCACTTGTTAATCTAGGTTCTAAGATGGGAATTGATGCAACTCAAAAAACAAAAGAAGAAGGGTACAATAGAGAAATTCAACAACTAGTCAAAGTCGATGATAAGACAAAAGACTTGGTAGATGCCAAGTGGTCTGATTATGGATTATGATAAATTTATTGAATTATAGAAATTATCTCGCTCTTCAACAGCATATCCTATTTGATGAATAGCATCTATGATTTTTTTATCAGTTAATTCAGTTGAGCGGGCACCAGTACATGAGACAACTTCTTCTCCAATGAGTGTACCACCAAAATCATCGGCCCCATATTGTAAAGCAAGTTGAGCCATACCCACACCATTTGTAAGCCATGAAGACTGAATATGAGGAATAACACCATCAAATATCATTCTAGAAATTGCAATCATCTTCAATAATTGAACACCACCAGTTCCGGCAGTAACTATTCCTTCTTCTTGCATCAAAGTATTATTTGGTTCAAAATTCCAAGGAATGAATGCCATAAACCCTTTAGTTTTTTCTTGTAATTTTACAAGTTTAGAAAAGTGTTCAACAATATCAGTTTTGTTTTCAACGTGACCATACATCATTGTTGCAGAAGAGGGAATTCCAAGAGAATGAGATTCATCCATAATTCGAATCCAATCAGCACTAGAAATTTTCTTGGGGCTGATTACATCTTTAACAGAGTCAACTAAAATTTCAGCTCCTGCTCCAGGCATTGATTGTAATCCAGCATCCTTTAGTCTAGATAAAATTTCTTTTGTAGATGATTTTTCAACTTTTGCAATCATATCAATTTCAGATGTAGATAATCCATGAACACCAATTTTTGGAAATTTTTCACGAATCATTTTGAATGCATCTTCATAATATTCTAATGGCAGATTTGGATTATGTCCACCTTGAATCAAAACTTGACGAATGTTAAACATCTCAGATGCAGCCTTTACTCTAGATTCAATTTGATCTAAAGATAATGTGTATGATTCAGCATCTCCAGGTGATCTATAAAATGCACAAAATTTACAATCAGTGATACAGACATTGGTGTAATTCAAAATTATATTATTGATAAAAGATGCTTTTTTGCCAAATTGTTTTCGTGTTAAATGGCCAGATACTAATCCCATAAGATGAACATCATCAGATTCTAAAAGGCGTAAACAATCATCAGGTCCAGGTCTGTTCCCATTTAGAGAATTTTCCAAAATATCGCTGATATCACTTTTTTGTATTTGTTCAGTAGTTTGGCTCAATTGTTTTTCATCTTTTAGAAATTCTATTTAATCCTTGATAGAAAAAAATTTCAAAAAATGAATCAGACAAAAGTCAGTAATTTGTGCTCAATTCTCAATTAATTGAAGTCTATGGATTCACGTTATTTTTAAGTAGGGCACAAAAATGAGATCAACACATGGTATCAGGTAATCAAATTAGACTCAACCGAATTCTCAGAAAAGGGAGAATGCTTTGTATTCCAATGGATCACGGGATTTCAAATGGTCCCATTGAAGGTCTTGAAGATCCAGCATCCACAATTTACAAATGTGAAGGACATGGACTCACAAGTGTAATAATCAATAAAGGAATTCTCAAAACATTACCAAAACCACTCAAAATTGGAGTTTTAGTTCATTTTTCAAGTAGTACAATATTGTCATTATCACCTAATCGTAAAATGCTAACAGGTACTGTAAAAGAAGCAGTTGCAATGGGGGCAGATGGTGTTTCATTACACATCAACATTGGTGGAAAAGAAGAACCAGAAATGTTAGAACAACTTGGAATGACTGCAAATCAATGTCATAAATGGGGAATGCCACTTTTAGCAATGATGTATCCAAGAGGAGAAAATATCAAAGATCCACATGATCCAGAAATTGTTGCACATGTTGCAAGGATTGGAGCAGAGTGTGGTGCAGACATTGTTAAAACACTTTACACAGGAGATATAGATTCATTTGCAAAAATTGTAAAGAGTACACCAGTTCCAATTGTAATTGCAGGTGGGCCAAAATCTAAAACAGATTTAGATATTCTTCAAATGACCGAAGATGCAATGACTGCAGGGGCCAAAGGAGTAACGTATGGTAGAAATATCTTTGCACATAAAACACCTGAAAAAATGGTAGCAGCATTAGCTGAGATTATTTTTAGAAAAGGAACAGCAAAGGAAGCAATGAAAAAAATTGAGTAAAACAAGAGAGCTTATTGTTTCACCTAAAGTGTCTCAAGCACAATTAACTAAATTTCTTTCTCAATTACAAGAAGAGGGAATCAAGATGATTTACTTGGATCCAAAAAAACTAGGCAAGAAAAAAACAAAATTGCAAACTGTTTTTCCTTCAAATGCTGCAAACTATGTAGTACTTGAAAAAGAKGGWGYARWAAAACCAAAAGGTAAGAAARTTGGAAGRAARTTCAAAGTATTATCAAATTCAGATATYGAWAATRTWCTTAAAATTGCAARAAAAGGATTAGACTTTGTYRTAGTAGAAGTAAWRGAYTGGAAAATTATTCCATTAGAGAATATTATTGCTAAACTTCATAAAATTCATACCAAGATTTTTGCAATTGCAMGGACWCCTGAAGAAGTAAGAAAAATGTTCTCCATTTTAGAAGTAGGAGTAGATGGAGTAATCTTCAGTACATCTTCAATTAACGAAGTAAGAGAGGTAATGGTATACCTTGGAACTAAGAATTTTGAAATGAAATCTGCAAAGGTTACTGAAATAAAAGAAGTAGGAGACGGTGAACGAGTTTGTGTAGATACAGCATCAATGCTTCACAAGGGTGAAGGAATGTTAATTGGAAATAGATCAAACTTTTTGTTTCTTGTTCATAATGAATCAGTAGGTTCATCATTTACATCACCAAGACCATTCAGAGTTAACGCAGGAGCAGTTCATTGTTACACATTATCACCAGATGGTACAACAAGTTATCTCTCAGAAGTTGAAACGGGTTCTGAAGTATTAATTCTCAATTCCAAGGGTAAAGCAAGAAGAGTAACTGTRGGTAGATCAAAGATTGAAAGAAGRCCAATGTTAATGATTAAAGCTTCAGTGGATGGAGAAGTGGGCGGAATAATTGCACAAGATGCAGAAACAATTAGATTTGTAAAGTCAAATGGGCAACTAGTRTCTGTAACACACTTAAAAAAAGGGGATTCAATAATGGTTCATTCAAAACCTGCAAYNGGGNAGACATTTTGGAATGGAAGTTTCAGAYGAATAYATAYTAGAAAAATRAAATNANNNNCAAAACATGYGTATCAATTGCAGAAAAAACACCAACCAAAATAAAACAAGTATTAAAAATTGCTTTAAAAAAATCAGATTACGTTGAAGTTAGATTAGATTTTCTAAAAATTGAACAAATTCCCGAAGCATTAGAAATTATCAAAAATGATCTAAACAAAATAGTATGTACATTAAGACCTAAAACAGAAGGAGGAAAGTTTCCAGGAAATGAAAAAGAGAGAATTGCAATTCTAAAACTGATTGCAGAATATTCTCCATTTTTGTTAGATGTAGAATATAATACATTAAAAAATGATACAGCACTAGTAAAATACCTAAAATCAACAAAAACAAAATTACTTGTCTCATGGCATGATTTCAAAAAAACACCAAGCACTGCAGAATTAAAAAAGAAGTTGAGTCAAATGAGTAAATTCTCATCTAATGTGAAAATTGTTAGTACTGCAAAATCAACAAATGATTCTACCAGAATGCTAGAGTTGTACAGCAAAAAAGGAAAAAACAATTTAATATCATTTGCGATGGGGGATTTTGGTAGAATATCAAGAATTTTATGCCTATATTTGGGCAGTCCGTACACCTATGTTTCACTAGGAAAAGCAATTGCACCAGGTCAGTTTAGCGTAGATGAAATAAAGAAAATTACAAATCTAAAAAAATAATCAAACARTCAATTGAGAGTTTAAATCAATCAAATTACTCAAAAAAATAAGATGAGTAAAACATTTGCAGTCATCGGAGATCCTATCAGTCATTCACTATCGCCAAATATTCACAGTGCAGCATTTAGAGAATTAAATTTAGATTGTGTATACATTGGATATAGAATTCCAAAAGATGAATTAGAAGAAGGAATTGARGGTTTGAAAAAAATCAAAATWGARGGATTCAAYGTAACMATACCTCATAAAATTARGATAATGAAGTATCTAGATAAAATTGATGAGTCATGTAGTTTGATTGGRGCAGCAAATACCATTGTWAAYGTKGATGGAAACCTCAAAGGRTACAACACAGACATGGATGGATTTTTAGAACCATTTAAGAAAAAAGGATTAGAAATAAAAAATTCAAAAATACTTTTGTTAGGWGCAGGAGGAGCAGCAAGAGCKATTGTTGCAGGATTTGCAAAAGAAAAAGCAAAAAGTATCACCATTGCAAATAGAACAATTGAAAATGCAGAARAATTATCAGARTTTGCAGGAAAAATTGGATTAWCATCAGATGTATTAAAAATAGAAAACGTAAAGGATACTGCAAAAAATTATGAYATAATAGTTAATGCAACATCAGTAGGATTGAAAAATGAGCAAAGTATAATTTCACTAGATGGAATAAATGAWAAAACAATCGTGTATGATATTGTGTATATGCCAATGAAYACGGATTTTATCAAAAAAGCTAAAGAGAATAACGCAATTGTAATTTATGGATATGAAATGCTTTTAGGACAAGCAACACGTGCATTTGAGATTTGGCACAATATGGAAGCACCGTATAATGCCATGAAAAAAGCACTGTTAGGAGGATTCTGATGGCAAAAGCAATAGCCACAGTTCATGGAGCAATTTCTCTAGTAAATGCAATTGCTAACCAGAAAGGAGCAACTTTAGGAATAGATTTGAAGGTAGTTGCAGAAATTGAAACAAGCCCAGGGAAGGGAATCATAATAAAATCAGAAAATAAAAGTCTAAGTTCACGTCTAATAAACAAAACAATTGAAAAAATCATTTCCAAAAAAGATTTAGAAAAAAATAAAATAATAATTACTTTGGACTCAGAAATTCCAACAGGGTATGGATTAAAAAGCTCTAGTGCTATATCATCAGCCATTGCACTTGTTTGTGCAAAAATTTTCAAACCTAAATTCACTGATCAACAAATTTTACTTGCAGGTGTAGAGGCATCAATTGAAACTAAAGTAAGTATCACAGGAGCATATGATGATGCATGTTCATGCTACTATGGAGGATTCAACATTACAGATAATGCAAAGAGAAAAAGAATTCATTTTGAAAAAGGTCCAACAAACCTAATTGCAGTTATATATATTCCAAAAAATAGAAAACGAGGTAATTTAAAAAATCTAAAATCACTATCATCAGTATTTGAGAATGCATGGGAATTAGCAAGAAAATCAAATTATTGGGAAGCAATGATGATAAATGGATTAGCAACAGCATTGATTTTAAATTCGGACCCTAAAATAATTACAAATTTAATTGAAAAAGGTGCTCTAGCTGCATCAGTGTCTGGAAACGGACCATCAATAGCTGCAATCACAAAAAAAGAAAATGAGGCAAATATCAAAAAAGTATTTTCAAATCTTGAAGGTAGAATTATTGTTTCAAAGATTAGTAACAAAAAGGCTGAAGTTCATGAAGTGTAAAATYGAAAAATCAAGAATTTCAGGACAGATAGTTTGTCCTTCAAACAAAAGTTATTCACATAGAGCAATCTTTCTTGCATCACTTGCTGGAAATAACAGTAAAGTTGAAAATTTTTTGAGTTCAGCTGATATCACTGCAACAATTGAGGCATGTAAAAAATTTGGAGCAGAAATTGAAATACAAAATTCAACAATAACTATCAAAAATCCCATTAAATTAGGCACAAATGTTCCCGAAATCAATACTGAGAATTCAGGAACTACAATAAGAATTGCATCAGGAATTGCTAGTTTGTTTTCAAATGAAATTACACTTACTGGTGATGCCAGCCTCATCAAGAGACCTATGCAGCCACTCTTAGATGCACTTGAAAGTATTGGAGCACAATGTGAATCAACAGATGGGAAACCTCCAATYAAGATYAAGGGAAAAATATYAGGAGGCRATGTCTCAATTCCTGGAAATTTGTCTAGTCAATTTGTTTCAGCATTATTAATTTGTGCACCATTAACTGAGAAAGGAATTAGTCTCAACATTGAAGGAAATTTAGTTTCAAAACCATATCTTGATGCAACAATTGCAACTATGAGAAAATTTGGAATTTCTGTTCAAACATTAATTCCATACAAAAGATATATCATTACACCACAAATCTACAAGAGTGCCACATTTACAGTACCAATAGATTTTTCTAGTCTTGCACTACTTTTGGCAGCTGCGGTACTTAATGGAGATGAAGTTAAAATTAAAGGAAACATTGGAACTCTTCCACAAGGTGATGAGGTTTTTATAGATATTTTAGAACAGTTGGGAGTTACAGTTGTAATTAATAATGAAGAAATTAAAATTAAATCACCTGAAAAACTAAAGGGAGGTAAATTTGATCTAAGTAACTCACCAGATCTTTTACCGCCACTAGCAATTTTATCACTAAACACATCTAGTCCCATTGAAATTACAAATGTAAAACATGCCAGACTAAAAGAAACAGATAGAATTGCAATTATTGCAAGAGAAATGATAAAACTTGGAATTAAAATTCAAGAAAATGATGATGGTTTGATTTTAGAGTCATCAGGAACTCTAAAAGGTGCAGAATTRAATTCTGAAAATGATCACAGATTATTCATGGCATTTTGTATTGCAGGAATGTATGTAGGGGATTGTACAGTTACTGATCCAGAATCAGTTAATGTGTCATATCCAAATTTTATAGAAGAAATGAATACACTTGGAGCCAGAATTAAAGTTCAATAAAATAATTTTTGAATATTGAGAAAATTCTATTAAAATTATAAATTAAAAATCATGGAAAGATGTTATTTTTGGGCTCAATTTTCCCATTTACGCCTAATAATTGAGGCTCAAACACGATTATAAGCATCATTTAACATTGTTAGTATGTTGCCGGGAAGTTCTATTGGTCAGCGTCTTGTTTTAACAAGTTTTGGTGAAAGTCATGGAAAATCTATTGGCACAGTATTAGATGGATGTCCCGCAGGATTAGAAATTGATGAAAAAGATATTCAAAAAATGCTTGACCAAAGAAARCCTGGTCAAAATTTGATTTCAACTCAAAGAAAAGAAGRAGATATTGTTGAAATTCTTTCAGGAGTRTTTAGAGGATATACAACAGGAGCCCCAATCACCATGATAATTCAGAACGCTGATCAGAAATCAAAAGATTATGAAAATTTGAAAACAGAATTAAGACCAGGTCATTCAGATTATCCTGCAATGATAAAATACAATCATTATAATGATTATAGAGGCGGAGGAAGATTTTCTGGAAGACTTACAGCAACGCATGTAATGGGCGGAGCAATTGCAAGAAAATTACTCAAAGTGACATTAGGAATTGAAACTCATTCATTTACATCACAGATTGGTAAAATAAAAATGGAAAAAGAGTTTAATGAAAAAATGATAAAATCAATTTATAAAAATGATGTTAGATGCCCTGAAATCAACACAGCAAAAAAAATGAAAGATAGTATTCTAGATGCAAAGAAAAAAGGAGATTCACTTGGGGGGATAATTGAATCAGTAACTACAAAGATACCAGTAGGATTAGGTGAACCGATTTTTGGTTCATTAGAATCTGATTTGAGTAAAGCCATTTTTTCAATTCCATCAGTAAAGGGAGTAGAATTTGGTTCAGGGTTTAGAGGTTCAGARCTTTATGGYTCTGAAAATAATGATTTGTACACAATTAAAAATGGAAAAATTATCACAAAAACAAATAATTCTGGAGGRATTTTGGGAGGGATTTCAAATGGAATGCCAATAACTATGAGAATTGCATTCAAACCAGCATCATCGATTGCACAAAAACAATYTACTATAGATATTAAAACAAAAAAAGAAACCATTCTTCAAGTAAAAGGAAGACATGACCCATGTGTGGTGCCCAGAGCCCCGCCAGTAGTAGATTCTCTAGTAGCACTAACAATAGCAGATCATGCACTTATCTCAGGCGCAATTAAACCAGTTTTATAAGAAAATGTCAGAAATCAATGATCTTCGAAATAAAATGGATGAGATCACTTTGGAGATGGTAAAACTATTGAAAGCCAGAACAGATGTTGCAAAGGAGATTGGAGAAGTTAAGAAAAGTATTGGTAAAAGTATTACAGATGAATTACGCGAAGATAGTTTACGGAGTAAAGTAATTTCGCTATGCAGTGATTTAAAACTCGATGAGGCAATTGCAACGAAATTTTTAAATTTTCTATTAAATGAATCAATCAAAGTTCAAACAAGTAACAAGCAAACACATCTCTCAATTTTCTTTAAAGCAAAAACACTCGAAGAGCAAGGGAAAAAAATAATTCACATGGAAGTTGGTGAGCCAGACTTTTTGCCACCAGATATTGTAAAAAATGCATTAAATGAAGTGTTTGATAAAGGATTTTTGAAATATGGGCAGTCAAAAGGAATGCCAGTTTTTCGAGAGGCAATTGCAAAATTTGTTTCTGAAAAATTCAACACAAATGTAACACAAGACAATATCATTGTAAGTCCAGGTGCAAGGTTTTCTATTTTTACTGCCATTACAACCCTTTTGAATCCAGGAGATGAAATGATTGTAATTGAACCAGCATGGCCAGCATACAAAGACTGTGCATTAAATGCAGGAATTAAAGTTAGAACAATCAAAACAATATTAGAACAGAAATGGGAACCATCAATAGAACAAATCAAAAATATAATTAACACAAATACAAAAATGATCGTACTTAATTATCCAAATAATCCAACTGGAAAAATCCTTCCTGAAAAATTACAAGATGAAATAATAAAACTTGCAAAAGAAAATCAACTTTATGTGCTAAGTGACGAGATATATTCACAATATGCAAAATCAAATTGGAAAAGTGTTCTGAGTTATAATTATGAAAAAAGCATAATCACTCAATCATTTTCAAAATCACATGCCATGACAGGATTTAGAATAGGGTATGGGATAGCTGATACAAAAATTATTGAAAAAATGGCCAAATTAGAAGCATTATGCCTTACAAATGTATCAGAACCCATCCAATACGTTGCCATGAAAGCACTTGAGGCTGACACATCCAATAATACTAATACAGTTAAACGTAGATTAGAGATGTTGGCACAAAAATCAAATGAAATGGGGTTAAATTTTGTAATTCCAGACGGTGCAATGTACATTTTTGCTCAACTTGATAAAGAAGGGTTTGATGGGGTTAAATTTGCAAATACCATGCTTGAAAAAGGCCTCGCAGTAGCACCAGGGGAAGGATTTGGCGATTATAAAAATTTCATAAGAATTTCAGCATGTCAAAATGAGGAAATATTGATTGAAGGAATGAATATACTTAGGGAGAATATCAAAGATAAACAATGAAGAAGAAACTTACAGTTATTGGTGCCGGAGGTCAAATGGGACAATGGTTTACAAAATATTTTTCAGATAAGGATTATGAAGTAACAGGTCATGATTCAGAAAATAAGGTAACAGGGAAAGATATCATAGTATCAGAATCTCTAGTAGGGGCAATTTTRCAAGCAGATTTTGTAGTTTTATGTACGCCAACTAGAAGAACTCCAGAAATTATAAGATTAATTGCAAAAGAGATGAAAAGAGGAACATATCTTATTGAGATCTCATCTGAAAAAGCCAAAGTAGTTGCATCCTTATCAAAAATGCCAGCAAAGATCAATCCAATTTGTATTCATCCAATGTTTGGTCCAGGAATCAAAACACTAAAGGGTCAAAATATTATTTCCATTCCAATAAAAGATGCTAAAAGTGAATTAACAATGGCCAAGTCATTATTTGAAGGGGCAAACTTTGTCACAATTGATGCAATTGAACATGACAAAAAAATTGCAGTAATTTTAGGATTAACACATATGATGAATTTAGTTTTTGCAAACATTATTTCAAAAGATGAAAAATCAATTCTTACTGAAAAAATGTCAGGATCTACATTCAGAGTACAAAAAACATTAGCAGAAAGTATTATGACTGAATCTCCAGAATTAATTGAAACAATTATTTCAAATCAGGAGATCCGTAGAGTAGCAGAAGAACTTTGGAAAGATGTTGGACGATTACTTACAGCAGTTCAAGAATCAAAAACGGAAGAGGTTGTAAATTACATCAAAGAATGTCAAGAAAGACTTGCAAAGCATTCAGACCTCAATGAGTCATACAAAAGACTAACAAAAATGGTCAAAGCCGTTGAAAAATAACGGAAATGCGTTCAACAAAAATTGTTACATCATTCATTAGAGATAATGAGAAATTATTAATTCTCAAAAGAAGCAACAAAGTAAAATCAATGAAAGGGTTGTGGGCAGGAATTAGTGGAATTATTGAAAATAATGAACCACCACTCAAAAGAGCAAAAATTGAAATTTTTGAAGAAGCTGGAATTATAGAGCAAGACATCACATTGATTAAATCCGCAGAAGAGATGAGAATCAATTCTCCTCAATATGAAAACCATGAATGGGAAATATTTCCATTTTTGTTTGAATCAAAAAATCCAACAATCAAACTCAATTGGGAAAATTCAGAATTCAAATGGATTAATGTAGAAGAATTGAAAAATTATGAAACAGTGCCTAGTCTTCAAAAAGTATTATTCAACTTGTTGTAAATTACTATTTTCTTTTTCATATTTCTTTTGTTGTGAATTACTATTTTCTTTTTCATATTTCTTTTGTTGAGGCAACATCATGTAAACACATGCACCTCCACACATAGTACAAGGTACGTTATTTCCAGGGTGTTGTCCAGTTCTACTATGAATTTTTGCTGCTTCTTCAGGATCAATAGATAATGCAAGTTGTTTTTCCCAATCCAATGTACGTCGTGCTTCAGTCATTTCCATATCCCATTTGATTACTTTATCACGAATTTTTACAAGATCACCTGCATGTGCAGCAATTCTATATGCAATTAATCCAGCTTTTACTTCTTCAGCATTTGGCAAAGCTAAATGTTCAGAAGGAGTAAGATAACATAAAAGATCAACACCCTCACTTGCGGAAACGGCAGCCCCAATTGCACTGGCAATATGATCATGTCCAGATGCAATATCAGTTACCAAAGGACCAAGAACATAATATGGAACATCACCAATTAGAGCTTTTGCTAAACGAACATTTGCTGCAACCTCATTTAATGGAACATGGCCTGGGCCTTCAACCATCACTTGAATATCCTGTTCATGAGCACGTTTTGTTAATTGTGAAATATTGATCATTTCTTGAACCTGTAATTCATCATGAGAATCCAAGATGGAGCCGGGTCTAAGAGCATCCCCAAGACTAAATGTTACATCATATTTTTTGGCAATTTCAATTAGATAATCATAATGAGTCAAGTATGGGTTTTCTTTATCATGTTTTAACATCCATGCAGCAGTAATGGTTCCACCTTTACTTACAACCCCACCATATCTCTGAACTTTTAGAATTCTCTTTGCAATATCTTTTGTAATTCCACAATGAATTGTGGTGTAATCAACTCCATCTTTTGCATTATTTTCAAATGCATTTAGGAAATCATCTTCAGTCAAGTTTAGAGGATTTTTATGAACTTCAATTCCATAATTATATGCCTCATAAATTGGAACAGTTCCAAAAGTAATTAGTGCATTTTCCATAAGAGTTCGTCTTATTTGTTTGACATCACCACCATCACTAAGATCCATAATTGTATCTGCATGATATTTTATAGCAACTTTGGCTTTCTCAATTTCAGCATCCAAATCTACATTCAGAGTAGAAGTTCCAATGTTAACATTTACTTTAGTTTTAAGACCTTTGCCAATTCCAACATTATGAATTTTTTGAGGTCGTACATTATTACTTGGAATTATAATTGAACCGCGTGCAATTTTTGGAATTAGCCAATCAAGTGAAACATCTTCATCTTTTGCTACTTGTTTCATTTCATCAGTTGCYACCCCACGTCGRGCAGMAGTCATCTGAGTGGCCATGACATACCAYATACTATTACCTGATTTAAACAATCATGAAAAGTAAAAAATGATTAATTTTTTAATACTATAATAATTGATCTGATCGATCTTATATTGAATAATCACCACACAGTATTGTGCGATTGATTAAAGAGTGTAGGCATTGTGGTAGAGAATTTCAAAGTATGAAAGATGAGTTTTGCTCTTTTGAGTGTGTAACTCAAACATCATCTTAGAAATTAATTCAAGTTTAATTCAGATGCAATAGATAATTTTTCAGATTTAATTTTTTCAATTCGGTCTAAAATAGGCACAATTAATCGTTCTAGGTCAGCAGAATTTTGGAAATTTTGCTTTATTTCATCAACTCTATTTTTAAATTCAATTTCAGATACCTCCAATAAAATATAATTTCGAAGTTTTTGATTTTCTAATTTGAGGAATTCAATTTCAGACATGTTATCTACCTAGGCGGACTCCAAGATTCTTCTACATTAGTTGAATTAGAAACAAGATATTGTTTACTACACTTGAAGCATTGCCACAAAAATTTTCCATTTTTCTTTGTTTGATATTGCATGGGTAACAAACATGTAGTACATTTCAATTCCTCAGGAGATRAATCATTAATTACAGGAATTTCAGTCACAAGATAAAGAAATCATTAAAGTATAAAATCTCTATTACAAAAAATAAAATTAACAGAATATAGGAAAAATAGATTAGTACATAAAATAAGTAGAAATCGTGAATTTACTTTCAATTGGAGGTTCTGATCCATCATCAGGAGCGGGCATTCAAAGTGATCTTAGAACATTTTCAACAGATAATGTACATTGGTTAACAGTAATTACAGTAATTACAGGTCAAAATACTTTAAAATTTGGAAAAGTAGAACCAGTCTCAATTGATATTTTAAAAAATCAATTGCAATTAGTGTTTTCAGATTTTAAAATTGATGGAATAAAAATTGGAATGGTATACAATTCACAAATAATTAAAACCATTTATCAACAATTAAAAAAATCAAAAATTCCAATCATAGTTGATCCAGTAATAAARTCTACAACAGGTGGRGAATTATTAAAAAAATCAGCCATCAAAGATTATCAAAAATACATAATTCCTCTTGCCACAGTTATTACTCCAAATAAATACGAAGCAGAAATTTTATCCAAAACTAAAATTAATGCAAAAATTATGCCTGAAAAAACTGCAAAGAAAATTCAGGAAATGGGTGCAGAAAATGTATCAATTACAGGGATTCAGACAAAGGTCAATAAAATATCAGATTTTATTTTAGAGAAAAACAAAAAATATGTCATTTCAGGAGATAAAATTTCAAAAATCAATCACGGTAGTGGAGGAAATTATGCATCAGCAGTTTTATTTTCATTGGCAAAAAACAAGTCAATCAAAGAATCACTCAAATTTGCCAAACAATATACGTATGATTCAATCAAAAATGCAAAAAAAATAGGAAGAGGAATTGTGATTACAGACATTAATGAAAAAGATAGTACAGAGACAGAATTGTCTGAATCAATTCAGAAATTCACAGAAATTAAAAATATTTACAAAAATATTCCAGAATGTCAAACAAATTTTGTATATTCAAAAGAAAAGCCAAAATCAACGAAAGAAATTCTAGGGATTTCAGGAAGAATCGTCAAAGCAGGAAAGAATGTCATAGTTGCAGGAGATTTAGAATATGGAGGCTCAAAACATGTCGCAACAGCAATGTTAACAGTGAATAAAAAATTTCCACAAATACAATCTGCAATAAATATCAAATATCAAAATACAACCATATCAAAAATAAAAAAATTAAAATTAATTGTTTCAAGGTACGACAGGAATCAAGAACCAAAGAATGTAAAAAATAAAGGTTCAACCATAGAATGGGGAATTAAAAGTGCAATCAAGAATTTAAAAGAATCGCCAGATGTAATTTTTCATAATGGGGGTTTTGGAAAAGAACCAATGATAATAATTTTTGGAGATACACCAAAAAATATTTTAAAAAAAATATCAAAAATTGCAGGGTAAAATTTTAGTGTAAAATCATCCTCGAACATAAATAGTCATCAAACGAAATAGGATTTGTGAAGACAGTAATTTTGGCAGGAGGGTTAGGTACAAGATTGCTCCCATTAACAAAAAAGACTCCAAAACCCATGTTACCATTAGGTAAAAAACCAATTTTAGAACATCTCATAGAGTGGAATAAAAAAAATGGTGTAAAATCATTTGTTTTGTGCGTTAGTTATCTTCGAAAAACAATTGAGGATTATTTTGGAGATGGTGAAAAATTTGGAGTTAATATAGAATATGCAATTTCAAACAGACCACTGGCTACTGCAGGTCAACTTAAAACGGCAGAAGAATTTATCGAGGACACTTTTGTCTGTGAGTATGGAGATTCAATTTATAATTTCAGTCTTAGAAACATGATAAAACAACACAAAATAAAGAAAGCATTTGTCACCATGGGTCTAAACGAATACAAAACAAATTTGGAGTATGGAGTAATTAACACTTCAAAAACAAACAAAGTATTAAGCTGGGAAGAAAAACCAGAGATTAAAGCTAATATCAATATGGGATGTTATGTAATGGAACCAGATATTCTGAAATACATTCCAAAAAATAAACCATATGGGATGGATGATGTGATTAAAAAAGCCATGAATAAGAAAAAATTAGTTAGTGGTTTTATTACAAAAAATGGTTTTACAGATATTGGRAATAAAGAATCATACAAACAAGCTAGCCAAGAGTACATTGAAAAATTTGGAAAGAGTAGATATTWGAAATGACTGAACYAATAATAAGAAAATTAAGAAAAGAAGACCTYCAGAAGGGGTTTCTCACCACATTGGATTCGTTAAGACAATCTAGTGATATTGAAACAAAGAAAGCTGAAGAAATTTTTGAGAAAATTAATTCTTCTCCAGATTACACAATTGCAGTTGCAGAATTAGAGGGAAAAGTTGTAGGTACCACGACATTACTAATCGAACAAAAATTTATTCATAATGGAGGGTTAGTAGGACACATAGAAGATGTAGTGGTAGATAAAAATCATCAAGGTCAAAAAATAGGCGAGAAAATTATGAAGTTTCTATTAGAGATTGCAAATAATCGAGGTTGCTATAAGACAATTTTAGATTGCACBGAGGATGTAAAACCATTTTATGAAAAACTBGGATTTAAACAAGTTGCAAATGAATTAAGATTTGATCATATCTAGAAATAATCTTTTTTAGGACGAATCGGTTTAAGTYTAGTCAAATAAGCTCCAAMRCCCATTACARGAAATGACAWAATAATAAACARYACTGGAGAATATTTTACGATGTCTGTAATGAATACAGGATCCATTGTGTCTAACATTGAATAACAAACAAGCATACCCACTAACAAAATTACTCCACCTGCAATAATCAATCGACCAATAGTTTTTGAACCATAACGTTTTGTCATAATGAATGGTACTCCAGCTAAAATGCCTGCAGGAGCTACACCAATTGAAATGAATTGAAATATTTTWGGATCTGCATCAAATGCTAATCCAAATTCAAAAGCTTGTGGAACATTACCCATAAAATAATAAATTGAAATCATTTCACCTGMAAACATTCCAAACARGGCWGTACTAGTAATTGCAAGCCATTTTTCAATTGCCATAATTTGATGAGATTTTAGTTGATAAATAAACCATTCAAAAAATTATATGATTCCAACAAGATTTGCTAATTCTTTTCTAGATGCTGCACCAAGTTTTTCTGCAGCTTCTTCAGGAGAAATATCATTTAAGAAAATACCATAACCACGTTCTAATCCGGACCAAGGTTTTGTAATTGGGTAAATTTCAATATGCCAATGAATTTGTCGACTATTTTTCTTTTCAGGGGAGAGATGAAATACGAAATTAAATGCTACATTTTTGATAGTTTTAGATAATCCACCCAAGGTAGATCTTAGAATTAATGCCAAATCATTAATTTCTTTTTGAGAAATTTTTGAGAAATGAGTAGTATGTTTTTTTGGAGAAATACAAAATTCATAAGGATATGAAGGAGCCCAGGGGCAAAATGCAATAAAACCTTCTGTTTGAAGAACCTGTCTGGGGCCTCCAATCTCTTCATTTACAGTTTGGCACATATAACAAACTCCTTTTTCATTCAGAATTTTATGAGATGCTTCTGATTTTTCTTCAATTACTGGTGGAATAGTAGATAATGTTAAAAGATGCAGATGTGGATGTGGATTTTTATTTCCAGCTAATTCACCATGATCGCCATAAATTGAAACATATGTTACACCCTTTTGAGTATAGAGCCATCTCAATCTATCTTGAACAACAACTAGAACATTTGACCATTGTTCTATGTCAATTGTAGCAAAAGTATCTTTTTGATTTGGTGATGCTACAACAATGTAATGGTAACCATATGCGGGTTCACTGTAGAATGGTTTGTCACTGTAAGAATTTTCAGAATCAATAGATACAATGGGATTTTTACTTTCAAATACTCTAATGGACCAATTTTTAACATATTCATCTTCATCGTCTTGCAATCGTTGCAACATTCCTTCTCTTGCAACAAGCGATAAAACAGATGGATTAGTCATGGCTTCATGTCCAGGAGCAAAAGGAAATTTTTTAGGATCAACTACTTTGTCGACTTTTTTTTCGATAATCATAAAACGCTCAGCAACATAATCCTTGCGCATCTCCCCCATAATGGTAATTGAAAGTAAATGTATGTTAAAACGTTTACTAAAATCTATAAAAAACACAAATCAAATTAATATAAAAATTATTTTTCAAAAATTATGAAAATAATACAATGATTAAAAATAATATTTTTGAAAAACAAAAATATTTCTCAAATAATTTTTTTTGATCGCAACTTTTGTTGCAAGATTTAAAGTAYAGCATTTGATCTTGCATAACAGGGGATGGTATTGGATAATTCTGATGTTCATATGATTTACGTTCTTTTAGATGGTGTAGGGGACCTGCCACATCCAGATTTAGATGGTAAAACACCACTTGAGGCAGCAAATACACCTACACTAGACAAAATTGCAAGCAATGGTGTAATTGGAGAAGTAATTTCTGTTGGAAAAGGTATAGCTCCTGAATCAGATATTGCAGTATTCAATATGTTAGGATACAAATTCCAACATGCCGATTACGTAGGTAGAGGAGTTATAGAATCAATTGGGGTTGGAGTCGATTTTAAAGATGGTGATTTAGCACTAAGGGGAAATTTTTCAACATTAAACAAAGATGAAATAATTATTGAYAGAAGAGCTGGAAGACATATTGAAAAAGAAGATGCCAACGGAGTGGCAAAAGAACTCGAAGAGAAAATTAAATTTACAGATCCAAATACARCAGTTGTTGTTTCACCAACAATTGGGCACAGAGTAATAGTTAGAATTAGAACAGAATCTAAAAAATTATCATCAAAAATTACCAATACAGATCCTGCATATAGTAACATTGGAGGAATGGGTGTAGCAAAAGCTGTCGGGGATTTTTTGAAAATAGAAAAATGTTTACCAATAGATGATAACGAAAATTCAAAATTTACTGCAAATTTAGTAAATGAATTCTCAGAACAAGCAATCAATATTTTAAAAGAAAGTCAAATTAATAAAAAACGTAAAGAGCAAGACAAAAAACAACTCAGTTGTATTTTACTAAGAGATGCAGGAAATAAATTTCCAGATGTAATTCCAATTAATGAAAAACAYGCAATGAAGTTTTCATGCATAGTAGATATGCCAGTAGAGCTTGGAATTGCAGATGTTCTCAAAATGAAAACTTTTGAAGCTGGAGGATTGACGGATTATGAAGAAAAAGCTAGAGTTGCTGCAAAAGCAATGGATACTCAAAATTCAATTTATGTTCACCTCAAAGGACCAGATGAATTTGGTCATGATGGAGATGCAATAGGAAAGATGAAAAATATAGAGGAAATTGATCAAAGATTCTTCAAAACACTTCTTGACAACATTGATTCAAGTAAAGTTGCAATAATAATATCAGCTGATCATTCTACACCTTGTATTAACAAAGGACATAGTGATGATCCAGTACCAGTAATAGTTTCAGGAGACTTTATCAAAAATGATGGAACAACTAGAATGACTGAAGAACAAGCAAAGAAAGGAAGTATCGGTTTGATTCAAGGTGCAGAAGTKGTKGTRAARTCTTTGGAATTAATTAAATCTCAAAAATAGTTAAWTYWTTTTCTTGTTGCATTTCAGATGCTTTTTTTCTTAATCTATCAATATCAATAGAATGRTAYTCAGAAGGRGAAGTTCCTAATTTATCTAATACTCGTCTAAGCATTCCAATTCCAATTCGTAGATCATCTTCTTGAGCATGAGCAAATGCTACTGCAAATAAGATTATTCCTTGAAGGATWTCTTTTTCTTTCCCAAAACATTGTTTCCAAACTCCTTCAAATGCTTCATGACATTCCCAGAATCGYTCATTGTTAAAATAATAAATTCCATCTGAAATTCCTTTTTCTTTTTCAATTTCYTCTTCTAGTACATGACGAATATTATCAAGATCTCCAATTGGGGATAGTTTTTCAACAAGTGTATCAAGATCTTCTTTTTCTACACCAACATCAAACTCTACAAATTTWCCAGCAATTCTAGCAACTCTTACTGATGCATCCATATCAGATGCAAGTTCACGAGCTCGATAGATCAATTCACGAGAATCTTTAGGAGTGTATCCATTATTTTTAAAATGAAGCATGTATCGATCCATAGAAATGATTTCTATTGATTTCTTAAATTTCTTGTCTTAATTCAATCAAGATTTATATGAAATATACAAAGGATTTTGGATACATGTCCATGATTGAGACCGTTACAGACGTAAATAATTCATTTCTATCTAGAAGAGAATTAACTTGTAATTTTGCAGGTTTAGGTGGAAAACTCAAAAAAATGGAGGCAGTAGACATGGTAACTAAAGAATTCAAGTTAGATGGCAAAGTAGTAATTCCAATGGGGCTAAAAACTCATGTTGGAAAACCTCTAGTAACTGGAATTTTCTATGTTTATGAAGATGAAGCATTAGCAAAAAAACACATCAATCCAACAATTTTTGCAAGATTAGACAAAGTGAAAGCAAAGATGGAAGAGGCTGCTGCTGAAGAAGCAAAGAAAGAGGATGCTCCAGCTAAAGAAGAATCAAAAGATGTAGAAACAAAAGCAGAAGATAAACCAGCTAAAGAAGAATCAAAAGAGGGTAAAACAGAATAATGCCTGTAGAAAAAAAAGGTAAAAAAGGTTCTAGTCCTAACGTATCCAAATATTTCAAAGTAGATGGAGATAAAATTACAAGAATTAAGAAATTTTGTTCAAGATGTGGTAAAGGAGTATACATGGCAATACACAAAGACAGACATACATGTGGTAAGTGTGGATTGACAGAATTTATCCAGTGAGTTTCTATTAATTAAATTTCTAATAACTATTACAAAATAATTATTTCACAATTAGATGGTGTAAGCAGAAATGATTGTATCTCTAACTATGATTTATGAGATTCTAAGTTAAGACAAATTTCCCTATAATGACACCTAAAGTTGTACTGGTGAATGTAGCAATAATAGTTATTTTAAGATATTTACTTGTGGCTTTTGCATTGTCTTCTTGTAATTGTGTATTGGATTCTTGAAGATCTTTTATGGCTTCACTTATTATTTTTGCATCAGCGGTACCATCAGATTCTAGTCTAGTTCCTCCCATGAATGTTTGCTCCCTTACTTGTTTAAAAATATAAAATAAAAGATACAAAACGTCCTTTAAAAATTAAGATCAAAAATCATATCTACATGGCATGTAATACTTGTGGTTCTCTTCTTTTTTGAGACTCATGAAGTAAGCATAATTCAGCAAATGCAAATTCATCAAAATTAACATTCTTCAAAGAATTTTTCTTATCAATTTCAGGGTATTCGCCATATTTTCGTCTGTTAATGGTTCTTCCGCCAGCTTTTGGCCTAAACCCACCCCACTGTTTAAAAAATACTGGAACTTTTTGAGATTTACATTGTTCAATTATTTCTTCAATCCATTCTTTCTCAACAGAACGAAAATGATGACCACTTTCACCGCCAATTATTGCCCAATCAATACTTTTCAAGTTTAATTTTCCTACAGAACCAATAAGGGGTTCAAAACTAATGAATCTGGTATGACACTTTACTTTTCGTAAATCGTTAATTCTTGAAACATAATTTTTGTTTTCAATACTAGTGCCCATCCACATAAAATTTGGAATTTTATGTCCAAAATATTTGAAAAATAATTCAGAGAATTCAGCCATTCTTTTTGGACGTTTAGTAAGAATTTGATAATCATGTTGATCAGCTTGAATCATAGTTGCAAAACATTTTCCAGTAAACTCAAAAGTTGAATTTTCATGAAATAAATCAGACATGCTATTAACAAAAATTTTCTTTGATTTTTTCCAAGTTAGTGGCAAATTTACATCTGAAGGGTGTTCAACATATTGAAATCCTTTTTTGTATTTCTGTTGTCCCATTGCTTTCAATCTTTTTGTTAAAGTTTCAGCATAACAGTTCTTACATCCTGGAGATATTTTAGTACAGCCAGTAGTTGGATTCCAAGTTGCTTCAGTCCATTCAATTTCAGACCCAATTGCCATTCTTTTTCTAAAACAAAATGATCCTTAAATGTTTAAAGATATGACTTTTCATAAAGTGTTAACTAGTGGTGAAGATGGGACAAAAAAAACTATCAACCATATGGCCAATTGAAAACCACACTTTAGCAAAACATGAAATCCTTAAAGAATATCTTAATGCATGGTTTCCAATTCTGGGTAGAACATCGGATAGAATTATTTTCTTAGATGGATTTGCAGGTCCTGGAATTTACAAAGAAGGTGAAAAAGGATCTCCCATCATTGCAATTCAAACTGCTTTAGAACATCAGGCTTTGAAATACATTGCAGAAATTCGTTTTGCATTTATTGAATCAGACAGTAAACGTTCAAAGATTTTGAAAGAGATGATCGATCAAGAATTTCCAAATTTACCATCCAATGTTCATGTACAAGTAATTTCAGGTGATTTTGTTGAAAGTCTTACTGAAACATTAGATGAAATTGAAGAGGACGGAAAAAACTTAGCACCCACTCTTGCATTTCTTGATCCATTTGGATATTCAGAAATTCCATTTGAATTAATCACCAGAATATTACATTATCCAAGATGTGAGTTATTTCTGACGTTCATGTCGGGTTTTGTAAATCGTTTTTTACATGATGTTGAAAAAGAAAACGCAGTTGACGGACTTTATGGAACAACAAAATGGAGAGATGCAAGAGACATAGATGATACAGATAAGCGGTTAGATTTCTTGCTTGAATTGTATGTAAATCAACTAAATTCAATTGGAATTAGATTTGTAAGACCATTTGCAATGATGACTTCAGGTAGAAGAACAATATATGATTTAATTTTTGCTACAAAAAATTGGAAGGGTATGGACAGTATGAAAAAAGCAATGTTAAAGGTAGTTAGTAACGGAACATATACATTTTCAGATAAAACAGATACACATCAAACATATTTTGTTGATTATAGTGAAGATTCTCATTGGATTAATGATGCAAGTAATTCAATATTCAAACAGTTTAACGGAAAAGAAATTCCATTAAATGAGATAAGAGACTTTGTTTTAGCAGATACTCCATTTAGATTTCTTAAGAAAGTTTTAGTAGATATGGAAAAAAATGGAAAAATTATTGACGTTAGTGGTAGAACTAGAAATGCATTAACATATAGTGATAATTGTACCGTTAAATTTTCTAAAAATACATAAAATCTTCGTAATCTTGTATAGGATTATGAATTAGTTTTTGGCAGAGTTATTGTAAAAATAGTAGGTGGAGAAGTTACTGAAATGGTACCTGCATGAGTTTTAATAATAGACTTGACACTTGCAAGTCCCAAACCAGTTCCTTGTTGTTTTGTTGTAAACAGAGGCTCAAATATATCATCAATCCTATCTTTTGAAATTCCAGACCCCGAGTCTTCTATTGTAATAACAACCAAATCATTTTTTTCAACACCACTTAATGTCACTGTTCCTTTATCTTTAATGGCTTGGACAGAATTCAAAATAAGATTATTCAATACGACTGCAAGTTGTCTTTTATCACAGATTAATTCAAAATCATCTTTTGGTAATATCAATTTTATATTATCAGGTATTGTGATAGAGTCTAAAGATTCATGAATTATTTCAGATAAAGTGATTTTTTCTAATTTGATAGGTATTTCTCTTACAAAATCTAAAACGTCATCCACTTGATGAACTATTCTATCTATGGAACGGTCAACCTTATCAAATTGTTTTTGTTTTTTAGCATCTACTCCATATAATAATTTCAAATTTTCTAAACTTAGTTGAATGATAGAAAGAGGGTTTCTTAGATCATGTGCCATTTTGGATGCAAAGCGACCAACTGTGGTGAATTTTTCTTCATCTAATTGTTTCTCCAATACAGCAAGACGTCGTTCAAGTTCAATCACATCTAGTACTGGTTTAGAGATAATTGTGAATTCTAATTCTTTTTCATGATATTTTTTGATAAATTTTTCAAGCCCTCCTGCCAAAATTTCTCTTTGTTTAAGATATTCTTCACTGTCCAAAAGTTCAATTGCTTGTTTAGGTTTATCATTATTTACATAATCAATTGCAGTATACTCCATTTTGACTAGTTTCTGGTTTGCAGAGTCCATTCTAGAAAAGAAACCCCTTTTTGAGACACCTGCTTTTTTTATTGCATCTTTTAATATTTTATCAGATAGGGGTTCGACTTCTCGATATCTTTGTTCCCATTTTTTATTAGATGTAAAAGCATAATTTCTGGCAGATTGTGCCAAAACCTCATCATAATACTGCATCATCTCTGCACGATAAGATTTCTCACTCATGTTATTCTATACGGCCAATATCATGATACATTTCTAAAACAAGTTGATTATTGGTTTCAAAATTCATTATTCCTACTTGTAGAATGCCATTCCCTCTACCTCGTGAATTAAGTTCCTGTTTTGCATCAGGGTATGTTTCATACATCGCAATATAGGCTGGATGTGATTCAAAAATAGCTAAAAGTTTTTCATCAGATTGATCACCACTATTAACAATTTGCTCCCAATCACTACCAGCATTTTGAATTATGCTGGGAAGAACAGCAAATAACAGCAGACTAAAAAGTGTCACTCCCATTCCAAGAAAGATAACAAATTTGTGTAATTTATGCATCATTGACATAGTGGCACATGGTCTCCAATATGTGAAACATTATCAATTTGTATAATGAGGTCGGTGAAATGGTAGCAGACGACATCACCGTTATCGAACCTGCTACAAGAAAAAGGATTGGCGTGATGAAAGACTTTTTTGCTGACTTTGTCTTTCATCGTCACTTTTCCGGCATAGATAAGGGGTCTTTCTAGTTTTGATCTATTTTTCCTGCTACTCTTACCACATCATCAAATGTAATGAGTGGAACAATTTTTACCTCATTGAAGCTTGCCATTCCTCCTTCTATTACAAATTGCTGAATTAGATGTGGATCCTCTGCGTCCAATATCCAAATGTATGTGTGCTCTAGTGCTGAATGGTATTGACCGATTATTTTGTTTATTTTATATTTTGGCAAGATAGAACTCATATCTCTTTTACCAACTTCTACAACAAACTTTCTACTCTCAGCATTGTTTAGTGGACAATCTCTAATTTCATGTCTTCCGTAGATTCCATATAACGCCATATTTTCATTTCACCTCCTTTTTCATTTGAGTAAGGTTAGAGTGAGTACAATATTGGTTTGATGTAATGGATGATATTTTGAATAGCAACTCTGAAAATCTAAGTTGTCTTGTTTTTTGTTTGTTATTATCAACTTACTTACCTTATGTAAGTTGATAATATTCTTATATTTATAATAGGTAGTGACATAACAGTAATCTACTTTCGTTTGGGTAACTATACAACTTTAATATTATACTTGTATAATGGGAACAAGTCGTTGGAAAAAATATTTCGTTAAAAAATACTGTTAATAATCTATCCTCAAAATTAGATAATCTAATTGAAGGAAGTAATTTTTTTAAATCCTTTAAAATAATCAAATTCTTTAAAACAAAATAGGCATGGTTATGATGTTTTTAAATTATAAATTTTAAAGAATTCATTGAATCTTTGTCAATACTTTATCATAAATTTTAAAACTTTTATTATTTTTTAAATTTTTTTTAATATACCACAAAGTTGATTTGTTAATTCCTAATTGCTTTCTTTCCTCAGGAGTCATTGATTCTATCTTTTTTCTTAATGATACAACATCATTTCTTTGTAAAGATATTTCTGGAAATAAAATCATAATTACAGATATTGAAACTTAAAAAACAGACATATTTATCAAAAATATGTCATATGTAGATAATTCTGCTGATTTTACAAGTTTTCCTTCGGATTTAGATGAGACATTAGATAATATTGTAACATTTACTACTGGAAAGGGACCTCGAGATCTTGAACTTTTAGCTTCTGTTCATTTCTTGGCACAAAGACAACAAGACTTGTCTGATGAATACACTGCTGAATACTGTCATGAGAAATTAACAGAACTAAAACCTGATGCAGGATTTAAAATTGGAGATGTAGAAAAAGCCATTGAAACTTTGAAAGATAATAAGTTTCTTGAATCCATTGAAGAATAATTTATTTTAGATACATTATTTATTTTATTTATGATTAAATTCTAATTTCGTAATCTTGTATAGTATTATGAAGAATATTCAACAAATTATAATTAAGGGATTTGAATAAAAAAATATGGTGGAATACGATGCTAAAGAACATTGGGAAGATGTTTGGGCAAGAAAGAAATCCAATGAAGTAAGTTGGTATCAGAAAGAGCCCAAGATATCACTTGATCTGATATTGTCAACCAATCCTAGTAAGGATACCCAAATTATTGATGTGGGGGGAGGAGATTCAAAACTTGTTGACAAATTACTTGAGATGGATTTTAAGAATATTACAGTACTAGATATTTCTGAAAAAGCATTAGAAAGAGCAAAAGAAAGACATGGACAAAAAGCAGACAAAGTAAAATGGATTAAGAGTGATATAAGAGAATTTTATTCAGAGAATAAATTTGATATCTGGCATGATAGAGCATTATTACATTTTTTAATATCTGAAGAAGATATACAAAACTATGTGAAATTAATAAGAAAATACGTAAAGGACAAAGGTTATCTAATCATTTCTTCATTTTCTACCAAAGGGCCTATGATGTGTAGTGGACTAGACACTAGACAGTATTCTAAAGAGTCTATGAAAAAACTATTTTCAGACGGATTTGAACATATCAAAAGTTTTGAAGAAGAACACCTTACTCCACACAAAACAGTTCAGAATTTTATTTACAGTGTATTTAGATTTCGTAATCCATAGTAAGATTACGTAAATTTTATCAAAATAGGATGAATGATTTTAAGAAGATAGAAAAAAAGGATTAATTAATCCAGTTTTGATTTGGTTTTTTTTATTTGTCTCATTTCCTCAGCTAGATGTTTTTTGAGGATCTTTTCGTGATCTTTTTTGTGAGCACTGTATGCCTTGTTTATCGCTTGTCTTGTTTTTGCTTTTTTTAATGCGACAGTGAATTTTTTGTGTATTGTATTTACCTGTACGGTATAACTTACCATACATCTATTCTGTAAAACAGTAAATTAGTATTACTTATTCGTAATCTAACTACAGATTACGAAGAAATACAAACAAAAAATTTGAATGAAATACAAAAACAGTACAAACTAACAAAACGTACGAAAAATTATCAATGGTGTATCTAACTTGTTAGAGATTGTCCTTTATACTCAGAATCTATTTTACGACCATGTGGTCGTCTCTGCCTTAAGCTGAGCGTCAATACTGCCAAATAGGTTACCACACCGATTGCTGCCCCATAAGCTACTAATCCTGCTTCTGCCATATCATACATACATATTCAAAATATTTAAAATATAATCGCATTAAATCTTACAAATGTAAAGTAATTTCAATTAAATATGAATAAAATGATAGAAGTTCAAAAAAGATCATGATAGAAAAAGCTCGTCTAAATTTTTAAGAATATAGAATTAGTACTAATTACAAAATTTACGTAATCTACCTAACGATGACGCAACAATACAAGTAAAAAATACGTATGAAATTCTACGATAATACAAACTAGTAGAAAGTACAAGAATACATCATTACGAAATAGTAGTGACTATGATCTTGTACTTGTTGTACTATTGTAATTCATAGGTATACTGTATACAAAATACTAGGTGTACAGAATAAGATACAGCTAGTACTATGATATACTAATACAGATTCTAGTACTAGTTGTACTGATTCTACCCATAGAAAAAGCTCGTACAAAATTCTATACTATACGATATAGCTTACTAGTACAATTTTACGTAATCTGGTACTAGATTACGACAAGACTACATCAAAAGCTATTCGTAACAATACGATACATTGTAGAAGCTACAAAATACACCAAAAGTAGTACTAGCTTTTAGCTAGTCGTAGCTTTTAGTAGAATGAGTAGCTTTGATTTTGCTATTCGTAGTAGATACTTGTAGAATATTATCTAGGCATAAAAGCTACGAATAGAATTTGTAAGAAAATAGTAGAAGCTACAATGTTAGTAATGGTTCCACTAGATTGTATTGTATTCGTAGCTTTTCAGGAGAATAATCAGTATAATGTTTAGATATGATGCTAGGACTAGTTCTACCACATAGTGCATCTATGTATTTATCAGGGATTTTAGCTATCGTACATTTTTCAGTAAATATAGAACGTAGAACATGTGGAGTAAGTTCTATTCCTAGCTTTTGAGATACTAGCTTGAAATTATTTTGTATAGTTCTAGATTCTAYAGAAAATATCTTTTCACYATCATCTAGATAATTTTCTTCGAYATAGKTTTGTAGAATTTTAGCTAATGGACTAGTGAAAAAACTAACCCAAGAGTGTTTAGTATYACCATCATGGATATTAGATGCATCAATAGAGTTTATCTCAAAGTTTAGATTCTGTACTTTTAGTTTTGTAATCTCTCCAATTCTAAGACCAGAAGTATACAGTAATAGAAAAACTATTTGTGATTCACCTTTTAGATTTTTAACAAACTCTAATAGTTCTTGATCAGAAGGAAGATGTTTTATCTTGGCGTGAGTCTTGGCAAATTCAAATGATTCAATCCAGTTTCCTAGCTTGAGATAATCTCTGATGTATCTTCTTAATGCTTTAATTTGGTTTGACTTCCAAGAATCAGATTCCTTAGTATCTAAATACAATTTTACAGATTCTTTGTTGATTATTCCTTTTGAGTGATGTAGAAATCTAGAAAGAATTGATAATTGATTGGTTATTGTTTTTTCATTTAGTTTTAGTTCTTGTTGTGCATATTTTTCATATTCAGATATGCTTGATTTCAGATCAATAATTTCAGAATCTCTATCAGGTACTATTTTTAGATGATTTTTGATTAGGTCTAGATCAGAGAGTATTTCATCTAATTTTTGTTCAATTACAGTCATGAAACCTCACTTTTGAGTCCATTCAAAACAATTCCCTTTGATTTTTGTTTTTTGCTACCTTTGTTGGAATATCAAGTCCTAACCAATACCAATCACTGCTTTTATGAGGTTTGTAACCTAGTTTTTCAACTTGCCGGGTTACTGTACCGGGAGAATTTACAGTGTAATTTTTTGAGTTACAGAATTGAACATACTTTGTATAAAATTCAGCACGTGAGATTCTTCCATCATTTTTCTTAATGATAAATCCAATAGATTTTTCAATCATTTCAAAAACTGCATTACTTTGTTGTTTCCATCTCATACGAATTTCACTTGGTGTTTGTTTGAAAGTAAATTGTCTTTTTCTTGACAAACGTTTTGCAGTTCTAAGTAATAGCCACATAATTCCCTCCAACTCGTCTTTTGTTGTTAGTTTATCAAACAAATCAAAATCTTCTTTTCCTTCAAACGAATTTGGAAATTCAATTATAATGAATCTTCTATAAACTGCATTGTTATCTTCTTGAATTTCAGGTAAAGTGTTTGTACTAAAGAAATGTTTTGCTTTAGGAATGATTTCATACGGATGTCCATTTTTTCTTTGAACAGTTATAGAATCACCGGACACAAATAATTTGAACTTGTCTAAATCTGTAATTTTTTTATCATTGATGTCTGCATAAATATTTAGAGATTTTCCATCTAACTTTTGACCCATGAATCTATCATTGATTAAATCCTGAAGAGAGATTGAAACAATATTTTTCTTTCCAAATAACTCACTCATTAATCTAAGAATTGTAGATTTACCATTAGCTGATGATGTACCAATAAACATTCCAGCTTTTTCAAAATTAATTTGAGGAATTAACACCATACTCATTAATTCCAATAAGGTACAACGATCCTCATAATTTGGCAATACTTGATTTAGAAATTTGCTAAACTTTGGACATGTGGCTTTTTTGTTTATTACGACTGGGAATTTGTTTCGAATATAATGATCATAACTATCAAACTCGTCGGCATAATTATGAATTGCATCTATGCAGTGATTTTCAAATGCAAGTAATCCATTTGGAGGCTGAAATTTCATTCTAGGTAGAAGAGTTTGACCTTGGATATAGTGAATAACCTCATTTAGCATGACTTTAGATAATGCAGAGTATTTTTCAGCCACGAATTTCCAAATGAAATCAGTACCATTTTCACGCCAAATTCTCGCTTTTTTGTCATAATAGAACATTTCATGATCACCATCGGCAATTGTGATGAAATAGGTTAGTGTTGCTATTTCATTACCTATTTTTTGTGCAGGACCGCCAATATCACCATCAATAATATCACTATCAGATAGGTGTCTTTGAAATTTAGTGATACCCATTAGAAGAATCTCCAAGTAGGGAAGATAGGGAAGTTACATTATATTCTCTAAAATATAATCTGATTAGATTATAGTCAATAGAGAATATCATCCCTAAGTTCCCTATTTCTTTACCACAAAAAATACTTGAATAAGAAATCATTTGGTTGTACATTCCTTACAAATTAAAACAGCACCATAATTCGTGAATTGATATTCTCCAAATCTTGTTCGTTCACCACATAGTGCACAAATACTTTTTTGAGCTAGTGTTGATGACAATTTACTAATTTGATTCCCTTTGGTTTGAATTATTCGTCTCTAGAGAAACCGTCATTGATTCTTCTATGTTATGTAAGGATAGAAATTCCTCAGGTAATTTCTCTAGAGATGACATGTATACACTATGTTTCTTGGTCGTTTCATTTGCCTCTGTAGACTCTTTTTGTAAGATATGCCCGAGGATTGAAACAAGAATATTATTACAACAGAAAAAAATATTCAATTTGAAATTACCTCTAGTAATAAATACTCCGTAACAAAATTGTCAAAGTCAGGATCAGAAAGATGAATTTTACAAAGATCTATCTCAACATGTTTACCATCCCAATCATAAACTCGTTTTACAATCTTTGGATTATCATCATTGCATTTTCGTTTCATTAGATCATCTCCAAAGCTTTTGCTTCATCTTTTTTGAGAAATCCCAATCTAGCTAATTCTTTACGAATTGCAAATCTTGCAAAAACAGATGCATCTTGACCTCGTTTTTTTGCTACATTTTGAAGTAGTTTAAGATCTGATTCTTCAATTTTGATATTAAATAGTACTTTCAATCTATCACTTAGTATAGTTAAGCTAAGTCTATCATATCATAGTTATTGTTTAAAATTTAGCTTAGCTAGATTAAGTAATTTTGACAAAGAAACTATAAGAAAAATACAACATATCAGAATACATGGTCAGAAGTAGGGATAGAGAGGCACGATTAAATGAGATTATCGAGATATTATTCAAAAATCCAGGAATACAATACAAAATAATCAAAGAAAAAACAGGATTATCAGATCCAATATTAAGCAAATATCTCAAAGTTTTAACAGATGAAAAAACATTAGATGTAATAAAAACAGGAAGAGAAAAATTTTATAATTTATCCAAAATTGCATTCAAAAAACAAGATAGAGAATATCTAAAATCAATTATCATGTATAGGATGAAATTTGCAGTTACAGTTGGTCTTGGAAAGAAAAATCTTGATGAATCATGTAAAAACATAGAAAAAGATATTGGTGCTTTATTTTTTCATTTTATTTTAGATGGATTAAATGATGGTAAGAATAGATTTTCAGAATTTAGAATAAATGATTTTGCCATTTCAGTTACAACTCTATTATTAGAAATCATTACAAAAGGATTCATTCCTGAAAAAGTACACAAAAAAATAGAAGAAGAGGATTTAGATGGAATTTTTCAAGAATTTTCAAAGACAAAGTTAGATGATTTAGAAGCTGATAGATTTCAAGAAGTAGAAGATGAAATTATAAACAGGTATGGAAAAAATTTATCGAAGTTAACTAGTACAGATATTTGATTTAATTTGATTTTTCCATAACTCTCATTCGTCTTTCCAAATCATCAATTCGTGAAGCTTTTTCTTCTAGTTCAGATTTTTCTTCTTCTAATTTTTTATTTTTGAATTTAAGACGTTCTGAATCATCAATTGTTAATTGTGGAATTGCTTTTTTGTATTCCTCAAAAAGTTGTTCTTTTGTGGGTTTTGTATAATTAGGTTCTAATCCTACTTTATGATCCATAAACATTTCACTGATAGAATAAGAAATATTTGAATTCATTTTGAATATTGTGTTGAATCGTTTTCTAAATCCACCACACACAGCTAAATCAAAACGATTTTCATCTACCTTTTCACGTTTAATCCCAGCTTGTTTCATTGCGTGATTTAGTGTAGATTCAAGACTGTTTATCGAAACAGGTTTAGGCGTATTTTCATTAACTATGAATGACTTTTTTCTTACAAGGAAACTTTCAGGCTTCAATAATTCCCCATTTGCTTTTCTATCTTCCAAGTATTGATTTACTGCTTTTGCAGCTTCTGAATGAACAAAAGTAATTAATTCATTTTTTGTATCTTCATACAGAATAATCCAAAGACACCCATCAGGCATCTGACCAATATCCCTCAATCTAACACGACTCAAAGCTTCAGGTCTGCATCCAGTTGCAGCAAATAAATGAATTATTGCTCGTACTCTGTTACTTGATGAATGTTTGATTAGATCTAAACATTCCTGATTAGTTATTGCTCGCTGTTTGTTCTTAGCTGCTTCAGGTAAGAACATCATTAATTTTTTCTTGTTAATTGTTCTATCATTTACAAATAGAAATTTTTCAATTGCAGCAAATCGTCCTTGAATACCCTGTTTTTTGTATCGTTTTTTACAATACAACATGTAATCTTCCAACAATACTTGTAATTGATCATCAGGCAAAATCAATAATGATTCATGATCTTTATGTGCCCATTTTAAAAAATAACTAAATAATTTAGTATAAGTTCGTCTTGTTGCATCAGCTCGACAAGATTCCTCGAATAACAAAAGACATCGTGGTTTTTCCATGTAATACAGAATACAGACTTCTATTAATCAATAGTTTTAGTGGATTAACAGAATTTATCCAATAAACAATTAAAATAATTTCTAAATAATCATTTTAAAATAATATAATTTAGTATAATTTTTTTTTGTGAATTTTTAGACTTTTTTCATGCAATAATTCAATTTTTGAAAGAAATGCAGGAGATAATTTAATTTTAGAAAGGGATTCTACAGATAGTTTCACATTATTTGCATCCAAAGAGATATTTGATTTTGGGAGATTTTTGTCAGCCCAAAATTTTGTGACTTTGTCTTCAAGTWTATAATCACGAAAACCTGCAGGGAATTTTTTTGTTATATGATTTAGAAGGGTACGGTCTTTGAAAACTACACGAGGTTCAAACAGTCTAGTTTCATCACTGTAAACATTTTCAAAGAGATTTCCAGAAATTTCATCAGAAAGTAAATCCATTTTTGAAATTTTTCGGATTAATTCTATAAAATGTAAAAATTCATGTGCTAATATTGCATGAATTGTGCCTTTTAATCCATATGCAATTAATGGTGCAGAAATTTGAATTACAACCTGAAATTTATCATCAAACAGGACAGGAATTGTTCTTGCAAATAATATCCCGTATTCATAGGAATTTGGATTTGGTGAGGAGATTACAAGGGAGGGTTCCACATATGCAACAGGATATCTAATTCCTGATGCCTTTTCAATACGATTTATGCCTGCAACAACTATAGGAAAACGCTTGATTACCAAGTCATACATGTCATCAGGAATAATACCTTTAGAATGTGCATCTTTAAAACGCACTAACGGATCCAATAGTTCATTTCGATAACTCTGAATGTAAAAAGGTTGATTTGATTAAGATCTAGGTTTTCCAGATTTTGCTTTCTTTCTTTTACGTACTTCAGCGGTTTGATCAGCACGTCGTTTGTGCTTGTTTTTCTTTCTCATGGGCATGCTGTTTTGCAATATTGAGTACTAGTTAATTGTTATGATTAAGTCATAAAACAACACTTTTCGATTAACCGTTTGTGATAGTCAATTGATATCAATCAACCGAAAAACGGCGAAATTGTGTTAATTCGTATTTTTTGAACATCTACGTTTCTAATTCTAAAAACAGTGTAGGAGTTAATAGAAAAGAGTCATTTTTGTGCGAGTCAATTGTTATCATTGGTAATCATTATTCTAAAATTTCTAAGCAAGGAACATTATCATACATGAATGTCAAGAAAATCAAATTCTTGRCATTTGCACAAATTACCAATAATTGATGAAATACTAGGTGTAACATTATCACCATTTACAAATCGTTTTAGGGGTAGACCACCATCAGCTTTGAGAAATAAAGAAAATTCATTTTGAGATATTTTTTTATATTTTACAGTAAAGATTTTCTTCTCAGAGCGTTTCCCAGAAACATCATAAACTACAACAGGGGATTTTATGAGATCTTTGAGTTTTTTTAGATTAGATATATCAATTATAGATTCTGTACTAATCCTCATCTTTATTGATGAGGAGAATTTGAGTGGTTTTTTTGGAGAYTCGGGTATAATTTTGAGGTTGGTAATTTTTAGGGAATTAAAAATTTTAGAAGTTACTCTTAATTTTCTTTTGTGGGGATGCTGAAGTTTAATAAAAAATGGTCTACCATGTCCCAAGACCAAACTAGGTTTATCCTCACCTCCAATCCAAGTAAATTTAGTAGTACTACCACCTAGTTTTTCAAAAATAAATTGTGAAATCATACCCTCAATACTATCAAATTCAGAAATTCCATGAAAATTACAAATTCTACATCCTTTGCCAGAACAATTTTCACATGATTTTTGTTTCTGCGATAGTCCCCGAATACTTTTGATGTATCTTCCAGAGAGGGTAATAGATTTTGAGTGAATTTGGCAAGATTCATCTTTAAAATTCATTGTAAAAGTAAATTCAGGATTACGATAGTCAACAAYATGTTTTGTTTTTTTTGAAAATGCTTTTGCTAATTCTTTTGTAATATCAGTTTTGATACTGTCAATTCCACGTAATTTGTATTGTGAACGGATACGATCATCCCTTTCAACAATAGATGGTTTGATGATAGCTCCAACACTAAAAGTTTGAAAACAATAACCAGATGACACATCAAACATTATTTTTAAAAAATGATTCAAATTCTCAAACAGATTTTTACAGATATAACATTTAGTGGAGATTCTATTTTTTTTTAATTTTTTACCCAAGAGTTTGTTTGATGATAGATGTAATTTTTTTGAAAATAATCGGCCTAAACAATTATCACATAATTCATGTTTTTTCARTATTTGATTTGCAATAGGGATAATTTTTTGATAGTCAGACATTTTTGAGTGAATTTAGTATTAGGGATTATCCCAAACCCATTCGTCTAAGGGTACCTTGCATCTGACGGCCCTTTGAGGCCTTCATCAAATTCTTTGAATTTTTGTAATTTTTGATTAGTTCTTTTACTTCACCTTCTGGCCAACCAGACCCACGAGCAATTCTTTTGATTCGAGAAGAATTTAACAAATCAGGATCTGCTTTCTCTTTTTTAGTCATACTCTGAATGATATATCTCCACTTTGAAACTCTGCCCTCCATTTGGCTTACTTGATCACCTTTCACCATACCTGAAAGACCAGGCATACTATCAAGTAATCCTTGCAATGAACCTACTTTGGTGACCTCTTCTAATTGATAAAAGAAATCCTCCATGTTCATTTTACCACTAGAAATTCTTTTCATTCGTACATCATCACCTTCAGTTTCTAATCGTTTTGCCAAATCCAAAACTGCTTGAATATCACCCATACCAAGTAATCGTCCAACAAATCTAGTCGGAGAGAATTTTTCTAAATCATCAATTCGTTCACCAGTACCAATGTACATTATTTGTGCACCAGTAGCAGCTGAGGCAGCAAGTGCACCACCACCTTTAGCTGAACTATCAAGTTTTGTAATAATTACACCACCTACTGGAATGGTTTTGTGAAATGCTTCTGCTTGACTAAAACACTGTTGACCAATGGTTCCATCAATTACAAGTAATGCTAAATCAGGTTCTGCAACTTTGTTTATTCTTTTCATTTCTTCTAGTAAATCTACTTCTTCTTTGTGTCGACCAGCAGTATCAATTAGAATGACATCCAGTGGTTGTCCTGCAAAATGTTTTAGTCCATTTTTTACAATGCTTGGCGAATCTTTGTTGTTTTCCTCACCGTACACCTCAACATTGGATTTCTCACACATTGTTTTGAGTTGAACTAGAGCACCAGGTCGATAAGTATCAGCACCTACTACTCCAACTTTGTATCCTTGTCTTGTTAAAAATTTGGCAAGTTTTGAGGCAACAGTAGTTTTCCCACTACCTTGAATACCAAGTAAAATTATCTTGTTTTGTTTTCCAGCTTTGAATTCAAAGTCAGATTCATTGCCAAGTAATTTTGAGAGTTCATCATATAGAATCTTTACAACATGGTCTTTACGTGAGAGCCCAGGTGGAGGAGTCTCATTTAGTGCCCGTTCCTCCAAATTCTTTGTAATTTCAAGAACTAGGCGTACATTAACATCAGAAGTTAGCAATGCTCTTTGAACATCTTTAGATAATTCCTTGATTAGTTCTTCATYAATACCTGAGGATTTTACAATTTTTCGAATTGCATCCCCTAAACTATTTTTTAAGCCATCAAGCATTGTAGTCTAACCCAGCATCCACTATTTCAAACCTTCCTCTATAACCATCCCAAATTTTTTCGCTTTGATTAATTGTAATTGGGTTTGAAAATAAGGGACAATCAAGTACAAATGTTTCAGCCTCGCCACCTTCAAAATTTAAATTAAATTTAAATTTCTCAGATAATTCTTTTAAAATTTCAATCTCTGATTTTGAAATTGATTTTCCAAGCCATGTGTCATCTAGGCCATCAGATGTGACAGTAGTCAYAATAAAATTAAAATTATTATCAATTAATTCATTCATGTATTGTAAAGGATCDGTACCCCATAATGGAGCTAATGACATTAAATCTAATTCAMCACATAGTGATTCAAATTTTTCTTTTTGGAATTGACTTTTAATTCCACCATGAACTAGACCTTCAATGTTAAATTTCTCTTTGGCTTTTTGTAATAGAGTGGATAAAACAGATAACTCATCTTCAGTTTTCTCAGAGTCAGAACTAGCAGTTAATTGTGGAATGTTCATTGATTCTGATTGTAATTTAGTCCATTGTAAATTTGGGTGATGAAGTAAATGACTTTCATCAGATTTTGTAAAAACACTAAGAAGACAAACTACCTCATGTCCTTGTTTTTGTGCTAGATGAATTGCAAAAGTACTATCCTTTCCACCAGAAAAAAGACAAGCTAGTTTCATGATTTAAAAAATATAAAATTCAATGAACTKTTAAAATTCATTGAAAAGGGACACTTCATTACTCATAATCCTCATCAAAAATCAGACGGCTTTTCCGCTCATCATCAGCATCCACATTATCTCTAAATGTGCATGATTTTAGTTTTACCAATTGAAAATATTTCATAGATGTAATACACAAAGGAATTATGTTAAACAAATGTCTAGCTGTTTTTAATGCGCATGATTTTGGTTTTATCCATAACAACCCAATATTCTACATTATCACCATTTGATAATTTGCCCTTAACCTCATCATCAACTAGAGAAACATCAATTGTCTCGAAGCTTTCAGAGTCCATTATTTGGACTACATCGCCATTCATTGAGATAATTTGACCTAATTTTTTGTTAATCAAAGGAATATGGATTTGCATACTGACAGGCCCTACATGTGGTCTTTTCTGTCCATCAAAAACTCCTTGTCCAACAATTCTTGCTTTGGCTGAACCGTGTTTTCCTGGTTTTGATGTATCATATTCAACAATTCTACATGGCTCCCCACTTGGTTGATCAGTGTGTGGTAATAGAATGTAAGAACCAATTTTCAAAGAACCAAGATCAGAAGGTTTACTCATGCAAAACAGTTTTTCGTCGAATATTTAACTTTTGCAACTGGAAAACAAGAAAAAATGATCCTAAAACAAAAATNAATTGTAAATCAAAATAGACGGATAAAAAAATCGTTAAATTATAAAAATAAAGGAGATACAATAATCTATGTTCACTTAGCTTGTGATTCTTTGATTATTGCATCAATTTCAGGTAATATATCATCATCAGATGGTGTCTCGTCAGGTGYTGCTGCTGTTTCCTCAGTTGCTACTTCAGGTGTTGCTGTTGTCTCTTCAGTTGCTACTTCAGGKGYTGCTGTWKTYYCWKSAGYTGMTRYYWYWGSRKCWKYTRTWKYYYCAGGAGCTGATGTCATTGCATCATTTATTGCCTCAGCAGAATCAGAAAGAAACTTTGMKACATCAAGGAGGACAATTAGTCTATCTTTGATATTTGCAATTCCTTTGATATAGGCACCATCTTCAAATGAGCCGTCAGGAGGTGCCTCAATCTCATTTAGAGATAATCTTTGCACCTCATTTACTTCATCAACTAGGAGACCTGTTAGAGTATCATTAACATCTGCTACCAAAATTCTCTGTTTGGATGAATCAGTTTCAGTGTTAGTTACTCCAATTTTCTCATTAACATCTACGATTGGAATAATCTTTCCACGCAAATTCATAATTCCTTTCACATAATCTTTTGATCTTGGAATTTTGGTAATGGCATCAACTGTTCTGATTTCTTTGACTTGCTCTATTGGAACAGCATAGTTACCAGGTTTTGATGATTTTCCAGTAATAGTAAATGTTACTACCTGAATTGTTTCGGATACTACAGTTGTAGTTGACATTAGTCAGACTAGAAAGAATTAGAAGATAACGTATTGTTTGTATTAAATGAACAAAAAAGTCTTCAAATATCCTGTAAATTCACATAATCAAATCAATAAATAAAAAATTAGAGATAGAATACTAAAATATAATTATTGTAAAACAAACTATGCATGAATGCCTAATAGACCTTCAAGGGATGTATTACTATCCAAAATTCTCGGAAATGATTCATTGTGTTTTCTTACATGACGAATCATATCAAGATTTTTTGTAGCCATTGCAATTGCAATTCTACCAGTCTGCTCTTCCCCAATTCCGCAATTAACATTGATGTGTAAATGTTTGAAAATTTTTGCTGCAATAAGTTTTGAGTGAATCTGAGGATTCTTATCTGAAACAATTACAAAATTATCTCCTCCAACAAAGAACCCCAATAGCATATTTTCATAGCAATAGTGAGATATTATTTGGTGAGTTGCCTGAACCATCATTGTAACATCATAAGGTGAGGTAGTTTTTTTCATCTCAGTAATTCCCTCAATATCTAAATGGATTAGATGAATACCATCATTTTTGGCATTAGCATCTACTGCGGCACTTATTGTATCAGGACAATTTACTGCCATTTTTGCTGCGTGTGCCTGCTTATTTGCCATAAGGGGTAAGGAAGAATTTGAAATAGCCATGGATATCTCAAAAGGGAAAAGTGTCTGGATTTTTGTTTTAATATCCAAATGATCAGARTATGAGATACCATCACTGATTGCAAAAAATTCATCAAATCGATTTGAAAAGACCAACCCACCTCTAACTGAAAATAAGTTTTGTAATGTCTCATATAGAGAGCATTGATACATCTGGACTTTGTGTTCTCTATCATTTCCTAAAGAATGAGTCCATGGACCATAATTGTCATTTGATAGTATAGTGATTTGCACCATTATTTTATCACGCATAAATTTTTGAGTAATTYATCACATCAAACATTAATTGKAATTACTTTTTTTCTCTATTAACAAGTGATTTGTTTGGATCAGACARACAAATTAAATTCCTGGKACAGGTGCAGTAAAAATAATTCCATCTAGGAATTYTCCCATGAATAAACTAATTGCAAACATTGCGACDCCTCCAATTGTAAGTAATAGTCCAATGTGGAAAAATACTGTCTTGTACATTCCACCTTGAATTACTTTGATTGCAAATCCACTAATCACTGATGTCATGATTAGYAGCATAGGCATTAGAGCTGCCATCAATGCAGGATCTATTGGAGTTAACTCAAATGCAGCGTTTGATATATCGCCTTCAGACATTTCTTGGAATAGTTGAGTTAGTTTACTCATTAATCCAAAGATACCCAAGGATAAAACATGCAATATTAYAACTACTAGTTGAAACGTTGATGCATTTTGTCCACGCTTTCCTCTCATTTCKGTAACTTTTTTTGTTATATCAGAAATTACGTTTCCTACAATATTCATATTAGCACCCTTGTATACTGAAACTGAAAAAATATCATTACCATTAGCAATTAGGTGATTTCCTGAATCAATTGAAAACAAGTTAAATGCCAAAATTTGGTCAATTCTATTTTTGATTCTATTTTTTAGAGCTGTAATATGAGGTTGGATTTCCCCAAAATTACTTCTCATTACTGCTTGAAGTGCTGTACCCATTGAACCAGTTGTAGAGTATAATTGTCCAAAATGAAGAATAAACATAGGGTACCATTCAGTATAACTTGAAATTCTTGATTCCTCTTTTTTAGCCATGATTCCAGGGTACAATAATGGGATTCCAGCCAAACCTACTGCAAGAACTGGCGGAATTAGGCCTGAAATAATCAATACTGCACCAATTCCAATAGCAGGAATTAATCCCATGTACATTTTCATGCGGAATTTTTTCTCAATATCCTTATCAGTGAAGGCTAGTTTATCTCGAGAAAATGTGAAAAACATCATTACAACAAAGACTGCCATTCCGCCGCCAGTCCCAAGCATYGATACAATTAGAATTTGCTCAGCATCTCCAAATCCCATTAACATGCTCATTATAGCATTAGCTGAAATCATAAATGATGCAGTAGACATTAGTGTGTAAAACATTTCAGAAAATAATTTTTGGCTTTCCAAATTTGCTTCATATTTTATTGAAAATGTTTGCAATGCATTTTTTAATTCATCTTTGAGAAACAATCCCAAATCATCACCTAGTCTTACAACTTGAGATAGTTTTACTAGCAGTAATTTTGTTGGATCATCTGCTTGTTCAGATACTTTACGTGCAATCATCTCACAAGATGTAGCAAGTCCATAGGACCACCCAACTCCCAATCGATACGTATCCTGAAAAGCCTCGGAATATTTCCCATACTTTGAATCCTTTCCTGTTTTGAATAGTTCCACAGGTCCAATCTCACCTGTAGAAATGCAATACAAAAATGCAACAAAGTAAACAAAATTTTCATCTACTTTTGAACCACTATCAATAATTGAACTAAGTTTTGGAATTGCAAGTTTCATTGCATTTGAAGTTCCTTTAGATATTCTTCTAATCCAATTTCATTGCAATGTGAAATTGCATTAAAGACATCATAATAATTGAATATTTTTTTCTCAAGCATTGCCTCTAAAATCTTTGMRCGCAACTCCAWTTCYACATARAGTTTYCCYTCATCTTTTCTCATCATTCCTCGTTTTTCTAAAACTTTGGAGATAAACAAAGCACTRCTTCCACGTCCTTTGAATTGTACAGTATCAGTTCCTGCATCCCAAGTAAAGACKGGAATAAACATTACATTGCCTTCATTAGATATTCCAATAATTTCATTAATKGATAATACACGACGGACACGTTTCCCATCAGGRTTTAGCACTGCSCCCTGAAAYAAGGCCAAATTCAAATTCTCCATGTAGGTTTTGGGAATATTGATTGGATCATTTGAGAGTCTYTGGATGAGTGGAACCATTCCTGCKGCGTGAAATGTRGCAATTACTGGGTGACCWGTCTGCATTGCAGAAAATGCAACATTGCCTTCAGCACCTCTAATTTCCCCCACAAGGATGTAGTTTGGACGCTGTCTTAATGCTGCTTTAAGAAGRTCATCCATWGTAACACTTGATGCAGGATTTCCAGTGTTYCKAGTTGCTTCTGTAATCCAATTGTTATGTGGAAGTGTTAATTCAGGRGTATCCTCAATTGTTACTAYCTTCCAGTTTGATGGAATAAAAGCAGTAAGTCCCATCAGAGTTGTAGTTTTTCCTGATGCAGTTTCTCCATTWACAAAAAGACTCATTCCAGMTTCGAKCATCATCCACAGGTATGCAACTTGGGTAWAATTCATGACACCTGATGTTAAAATTTGAATAATGGATAATGGAGTACTAGCAAACTTTCTAATTGTGCAGTTAGTTCCTTTTCTACTGATATCCTTACCAAATACAATATTAATTCTAGAGCCATCAGGTAATGTTGCATCAACTACAGGTTTTGCATGAGATATTGTTTTCCCAAATTGCTCAGAGAGACTGATGATTAATTCATCAATTGCCTCAACACTAAGAAATACTGGAACTTTTAGTGTTCCAAATGCCTTGTGAATAATGTACATGTTTCCTGCTCCAATAATTGAGATATCCTCCAAGTTTGGATCATTAAGAAATGGATCAAGTAATCCAGTTCCAGCTCTTTTTTGTAAAAAATGGTATTTTAAAGCAGGGAGTGCAGATGCAAGTACTGGAATTTTTTCAATTTTAAATGGGTCACCAAGTTTTGTATAATCTACTTTAGCAGAAGTAGTTTCTAATATTTCATCTAAAAAGTGATCAACCATTGCAAATCTTTCAGTAATTTCTGCAGGAGGATCTAATTTACCTGCTTTTGCTGCAAACACCTTATCTGCAAATGCCATTAATTCTCTATCAGGTTCATCAGGCTCAATTATGACATATTCTTTGTATCCATCATCCATTGTAGTATGAGGATTAATGTGAATAAATGTCTCCTCAGATACAGCATAAATCAAGTTGGGTTCTTTGAGTTTTTTGTGTTCAGGTTTTAGTTCATCAGAAAAAAGGGGTAAAGGATTTCCCCTAATTTGATAAGTTTCCAAATATTCTTTCAGGTATAATTTTTCATTTATTGTTTTTACAAAATTCTCATCATTAATTGTAGTGATATCAAAAACCATTTTTTCACCTATGCATTAGCCATTGACACTGGAACAATCTTTATTCCAAAAATCAAGTCCACCTCAAAAGCAAATCCAGATGCAGGGGTATCTTTTGCACCAAGCATCTTGATTGCCTTTAGAGTTTTTACTTCTTTATCACCAACGGTCATTAGTCCAAGTTTTAGATACACATCACTTGCACCAATTATAGCAGTATTGGCAGCGTTTGAAAAATCAGATAAATGGCTGGTAATAATTATTGTTTTACCCAGTCCTACAGTTTCTTTACAAAATGAGAGAAAATTCAAAATAGACTCTTCATTTGAATTTAGTACCATTGGAGAGATTGAATCAAGTATAATTACATCATATGCATCTGCTTTTTTTATCATGTATGCTTTGATTTCAGTTAGGATTCGTTCAGAGTTTTTTTCAGACCAATTAGCATCTCGGATATACATTGGAACAAACAATATTTGATTTCGTACAAAGGCTCTAGTGAAATTAAAAGTAATTGACTTCATTTTTTGGAGATATTGCTTTACAGTATTCTCAATTACACACAGCACTCTTTTTTTAGATGTGGTAAATCCAATCATCATTTGAGCTGCAAGTGCACTTTTGCCAGTTCCGTGATCTCCAGATATAAAGACTAGTGAGGGGGCAGGTAATCCACCACCAAATTGTCTATCAATTTCCTCATTTCCAGTAGATACAATCTCAACCATACGTACACCTTAATTGCATTATAATGAAAAGTAGTCAAATTTTGGATTTAAGATAATGTTTGCTTTTTTTGAACAATACTTAGACTGTTCTTGTTGCACTGGCAACAACACCATTAGGAGTTGAAATAATTACTATTACAGTAGTATCTGCTTGAAGTTGATTGTCTACTTTAGCACGAATATTGAGAGTTTCACCTTCATTTAGAATTTCAGGATCTAGTACATCAACAATCCAAGAGTGGACGCACCAGTAACCTATTTGATTACATATTGGGGAATAGGTTAATGTTTCAGTGTATGTTGTTCCACCATTTTCATAAGTAGTTATAACATCAAAGTTTTCCCAATCCCATAATTTTTCAGAATTAGTGTTTGTCATATTAAAATTAAAATCACGATTAGTTCCAGGATCATCTTCAATTACAATAACAATGGATGTTTTGAGTAGTTTGTTCTCCAAATCAGAAATTTGAGAACGGACATCAGAAAAAGATGCCGCAGTATCAGTAATTCCCATAAATGTAAAAATTACATAAACTATTCCAAAGAGAATAATCCCACCACTAAGTGCATTACTTAGACCCATAGAAAATCACCTCAAGATACTGAGAAAACATAATCATCAGATACTCCATTTGATATGACAAATTGAACMAGRTATGATTCRCTACTAGTTAWTGCAGWACTATCCTGTATTGCMATTTGAATTGTTTGGCCYTGRGACCAYACAGAABTMGTAGCAGTRCCATTGAAAACCCATTGAGGRGTAGTGCCAGTAGCATACCCCACATWGYCCGCCGCATTAATCRGCCCAAAATACGCATCCATCATRTCTAATTTAGTAATGGGACCAAGTCCAGTGTTTTTTACCCASACATTAACDGATGTGCTATTAATTTGACTGACATGAATTATCTCAAATTTACTTAGCATTTTTTCTTTTTGAGCTTCAGTTGTTGCAGTGTAAATCCCTTCAAATGTTCCAACTTTAGAGATAACAATTCCGGTAATCATTCCAGCAATAATGACTGATGCAATAATTAAAACMCCTTCACTAATTACACCTGATGCCATTATGGTACCTCATTAATTATAGAATCAGAATTAGATCCTTTGAGTTTTTTTTGCAATGAATTAGAGTTATTTTTTTTATCAAGATAAGATGTAAGTTGATTTTCATCCAATGTAATTTTACAAGTTTTACAATGGACTTTAATTAATTCTAATACTTGTTCAGATTCAAAATCATTGGATAGTTCATCAACTAGTGATGTTATGTCTTTAGGTAAATTTGAAGCATTTACTTCCACAACATCTGGAGTAATGGGTTCAGGAGCTAGTTGTTCAGGAGCTAGTTGTTCAGGAGCTAGTTGTTCAGGAGCTAGTTGTTCAGGAGCTAGTTGTTCAGGAGCTAGTTGTTCAGGAGCTGGTGGTATTGATTTTGGGGCAACTAGTGCATCGACATTAATTTGTTGAATATTTTTCTTAAATGAGTCCTCTTTCATAAAATTAAGTGGATTATTTGCATCAGTGGTGAGTAGTTTGATGTCAGTTAGAGTGGTCTCAAATGAAGAAGAAAGGATTTCTACTTCTTCTTTAACAATAGTAAGATCTTGTTTGAATTGATCAAAATCAGTTTTAATTGTTTGAATATCATTTTCTATAGGCTCTATTTTTTCCATTATTAGTAAACTTGTATCCTCCATAGAAGTATCCTCAGCGCCAAGAGAAGATGTATTGGCATCAGCTAGTAATGCATCAATCTCAGATAACTCTCCTTCAGGTTTTTCAGTTCCTGCAATTAGTGCATCAATGTCTGATGAACTGCCTTCAGGTTTTTCAGTTCCTGCAATTAGTGCATCAATGTCTGATGAACTGCCTTCAGGTTTTTTAGTTCCTGCAATTAGTGCATCAATATCAGATAATTCACTTTCTGGTGATCCTGAATCAGAAACCAATGAATCAATGGAATCAGAAGTCTTTGATGTGCCACCTGATTTTTTAACTGAGATATTTTTTAATGACAAATTTTTTAGTTTTAATTTTTTAATATTTAGACCAACTAAAATTCCTGTTAAAGGAATCCCCAAAGTAAACAAAGCAATCTCCCCGTCAAAAATGAATTGAGGAAACATTTCATAGAGTACAAGAAAATAAATTGCAAATCCAGATAAAACAATAATTTTAAGATTACTTTGGCTAATTTTGAGTTTAGAAAAAATAGTTAATGGGAGGGGCAAAAAAAGTACCTAACCCAAATCTACTATAGTGTTTGTTACTGTTGGAACTTGTCGTTCTACCGTCAAGGCAGCACCACTTGGAACAATTATTTCAACTTTGATTTTGTCTAATGCAGATGGTCTATCACTATCTTTGAAAACAATTGCTAAAACTGCAGTTTCACCTTGTTCTAGAATATCATTTGGAGATGATTGACTAGATTGTGTAAAGTAGATGAAAGCACGTGTGTTTGCACTTTGACTGACTCCATCAAATGGATTGATAGTTATGTCTGAAAATGGTTCATATGTTCCATCTGCTTCAGTGTCTACTGCTTTATTTACTGCAGAAGATAGGCTCTTGTATTCAGTAGTTGAGAGTGTACCTACGTAGATGTTATCATAGCTTATGGAATTGCTAACATATTTGACTGCCATAGTTTTTGCATTCAAATCAACATTATTTCCACCAGATGCAATCTTTATTGGAAATGCTGTTACGTTTAGATTTCCATTTGTGATATCACCTGCCCCAATAACTTTACCAGCAACTTGCATACTGCTACTTGCTTCTCCTAGACTTGAGATGATTGAGGTTTTTGCTTTTTGTGAGGTAGTAAATCCCATGTTAAGTACAACAAATGCCAAGGCTGCAGCAACGATTACAAATGCAATCATAACAATAGCAGACTCTACACCGATGACTCCACG
>NVWC01000016.1 GCA_002317795.1 Nitrososphaerota archaeon
CTGTATCTGGATATCTGTCGACTGCCCCTGTGCACCACCTGAAGGCTGATGTATCATGATACGTGCATGCGGGAGGGCATAACGTTTACCTTTTGTCCCCGAAGAGAGCAAAAAGGCACCCATGGATGCTGCCTGTCCCATACAGATAGTCACGATGTCCGGTTTAATGTAATTCATCGTGTCATACATAGAGAGTCCCGAAGTGATCACCCCGCCCGGAGAGTTAATGTAAAAGTAGATATCTTTATCAGGATCTTGTGCTTCAAGAAAAAGCATCTGTGCCACAATGGTGGAAGCTACCTGGTCATTAACTTCCCCGCTTAACATAATGATCCTGTCTTTTAAAAGGCGTGAATAGATATCGTAAGACCTCTCACCTCTTCCTGTTTGTTCTACAACGTATGGGATATAGCTCATTTTTTACCTTTAAGTATTTTTTCTTTTTATTTATCCAAACCTAACATTTTACCAAAGAGTTTATCTTCGATCATCCCCATTTTAACAGCAGGGAGAAGGTTGTTTTCCTGATAATATTTGATCACTTCCTGTGGATCCTGACCAGACATCATTGCTTCGTAGTAGATCGCCTGTGATACTTCCTGATCATCCACTTTTACACCTTCTTTTGCAGCCAATGCATCTACGATGAATGTTGCCCTGACAGATGCAGCTGCATCTTCTCTGACTTCTGCACGAAGTGCTTCTACTTTTTCAGGATTGTCTTTAAAACTGTTCAGTTCTTCTTCATCCATCTCACGTGCTTTTGCATTCACTTTTGCATCGATCTCCTGCTCAAGAATGTTGTTTGGCAGTGCAAAATCAAATTTGGCAACCAATGCTTCAACAAGTTTTGGTTTTAGATCTTCATTATATATTTTTGAAATTTCTGCTGATTCGATTTGCGTTTTTACTTTTTCTCTAAGTTTTTCAAGTGTTGCACCTTCTTCACCCTGAAGAAGTTTTTGAGCCAATTCATCATTCAACTCTGCAGGAACCTGCTCCTGAATTTCATGAAGTGTCACTTTGAACTCTGCTTCTTTACCTGCAAGATCAGCAGACTGGTATTCTGCCGGAAATGTGACAGTCACTGTTTTTTCTTCTTCATACTTCATACCGATGATCTGCTCTTCAAATCCCGGGATGAACTGGTTGGAACCTATCTTAAGGCTAAACTTCTCCGCTTTTCCGCCGTCAAATACCACACCGTCCACAAAACCTTCAAAGTCGATAATAGCCATGTCACCGTCTCTTACCATACGTTTTCTTTTGATCTTTTCAAAAGGTGATTGCTGTGCTGCGATCTCAGCCAGTTTTTCTTCGATCTCTTTATCTGAAGCTGTTGGTTTTTCAAATGACGGAAGCACATCCATGTGTCCTTCTGCTTCAAATACAGGTCTGGTAGAAACTTCAACTTCAACTTCGATACCGTCTTCTTTTTTGTCATACTTTTTAAATGTAGGCTGACCAAGCATGTCTGCCGCGTTGATGCCTGCTTCTTTTACGCCTGCATCGATAAGGTCTTTAAGTACTTCACCTTCCGCATCTTGTGCAAGTTTGTCGCCGTGCAGCTTTTTCACTACATGTGCAGGTACTTTACCTTTTCTAAATCCGTCTACCTTCATCTCTTTACCTGCCTGAACAGCCATAGTGTTGATAGCTGCTTCAACCGCAGAGTTCTCTATCGTACCGCTTACGATCACATTTGCTTCGTCTACTTTATTTACTGTGACTTTCACTACAATCCTTTAATATATAATGCCGTGATTTTATCTAAATTATGTTGAAATACTACTAAGAGGAAAATTTGGGGAAAAGGAGATGGAGAATTAGCGTACAACATCTGTTGCACGCTAGGGTAAAAAATATTATTGTTTAACGAGTTCGAAACCCATATCTTTAAATATTCCAACAACTTCAGCATCTATTGCTTTCATAGAGTCAATTTGCTTCTGATCTTTCATGTTAAGTGCAGCGATCCAATTGTCTACACTTGCATAACCAACATGAAGTTCATTGGTACCTTTTGGAATGTAGAAATAAACTGAACATGGTGCGAACATACCTGCTTCAGGTGTACCTCTGTTAAAGATAGAGTTCGAAAATTCAAAGTGACATAAAAGTGAAACCCAGTAGGCATCATATTTATCAAACTCCAGCTCTTGGTCATCATATTCAAATTTAAAGTCAACAAATCCTGCAATGATAAAATTAGCTTTTGAAAAACGTCCATCGTGATCACCGACAAACACTTCTATAAATTCTTCCAGATCATCCGGTTTGTCAAACTTTTTAACCATTTTAGTCAAGCCATGTGCAGGAAGTGCATCTGTACGCTCAAACCTTTTTGTTTTTGTCGGCTTCATTTCTTTAGTGACAAGAGCATCCCATCCAGCTATTATATCTGTAAAGTCTTTTCTTAGGGCAGGATCTTTCTCACCAATGATATCAAGCATTGTATCTGGTGCTAAGTGACCAAACCATGTGTTATCATCTGCTTTGGTATCAAGTGTTTTATAGACCAAAAAGTTAAATGGAGCATAGGCACCAAAATCAGGGTTTGCAAGCAGTAATGGTCTTAATTTTTCATCGTTTTTCAAACCAAAGAAAGAGATCATCTCTACACCTTTTTCTTTAAATTTCTCAAAGTAAAAGTTTTCAATATGTGTGTTTACTGCTACAGTAGAAAACCCAATAGAATCTACCTTCTCCATGAGTGCATTGATTTCTGCCTCTTTGTAACATAAATTTTGATTCCAAAATACATGATAATGACTATAATTGCAGCATATGCAGCACCCATAAATGGAATTAATCCAATCATAAAAAGTACCAGACCTACAATCAGGACTAGATCACGCTTTTCAAATTTCAATAAATTCAGAGACTAAAAGAATTCATAAAAACATGCCGGAGCTCAGAGCCATTAGTTTACTTCATTCAAAGTCATTACTCTAACTCTTCCTCATTGCTCGGCAATTACTTCAGATAGTAATTTGATAATAAGATAATGGTGGGATTGGGGAAATTTGAATTCCCGACCTCTGCGTCCCAAACGCAGAATCATACCAAGCTAGACCACAATCCCAGTTAAACACAAGAATCACCCAATTTAAGCTTCACAGAGATTCCAAATATCAGATAATCATTTTAAAGGCACCAAAAAGATCAAAGTCGTGCAAACTGATGACTATATCAAAGCAGGAAAAATTGCATCAGAAGTACGAGAGATGGTCAGAAACAAAGATTGGATTGGAAAAACAGTTTATGAAATTTGTGAAGAAGTTGAAGGTGAAATTAAAAAACGAGGAGCAAAATGTGCTTTTCCAGTAAATACCAGCATTAATGAAATTGCAGCTCACTATACTGCAGAACCAAATGATCCAATTACTATCAAAGATACAGATTTAGTAAAAATTGATCTAGGAGCTCAAGTTAACGGATACATTGCAGATACTGCAGTAACTGTTTGTTATGATTCACAATATGATGGGTTGGTACAAACAGCAGAAGAAGCATTAGCTAATGCAATGTCGATGATAAAAACTGGAGTAAAAGCAAGTGATATTGGACGAAAAATTGAATCAACAATTAAACAGAAAGGATTCAAACCAATTGCAAATCTTAGCGGTCATTCATTGGGTCAATATACAATTCATGCTGGAAAATCTATCCCAAAYATTTGGTCAATTGGAGGATTTTCACTTTCAGAAAATTCWGCATATGCATGTGAACCATTTGTTACAACAGGDCAAGGAGGDGGATTTGTCAGAAATGGGAAGATAAAAAATATTTTTGCAATAAACTCTAGAAAGAAAACAAAAAATGCAGAAGCAGACAAGTTACTTGATTTTATTTGGGAGAATTTCAACATGTTGCCATTTGCRTTAAGATGGATAACAAAAGAATGGGAAGAAAAAAAGGCAAAGGAACTATTAGAAATTTTAGTAAAGAAAAAAGCTATACAGGCATATCCAATATTAATGGAAATAAATGAACAAAGAGTTGCCCAAGCAGAACATACATTCATTCCAAATGAGAATGGAGTGACAGTAACAACTAAGRCATTATAAAAAAATGAYATATTTTGAGTGAAGAAGTTARACCGTGCCCAAAATGTAAGGGAATTATGTTCAAAGARCAGGGWGARACAGTGRCRTGGTTTTGTCCATCATGTAATTTAAAATTTAAAACAAAATAATCTTTAATTTATTATTCCAGTTCCTCACCAAATATTTTTTCAATTTTTGTTGTTCCATCACATGAATTACATTTTGATGACTCTGAAAATAAATAGTCACCATCAATAAATTCTCTTTTTCTCTGCATACCACATTTTGAGCATTTTTCAATAGTATATGCAATAATGATTTTTTTCTTTGAAAAAATCATTGAGAAACCCCAGAGGTGTTACCTACGCCAATTATTACTAGGGATTGACCTTGTTTAGTATTTTCCTGAATCATTTCATTAATTTGGGAACTAACATCATTAGATGTATCAGCAATTTGTTTTGTCATCAATGTGGTTGCCTCTTTAACTGATTGTTTAACTACAATAGAAAAGATAGGAATATTTTTTTGTGTTGCAATTTCCTCAATTTGAAATCGTTCGGTTCCAATTCCACCAATTGCTGCACCAAATCCACATGCAACAGATGCAGACTCTTCACCCTCCATTTTTAGTGCGGCATCAACCATAATTATTGCATCAATCTTAGAATTAGAAACTATGGATTCAAGAGCTTCTGCAGGTCGTCCAACTGTAGAACCAGGCCCTTCAGCTTTTAAGAGAAATAATTTCCTATCCTCAAAATCAGTTTTTGCAAGAACAGTTTGAAATGTAATTGTTTCTTTTTCAAAATTAAGCATCATTTTTCCTACAACCATTGGTCCAATTCCATCACCAACAGGTTGTCCAATTTTAAATGCAGGAATAGATTTACTCATTGCCTCAGCATGCTCCATGATRAAGGGGAGTAGCATTTGCAATGGTAAAATTAATGGGTAGTTATTTTGTTTTTTTGCAGTCAAAAACATGTGATTAACTATCTTGTAAATCATTTGGAGAGAAGATGCGATTTCAAGTAAAGTTTGAACTTTGTTTAATTCAAGTTCATTAATTTGTGGGGAGAGTAATTTTATGTGTTCTCGAGTATAATCCTCCCTCATCCTTACAGTATGTTGGACTTTGTCAACTATCCCATTAGGATCCATGTCAACAGGCATTATTGTGAAATATTCTAGAAATTTATCAATTTTTTTTGTTGGGTCGTCATCAAGTTTTAAATTTTTTTTAACATAAATAATTAATTCATTTCTTGATTCTCCTTTAAACTCATCAAGTTTCTTGAGAGCCTTTTTGATTTCACTTGAAGTAACGTATAATTGAATTCGTTGACCATAAAACACAAAAAGAATTATTGGAAGAATCCAGATCAACATCATTAAAGGATTACTGTCATCACTCATTCCAAATAATTGATCAAAATCAATATTCGTAAGTTCCATCAAACAACGTGCAAGAAATATCTAAATTAAATCATTCGTCCAGTTACAACTATCTAATTRATTTCAAATTATAATATTTAAAATAAACAAAAAAAGATCATATCTAAACAAGGGGTTATTTGATAGGACTTCCTAAAGGGACATCACCATCCACAGTTAACCAAAAGGGCTTATCATCAACATCTGCAGCCAATAACATTGCATTAGATTCAACACCTGCCATTTTTTTTGGTTCTAGATTTGCAATCACAATTACAGTTTTTCCCACCATTTCTTCAGGTTGAAAATATTGTGCTCCACCAATGATTACATCACGTTGATCATCATTTCCCAAATCAATTCTGCCTTTAATAATTCTGGATTTACCCTCAATAGGTTCAGTTGCAATAATTTTTGCGACTCTAATATCCAATTTTGTAAAATCATCATAGGTAATATTTGTCATATCAAACCATAATTATTCCAATTAAAATGAATTTCGATTTTTACTGTAATTCTTTTTTACTTATTCCACTAGTCTCAATTTCATATTTTAGGGCTGCAGGAAGTTCAACATATTTTTTACTAGCTAATACAATAATTTGATCTTCAGGAACATCAACTTTTTTTAATAATTTACCTCGTTGATGGGCATATGCGTTTTTCCAAAAATTAGCAGCATCAAAGGTTTCAATTTTTGRCATGTATTTTGTGGGTCTCATATTGTTTCAAATTTAAATTGACTGTGATGGAAGATTGGCAAATGCCATTAGAACTGGAGTTAATGTTCTGGATTTTAGGCATGTACCCATCACAGTCTATTATGAACAGAAAAAGATTCTAATATATTTTAATGCAGAGTGAATTCCTGTTAGATATGGCTACAATTGAAGTAAAATTAGGAATCAATGCCACAGTTGACAAAGTTTGGGATGTAATTTCAGATATTGACAATGAACCAAAATTTTGGAAGGGAACTAAAGAGGTCAAAAATATTTCAAAAGAAGGAAACAAGGTTTATCGAGAGATTACAATTGCATTTAGAGATCAAAAATGCATGCAAGAAGTCACACTAGAGCCAAAAAAGCGAATAGAAGCCAAATTCACAAAAGGTATCATTAGTGGAGAGAAAATCATAGAAATTATTCCAAATGGTGATGAAACAATTATTCATACAACTTGGGATATGAAACTCACAGGAGTAATGGGAATGTTTACAGGTGTGATCAAAAAACATATCAAAAGTGGTACGGAGCAAGCCATGCAAAGCATTAAAGAAGAAATAGAGAAGTAGCTAATGGAATTAATTTTTGATATTTTCATATATTCTATAATTAYAATTTTAATTGCCATTTGTGGGGCATGGGTTTTTCTCATCAAATCAATGATGGATTCATTTAGACTAACTCCATATCTTGACAAATTTGAAAATAAATCAAAATCATTTCCCAAAGTTTCAATTATACTTCCAGCAAGAAATGAAGAAAATTATGTAGGGAAATGTTTAGACTCGTTAATTAAACAAGATTATCAAAATTATGAAATTATAGTCATTAACGATTCATCAGATGATTCAACATGGAAAATAATTTCAGAATATGCAAAAACCAATTCTAAAATTATTCCAGTAAATGCCAACCCCAAACCAGATGGATGGATGGGTAAAAATTGGGCATGTATGGAAGGGTATCAAAAAGTAACAGGGGATCTTTTGTTGTTCACTGACGCAGATACAAAGCACTCAAAAAATGTAATATCTCTTGCAGTATCTCATTTAATTTCATTTGACTTGGATGCATTATCTGCAATTCCAAAAATGATTACACTTGATTTTTGGACAAGTATCACACTTCCAATGATTTCCACATTTTTACATACTAGATTTTCTGCATTAAATGTAAATAATCCATCAAAGAAAACAGGTTATTTTTTTGGTAGTTTTTTTATTATGAAAAAAGAAACGTATGAAAAAATTGGTATGCATGAAGGAGTAAAACATGAAATCATTGAAGATGGCGCATTAGGGAAAAAAGTCAAAGAAGCAGGATTTAAAATGAAGATGGTTAGAGGAGAGCATCTAATTGATGCAGTTTGGGCACGAGATAAAGGAACATTATGGGATGCTTTGAAAAGACTAATGATTCCACTATATCTTCAAAGTGAGAAAATTGCTATTGGTATTTTCTTTGCAGTATTATTTTTATTATTTATTCCATTTCCAATATTTTTGACATCTATTTTAATACCAACAGAATCAATATCTACAAAAATACTTTGTATTACTGCAGCTATAGCATCAATTCTCATCTATATTGCCGCATTTATAGAAGTGAAAATTGGGCTGGGTTTAAAATTGAGATATGCATTATTTGCACCACTAGGTAGCATAGTTGTCGTATTAGGATTTTTGAGTGGATTAATTCAAGCAAAGAGTTCATCATCAATTTCATGGAGAGGAAGAAAATATTCTATGAAAGAYCATACTCAAAATTCCATTAATGTATAGGAATCCTTTTAGATAGAAAACAAGAGTTAAAAAATCTCATGGATAAGTCAGGAATGTTAGTAGGAGGAGCTTTTGGAGCTATGTTAGTTATTACAATTTTTACAGTTTTTTTCAGCTCCCTACCAGAATCAACAATTGATGTAAGTGAAAATAATAAAATCCAAATTAAAAAACCAATTTCACCTTATTCAAAAAATTTATCATTGAGTGAAATTTTTGAAAAATCAGAACCAGGAGTAGTTAGAGTAAATGTTCAGAGAGTAAATTCAGTTGATGGTGTAGGAGGTATAGGTTCAGGTTTTGTTTTTGATAAAAAAGGCCACATAATTACAAATGCACATGTGGTTAATGATRCAACAAAAGTAGTAGTCACATTTCTTGATGGGAGATCATATAATGCCAAAATAATTGGAGTTGATGAATATACAGATATTGCAGTAATCAAAGTAAATGCAGATTTATCATTATTACAACCTGTACTTTTAGGGGATTCATCTAATCTCAAAGTAGGAGAACAAATAGCTGCAATTGGAAATCCATTTGGTTTATCAGGTTCATTGACATCAGGAATAGTTAGTCAACTTGGGCGATTACTTCCTTCAGATGCAGGATATTCAATTCCAGATGTAATTCAAACAGATGCTGCAATAAATCCAGGGAATTCTGGAGGTCCATTGTTAAACATGATGGGTGGAGTAGTTGGAATTAATACTGCAATTCAATCAACGACTGGAGAATTTACAGGAGTGGGTTTTGCAATACCATCACAAACAATTGCTAAAATTGTTCCAACTCTAATTGAAAAAGGAGAATACAAGCATCCATGGATTGGAGTTTCAGGTAGAGATATTGATCCAGATATGGCAAAAGTAATGAAATTAAAAGATGCAGTAGGATTTTTGATAGTTACAGTTGTAGATGATAGTCCAGCATCCAAAGCAGGATTGATTGGTTCAGAAAAAACAATTCTAGTAGAAGGAGTGAATTATCCAATTGGAGGAGATGTAATTTTAGCAGTAGATGGAATAGATGTTAGGAAAATTGATGATATTTTGATACATCTACAAAGAGCAAAATCCATAGGTGATGAAATGGTGTTAGAGATTTTAAGAGACAATAGAACTACAACCATTACAATTATTCTACAAGAAAGACCAAATGTAAATTAGAAAAATACAAGCATAAATACTTGCAGACAAGAATTCATTCTATTGAACAAGCTTGTCTTAAACTCTGAGAGCTTAAACAATGTTTTAGAGAATAAAACAATCTCTCGTCAAGAAATAATTGAAATTTATCAATATGCAATAAAAGATCCCAGAGAACTTTTTTCTGTAGCACATAATTTAAGAAAAAAATTTAAAAAAGAGACAGTTACATTTTCAAAAAAAGTATTTTTCAACATAGTTAATCTCTGCAAAGATACTTGTACATATTGTACTTATAAAGCAGAACCAGAAGATGCAAAACTTTCGTTAATGTCAAAACAACAAATATTAGAATTATTACAACTTGCAAAAAAATACAAATGTGTTGAAGCGTTATTTGTTACAGGAGAAAAACCAGAACAAAAATATCCAGAAGCAARRGAGTGGCTTAAAAAAAATGGATTCAAATCAACAGTAGAATATCTBATCCATGCATCAGAATTAGCTTTAGAATTAGGATTATTTCCTCATACAAATGCTGGAAATTTGAATTTTGAGGAAATGAAGGAGTTAAAGAAAACAAATGTATCCATGGGAATTATGCTTGAAAATGTTAGTGATAGATTAACAGAAAGAGGAATGCCTCATTATTTAGCAGTAAGTAAAAAACCAAAAACAAGATTATCTATTTTAGAAAATTCAGGAAAGCTGAAAATACCAATGACTACTGGAATCCTTGTTGGAATTGGAGAAACTATTGAGGAGATAATTGATTCCATATTTGCAATAAAACAATTACATCAAAAATATGGAAATATTCAAGAAGTGATTTTACAAAATTTTCAACCTAAACAAGATACAATAATGAAAAATAATCCATCAGCAGATGAGAATTATTTTAAAACAATTGTAGCTTTATCAAGAATTATCATGCCTGAAATGAACATCCAGATTCCACCAAATTTATCACCTAAATCATATCAGAGTTTCTTATCAATTGGAATAAATGATTGGGGAGGAATATCACCACTCACTCCAGATTTTGTAAATCCAGAATTTTCCTGGCCTGAAATTAACAAGGTAGATGAGAATTCAAAAAATGCAGGTTTTGATTTAAAATGTAGGTTCCCAATTTATCCTGAATTTTTTTCTTTTATTAATAAAGAGTTAAGAGAAAAGATGGCAGTGATAGAGAACAGTGAAGGGTTAGTAAAAGAGGAGTACTGGAGATGACGATGAATATAGACTCACTTTTTAAATATGCAGATCCAATAATTTCAGAAATTCTTAACAATRCATTATCAGATAAAGAAATTTCAGYCAAAGAAGGAATWGAAYTGTACAGTGCAGATGGAATAAATTTTCACCTTGTGGGATTAGTTGCAGATGAAATTCGAAGAAGACGAGTTGGGGACATTGTGTCATACGTAGTTAACAGAAATATCAATTTCACAAATGTGTGTATCAAACAATGTGGTTTTTGTGCATTTAGTAGAGATTTTAGAGAAGAAGAAGGTTATTTTCTTCCAACTGAAGAAATTGTAAGACGTGCAAAAGAAGCGYATCAAGTAGGGGCTACAGAAGTTTGCATTCAAGCAGGGCTTCCACCAGATATGGAGGGAGATCTTTATGAAAATATTTGCAGAGAGATTAAAAAAGAAATTCCAGAYATACATATTCACGGATTCTCCCCTGAAGAAATTCTTTATGGGGCAGACAGATCAAATACGACAATTGAAGAATTTCTAAAAAGAATGAAAGAGGCAGGTGTAGATACACTTCCAGGAACATCAGCTGAAATTCTTGATCAAAAATTAAGAGATAAGATTTCTCCAGGTAGAATTAGTGTAGATAATTGGGAAAAAGTCATCAAAWCTGCYCAYAAAATGGGAATCAAYACTACATCAACTATGATGTTTGGKCATTTAGAAACAATAGAAMATAGARTAAAYCATATTGTAAAATTAAGAGAAATTCAAAAAGAAACMGGWGGGTTTACTGAATTTGTTCCACTTAATTTTATTCATACAGAAGCACCAATGTACAAACATCAATTACATGAAGGCATTAAACAGGGTGGGAGTGGAAACGATGTTTTACTCACACATGCAATTGCAAGAATTATGTTAAACAATTCTATTAATAATTTACAAATGTCATGGGTTAAAGAAGGGCAAAAAATGTCACAGTTATTGTTAATGTGGGGAGCAAATGATTTTGGTGGAACATTAATCAATGAAAGTATTTCAACATCTGCAGGTTCAGAATAYGGKCAATTACTAAAACCTAAAGAAATTAGAAGAATGGTAAGAGAAATAAAAAGAATTCCAGCAGAAAGAGAYACATATTATAATATTCTAAAAAAATTCGAAGASGGKAATGAAGAAGAAAGTGAGTTAGATAAAATCACAAATATTTCACAATTTGGATCATATGTAGAACTAGTAAAAATTAATAAATTTAATTATAAAAATCCAAGAAGAAAATAGTTGTCGATTATAGAAAAGGCATTAAACCATTCAAAAAAAATTGGTATTGATGAATGTGAAATAGTTGTAGTAAAGAARAAAATCACAACAGTYAGAATTACAGACTCTGAAATTGCAGAAATCAAACAAAATTTTGATGAAWGTTATGGGRTTAGAATTATTCATCAAAAAAAAATTGCTTCAAGTCAAACWACAGATAAAGAAAATATWAATAAAAATATTGAAAATATTTTTGAWACAATATCAAATCTTAAACCAAGAGAATTTTGGAAGGGATTGCCMTACAAARYATCATTAAAAAAACTAGAKGGTACATTTGATGAAAAATTRGAARAGATTTCAGGCTCAAATGCTATGGATATCGCACAAAATATGATAAATTCCRCTATTAAYGATAAAGTAARTACGATTACAGGTTCATTRAATATAGTTTCAGAGAATTTTRAATTRTCAAATACCAACGGATTAGAACTTGTAGATAAATCCACATACATTACAGGGATTATTAATGCAGAATCAGAATTTGGAAATTTACCAGTATCAGGTATAGGGCATGCAAGYGGTAGAACATTAGTAAATTTTTCAGCAGAACAATTAGGAAAAGATGCAAAAAATATGTGCATTAAAGCAATTAATCCACAAAAAATTGATTCAGGCATGTATTCTATAATTTTTGAACCATATTCTGTGGGAGAACTATTGGCATTTGTGATTGCAKCAAATTTTAATTTTAAAACATTTTCAGAAAAAAAAAGTTGTTTCTCAAATAATTTTGAAGAAAAAATAGCAATTGATGAATTAGATTTGATAGATGACCCATTCATTCCAGAAGGAATAGGATCAAAATCAGTTGATGATGAAGGTGTGGCAACTCAGAAAATAAATTTAATAGAAAAAGGTATTTTCAAAAATACTTTTTCAAATCTTTATGATAGTTATAAAGAAGGAGGGRAATCTACAGGGAATTCATCAAGAGTAGGTTCACCAACGGGAAGAAGTTCAGAACCAATTCCAATTTCGGCACCACATAATTTGAAAATAAATTCAGGGAATAGTTCTCAAGAAGATATGATAAAAGATACAAAACATGGATTAKTAGTTGGAAGRTTATGGTACACATATGCYGTAAATCCAATTAAAGGRGATTTTTCATGTACTGCAAGAAGCGGCATACATATTATTGAAAATGGTGAAATAAAGAGTTCKGGGAAATCAGTAAGAATAATTCACAACCTTRCAAATATGTTAAAAAATATTTCAGAGATTGGAAACAATCAAAGAAATGTYATTCAATGGGCATCATTGCCATCAATTACACCATCAATTAAAGTAGAAAATATCACAGTAAATTCKATTTAAACAAGAAATACAGGCACAGATTACTTGAAAAACGTGACTGCCAAATAAATMRCATATCCAACAGYAAGRCARACACCYATSGCCYTAYTDATAATTCCAGTTTTCAGTGCAATTAACAATGAAAGRCTAAAGAGAATCATTATDGCRTAATCAACATAAACGTCAGATGAAATYATCACACCACCAAGGATTGCRCCCACACCCATGATCATCAAAATATTGTAAATGTTACTTCCGATTATATTTCCAATACCAATRTCMGYATGACCTTTTCTAATGGCAATTATKGATGTAATTAATTCTGGAAGAGATGTACCAATTGCAATTACAGTTAAGCCRATAATTTTTTCAGATAAACCAAATTCTTTTGCYAAAATAAYTGCATTATCAACKGTCARGATTGCACCAATATACAARASACCAACACCTAATCCAATTAATCCAAATGATTTGAGGTAGATRTTTTTTTTAKTTTGTKGTGTTTTTTCGTTATTYTTTTCTCTTTGTTTCATTACGTCTTTAAATGTRTAAATTGTAAAYACACCCAATCCTCCAAGYAACAAGATTCCATCATACTGAGATATCTCACCATCAATTGAAATCAATACAAGTAAAAYAGAAACACCCAACATGATTGGAATTTCTTTTTTTAATACAGATTTTCGTACTGCAAGAGGAACAAGAATTGCCGCAATACCAATAACCATCCCAACATTTGCAATATTACTTCCAACTATATTTCCTAAAATTATTGCACTATGTTCTCCTGCTGCAGCAATACTAGCTGCAAGTTCAGGAGTTGATGTGCCATAAGCTACAATAGTCATACCAATTACAAGATTACTTATACGAAATTTCTTAGCAATGGTAACACCACCACTAACTAACCAATTACCCCCAAAACACAGTAGTACTAATCCAACTACAGTCAGAATTGCGTTTACTACTATTTCCACAATAAACTTTCAGATTTTGCTCGTTTAAAGGAGATGATTTACCATTAATTTACAATTCAAACAATTCAAGTTAATTCATTAAAAATTATTCAGATCGTGTAAATTGAAATATTAGAATTATAAAATGGAAATAGGCACAAAAAATGAGTGTAAAAAAACAATCTAAAAAGATCAATAAAGCTCAAGTCAAAGACTAATAAAGTAATGTACCGTACCATACAGTATGATACGAACAAGACTAACATATGTGCCATTAGAGGTAGCAGATCAATTCGAAGATTTCATCATAAAGCGCGGTGAACAAGTTCTAGATGCAGTAAAAGCAAAAACAAGAGATTACAGTACATTATCTTTACTGAAGTTATTGTATCAACTCAGAGGAAATTCTATGACATTTTCAGAATTGTATTCAAAATCAAAGATCAGAATGAAAAAATCATTTCTAAATTATCTGCATCTATGTGTAGATTACAATTTTATCAAAAAAGAGCCAAGAGGTGCAAATATGATATACTCAATTACAGAGAAAGGACATACCATGTTAAATCTGTTCATTCACAAACAACTCCACATGCAATAAAAAATATTTCAACGTAAAAACAATATGCATGATTTGGGGGCAACCCTCTTTAATTTTAAAAGGGTGAAGATGTCACTTGATCATGTTATCATAAAATTTTGATTAAGATAAGTATACAGATATAAAATTATGAAAAAATAAAATCATGTTAATTTTATCGGGGTTGCAATACCCCACAAAAATGTACACAAACTAAAAATATTATTTATCATTTCAGGGGCATCAGTGCATAATGAAATATCAGAATTTTCATCCATAAAATCAGATGTATTAGTAGAATCAGACATAAACATTTGAGTATTTTCAAAGACAATAATACGCCCGTTAGAAGGTAATTTAGCAACTTTATTTTCAGTTGCATGAAGTCGCTTAATGTATGGAATCATTAATTTTTCATCAGAATCAGTAATTAGAAATACCTGTCCACCATTTTTTCTACATATCTTAATTTTTTCAGGAATATCACTATGATACATTCGCATAATATCTTTAATTGAGGTTACAATGAATACAACATTTTTTGCAGTATCCAATGAAAGACTAATACCTGAATAAACATTAGTTAATCCTTGAATTATACGAAACGTGGGAGTAGAAGTTCCAAAAGGTACAGAAACAATTCCTCGAATTTGCCTGACAATATCTTTTTTTACCTTGTTGATTCTTTCAATCTCTTTTTTCTTTTTATGCAAGACCAATTCTATAGAATTTTCAGGATCTGTAGGAATACACAATTTTGGACTAGACATAGTCATAGAAACAAAACCTTCGCTGACTAGTTCATCTATTTTTCTATAAATTTTATTTCTATCAATTTTCATCTCTTTTGCCAAAGAACCAGTCGTAATAGGGCCTAATCTTAAAAGAGTCATGTAAATCTGACCGGATTGAAAATCCAATCCCAATGCAGAAGAGAATGCCAAACTAACATCATTGACTTTTTCTATAATGTCAAGTTCAGTTTTATGAGAATATTCAAAATTAGTTTTTTGTCTTTGCAACTAAAATAATACTCATTTTTACTTAATACCAGTCAAGGTGTTCATAATGAACATGATGTTTAATGCTGAGATGAGTCAAAAAGGGTTATTTTAAAGAAAAATTAGAAAAAATATGCTCAAAATAAGCATACTATCCCATTTTAGACAGAATTGAGTATAAGAGGTATGATGGGGAAAAAAACCATTGTACGAAAGAAAGTAATGATTAGTGGGTTCAAAGTAAAAGAACATGCAAGAAAATCAAATTCACAATTACAAATATTAGATTCAAAGGATAAGACTCAGATCCTAAAAGAATCACTTCAGAAAAAAGAAAATGAATTAATGGAATCATTATTTGAACAAAATTCAATATACAACCAAACAGTATCTACTGTAAAAAAATTCAACGAATACAAACTCAAAGTAGCAGTGGAGCAAGTAGAAAGAGAAAGAAAACTATCAAAAGTTATTGAAAAAAGTATAAATCAAAATCTAAAATGTCTTGCAATTAATGAAAGAAAGTTAAAAGCACAAAAAATTCAAATACAAGAAAAATTAAACATAGCAACAAAAAAACTTTTGATCTCAAAAAAACTTACTACGATTGGAGAACGTACAACAAATTTTAGTCATGATGTTAGAAACCCACTTAGTCTAGTTAGAACTCAATTAGAAATTCTTCAAATAAAACTCTTAAAAGAAAATGATTTAAATTCCAAAGTTGCATTTATGCGAATTTTCTATGCATTGAACGGTATAGATAATATGATAGAACAAGTTTTAGATTATGCTCGTGAAAAACCATTACAAATAACAGAAAGTAAATTATCAAATATTTTGAAATTGTGTATCATGGGAATAGAAATTCCTGAAAATGTAAAAATCAAATTGCCTAAAGAAGATTATTCAATATTATGTGATGACCATCAAATGGGAATTGTTTTTAATAATTTAATTTTAAACGCCATAGAATCATTTGAAAATGGAGGAGTCATTGAAATTAAGATAGACAATCAAACAGATAATATTGAAATTGAAATTCAAGATTCAGGCACAGGAATTTCAAATAACATACTTGAAAAAATATTTGAGCCCCAATTTACAACTAAAAAGGCAGGAACAGGGTTTGGATTGGCAAGTTGTTTTAGAATAATAACACAACATAGAGGAATAATTAATGTACAAAATAACCCCACGAGATTTTTGATTAAACTTCCAAAAAATCAATAAAAAATAAACTCAAAAATAAAAAGATCTTAAAAATTAATTAACATTCATTACATGTTGAGAGTCAGGAAYAGTTAGATCTTTTTGTGGAAGACTAAAGTGGAAAATAGAACCTCGTCCCAATTCACTATCCACACCAATTAATCCATTCATGCTACGAACTATTCCTTTACAAATGGATAATCCAAGACCAGAACCACCATGTTCTCTAGTTGTAGAAGTATTTACTTGGTAAAATTTTTGAAATAAGTTCTTTTGATTATCTTTTGAAATCCCTATACCATTATCTTTGACATAAAATGTCACATAAGGATCATTTCTTTTTGTAGCAATTTCAATTTTTCCGTTTTCAGGTACAAAATCAATTGCATTAATTAGAAAATTTTTCAAAACTTGTTCAATACGATTTTTGTCTCCAGATATAATAAAATCAGCGTTACAAGATATAGAAAAATCAATATTATTTTCAGCCATAGTGGATTCATATTCATCATAAACAGATTGAATAATTTTACATGAGGACAAATCAGAAAAAGTGAATGCCATTTTTCCTAAATCAAGTTTTCTAGCATCTAACAAATCACCAATCATTACTACCAATTTATCAGCATTATGATGAATTTTTTCAATACTCCGACGCTGTTTTTCATTTAAAACTCCATATGCATCCTGCTCTAAAATAGAGCACCAACTAATGATTGGAGTAAGAGGAGTTTTTAGTTCATGTGAAATCATAGAGGTAAATTCAGATTTTTTCTGATCAGCTTTTTTAGCTTCCTCTACAAGATTAGTTACAATATTACTTCTCCATTCTAATTCGTGCAAGTATTTTTTTTCAATTTTCTTTTGTTCGGTCAATTCAGATATTGTTTTATTCAATTCATCTTTTGTTTCATCCAAATATTGAACTTTATATTTTAATTCGCCATCTGCAAGTTGTAATTCTAAGATTTTTTCTTCATAATCTTTTGATTTCTCAATAAACTTTTCACTTAATTTATTGATAGAATTCCCCAATTGTCCCAACTCATCATTTTTTTCTATTTTCAATAATGTTTTACCATCATCAGATATTGCATCAGTATTTTTGGTGAATTTTTTTATCTCTAACAACATGTGTCTAACCAAAAGGATTACAGAAATACCAAATGCAAAAATTGCAGTTAATGAAATTGTGAGAAATAGAAAATTATTGGAAGGATCTGAAAAATAATATCCATAAAATATTAAACCCATCATTACTGCAAGAAATGAACCAATTTTTATTATAAATTTAGTAAGCATCTCTAAAAACTAATAGTTCTAATGTTTTGTCAAGCAATGTGTTATCAAATTAAACAAGCTACAGCTAAACTTGCAATCTAATAATAAATCATAATGGTATCAGTAATTGTAATTGAAGATAATGTAGATTCGATGGGAGTATTATGTGAATTTTTACAAATCAAAGATTTGGATGTGATCGGTCGAGGCAAAAATGGAGAAGATGCCATAAAATTGTATAATCAGCTTCGTCCAGATGCAGTAATCATGGATGTAATGATGCCTGAATTTGATGGATACTATGGTCTTGAAGGAATTAAAAAGAATGATCCCAATGCAACGGTAGTCATGGTAACAGCAGACAAGACTGATGTTACTAGAAAAAAATTGATGGAGTTGAATGCATCAGCAATTCTATACAAACCAAATGATGTAAACAAAATAAAGCCAACAGTAGAAAAATTAGTAGATAAAAAAGTTCAATCAATCAAATTTTAATAATTATTGAGAATTTGAAAAAAAATCACAATGCTCAATAAAGTAATTAGACAGAACAATTGACGTAATCAGTGCAAAAGAAATTCCCAGAAGCTGAAGTATTTGAAACAAAGAAAATGATATTAAAAAGTCCAATAATTTTTGCAGGATTTGTTGGTGCAGGGTTAGTAGGTCCTCTTGCAATAAATCACATTATTGAGAAATTAGAAATGGAGGAAATAGCAGTAATGAGATCAAAATATCTTCCACCATCTACAGTTTTTATGAAAGGTAGATTACGCCATCCATTTAGATTTTATTCAAACCAAGAAGGAACAGTATGTGCAATAATTTGTGAAATAACTTTGAGGATGGAGGGKCTTTATTCATTRGTGGCATCAATTTTAGATTGGGCAKCTGAAAAAGGATCAAAAGAAATAGTAATTTTAGATGGTGTTGCAAGTAATGAACACGATGATAAAGCATATTGTGCTGCAGAAGAGGATCTAATCAGAACTATGGCAGACAAAGACATCAGYATGATTCCTCAAGGATTYATCACAGGAATTCCGGGAGGGATATTAAATGAATGTCTTGTAAGAGAGATTCAAGGATTAACACTTTTAGCAAAAGCAGACAAAGTTGCACCAGATTCAGCTGCTGCTGCGACATTAATTGAGGCACTAAACAGACTCTATGACATGAATATAGATACCACAGATCTTCATAAAGATAAAGATAGAATTAATTCAGAATTTAGCGAACTATCTCAAAAATATGTAGAGCATAGAGAAGAGATTGCCGGCATGTACATGTGATCGAAATTACAGGCAAATTCTTTTATTCACAATATAGGAACATCAAACCATGGTTCTGACCTACAAAAAAGCTGGAGTCGATATTTCACAAATTAAACAAAGTCAAAAGGCAATTGGAAAATTAATTTCATCAACTCACAAGCTTCAGAAAAAAGCAAAAATGACACAKGGGTTTGGACATTATGCAGGAATTGTAGAAATTCCAGGTGGGAAACTTTTGGCAACACACACAGATGGAGTAGGAACTAAAGTGGTAATTGCAAACATGATGAAAAAATACAACACCATAGGAATTGATTGCGTTGCAATGAATGTTAATGATATAATTTGTATTGGTGCAACACCAATATCATTTGTTGATTATATTGCTGCAAACAAAAATAATGTAGCAATTTTCAAAAAAATTGTTGAGGGTTTAGTTACAGGTGCAAAAAAATCATCCATGCCAATTGTRGGTGGAGAAACTGCAATAATGCCTGATGTAATTGAAGGAAAAGGATTTGCATTTGATTTGGCAGGAATGGTTGTHGGATTATTAGATAAAAAAGATCTGATTCTAGGGAATAAAATAAAATCAGGAGATGTAATTATTGGGGCAAAGAGTACAGGATTTCATTCAAACGGATATTCACTTGCAAGAAAGGCATTATTAAAAAAATACTCAATTAATGATAAAGTCAAAGGAGTAGGAAAAATTGGAGATGCAATGCTCAAACCAACTGAAATTTATACAAATCCAGTATTAGAAATGATTCAGAAATGTAAGATTAATGGTCTCGCACACATCACAGGAGGGGCATTTACTAAATTATTACGCCTCAAAAATATTGGGTATCAGATTGATTCACTGCCAAAAATCCCACCAATCATGGGACTCGTACAAGAACAGGGTGTAAAATCTGAAGAAATGTACAAGACATTCAATATGGGTGTRGGATTTTGTGTGATTGCACCAAAAACACAAGCAACAAAAATCAAATCAATTTTCAAAAAATATAAGATTTCAAGTCAGGAAATTGGACAGGTTGTTTCAAAGAAAGGTGTTTTTGTAAATTCAATAAAAATTGCTTAATTTAACAATTACAAAATAATTTTCAACCYAATATCACCTTATATGACAGATTTCTCAAGGCAGGTAAGAGAATAATGAGTGAGGCCCAGTTTATTGAAACAATTATCGGTGTAGGTATTCTACTTTTTGCAGCTAAATTAATGGCAGAACTTTTCCTCAGAATGAAACTTCCAATTGTGTTAGGGGAGTTAATTGCAGGAATGATTGTTGGACCGTTTGCGTTAGGAGGAATACAAATAGCTGATGGAAAACAATTACTGCAAATTAATAATGAAATTAGAATACTAGGAGAAATGGGGGCAATTGTAATTTTGTTCATGGCAGGACTTGAAATGACACCCAAAGAATTTCTCAAAGGAGGAAAAGCAGCGTTTACAGTTGGGACATTAGGAGTAGTTATACCGTTCTTTGTAGGTCTTGCGGTTTTCATGGCATTTGGATTTGATGCATTACAATCAATGTTAATTGCAACAGCACTTACTGCAACAAGTATTGCAATTTCAATCCAAGTTCTAAGTGAGTTTGGTAAAATCAAAACACCAGAAGCTCGACTCATTATTAGTGCAGCAATAGTAGATGATATTTTAGCAATTGCAGTACTATCAGTTGTAACATCCATAGCAGGATCTGATGGAGGAATAGATAACATCGATCCTATTGAAGTCGTAATTACAATTTTACAGGTATTAGGATTCTTTGCAATAATGCTAATTGTTGCAGTTGTGGTTATTCCAAAAGTGATCACGCCGAGAATATGGAAGGCAAAAGGAAGCGTGGAGGGAATTGCTACTGCGGCGTTCTTTGGTGCAGCAGCTCTTGCAGGCTCTATTGGTCTTTCACCAATTGTAGGGGCGTTTGCTGTAGGAATGGCATTATCTACAACCAAAGTATTTGAAAAAATAGAAAGTTATGTAGGTAAGATAGGTTTGATTTTTGCACCACTATTCTTTGCAATTATTGGRGCACAGGTAGATCTGAGAGCAGTTGATTTGAATATTTTGATGTTAAGTGGGGTTATCATTTTAGTTGCAGTTACAACAAAATTATTTGGGTGTGGTCTTCCAGCAATGTATTTTTTGAAAAGCAAATCAGCTGGAATGAAAGTTGGAATTGGAATGATTTCAAGGGGAGAAGTGGGACTCATTGTAGCAGGTGTAGGAGTTACCACAGGAATTCTCACATCAGAAGTATATTCTACAATAATAATCATGGTAGTAGTGACAACAATCATCACCCCAATCTGGTTAAAGTTAGAATACAGGAAAGATCAAAAAGGAAGTAACAATTCACCAAAAACAAAACCAGAACAAACTATAGAGTAAATTCAGAGATAGTAAAATGATACAAAAAATGACCACCATAAAAGATATCTACAATAAGGTGAATTTAGGATAAATGCTATGACTGTAAATTATGATGAATTAACAAAACAAGTTCTCAACATATATCCAGAAATAAAATTTGCAGGAATTGTCAACGTTAAAGGTGAAATTGTTGCAGGTGGTCACAAAGAAAATGTCGAACAAATACTAGAAGGAGATGAAGTAAAAATGTCAATACATTATGCAATACAAAAAAGAGATCTTTATACAAATTTAGCCTATAAAATCGGTCATGAAAAATCAGCAATTACTGAATTTGAAAAAGTAATACTGATCAGCATTCCAATGAATTCCAATGAGTTATTTTTAGTTCGAACAGACATAGGAGTTAATTATTCAAAAATTATTGAGTTCATTTATTCAAAAATAGATCCTCAAAAACACATTCGTGATGAGATCAATCTAATTCAAAATGAAATTGAGAAATTAAAAAATCTGAAAGTCAGTAAACCAAAGAGAAGAGTGGTAAAGAGAAAACCAGCTAGAAAGACTGCAAAGAGAAGAGTGGTAAAGAGAAAACCAGCTAGAAAGACTGCAAAGAGAAGAGGGGTAAAGAGAAAACCAGCTAGAAAGACTGCAAAGAGAAGAGTGGTAAAGAGAAAACCAGCTAGAAGTAGCAAATCCAAAAGAAAAACAAGAAGGTAGGCTCAATTCGAGTTGAATTGTTTAACGAATTTATGTCTAAATTACTATGAAAACTCATGAATAAACTGAATCCTGCACTTGCCAAGGCATGTAGTGAAATTACTCAAAATCTTCTAACAATTAATCAACCCAGTAAAAAACAAGTCAAAGAAGAAATCATCAAAATATGTACAAAATATGCACTTGAGAGGATTCCTAGAAACTATGAGATTCTATCAACAGTAAAAGATTCAGATTTTGAAAAATTAAAAAATGTATTACTAAGAAAACCAACAAAAACAGCATCAGGTGTTTCAGTGGTTGCATTAATGCCAAAACCATATGCATGTCCACATGGACGATGCACATATTGTCCAGGCGGAATAGAATTTAATTCTCCAAACAGTTACACAGGAAAAGAACCATCATCACTAAATGCAATTGAAAATGATTTTGATCCTAAATTACAAATTACATCAAAGATTGAGAAATTAATTTCATTTGGGCATGATCCAAGTAAAATGGAAATTGTTATTGTGGGTGGAACATTTCTATTTATGCCAAAAGACTATCAAAAAGATTTCATAAAATCATGTTATGATGCATTAAATGGAACAAACTCAAATAATTTAGAAGAAGCAAAATCAAATAATGAACATGCTTCAATTAGAAATGTAGGGTTCACGATTGAGACAAAGCCAGACTATTGTAAAAAAGAACATGTTGATTTAATGTTAAGTTATGGAATAACAAGAGTTGAGATAGGAGTACAATCATTACAAGAAAGAGTTTATGAAATTGTTAACAGAGGTCATAACTATAATGACGTAATAGAATCATTTCAAATTTCAAAAGATGCAGGATACAAAATTGTTGCACATATGATGCCAGGATTACCTACRATGACACCAGAAGGAGACATTGCAGATTTTAAAAAATTRTTTTCAGATTYAGAATTACGTCCAGATATGTTGAAAATTTATCCTTCTCTAGTAATTGAAAATACCCCATTGTATGAAGAGTACAAGCAAGGAAAGTACACACCATATTCTGATGAAGATATGATCAAAGTTCTAACAGAAGCTAAGAGAAATGTTCCAAAATGGGTTAGAATAATGAGAATTCAAAGGGAGATTTCTCCAAAAGAAATCATTGCAGGTCCAAAATCAGGCAATTTGAGACAAATTGTTCATCAAAATCTTGCAAAATTAGGAATATCATGCAAATGTATCAGATGTAGAGAAGTAGGACTATCTAACAAGAAAGCAGATGTAGGAGATGTAAAACTAACCAGAATTAACTATGATTCATCAGGAGGAAAAGAAGTGTTTTTGTCATATGAGGACAAAAATGAATCAATTTATGGATTTTTGAGATTACGAAAACCGAGTGTAGATGCACATAGAGATGAAATTGATCAAGACACATGTATCGTTAGAGAGATTCATGTATATGGAAAATCTTTGAAACTAGGAGAAAAAGGAGATAGTGAAATACAACATTCAGGTCTAGGAAAAAATTTGATGAAKGAAGCTGAAAAAATATCTAAAGAAGAATTTGATGCAAAGAAAATTTTAGTGATTAGTGCTGTAGGTACAAGAGAGTATTATCAAAAATTRGGGTATTCGTTATATGGACCATACATGTCCAAATCATTGAATTAGTGAAAAGAAATGRCAGAACTAAAAATTATCGGAAAAGGDACTTGGATTGACAAATTAGCATCAGAGTTACTAGAGCGTGAAAAAGTTCTTGGAAGRARTACAGATATTTTAAGAGTAGAAAGTGGTCTDGGGGCATCAGGAATTCCACATATTGGAAGTCTAGGTGATGCAGTAAGAGCATACGGAGTAAAGTTAGCATTAGAAAACTTGGGATACAAGTCAGAACTAATTGCATACTCTGATGACCTTGATGGATTAAGAAAAATTCCAGAAGGAATGCAAGAGTTTGGTTTAGAAGAACATATTGCAAAACCAGTATCGCTTATTCCAGATCCTTATGGATGTCATGACTCTTACGGAATGCACATGAGTAGTATTCTATTAGATGGGTTAGAGAAGGTTGGAATAAAATATGAATTTAGACGGGCAGTTAACACTTACAAACAAGGATTACTAAAAGATCAAATACACATAATATTACAAAACAGTTCAAAAATTGGAGAYAAAATTTCAGAACTTGTAGGACAAGAAAAATATCAAAAGTACTTGCCATATTTTCCAGTTTGTGCAAATTGTAATCGTCTCTATACAGCAGAAGCTACGGAATACATTTCAGATGAGAAGAAAGTGAAATACACATGTCATGATACAGAAATAGGCTCAAAAATAGTCAAGGGTTGTGGTCATATTGGAGAGGCAGACATTGGAAAAGACCTAGGAAAATTAGCATGGAAGGTAGAATTTGCAGCAAGGTGGGCTGCATTTGATATTAGATTTGAAGCATATGGAAAAGATATCATGGATTCAGTCAAAGTAAATGATTGGGTAGCAGATGAAATTTTAGAATTTCCACATCCTCATCATGTAAAATATGAAATGTTTCTAGATAAAGGAGGGAAAAAGATTTCAAAATCATTAGGTAATGTAATTACTGCACAAAAATGGTTAGAATTTGGTACTCCAAAATCAATCCTATTATTACTATACAAAAGAATTACGGGTGCAAGAGAATTAGGATTTGATGATATCCCATCATTGATGGCAGAATATAATGAACTTGAAGATATTTACTTTGGACGAATCAAAGTAGACAATCAAGCAAAATTGGTAAAATCAAAAGGATTATTTGAATATGTAAATCTCCTAAATGCTCCTAAGCAGTCAAGTACACATGTAAACTATAGGTTAGTAGTTGAATTAACAAAAATTTTCAAAGAAAACAGAGGAGAAAGAGTAATGAAGAAATTATTAGATTATGGTGTAATCAAAAATCCAGAATCAGAAATAGAAAAACTCATTGTACTTGCAGGTAATTTCTCAGATGAATTTGATGAGCAAGAAAAAATAAAAGTAGATTTRGATAATACTACAAAAAATGCATTGAAATTACTAGTTGATGCATTAAAAGGGGATGATGAATTAGATGATATTCAAAATACAATATACCAAATTGCGAAATCAAATGATGTACAACCAAAAGTTTTCTTTAAAATATTATATCAAATAATTTTAGGAACATCAAGAGGTCCAAAGATTGGACCATTTATTGCAGATATTGGAAGAAAACAAGTAGCAAAAACACTTTCAGAGTATACATAGTCATGGTTCATGGAGACCACAATAAATCAAGAAACARTGGGAGTTTTGCACTGATAATTTTAGGTGCATTGATGTTAATTATTGGGCCCCAAGAAGCAATTGTTCCAAAAAGTTTGAGCGTATTTGTATGGGTTGGAGGTATAATTATTGGTAGTATTGGATTTTATCTGAAATTTTTTAGAGGTAGAATAAAACAAAAATAAAGAAAGATTCATCTTTTAGAAAAAATCGGGAAGAAATATGGGGTTTTTTGGTAAAAAGAAATTAGACGATACAGTAACTGAAAAAAATGGAGAATCAATACTAAATGAAGAGAGGGAATCAAAAATAGAAGATTTAGAAAAAATATACAGTACAAAACAAGATGAAATTAATGAGATAACACAAAAAAATCAAACTGTAAAAGAAGAATACGATGAAATAGTTAGTAATTTAATGTTAGTCAAAAAAGAACATAATCAAAAAAGAATGGAATTAGATATTATTTTACGAGAATACAAAGAGGTTAAAGAAAAAATTAAAAATTCTGAACAAATTAAAGATTCAAAATCAATTAATCAATTTAAAAAAACTGAAGAAGATCTCAYAACTATAAAAGATAATCTTGAAAATACAAAAGAAAAATTAGAGGAAAAAATTAACGAATATGATGAAATTGCAAAAAAAAATATAAAAGAACAATCCATTTTACACATTATAAAAAAGCAACAMTTAGAATCTAAAAAAGAACTAGAGGAARYAAATTCTAGATTGTACAATGCAAAAATAGAATTAGAGAAAAAAGATCAATTTCAAGAAACAGAAGTTCTTTCTTTAAAAGAAAAAGAATTCATCGAGGGARATAATGGYAATATTCAAAATTCTGCAGGGGTGATTGAGGCAGCAAGTGTTGTTGTAGGCTCATTAAAATCAAAACTCAACACAACACAAAAAGAACTAGAAWYAATTCAATTACAATTAGAAAAAGAAGTAGAAGAGCATAAAAAAACTAGAAATGAATTAGAAAAATTRAAAAAAACCTAAATCACBGRATAATCATAAATCATTAAAATRTTTTTTCCATTTTGATTTTATTTCTTGCTCAGAAATCCCCATATCATAYAATGGTGAAGTTACAACAGATACATCAGAAACATTTACCAATACAATTTCATGAATAATACTTTTAATTCCATTATTTTTGTAATATGATAAAATTTCATCATACATTTGCCCATCATTTAAAATTCTGGCGGTACCTTTGAACAAATAACCTCTTCTCAAAAGAGGATCAATTACATTAATTTCAACATCGGGATTATTTTTTAAATTATTTACAGTATCAGGTGAACGAATATTTGCAAATGCCAAAAATTCTGAGGTCCAACCAATAATTGTGCCCTTTGGTGAAATGTTAGGGGTTCCAGCTAGCGATACAGTTGCTACAAAACCTAGTTTTTGTTGTTCCAAAAAGTCCTTTATTTCTTGAGTGATGATTGACATGACAACTAGAAATAATTACAAGATAATTAATTTTCAGTATTATCGCATAAACTCTACCATTTCTATTGAAAAGAAAAAGAAGCCAATCATACCACCRATAATTCCAATCCAAGCTGCAATTTTTTTAGATTTAGACATATGGCAAAATATCATGAACATACTATTGAATCTAATTGAATTTTTTTTAGACAGTTATAATTACAATAAAATAAATCATCAGTATTGGCTAGTATCAAAGATATTGGAAGATTTTTTATATTCATAGTTGTAGGTCTTGGAACCATAATTGTAGGCTCATTTATGATTAGAGGTACAATGCACATGTGGGATAATCCAGAAAAAACAGACGATGAAAAAAAGGACTAAAAACAAGGARTARTTAGTAATAATTGAATTGHTTCAAAACTCTACAATTAGAAAATCATTGGATCAATACATCAAAAATAGAATTAGAGAAATACCCACTGAGATTAAACAAACATTTCCAAACATCAAGCAAATTTGGAAGTGTAATGATGAATTAGATTTTCTTTATGGGTATTATGTTGGAAAAATAGAGGAGGGTAGTCTACATTATTTACTAAAGGCAACTAGAGCATCAGCTGGAGGATATGTTGATACTTTTGAGATTAGAGGAATAATAGAAACACGGAAAAAAGAATTACAAGATACGATAAAATCTGCAATCAATTAGTGAAGTAGAAATACTACAGCAATCAAGTAAAAATATGGTAGGACCACAAGATGGAGGTTTTGGTTTTGATCAATCAAAAAAATATACCACCATAGAGAATATTGATGAGGTGTGCAACCAATGTCAAGCAGGTCAACACAAAAAATGCTTGAAAAAATCAAAACAGCAAGAAGTTTGTGAATGTGAACATTGTATGATTTACGGTTAAATTAAGAAATTTTTTAATAATATGAAAATTATCAGATAATCTTGTCAAATCAATATACATTTCATTGTAAATTCTGCGGAATTGATTTTGGGAATGATGTTATTCAATTAGCCATACATATCGGCAGAACCCACGATAAACCTAGAGAATGTTAGATACTAGTGGAAATTTAGAAAATGAATTGTAATAACAAAATAATTTGGTGCCATCATAATAATTCAACCCACATGGATACGTAAAATGTTTGGTTAGAGGATGTAAATGTGAAAAATTAAATGTCAGATAGTTTGTTTTCAAGTTCTTGAATCTCTTTTTGAGTCGTATCAGAGACAATTTGTGCAAATTCTTTTTGTGCAGAGATAATTGAGGTTGCTGCGGATTTGTAATTAGGATCTCCTTTTTTGATTACATCGCAGGATTCAAGAGATGTTACATTACTAGTCACAGTAGCGATTGCATTTTTTTGATTAAATTTTACAATTCCATCAAATGCCTCAATRTACATGAGTGCAGATTCTGCTTTACACTTGTAAGTGACTCTACCTGTTTCAGTATTGAATAATTGGGTTACTCCGCCAGGCTTTCTTGTTACAATTATTGTCATAAAATACAAGAAAATAAAGAGGTATTAATTATTTTAGAAAAATTACACTGTAGGTTCAGATGGTGCTGATGCCTTTACTGCAAGAAATTTGTCAATTTCATTAATTCCTAGCTTGTCTCTACCAAGAAGATCAAACTTTTGCAAAATTGTTTCAAACTTTGTTTCTTCTTGCACTTGTTCGTTGACAAACCACTCTAGAAATGCATATGTAGAATGATCTTTTTCTTTTTGTGCTATCTCCACCATTTTGTGAATTGCAGTAGTTACTGTTTGTTCATTTTTTAGTGCAGTTTTGATAAGACCTTCAAGTGATTTGTAGGAACTGGCTGGTGATTTGATTGCAGGAATAGTAGCAACTGCTCCAAGTGCATTAAGATAATGAACCACTTTGAGCAAGTGAGTTCTTTCCTCATCTGATTGTGCATAAAAATAATTTGCAGCGCCTTGATAACCAGTTACCTCACACCATGATGCCATTGCTAAGTAATTGTTTGATGCAGATGCTTCAAGTGCAACTTGATCATTTAGTGCTTTTTTCATTTTAATAGAAATTTTCATAAAATCAAGTCAGATTCATTAAATTTAAAGGATTAGGAAGAAAATTTCATTATTAAAAATATTAATGCAAATCCAATTAAAAATACAATTCCTACAACACTAATAATTTTCATTATTAGAGGCGGATGGTCTAGTTTTGGTAGATATTTTCCAGTTACTAGTCTAAAATTGAAAATAGCGATGATTGGTGCTACTACAAAGGACAAAACGGTGGCAAAATCTACCAATGCCTTTAGATTATCACCAAACTGAAATATTACAACTAGTGAACCAGTAGCAATTATCAAAAGAATTACTATATACAAAATTCTGGATTTTATTCCCTCAATGGTTTCATTTTGTGTAAAAAGTAGTTCAATAGTTCTTTTCATAGACCTAGAATATCCATCAAACACTGCAATAATTGTTCCAAACATTATTGCAAAAGCTGAAGCTGAAATTAGCATATAACTCCAATCACCGATTGTATTAGTATACAATGTAACTACATGGTGTGCAAATTGGGCATTGTTATTTGGAAGTTCTTCACCTGATCCATAGAATATGTAAGAACCCAAAGTTACAAACATTACAGCAAGAATACCCGTAATCAAATATGCAAATTTGAATTCAAATATTGTTTCTTTTAATTTTGGTGTGTATTTTGATTGTTTAATTCGCTCTAATGTCCACAAACTATTCCAACTTGAAATCTCCAAAGGTGCAGGCATCCACCCCATTAATGCCAGTAAAAAGAAAATTCCAGATACAGTTATCAAATCTTTAGTGATAAATCCATCTACAGGTTCTATTGGTCCGTTATACAAAACAAGAATGAATGCAGCAACAGTTGACACCACTAGTACTATAGCAACTATTTTGATCAAACTATCAAGAGCATTATACTTCCCAATTGCCAAAATTACAACACAGACTGCAAATAAAATAACTATAGTCCATTCTCCTAGATAATCAATTCCAAAAAGATTTTCAAAAAATCCTGCAGTAACAAACCCTACTGCACCAGTAACAAAAAACATTGAAGTTATTATTAAAATAAAATATAGCCATAATGCAGGTTTGCCAAGTTTTTTGTAACCATCAATAATACTTGTTTGTGTAGAATTGGCATAACGAGAGCCATATTCAAAGAATGGATATTTCAGAATCATGGCTAAAATTACAAAACTCATAATTAATAACCCAAAGTCAGCACCAGCTCTAGTAGATTGAATTAGATGGGAAACGCCAATAGCGGTACTTGCAAATAATATTCCAGGTCCAGCAGTTTTTGTAAATCTAGATAATTTCTCATTCATTGCACAAACAAAGCATATCTAAATTACATTAACATTCCAGGAATTATTAACCCAAACACCAATTACTTTGGCACCAGTATTCCATGAAGAGATTATCTCAATTCCTTTTTTAATTTGGGAGATATGCTCCTCATCAGATACAGGATTACCAGCACAATCAGAATGTCCAGATATTACAATTAATTCAGACTTATGTACATTAATTGAAATTCCTATTTTGAATTTAATTGATTCAAGATCTGAATTTGCTGCAACTGTTTTATCTACTCCGGGTTCAGTTATTGCATCAACAAAATCAACAGAATAATTTTCTTTAATCCATTTTGCCAGTGGAAGTTGAATTCTACCATCCATACAAGATACAGATGTTGCAAATTTTCCTTCAGCCATCAATTAAAGGAAAATTACCTACCTTAAAAATTATTTTTGATATAGATAACAATTAGACGTGTGATCATTAACCATCCCTATTGCCTGCATTAATGCATAACAAATTGTAGGCCCAACAAAATTAAAGCCACGTTTTTTGAGATCTGTGCTTAATTTTTCTGAAATCTCAGTTGATGTAGGTAAATCACCTAGTTTTTTGAATTTATTTTTGATGGGTTTATGATTTACAAAACCCCACAAATATTTATCAAAAGAGGCAAACTCGGTTTGTATTTTTAGAAATTGTTTTGCATTATTTATGACAGAATTGACTTTGAGTCTATTTCGGATAATTGATTCACCTTTGAGTAATTTCTCAACATGTTTTTGAGTGTATTTTGAGACTTTTAGTACATCAAAATCTGAAAATGCTTTTCTATACCCATCTCGGCGTTTGAGAATAGTTACCCATGAAAGACCAGCCTGTGCACCCTCCAATATTAAAAATTCAAAGAGTTTCTCATCATCATGTAGAGGCCTTCCCCATTCTGTATCATGATATGTGATATTTGGTTCGTCTTTTGCCCACTCGCATCTATTCATCATTTACATCAAGAGTTAACACAAAATATTAGTTATTAGACCAAATCATCATGAAATTAAATCAGCAATTATTCCAAATTAACAGAAATTTTCTAATCTGTTTTATTATTTCAGCGTCGCTTTCAGCAGCAGTTGCACAATTACTAGGAGATCATGACAATTATCTAAACACAACAATTACCATAGTTTTTGGGTACATTGTATATTTTGGAATTTTTTCTGGTTTGTTTTACTTTGATAACATTAAACGTTACAGGAGTATGAAATCAAATTTAATCAAAAAAGAACTAGTTGCCATGATTTCATCATTTGGAGTAGGAGAAATAATTTATCTTGGAATCAGATGGCCAACTCTATATTATTTTCTTGAAATGGGTATAGAGCCATACATAGCATCATTGATTTCAGAAATTATAGCAACAGCATGTTACATGATATCAGTCACCATATTTCTTAGAAAGACAAAGACGTTTTAGTTATTTTGCAAGATGGTTTACTAAATCAGTCGATGTGATTAAACCAACAATCTTCCCATTCTCAGTCACTGCAAGTTTTCTAATTTTTTTGCGACTCATTCTTTCTGCAGCAGCGGAAATTGACTCATTATGATTAATAGTGATTAATGGTGAGGACATTATTTTTTCAGCAGGAGTATCTAATGAAAGACTGTTTGCAGCAATCTTTGTAGCAAAATCCCTATCAGTTACGATACCTATAGGATTATCATTTTCTTTAACAATAATTGCACCAATTCCACCTTGCTCCATCATTTTTGCAATTTGAAGTGCTGTTGTAGAAGAATTTACAGAAATTAATGTTCTAGCCATGATATCCTGAATTAAAATAGATGATTGGTTGAAATCCTCACGACTCATTACAGATCTAAGTGTATTGAATATTTAAGAGATTCATAAAAAATTCATTAATTCAAACAAAAACTAAAATTCTTCATATCCGCATCGTCTACAAATTCTAGTACCATTACGAGAAATGATATGATTGCAGTATTTTTGATTCATAAGATTTTCAAAATTTTAGGATTAATGGAGTGGTGTTTGTCCCAAATGATCACGCATTACTCATAAAAGATCAATCAGATTTTGTAGCTTGTTTGATTCAAAAAGCTAGATCATATAATCAATCTACACATATTTTCAATTATGAATAGTTTGCCAGTCATTGCGGTAATAGGAATGTTGGTTTTGGTAACAGCCACAATCGGTTTCGGTAATACTTTAGCAACTACACCGCAATTCAACTTCATTGCAGGTAGTGATAATAACGCAGTTACTGCAGCAAGAGGAAATATCACAGCTTTGGTATGGACTGAAGAAGTTGGCAATCATGGAGAAATCGAAGTAGATCTAATTACATTTACAGTTGGTAACGAAGATAATTCTAATGCTCATACATTTAATGTATGTGCAGTAATCGAATTTAATAATGGAACAGCATTCTTTTCGCCACCAGAGGGTGATGCACCTGCATGTACAACAACAAGCAGCATAGCATTAGATGCAGAATTAACAGCACAAACCATAGCATTCGTTCTTCCAGTTAATGTTACAGAGATAATTGACATTAGTTTCACAATGGAAGAAACAAGTTAGATGATTAATGAATAATCATTTAATTTTTTTAGAGTAAAATAAAGTGATAATTTTGAAAAGTAATAAAATAAAATTACTTACACTACTTTTGTTATTACCATTAGTAGTATATTTTTGGCCTGTTCAACTTTATGGAGATACAAGATATATCATGCTAGTTGGGAATAGTATGAAAGGTACAATTGATAGTGGAACGTTTGTAGTAATAAAACCAGATCAAGAATATTTTCTTGGAGATATTATTGCATTTGAAAATGAACAAAATAGAAAGGTAATTCACAGAATCATAGAAATTACTGATGAGGGATTCATTACAAAAGGGGACAACAATCAGAGAATTGATCCGGGAATACAGACTATAGACAATATTATAGGAAGATCAGTGCTTGTAGCACCATTTGTGGGATTTACTTCTATGTTTATTCAGACACCATTAGGGATGTCAATTTTTGGGGTTTGGGTTTTAGCAATGTTTATGATGAAAAAACCAGATAAAATAAAAAAAATTACACATGAAAGTTTTACAATTTTTAAAGTAGGATTGATTTCAGTGATAGTAAATTACATCATCACTCAAAGTGCTCTAGGAATGAATATTAGGTTATCAGGATCAATGACAATCCCTTTTTCAAATTATCTTGAACCAAATACAGCAAATACAATTACATTTTGTATATTATTAATAACAATTATTGGATTATACTATCTAGTACGTATTCAAAATAAAAAAACAAATGATGTCAAAGCAATAAAATTAATTCTATCATTAGGGGTAATTCTTATCATGGTATTTCAAATTATCAGTATTCTTGGTATTTTTCATTTATGGTTAAATGAGATTAATAAAATTGACATAATTCCAATATTTGGATAAATTTAAAAAATTAATTTTTTAAAATGGTTAAAAGTACCATTTTGGAATCAAAGAATCAAAAAATATTCCATTCTCAATAATAGCATTTTCTTTTCAATACACAATAGAAGTGAATTGGGCAAAATAATGCACAAAAATCATTCTAAAAATAAATTTTTCAGGATTTTTAATTTTAAATCGGAGGAGTGGAAATAATGGATTTGCAAATAACCGGAACTATTGGTTTAGTGTTAGTTCTAGTTGTTGCAACATCAACTATTGCCTTAGCAGATGAGTCATTTATTGTAGAGTCATTTTTTGATCCAATTTCAAGTGAAGAAATACCCAAAGATACAGTACGTGGACACATTGAAAATTTTTCGTGGATTCAAAGAGTATCATCTGAAGGAGTAATTGAGATTAAAGGAATCAGTTTTGTAGTCATAAATGATGATGATGTCAATCATTCATTTCAAATTTGTACTGTAATTGAAGGTCCAACAGGCCAATTTTCGCCATCATTTGATAGTCCTCTTGCTTGTGCTACTACAGAAATAATCACAAAAGAGAATAAATCAGATCTCCAAATTATTGAATTTTCTAAAGGTGTGAAAGTAAGTGATTTGGTAGACATTACAATTTCAATTCAAGAAGTAGAATTTATGGAAAATTAAACATATCAAATCAAAGAATATAGTTCAAAATTAAAATAATGAACAAGTATTCAATGTTGTAACTCATTCATGAAACAATTCATGTTATTTGCTGAATAGAAATATCAGAATAATCAACATTTGAAGAACTCAAAGGAATTGCAAAATTTATTACAGAAGAACCAGTATTACTTGCAGAAATTGATGCCGTATTTGTGCAATCAGAACTAGTACCTTGTACATCACTAATTAATGCACCAGCTTTTGTAATTACACAAATTTTATACGTATGAGATGTACTGTCAGTGTTTTTTACGGTAATTGTGGCAGAAACAATGTCACTTGCAGATTCTGTTAGTACTACATTAGTAATATCAGCATTAGGTGCAGATACAAAAATATTATTTTCTGCTCCAATATTATTAAAAGAAATTACAGTATTCAAATCATTACCAAATCCAACTGTAGATACAACAAAAATCAAAACTCCAATTATTAAAATTAATTTTATACTCATCAAAATCGCCATTAAGAGATAGTGATACTAACAGTCTTCAAAGTATCACGTTCTATTGAAGTAATTGAATCAGAAAGTGTAATTGTCACCATTGTAGATGTAGGACTAACAAATTGAGAACCTACTCCAATTTCCAAATCATTACTATCAGTTAATGAAATACTTATCGTGTTGTCTTCAATAGAAGTTTTGAAGGTCAGAGTAATGGATGTAATAGCATCTGCTGTGCCTAAATTCATTCCCATCATAGTCTTATCAGTAGAATCAAAGATGCTCATAGCACCAATTTTATTTAATTCAACAGAAGAATCTAAAGTGTTTCCAGATCCAGGTCCTGCAAATAAAACTATCCCTAAAATTGAAAGTGCAAAAAAACCAAGCATCATATTTCTCATCATTATTCACCAGAAAGAATTTTACCATTATTTTTAGATAATTCATCATTTCCAAGTTCATCATTTAACGCACTAGACCATTCAAAAAATTCATCATAAGAAATTGAATTTGTAGATGTATCAAAATTATTCTTTGAATHAAATTTTTGAGAATTATTTTTBCCAAATTCTCTAGTTTTAVTTTCTAAATTTTTCTTTTGWAGTTTAATTTCAGATTCAATTCGTTCTATCTGAATAGCAGATATTTTCCTTTCAGTTTCAACTCCAGTAATTCTTTTTTCCATCATTTCAGTTTTTTCTTCCAAATCTTTCTTTTCAAGTTCAATTACGACTGATTTTCTATGGAATTCAGTATCAGAAATCTTTCTAGAAAGCTCAATTTCTGAAATTATACCATATAATTTTGTAGATTTTATTGAATTATCAGATTTTAGGGTTTTGTCAATATCAATTTTATTTGATTGAATATCTCGTTCAATTTCAAATGCAGCAATAGTCTTCTCTAATTCAATTTTTCTTTGAGTAAGATGTTCTTGTTCAGCCTCAATTCCGGATTCTTTTCTCTGTAATTCTGAGGTGATTTTCTTCTTTTCAAGCTCAATTGCTGTAATATTTCGCTCAAGGGTAAATTTTGCAATTCGTTTTTCAAGATCCCAGGCTTTCTGATCAATTCTTTTTTCTTCTAGTTCAATAATKGACTCTTTTCTTTGTAATTCTGAAGAAAGTTTCTTCTTTTCAAAGTTGACCTGGGATAATTTTGTTTCAAGTTCTATTGCAGAATCATCCAAATTTTTCTTTTGAAGATTAATCTCATTTAATTTTATTTCTAATTCAGATGATTTTTGCTCTTGTTTCTTTTTCTCGATCTCAATTTCTGAAACTTTTCTTTCAAATTTTACTTGATTATTTTTTTGTTCTAATTCAATTAATGCCTCTTTATTTTKTAATTCAGAAATTTTTGATTTTGTGTTAAAATCATTATCCACTATTTGTAAATCCAATTGTTTTTGTTTTTGAGTAATTGTTTGTTTTTCAGATTCAATTAAAGAAAGATCATATTCTAATTGAGAGTTCTTTTGAGATAAATAATCTTTTTGGAGTTGAACTTCAGCTAGATCATTTTCTAATTTAACTAGTGATTTCTTTTTTTCTGATTCAACTTCAACTAAACTTGCTTCTAATTCAGCAGCTATTTTCTTTTTTTCCAATTGTGTTTCACCAATACTTTTTTCTAATTGTGATGTTTTCTCATAAAACATATTTTTTTGATATTCCACATCAGATAATCTTTCTTCAAGTTTTTGCTTTTCTTCAGAAATAGATTTTTTGCATAGTTTTGCATCAAGTAGTTTTTTGTCTAATTGTTCTTCTTTTTCAGATAGATTATTTTTTAAAAGTTTAATTTCAGATTCACTTTTTGCAAGTTCTGCAGAGGCTTTCTTTTTTTCATATTGAACTTCAGAAATAATTTGCTCCAAATCAATCATTCTTTGAGAAATTGCTTTTTTCTGTAATTCTAGGGATGTAAAATTTTTCTGTAAATCATCAGAAGCTGTTCTTTTTTGAAGCTGTATTTGGGTTAAACTTGCTTCTAGTTGTTCAGACTTAATTGATAAATTACTTTTTTGGAGTGTAACTTTGGTTAAACTTTCTTCTAGTTGTTGTTTTTCTTTTGTGATATTACTTTTTTGTAATTCCAGATCATTTTTACTTTCTTCTAGATGTTGTTTTTCTTGAGATAGTCTATTTTGTGCAAGTTTTATTGAAGTAAAATGTTTCTTTAATTCCTCATCAGATAAATGTAGTTTATTTTCAGATTCATCAAGTTTTGTTTTTAGAGTATTTGATTTTTTTATTAATAATTCTCTTTCAAAATCAAATGTATTCTCTTTATTTTTAAATTCTTCAGCAAGTTTTTGTTTTGCAATTTCATTTTCCTTATTTTTTTCTTCTAGTTTTTCTTTTTGTGTTAAAAGATGGTTTTTGAATATATTAATTTCAGATGATTTTTTTTCTAATTCTTTTTCTTTTTCCTTTAACTCTTTTTCAAATACTTTGAATTCATTTTTTGATTTTTCAAGATTATCTAAATCATCCCTTCTTTCAATTTTAAGGGCGGTTACTTTATTTTCAAATTCTTCAACAAGTTTCTTTTTTGCATTTTCATTTTCTTTATTTTTTTCTTCTAGTCTTTCTGTTTGTAATTGTAAAGTTTGTTTTTGTTGTTCAACTTCGACTAAACTTGATTCAAGTTGTTGTTCTTTGTGAGACAAGTTATTTTGTTGGAGTATAACTTCATTTGTTCTCTTTTCAAGATCATGATCAATTTCTTTTCTTTCAAGTTCTACTGAATGTAATTTTCGCTCAAACTCTACTATTGCATTTTTCTTTTGGAGTTGWACTTCGRCTAGACTTGCTTCTAGTTGTTGTTTTTCYTCAAATGTGGTGTTTTTTTGGAGTTCAGCATCAGATAATCTAGMYTCMAGTTCTWTRGTTTTYTGAGATAAATGATTTTTTTGTAGTTGAACTTCAGCTAGATCATTKTCTAGTTTCATCCGAGATTTYTTTTGAGCAAGTTCATTTTCGGCAATATTTTCTTCAAGTTTTTCAGTTTTTAGTAAGAAGGATTTCTTTTGTTCTTTAACTTCTGCAAGACTTTTTTCTAAATGATCTGCCTTTTCTTCTAGATTACACTCTGTTAATTTAATTGCAGATTCAATTCTTCCAAGTTCTGCCAATTCACCTTTTCTTTCAATCTCAAAAGATACTTCMTTATTTTCATTTTCATATRCAATTTTCTTTTTCTCAAATTCAATTTCAAGCATTTCATGCTCTACTAGATTTGTTTTTTCATGTAATTCATTTTTTTGATGTTCAACTTTTTCTAAACTGTCTTCCAAATGTTCAGATTTTTTAGATAGTATACTTCTCTCAAATTCTATATTCTTAATACTAGATTCTAATTGTGTTATTTTTTGAGGAGGTTCTGATACAATTACATGAGGAGTTATTTTTTCAGGCTCATTTGATTGAATTAATTCAGGGGGTTGTTCATCAATTATTGGGTCATCGATTTTTGTGATAGATTTTGAGTTAAAAAATTTTCCAAGAGATGAGAATGCAGATTTCTTTATTTTTTTCTCAATTTTTTTATCATTGTCTGATTTTGATGATTTATTTTTCCCTAATCCTTTTTTTGCATTCATATACAAAAATAAACCAACTACTGCTGCAATAATTATGATTAATCCATTAAATATTGCAATAGAGTAATCAACTTTCCATTCTGCAGTAATAATTTTTGGACCGTTCATTAAAATGGTTCCAGTTAATGATGTAGATTCTGAATCACCAGTCCATCCTTGGAAAATTTCTTGGTTCCATATTCCAGTTGTTTCACGTGGTTTAGTTGTTCCAAAAGTTACCAAATCACCTTCGGCATACCATCCAGCACCACGAGGCGAACCATACTCAGAGTTTACAGTTAACAGGTATTGTTTTTTCCAAGTACCTTCTAGTGTTTTAGGTCCATCAAGTGGAACTTGAATATTCACTCCACTAGATATTTCATCTCCAACCCATCCATCAAAAATTAAACGAGTTCCTGCAATTCCCAAATCATAAGTTTGTTGATTAATTGATGCTACTACAATATCCCCTTCATCATACCATCCACTTCCTTCTACAGTTCCATATGGGCTACTAGCATCAATGTAAAATTGATTCTTCCAATCAATTGAAACTTGATAATGATCATCCATTACTAAACTTGTAATTGGTTTTGTTGGTTCCTTAATGTCTGCAAAGTTTACACCAGTACTAACCCAAGAATTGATGGTCCTCTTAATTTTATTCTCAAAATTTGGATCAACATTACTAGTAATTAATGGAGCAATAGAATTCACATCATGCCAGCTACTTTGCATAATTGTTGTTTTATCGACAGAATCAACAATGTCTAATCTGTACTGTTTATTCCAAGTTGCATTAATTTGTACAGTTTCAGTCATTTTAATTACATTAGACATTAAACCAGGAGTTTTTCCACCACTCCATCCGGAAAATGCATACCGTATTCCATCATAAATTTCATCATTGACAAATTGTTCTGATACATTAAAATCAACAATTGTTCCATCAACGTATGTTCCACCACCGCCAGTTTTTCCATAAGATGAAGTTATTGATAAATCAAATTTTTCCAATGTTGAAGGAGTAGATGTTTGTTTTTTTACGGGATGAAAAGCATACATTGCAATTACTACATGGTCTTTATTTGCCAAAACCGTGGTTGGATTTCCATCAACGTATTTTCCATCAACTGTCCATCCAACAAAATGATATGCCCCCCATTCTAGTAGAACAGTTTCAGTTTTTACCCAAGTTCCATCCTCATAAATTCCAGAACCCTTGATAGCTAAACCAGGAGGAGATGATTTCATTATTATTTCATATTTATTTTTATGAATAATATCTTCACCCACCACATGATCTCCTGATACTTCATCAATTGATGAAAAATACAATAAAATACAAAACATCGCAAAAATTGATGTTATTTTTACATTTGATTTCAATTAATTCACAATAAAATTAGCTCACAAGTGAGTAATGCGTAATGGTATGATCAAGATGATCAAACTAGATTTGAGGGTACAAATTTTGGATGTAATTCAAAAAATGTTAGAAAAAGTGTATTTTTACAAAATTTCTAGGCATGATATTGGAACCATTGAAGAGTGGAATAAATTCTTTCAAAAAAATATTCAAAATAGAATCAGTGTTGACTACTAGTCAGGATACATTAAAAGAGATAATTCTTTTAGAATTATTTTTACTAAATTGTATAACATGAATGAAACTAGACAAACTCAAATCAACATAGGGGATTACAACAAACCACAAGAACAAACAAAGGCCATAGGAATTGGAAAAATAATTGGCAAAATCATCAACATCAAAGACTTTCAAACAAATAGAGGTAGACCATCACCATATACACCAAAAGAGGCAATTGGTGAGGATGGAATGACTGACTATGACGTAATTAGTACTGTAGAAACATTTGAGGTAAACAATCAAAAGGTAAGTTCTTTTTTTGTGACACCAGCAATTGTAAAGCAAATCAAAAGAGTGCCAAACTATCAATCAGAATTAGCCGCAGGAAAAGTATTTGGACCATGCAAAGTTGGCCAAAAGAAATCTTCAAAGACTAATGCCAATTATTGGTGTCTTCTTTTCAAAGGGGAAGAAGGTTACTAGTTTTTTTATATCTTGAAAATATTTCTGTAAATTATCTTTTTGAATGTAAAAATATGTTAATATTATTAGAATATTTTGACATATGATTTTTCTGGAATAATTGGTTTACATCTTTGTAACTAATCTTTATATGATAAAAAGTAAAAAAATGAAAATATTACACATTGATGATAATCAAGCAATCAGAGAGACATTTGCTGATGTTTTAACATGATAAACATGGAGGTAGAATCAGCAGGTAATGGACGAGATGGTCTAAAAAAAATATAGACGAATCCTTTGATGTGGTTTTATTAGATTTGACTATGCCTGATTTTAGTGGTTTTGATGTATTAGAAGAACTAAAGAAACAAGGAAAAACTACAAACAATATTTTTGCATTAACTGCAATGACGTTATCTGATGAACAAGTAGATCATCTAAATAGCAATAGAATTAGAAAAATTCTTCACAAACCAATCGAAGTCGACTTGCTATGTAAAGAAATGGAAGAAATAAAAAAGGAGAGTAAACATGAATGATACAATACTGTTAGAGAATTCTAAAAAAATATCAGGAATTAATTCAGTTCTAGTAGTAGATGATAATAAAACAATTCAAGAGACAATGAGTTTCATTTTAGAAGGCTTAGGCCATAAAGTATGGTCAGCTAATAACGGAGAGGAGGCAATCAAAAAATTCTATCAAATTGACACATCTGCTACAAGAAAACATGGTGGTTCAGGCCTAGGCCTCTCTATTTGTCAGGGAATGGTAAATGGAATGAAGGGTAAAATTTGGGTAGAAAGTGAGGGTAAAGGTGGCACCACATTTTACTTTACTTTGCCAATAGCAAATAAAACTACAAAATAACTCATCTAGTAAACTAGCTGATTAGATTCAATTTTTTGAATCTGTTCTGAGGATATTTTTCTTTCATCATCAAGTTCAGCAGTTCTCTTTTCAAGTAATTCAGTTTGTTTTGATAGATTTTCCGTTTGAATTTCAATTACTGATTCTTTTCTTTGTAATTCAGTTAAAGAAATTTTTCTTGCAAGTTCAATTTCTACAAAAACATTATCGAAATTTTGTGTAGATTATGAAAAATTTGAGTTTATGCTAAAAAATTAATTTTTAGATATGAATGCAAAACTAGTTTCTGCTACATTGTTTGCACCATAGAACACCTTAATGATATAAGTTCCATCAAATGCCCATTGTGTGCCTTGTGCTACAATAGTATGTGTGAATACACCATCAGATTCAACATCTATTTGAGCAATTTCAATCAAGTCAACAGGAGAAATTAATTGCATAATTACTGGAGTGTTTTCAAAAATTTCATGAACCATTCCTGAAATTATTATTGTATCACCAGTAAGATAAGATGATTCAACTGTTGAGATAGAAATTTCAGTAATAATAGGTATATCTACATCAGGAATTTGTGCATCTGAGTTTACAGTTTCAGATGTAAAATTTTCTGAGGTAATAGTTTCAACAGATTCAGTAGACTCCATAGATTCAGTCAATCCAAGATTCCCCGTACCACTTAGAAACCATTCACTTGCAATTTTACTTCGTGGTGATAAGATTTCAATATTTACTGACTCAATATCATTATCAAAGGATTCAGAGAGATTAATATTTAATTTCAAAGTTCTAACATCTACACCATTTGAAACTTGACCAATAACAATCATAGAATTTTTGTCTCCGCCGGATCCAGAAGTAAGTCGGGCCTTACCAAATATTATATCATATACATCACTATCGCCTACAAATATCTCACCCCCAGTTACACGGAATTTTTTAATATGTTTTCCAGTTACTTGATTTTCTAAGAATAATTTTCCATTTACAGTAGATACATTTGAAGAATCATTAATTTCTAATGCAGTTCCATCAAACGAAAGTGTAAAAGAATGCGTTACAGAATCTTTATTTTTGAGATTACCAAAATATTCTCCACTTTCATATTTATCCAATAATTTTTGTAGTCTTTCTTCCATTTTTTGGATTTTTTCTTCTAATTTCTGAATGAGTTTGTATGCTCGTTCTTCTGAAAGTTTGGATTTCTCAGATAATTTAGCCTCTTTTTCAGCTAGTTTTTCAGTAAATCGTGCTTGTTTCTCAAGTAGTTTAGATTCTTTCTTTGCTTGTTTATCTGCTAGTTTTTCTTGTTTTGATTTCTTATCATTTTCTTCATCAAATTCTTCCAGGTCTTCAAATTCAAATGAAATTGATGATTCAATTTGAATTGGAGATAAACCAGTTCGTAGCATAATTTCTTCAATAGTAATTTGCTCATCTATCCATTCTATTTCAAACTCTAATTTCTCATCTCCAAATTCAGCTTCAATTTTTGCAATTCCATCTTCAATTTCTACTTCAATCTCAATTTCTGATTTGTCTTCGGACTCTTCTTCAAAATCTTCATCATCAAATTCTTCTAAAGATTTTCCTAGAAACTTCATCCTAGACTCCGAAGCCAAATCTTTTGCTTCTTCTGCAAGATCTTCTGCATCCTCAAAATTTCCATCATCAAAACTAATTTTTGCTTGTTCAAGTAATTCTCTTGCATCATATAATTTTAATTCTGCAAGTCCAGTATCTTTTCCGTTATCTGTAGCATTAGAAATTTTTTCATCTGCTTTTTTAATTTCTCTATTAGCCTTGTTAATTTCTTTTAGTGCATCTAATTCATTTTCTTCTTCTATTTCTTCATTTTTGTCATCATCAATCTTATTTTCAATTTCAACTTTAATTTTATCATCAAATTCTATATCTGTTGCAAACAAACTACCATTAACATCAACTACATCAACATCAACAACAAAACCAACTATATCTTGTAATTCGAAACCATCATCAATTATTGTATTCTCATCTGTATGAATTGTTTTAATTCCATCAATAATTTCTAAATCAAAGCTGTCATCATCATGTACTACAAGAATTGTTCCCCGTAGTTCAATGTCTTCATTATCAATTTCATCTTCTTTCTCATCATCCACATCATCATCAACTTGAGCAAATGCAGGAATAAACATAAGAATGGTTTGAGTAGAATCATCTATTGAATTTGAAACAAAATTAGATGTAGAAAAAGACATCACACCTAAAACAAGTATAGAAAATAAAATTAGACCATTTCTGAGCATGAAAAAAGTTAAATTTTTGGCTTAAAGCAGTTACTATCATTTCATACTTGTAGAATGATTAACATTTTGTGGATCAAATTAAATCTAGAAAATCTTTACTAATTTTTAGCCATAGTTACATGGGTATCAGGTCTAAATTTGTGCCAAAATATGCCTAGAATTACAGCTACTGATACCCAAAATACACTTACAGCAACTACAGACATTGCTCTAAATCCAGTTACCAAATCCATTGGAGCAGATACTTCAGGATTTGAATACATTATCTATAGCAGCTAATTCAGTACATACAGATCACACCATTAACTTTCTAACTAGAATGAATGTGACTAGTCTTCATAACATTAGTCTATCAGTAGAAGAAGTAACTTAGATTTTTGTAATATACAGGAATATTATAAAAATTTCTTAAAGATGATCTGTTGATAATGAACAGATCCTCATCTAATAACTTTAAAAAATATAACAATATGATGTTCAAAACGAGTGTGAAAAATTACTAGTGAATCCTTTACGCTTTAGTAAAATTCTCATAGTAGATGATTCAAAATTTTTTAGATCATCGATGAAAAAAATTCTTAAGGAGTCAAAGATTGGTAGTATATACTATGAAGCAAAGGATGGAACAGAAGCAATTACTCAATACATTTCCAAAAAACCACATTTAGTGATTATGGACATAGTCATGCCCAATGTTGACGGGGTAAAAGCAACTCAGGCAATCACAAAGCATGATCCAAATGCAAAAATTATTGTAATATCAACTAAAGAAAATCAAGAAACAATCAACGAGGTAATCAAAAAAGGACATGCAAAAGATTACCTCCTAAAACCATGTACTTCAAATTCTGTTGCAATGGCTGTCTCAAAACAATTGGTGCCAGGAAGATCAAGCAGAACAAAATAAAATTAAGTGATACTAACCAGCGTCACTCCTGTTTACTCGCTAAAACTATTCATTATAGATTTTAATCCTTACAATCTAATTTATCATTGTGTCTAAAACAAATTCCCATCAAACGAGCCAGTAGGTTCGAAATTTTTCTGGTCACTCGACCTAACCAGTAGAGTAAGTTGTCTTAAGAAAAGTCCCACCCCCATTAATATTCAGCCACCTTTTTGAGGATAAAACAAAATGCAGACATTAGACCCTTTGAGCCCGTAGTAATTTACTTGTTAATTGAGACCCAGATACTTGATTTGGAATTAAAATGGGCCCACATGGATTCACATATCTTTTTGGGGATAAAGATTAGATAGATGTGAAAAGAAGATTTGTAATTTTGTATATGATTTTAAATTATAATTTTAATGAATTATAGGTTTGGGTAAAGTGATTTCAAATCTTGTAGGGTTGTTTTTTACTCGAATTGAACCACCGTGACTTTCTATGATTGTTTTACAGCTTACCAACCCCAATCCAGTTCCCATTTGTTTTGTTGTGAATAATGGTTCAAAAATTTTAGGCATAATTTTTTCAGGTATTGGTATCCCTGAATCAGCAAATATGATTTCCATAGAATCATTATTTTGTAATATTGATATATCAATTTGACCGTTCTGAGACAGTGCTTGAATTGAATTAAGAATAAGATTTGAAAAAACTACCTGGATTTGTTCAGGATCACAATATAATACAAAATCATCTTTAGGTTTGATGATTTTTATCGATTTAGGTATGTTCATAGACAAAATAGAAGAGTTCAAGATCTCTAAGAAATAATTATTTGTTAATGTTAATGGCTTTTGTCTTACAAAATCCATTACATCATTTATCTGATGAGTAATTCTATCTATAGATCTATTACATCTCTCAATTGATGCTTCAAATCCATCTGGTTTGTTTTTTGCATTATGCATATTTTCTATAGCCATTCGTATAATTCCTAGAGGATTTCTAATATCATGAGATAATCTAGCAGACAATTCCCCGATAGTTAAAAGATGTTCATTGAATTTTTGTGTGCTAAGTTGTTTTAATTCATTTTTTAAATTATCAATGACAGTTAGATCCTTACCTGTTATCAAATATCCCTGAACCGTTTCTGACTTGTCTTTCAATACAGAGCCGCTCCAAAGTGAAGGGAAAACAGTTTTATCTTTACGTATTACATTTAGTTGAACATTTAGATGGATTCCTTCTGTGACAACTTGCTCAAATGCAGATAACGCTTTTTCTCGATCGTCTTTATGAACTAAATCAACAGGAGCAATCATTCCAATTAATTCTTTTTTTTCAAACCTAGAATTTTTTACAAATTGAGAATTGCAAAAAAGGATTTTTCCATTTTTATCCAAGATTGCCAACATATCAGGAATAGTTTCAAATAAAATATTTGTAAATTTTTCATCCAATAAATTATTTTCATTCACAGATTAAATACTAAAAAAAGTCAAATAAAAATTAATTAGTTTTTTACTAAACAAACAGATGTTAGGTCTAAACAAACAAAGATGTTAGGTCTAAACAAACAAAGATGTTAGGTCTAAACAAACAGATGTTAGGTCTAAACAAACAGATGTTAGGTCTAAACAAACAGATGTTAGGTCTAAACAAACAGATGTTAGGTCTAAACAAACAGATGTTAGG
>NVWC01000037.1 GCA_002317795.1 Nitrososphaerota archaeon
GCCAAATAAATTATCCTCTCATTTGAGGAGYKCAAATRTAKAAWYWWTTAATWRMKWYGSRWAWWKATWYRWKMAWWWWWWCAGGGCAAACTCATACTTTTATTCTGAGTATTTTTAATAGGTATTGATTGTCCCACCCAGCTTTCAGTCTTTTGCCTTTAACGCCCTGCTTTTCTGTTGTTTCATTTTTCAATAAGTTTAGTGCTATTTTTAAGAGTACAGAATAGTTTTGTGCTGCATTATGGTTTCTTTTTCTAGAGGCATCTTCTCCAAAAGCAACATCTAAAGTCCAATGTAATTTATTTTCAACAGCCCAATGAGAGCGGATTGAAGCTTGAAATATACTGGCATTATCTTCTAAATTTGAGATGTAGTAACGTGTTGCTTTTTCTGTTTCCTTATCGCTATTTTTAAATTCTCTAACACTTTCTATTTTTATAATGCTAACTAAATCTTTCCAATTATCTTTATTTTCAATAAACTTAAAATCAGTAATAACACTACAGGTTCGAGTCTCTATTCTTCCATGTCCAAAATCTTCATTAACATTAATATCTAGCGGCTTTGCAAACTTAAATTCATCTTCTATGTTTGCTAATAAATGAGCTTGATTTGCTTTTACTGCCAAAATATAATTAGCATCATTATCAATTATCTTTTCTGCAATTTCTCTTTGAGTCCCCATAGCATCAATAGTTATAGTCTGTTCTGCTATATCAAGAATGTCTAATAATTGAGGGATAGCTGTAATTTCATTTGATTTTTCTGCTGTTTTTATTTGACCCAAAACAAGATTGCTCTCACAAGCCCAAGCACTAACCATATGTATAGGAGATTTCTTTCCATGAGACTTTGCTCCTCTTATTGTTTTACCGTCAATGGCAATTATTTGCCCTTTGCTTAAATCTGAAATTGAGTTAACCCATTCTATAAAACACGTTTCAAATTGAATGCTATCAATAGAAGAAAAGACCCTGTTTATAGTATCTTCCGAAGGTATTCCTTGAGGTAATTCAAGAAATGTTTTTAAAAATTCTTCTTTTGATTTAGCAAACCCAACCATTTGCTTCCATGTTTCTGCTCCACAAATCACTGAAATTATCCCGATTAGAAGGATGTCAATTAACTTGTGAAGTTGGTTTATATGGCTTCTTGGATCTTCTACTTGCTTAAAAATACTTATTATTTTACTACCTGATTTCATATATCTAAATTGTTGATTATCAGTATAATATACGAATAATTAACAACTTAACCAACTATAGTTTAGGTGATTATCTTAGATTTGTTTGAGAAAAAAGTATGAGTTTGCCCTGTTCCTTAACTACCTTTTCAGTAATCATTTGTCTTTTAATTTGCAGGTGATTTGCAAGTGAAACGATCCAAATTGCTCTAAAACAAAAAAGCCACTATTGCTAGTGGCTTAATTTGGCTCCCCCTCAAGGACTCGAACCTTGGACCCTCTGATTAACAGTCAGATGCTCTAACCAGCTGAGCTAAGGAGGAATCTCGATAAATCGGACGGCAATATTAGTTGAAAGTTTTGAATTATACAATATATTTGCAAAAAATTTGAACGAGTAAATAATCACGAAATGAGTAAAAAGTATAATGTATTTGGGATAGGCAACGCCTTAGTTGATATAGTAACTGAAGTTGATGATCAGTTCTTAACCAATCATAATATAGAAAAAGGGATGATGACTCTGGTGGATGAAGAACATCAAACCAAGGTTTCAAATGCCATCAATATGAGTAATAGTAATAAACAATGTGGAGGTTCTGCGGCAAACTCAGTCATTGCTGTTAGCCAATTTGGAGGCTCGAGCTATTACTCCTGTAAAGTTGCAAATGATGAATTAGGAGATTTCTATATAAAAGACTTAAAAGCTAATGGAGTAGATTCAAACATTCATAATGAAGAGCTGGAATCAGGAATTACTGGAAAGTGCTTGGTGATGACTACCCAAGATGCCTCAAGAACTATGAATACTTTTTTAGGTATTACATCAGATTACTCCAGAACAGAAATAAAGGAAGATGCGCTTAAGAATTCTCAATATTTATATATTGAGGGGTATTTGGTAACTTCAGAAAATGGTCAGGATGCTATGAAGTACGCAAAGAAACTGGCTGAAGATAATGGAGTGAAGACAGCATTAACATTCTCTGACCCATCAATGGTAAAGTATTTTAGAGATCAAATGGAATCGGTTGTTGGGGCAAGTGTTGATTTATTATTTTGCAATGAAGAAGAAGCGATGCTTTATACTGAAAAAGATAATATTTTAGAGGCAAGAGAAGAATTAAAAAAAGCTGCGAAAAGATTTGTAATTACACAAGGGAAAAATGGAGCAATTATTTTTGATGGAGATACATTTGTTGATATTGAACCATATAATGTTCAGGCCATCGATACAAATGGTGCTGGAGATTTGTTTGCTGGAGCATTTCTTTATGGAATTACGAACGGAAAAAGCTTTGCAGATTCGGGAAAACTAGCATCTTTAGCGTCATCAAAAGTGGTAACTCAATTCGGTCCTAGACTTGAATGGCATCAGGCTAAAGAAATCTTAACTAAGTTGCATCAGGTTTAAACTAGTTTATAGTTATTGGTGTTTTATTTTAGTACGTCATTGCGAATTTATTTTCCGTCAATACGGAGAAATGTCACCCTGAGCTTGTCGAAGGGTTGTCGAAGTATCTAAAAAAATAAATGAAGTAATCTCATTAAAGCAAGATTGCTTCATCACTCATTCTTCGTTCTTTGTAATGATGGTAATTTCATTAACTAGCCCTTCAATAGTATGAGGATTAGCAACCGCTGAAACTTTAATGTTGTTTTGCTCAGCTATTTTAGCTGTTTCAGGGCCAATACAAACTACTTTTTCAGCACTTAGTTCAATTCCTAGTTCAATAAAAGATTGAACAGTAGACCCACTTGTAAAAGTGATGTAATCTATTTTCTGATTAAACACCTTATCAATTTCTTCTTTTGAATAATGAATTGAGCTGTTCTCATAAACTGATATGGGTTCAACCACACAATTTCGAGCTTCTAATATTTCAACAATATTATTTTTTGCCAAGTTAGATCTTGGAATTAATATTTGTTGATTAACCTCAATAGGAATTTCGTTGGCTAAATGTTGGGCAGTAAATTCAGAGGGAGTAAATTCAATAGTTAACCCTAATTGCTTTATGACGTCTGCTGTTTTTTCGCCAACAGCTGCAATTTTTGAAGAAACAGTAGTCGCAGGAATTGTTTCAAAAAAGAATTTAACAGCATTGGTGCTTGTAAAAATTATCCAATCGTAATTGTTTGCAGTTAGCTTGTTGGATAATTCATTCTTATTGATAGCTGTATTTTCAATTAAGGGAAGCGTAATTGTATTTGCACCTAAACCTTGTAATTGATTAATAAAGTCTTCTACTTGATTAGCAGCCCGGGTAATTAAAACAGTTTTATCTTTAAGAGGCAGCATCACTTAAAACTAAAAAGTGACAACATTAACCCATTTTAAAATAAACATAATAAAAGTGGTTATTCCTAAGCTACATAAAGAAACCATTTGCCAATAGGTAGACCTTCCAGACCATAATCTCCACTCTCTGTCATCAGATTCAGACCTAAATTTTTTGAGTGTAAATTTCGCGATAACTGCTATTATAATTAAAAATATAGGTATTGATATTATCCAAAATTTCGTCATGTTATCCATTATAATAATTTATGTCGTTGCGACTATTTTATTTTTATTAAGCTTTTGTTCTATCTTATCTTTTAGCTGAGTTGCTAGTTTTCGTGCTAGTGTTTTTTTATCTCCTACCTTGCCTGAAATAGTTGCTTTTTCAAAGTGAATTCCGTCTTCTGATGCGTAAATTCCTTGGATGGTAATTTCAGTTTCTGTAGCTTGGGCATAAGCTGCAATTGGAGTATTACAGCCACCTCCTAAGGCAATTAAAAAAGCTCTTTCAGCATCAGCTGCATTTTTTGTTGGTTCATGTTTTAGCTGTTTTACTAAGTCTAAAATGTAACCGTCTTTATCAATTAGTTCTATTCCTAAAATGGCTTGACCAACTGCAGGCACCATAACATCAATTTCAAAAATTTCTGTCGCTTGATCAAGCATATTCATTTTTTCTAAACCAGTTGCTGCTAAAACGATAGCATCATAACCTTCAGTTTCCATTTTATGAATTCTACTATCAACATTCCCTTGAATAAACTTGTATTCTAAATCTGGCCTAATTTGTTGAAGCTGAACACTTCTTCTTAAACTTCCTGTTCCAATAACAGCTCCACGAGGTAAGTCAATTAATTTTTCTCCAGATTTTGAAATTAATACATCTCTAACATCTTTTCTTTCTGTAACGGGAATAACTCTTAATCCTAGCACCTCTTCAGTTGGGATATCTTTATAGCTATGTATAGCTAAATCAATCTCGCCAGCTAACATAGAACGTTGAAGCGCGGAAGTGAAAGCTCCTACAACATCAATCTTTCCATCATCACCACTTGTTCGAATTATTTTTGTTTCAAATTCGTAATCCGGTTCAATTTTATTTAATTGGTCTATTATCCAGTTGGTTTGAGTTAACGCTAATTTGCTTCCTCTTGTTCCAACAATAATTTTTTTCTTAGGTACAAATATGTCAACTCCTTCTAAATCTAAAATGTGTTTAGCTGTGTTTATCGGATTGTCTTGTTCGTGTAAATTTTGGGCAATACTTTTAATTCCTTCTATCGTAGGGTTAGATATTTTTCTTATTAATCGATGGGTAAAACGCTGTAATAACTCTTTGGTATGTTCGTCTACATTTTCTAACTTGGGAAGTAACCATTTTAATTCGTCTTCTTTAATTTTTTCTAAATTGTTCCAATAGGCTTCTATAACGGGGGCAACTTTTCGGTTTCTTAACCATATCATTAACCAATCTAATTCCTCATTCACAATTTTTCTTGCTTGAGGAATTTCATCATATCTTTTTAATAAACCATCATAGGTAATTTTTTTAATATCATCTAAATCGTATAGCGTAATGTTTGAATCTTCTTTTAAAGAGGGGTTGAAATTTCTTGGCACTCCAAAATCAATGAATAATTTGGGGCCACCAGTTTGTAATGCAAAATTTGCTCTTGGGCATTTACTTTCTGCCATAGTTTCTTCATGCAGCAAGTTAATTTCGCCTTGTGTTCCACCAATAATTACACCTGCTTCTGATAATGCCTGATGCATGTTTTCCATGTCAACTGGCTCTCCGTTCCATTCTTTTGCCATTTCTTTTGCTCTTTCAAAATCATGACTGGCAACGTATAATTTTTTAATTTTTGTTCTATCTAAAACAGTAGTAACAAGGTTGGCCATATTTCCAGTTCCAATAACTAAGAAAGTGGTTTCAGAAATTTCAAAATCATGTTTATTGATTAATTCAAAACCAACTGTTGCTAATGAAGCAGAATATTTTCCAATGTTAGTTTCTAATCTAACTCGTTTTCCGGTATGTAGGCTTTGACGAATTAACTCATCCAATACTGGGCCAATAGTTTTTTGTTCTCTACCCAAATTTAATCCATCTCTAATTTGCCCTGTTATTTGATGCTCTCCTATTGCTTGAGATTCTAATCCTGCAGCAGTAGAAAATAAATTTCTTATGGCTATTTCGCTATCTGGTAAAATGGATAAATATTGACGATAATTTCCAAATTGATCAAAATAATTAAGAATTTCATTATGACTTTTTCCGAAAGCATAAATGGATAATCTATTGCAAGTAGATATGATAAACACCTCTTCATAGCTTTTTTTTAATTCTTGTAAAGCCGTGATGGTTTGCTCTTTGTTAAGGGCTAATCGTTCTCTAACTGCAATTGGTGCAAATCGATGACTAAGTTCTACTCCTACTACTTTATCCATACCCATTTAATAATAAGGGTAGCAAATTTATTAAAAAAAAGGCGTTATTCCATGAATCTAAATCGAATTCAATATTTACTAAGTTCAAACAATAAGTGCAACAGATAACAAATATCGGAAAGCTAGCTTTCCGATATTTGAAAAAAAATCTGATGCCGATGAATTACCAACA
>NVWC01000017.1 GCA_002317795.1 Nitrososphaerota archaeon
ATTCATACATAAAAACTTCGCTAGATTTTCAGAAAATAGAAAAAGAGGGATTCCTAAAATCTTGGAACAACTCTAGATTTTGCAGTTACTGCTACGATGCTTATGATTGCGACAGCTAGTATCATCATTGCAATTGTACCAAATTCTGGGACAATTTGTGATGTAGCTACTGAACCTAATGGTCCAGTCCAATCTGCTTCAGCACCTGGTGGGCCAATTCCTAAAGAAACTATTTCGATATCAATTGGACTATCATCTGATCCAATAGCATCAACCATGTGACTTGCAGTCATTTCCATGGAGTGTGCAGTTTCTTTGTAAATTTCTTCACCGTTTTGTGTTGCAGTTATTTCATAGTTGACGTGTAATTCACTGAATTCAAGATCTACTTGAGTTCCGTCATCTACTACTGAGTTGGTAATTGTTACCATTAATTCTACTGCGTCTGCTTCAGCTTGTGCTGCTGCGTCTGCTTCAGCTTGTGCTGCTGCGTCTGCTTCAGCTTGTGCTGCTGCGTCTGCTTCAGCTTGTGCTGCTGCGTCTGCTTCAGCTGCATGTACTTCTTCTTCTACTATGAGCACACCTTGCATCCAAACATGAAGCATACAGTAGTAAGGAAATTCACCTATAGTATCTGCAGTGTATTCAAAAGAATCACCAAACTGTAGGATACCAGAATCAAATGTTTCATCTGCAGTAGCGGCAAAACCATCTACTGTTCCTGATGTGAATGTATGTATTCCAACTTCATCGGCGTTTGTCATTGTAACAACACCACCAACTTCAACTGTTGTCGTATTTGGAGTGTAACAACCTACTTCAGTTTCTACACAACCTGGACTAGCCAGATCATTATCTGCTGTAGATATTGCGACTTCTGTGTGATCTGCAAAAGCAGCTGGAGTTGATGAAATCATCACAGCTGCGATAGCAAATAGTACGAAGAAAGAGCAAATTGCTTTAGTCTTCATGATCHAAATTACTTGTATGGATACATAAAAACTTCACTAGATTTTCAGAAAATAGAATTTAGTTTTTTCTAATCTGGTATACCTTTAAAATTCCTAATAATGGAATTCCGACATACATTCCTGCATTTAGTATAATCAAACTAATYCCATATCCYAACATRTCTTGTTCTGAATCAATATCKACATAATTTAGTAGAGATAATGATGATAACATTGGAGTTAGTGCTAGTTTTACAACTTCTTTGAAAATTGGACTTTCACGTTCCAAATCAGCAATTACTGGTGAAAATGAATAATARAATTGATTAAATCCTGACATAAATRCARTTCCTGATTCTGTTTGTAGAATTGTGTTATCTCTAAGTTCTCTTAATTGTTGTACTTGAGGTGCTAATTCTGAACCAAATGCTGCAGTTGCAATAAGACAACCGCCATTTGAAGCATCTTCTGGTACTCCATTTTCATGATCTGGTTGTGTAAAATCCTCGCCTACTGAAATCTCAAATGAAACTGTTTCTGATGGAATTGGATTAAATAAAATCCCCTCTACTTCAATATCCATTGAATATGTGCCTTCACCAAGATTAAAATCAATTGGGATTTTTACAGCTCCTTCAGACGTGTGAATTAATTGTGTGGGCCCAAAAACCATTTCATTATTTTTTGAAACTGTAACTACATAATCAATATGAATTTGTATTTTTTGTGTTTGCGGATTAATAAATTCAATACCAATTTTATTTAGAATGTCTGGATTTATTGTATCATATGTTAGTTTAACATCTAATGTTCCTTGTTCTGTTGGTAAAGTTTGTGATTCCGCAAAAGCTGAAATTATCATAAATGGAACAAGTAACAATACCAACAAAATTTTCATAATTTTGATTTTAGTATGATAAATAAAAATTCTACTTTGTTTGAAAAATTTTCATGAATAGAAATATTATACCAGCTTTAAATATGGAATTAACTAATTCGTGCTATGTATGCCAAGTTTGCATTATTAGCCATAGTTGTTGGTGTTTTCTCAATTTCTACTGTTCTTCCAAATGCATTTGGACATGGATTAGGTGGAGATCAAGCTGAACCAATATCATTTGGCGATATGGAAGTAACTGTACGTACACAATTATCTCCATCTGATATTACAGTTGGTGAAATTGATTCTGCAAATATGCAAATACGTTTCTTTGATACATTAACTGACAAAAATCTTGATCAAGTTACATTCAGAGTGGAATTATGGCAAAGTGGCGAACTTTTAGCTAGAAATTTTTTTTATGATGATGATGGAAGATTAGATGTAAAAATCAAACCAAGATCTGGATGTGATGCAGTTAATCTTCATCAATGTACAACTTATGGTGGTTCAGAGCATGTTAGTGCTCCTGGTGCTCTATACGTATACGGTGTAGCATGTAATGATGATAATTTGGATATTTGTGCAAGACCATCCATTACAGGCCCAATATTTGTAAAAGGTGGATTATACAACATCAAAGTAGACATTGAAGCTGCAACTAGTCCAAGAACTTTAGTTGCTGATAAGCTAAGTTATGATACTTTTGTTAGTGTTGCACAAGAACAAGACTTTTTTATTCAAACCGCATATGCTGAAGTTCCAGTTGTTGTAAAAACATACTATGATGATGTTGATAATTTCAAATTTGATGAATCAGATAATTCAATTTCATTTGATATGCCATTTGATTGGAGTCCAGATTATGTTAATTTGGTACAAGTGGTACATGAAGAAGTTAGAGTTCCAAAATCATTTGCACCWTATGCAGAAGGAAAACAATTCAAAGGATATGTTAATGGTGTAGAAATTGATCAAAGAGCATTACTAAAYGATCCTTATTCATATRAKGACACAAAYATYGTTCATTTCYTAATTACAAAAAATGAGTTACAAAAAATCAATGAAACATTAGGTTCAGATAACTATGATAACAAAAAGATGRATTTGAAATTAGTTCCACTTAGTGAAGTATCAAAGAGYTCAACTGAATTTTATCTAGTTGATACTACAAATTATGAACAARTTCCAACTACAGTAAATATTTCATGGGATGGAAATTATGGTGCAGGTGATGATGTACCTTTTGAAWTTACATTTTTTGATGAAAAYAGAGATTTAATCAAAGACATTAGATATTCAATTTCATTTATTGATAATGAAARTAATCAAGAACTWGYAAGATTTTCTGGMGATGATCCTCTGAATCTAGGTATTGTTGCAGTTGAAGGAATTGATATTCAAAAWATCTATGTTCCATCTCAAGGTCAATACAGAATTGATATTCTAGCTTATGGCACAGGATTAGACTATAATCYAAAGTATGCCGGAATTGGTTCAGGTATTATTGAGATTGGACCAAGTMTHGGAAAAACTGTAACAACTACACCTGAAGTTCAATCTCCARCAGTAATTCCTGCATGGATTAAAAATAATGCAGGCTGGTGGGCTGATGGCTCCATTGATGATTCATCATTTGTTCAAGGAATTCAATTTTTGATCAAAGAAGATGTTCTAAAGATTCCACCAACCACACAAGGTTCTAGTTCTACTTCCAATGAAATTCCTGCATGGATTAAAAATAATGCAGGCTGGTGGGCTGATGGCTCCATTGATGATTCATCATTTGTTCAAGGAATTCAATTTTTGATCAAAGAAGGAATTATGAGTGTACAATCATAGGTTTTTAAATAAATTCTGTAAAGTGATAGTGTAATGAAAGATATCAATGACATCATGCCAAAAATTCCAAATATGAAATGGGGAGCTTTGATGAACAAAGCACCAACTAATGACAAAGTCAAAGAAATGAATAAGATTTTTCCAAATAATGGAAAATGGCATACTGTTTTTGAAGAAAAAGATCAAATCACCATTGACGGAAAAGAAATTCGTAAAAAAGATCCAAACAAGTGGACCTAGTTTGAAAAATTTATTTTTATTTRTARCTCTGATATTTTTWTYWTTWTTTGGAATWGATYATGTATATGGTCATGGMWTTGGTAGTGAAACTTTTCCACCWGTWGAATTAGATGGKMGATTAGTTACKTTGGAAGTTTCATCTTCACAAAATAATCCTGAAAYTAATGATGATCAACAAATTTCTATTTCATTAATTGAYTTTAATTCAAAAACTACTTTGAGAGATGTCACTTTTTTRATTACTTCTGAACGTGGAGAAACATTTCTTTTTGAGCAAGAATTTCAAGCAGATAATGGTTTCATAGTTTTTAATTTTGTATCAGAAGATRCAGATCCAATAATAATTGATGATGATAATGACAGTRATGATTTTTTTGGTTYATTATTAGGACTTGAAAGTAGGATGGTTCATGTAATTGGACCAAAAYTAAGTGAGGGTGGTTTGTACAAATTTGATATTAGTGTGCTTACTGYAGATGGATATTCMAAAAAATTAGATAAACCTCTAGTCTTTAATGCAGGRATTTCAATTGCTCAAACATCAAAAYAYAGTATTATTGATCCAAATTTTGGAGAACAAAATATTAACATYATTTCGTATTATGATGAAATTTTAGATTTTGAATATAATTCAAATTCAAAAGAGATTAGTTTTTCAATGCCTTTTGAATGGAGTCAATCAAACATTAATCAAACATCTGTAGTCCATGAAGAACTACAAATTTCWAAAGAYTTTGGTGATTTGTTAGTGTCTGGTTTTACAATRTATGTAAATGGAATTGAATTATCTAAAGATGTTGTAAACATTGATGATTTTATCTCTCATGAACGRATAGTACATTTTATTATTTATCAAAAAGAATTATTGAATATTTTTCAAAGTAATCCCAGTAMTGATGAAATGRATTTTATAATAAAACCTGACCGTGATTATTCTCATTTGAGTTCTGTTACAGAAAATGGACAGTTTAGAATTCTTGTATCTTGGGAACCAGAGAATCTAAAATCTAATTCAAATGTAAAAATACTATTTGATGTTACAGATATTTTCTTAAAGAACAGACCAATTGCTACAACTTATGACTTTTCTATTACTCAAAATGATAGAATAATTTTTGAACAAAGTGGAACTAGTACTGATTCAAAAGAAGAGCATAATACTGCAGAGTTTTTTATTCCTGAAGATATTTCAGGTATAGTTTATCTAAATTTCAAAAATTTAGATGATAACCATCTTGCTACAACTGAAATTCCTATTGTAATTAATCAAATCACTCAAAATAATTCCATTTCCATTCCTGATTGGATTAGAAATAATGCATTATGGTGGTCAGAGCAACAAATTGATGATAATACCTTCATTGAAGGAATTGAATATTTGATAAATAATAATATCATTGTAATTCCTCAAACACAACAAGAAAGTTCTGAATCTCAGGAAATTCCTGATTGGATTAGAAATAATGCAGGCTGGTGGGCTGATGGCTCCATTGATGATTCATCATTTGTTCAAGGATTAGAATTTTTAATAAAACAAGGAATTTTACAAATTAAAAACTAAATAATGTTATTATACGATTTTTATCGAAGCTAATCAACTAATGTTTCCATTAAGAGATGAGAATCCACATCCTCCGGGATTCAAACCAAAAGTAACATATGCTTTAATCATAATTAATGTAATTGTATTTTTAATAGAAATTGCATATACTGGACAATTCTTTGACTTTACAAATCAAAATGCATTTAATTTATTTTACAATTGGGGCGCTGTTCCTAATTGTGTTACAGGTGCATCTTTTTCTGTAATAGATTTTGGTGCTGGACCAGTTAGAATTCTATGTCCTTCTATACCATACATCTCTTTGATTACTTCGACATTCATGCATGGTGGATTGATGCATCTTGGTGGTAATTTATTGTTCTTGTGGATATTTGGAGATAACATTGAACAAAAATTTGGAAAAGCAAAGTATCTTGGAATTTATTTAATGTGGGGTGTAACTGCAGGACTAGTTCACATTTATGGCGATCCAAGTAGTGTAATTCCTGCAGTTGGTGCATCTGGCGCAATTTCTGGAATATTGGGAGCTTATTTGGTAATTTTTCCAAAAGCTAGAATTCAAACTTTCTTGATGCTTGGTTTCTTTTGGAGAATGATGCACATTCAGGCTCGATGGTTCTTACCATTYTGGTTAGTTTTCCAAAATTTRTTRCCATTTTTYRTTGGRGGATTCGGTRTTGCTGGTGGMGGWGTAGCTTAYTTGGCWCACATTGGTGGATTTGTAATTGGATTGGCAACAGGATACATTTACAAAAAAACTCACAGCTCTGATTTTACGTATGGTTCAAGATACGGTTACAGACCCAATTATTGAAAACATAAATTCCTGAATCTATTTAAATTTTCTATGCCTTTGATTACAGTATCAATGTATCCTGGAAGATCTCAGGAACAAAAAGATGAATATGCAAAAGCAATAACAAAATCAGCAGTTGAGATTTTAAAAACTAAGGAGAGTCATGTAATTGTTGTTTTTGAAGACAATCCAAAAGAAAATTGGTTTTTAGCAGGAAACCAATTGTAAACAGTTGGTTTATCTATCATTTTTTTTATTTTATTTACATGCAAAGAGGTATTCTACTTAGAACTAGAACAAGAATTACATACTTTACAAGTATTTCATCACAAAGCAAAAGTGTTCAAATTCTAAAGCAATCTACGATAAAAGGTTTTGATAAATTTTGTAATGAGCAATTTCACACAAAAGACAGTGAAGGAATAATAGAAGAACTTCAACAAACTAGTAATGCTGCTTCGGATTGAAGTCTTGTGTATTCCTCTGACCGATACATTTTATCAAAAGTTTTACTGCTTTGATGCTCCACAATAATACTATGCTTATCTCCAGGAGAATCTGTTAGTCTTCTTGATACCAAACCTTCAAATTTTGACAGAATGCAGTTGGATTCAAAAAACTATTTCTTAAAGTATGATTCTAATTCTTTTTTGAAAGATATATCAATAATTACGACAAACATGTTTTTCTTGATCATGAATATTGATCAGAAGGCCGAATAAAAATTTAGATCATACTAATTTTCTTAGCATAAGCTAACTTTATTATGATCTGAAAACAAGTAAGATAAAGGATGAAAAGGAATTGAATAAAGCTATAATTCCAATTATTGTAATTGGTGCAGTTTTAATTGGAGTAGTAATAGGAATGACCTTCAACACAGCAAAGATTCAAACCCAAGAATATTCTCAAACTGCCACAAAACTAGACAAGCTAGTTGTTGCAGTAGTTCCACAAGGAGATGTCAAAAAGTTTGAGGCACAAGAGAATATGCTTGAGGATTATTTTACCGAGAAAATAGGCATACCCATTGAGATATTTTATCCGATAGATGACACTACAACTTTGCTGTCGCTAAAGGGAGGTACAACACATATTGCATTTATGAGTAGTAGACCTGCTCTTTTGGCAAATGAGCAAAACGATGGTAACGTTTTGACATTCATGGCAGATCTCAGACCATTTAAGACAGAATCAGGAAATGAAATACTTGAAACATCTTACATGAGTCAGTACTGGACACTAAACGAAAGAGACGACATCAATTCACTTGAAGACATGCGTGACAAGTCAGCTGCATTTTCTGGACCGCTTTCCACTGGTGGATACCTATTTCCAATTGCAGAACTAGTGCATCAAGATTTATTGCCATCAGGAGATGATCCAAAAAAGTTCTTTAGTGAGATTTTGTTTAGTGGTGGTTATCATCAATCACTAGTTGCATTGTTAAATGGTCAAGTAGATGTCGCAGCAGGTGATGATTGGGCAGTCTTTACGTTTCTTACTCCTGAAGAACAATCAAGAATCAAAGTGATTAAAAACTTTGGTCCAGTTCCAACACACAGTGCAGTCTACAAAGCAGACCTAGTAGATCCTGAAACTATTACAAAATTTGAAAAAGCAATGATTGACTTGAAAAAAGAACAGCCTGAGCTATTAGATAAAGCCTTGTTTGGCTCAACACAATATGTTCCAGTAAATCACTTTGAGCATTTACAAACATTAATTGATGCACTTGATCTTACAAAGATTCCTCACATTTAGTGAATTGAATGATGCCAGATTTTGTAGACAAAATTTTTAGCCAAACATCAGGAATTCACATTAAGCTTGATGATATCACAGTTAAAGCATCATCTAAAATTATTCTAGACAACATTAATTTTGAAGTAAAAAAAGGTGAAATGGTTGCAATTCTTGGAAAAAGTGGTGCTGGCAAATCCACATTGTTGCGTACCGTTGCAGGATTAATCAAACCCTCAAAAAACACATTACTCCTCAACGGGGTCGATTTTTTCTCACTGAAAAAAGGTAACAGAACTCATCTCAGAAAGGTCATAGGATTCATTCCACAACAGTTTCGATTAATCAAGGAACTAAGCGTTTTTGAAAATGTAATGATTGGTAGGCTTGGAGGGATAGGAAGATTTGCAAGCATATTACACATCTACCCACAAAAGGACAAACAAATTGTTTTAGAGTGCATCTACAAAGTCGGACTATCTGGAAAAGAAGGTCTTGTTGCAAGAAAGCTAAGTGGGGGCGAACAGCAACGAGTAGCTATTGCTCGTTGTCTTGCACAAGAGCCGCAGATAATTTTAGCTGATGAACCCGTAGCAAGTCTTGACATGTCACTTGTTGAGACCATTCTTGAAATCCTAGATCATGAGAACAAGAAAGGAAAGACTGTGATTTTTGTTATGCATAATGTTGATCTGGTACGCAGATTTGCAAAACGAATGATCTTAATGAAAGAAGGACGAATAATTTCTGATGAACCAACAAGAGAAATAAAAGAAGATGCAATCAAATCCTTATTCGATTAGATCAACTAAAACATTCATTGTAGTAATTTTGACTATTGCTATATTTTTTTGGGCATTTTCTGCAATAGAATTTACTCCAGAAAAAATAATTGATGGAATACCGCCACTCTTTGACTTTCTTTACAATCTTTATCCGCCAGACATTTCTGTTGCACCCACACTACTAGAGTCTGCAATTGAAACAATACAAATGGTTCTAGTTGGAACATTGCTTGGAACTGTACTTGCACTTCCAATTGCTGCAATGGCATCAAGCAACATTGCACCAAAACCATTGGTTGCAGTAACTAGAATGTATCTTATGATGGTGCGAACTATTCCAAGCTTGGTTTGGGCACTCATCTTTGTAATTGTAGTTGGATTGGGAACACTAGCTGGAGTTTTTGCGCTTACCTTTTACACGCTTGGATATCTTGGCAAACTCTACTACGAGGCAATTGAATCAATTGACATGGATACTGTGGAGGGAGTTGTTGCAGTGGGAGCTAATGGGACACAGATATTTAGTCATGCAATATTGCCTCAGGTAATGCCACATCTCGTAAATAATTTCTTTTTTATGATCGAGTACAATGTTCGACATGCTGCAATACTGGGTTTTGTTGGAGCAGGTGGAATTGGATTTTACATATTTCTTTACTTGCAATCATTTAGCTTTGATAAGGTAGCAATGGCTCTGCTGGTATTGCTTGTATTGGTAATTGGCTTTGATAGATTGAGTCTGGAAGTAAGAAAGAAACTAATTCAATGACATAGAATCAAAATGAAGGAAAAAGACGAGAAGTTGTGTGATAAAACAAGTATACAAATAATGTACACAACGACTATTATACAAACAAGTTTTACTCTCAAATTTTAAAAAATTACATAAAAGGAAATTAAAATTATTTTGATATAATAGATTGTTTGTATAAATCAAAGAATAAAATTCTCTAGGGAATACAGAAAACAATCTAAAATAGAAAGTGGTTTCTATAGACTCATTTTACCATATAAACAAGAAAAAATTATTGAATTGGTGCTATTTTTGAGAGATCAACGTCAAATCTCTCAGATATTTTTGAAGCTATTTTTTCTCTAATTTCTTTATCATTAGGACCATATATCAAAAATTTGTCTACGTCTCTACCAGATATTGGGGAGAATGTATCAAAATCATGAACATCTTCACCAACTCTAAAAAGAATTTCTCCTTTTTTGAACAATTTATTTTTTATTGTAGATTTAAAGAAAATTATCTTAATCCAAAATATTGGAGAATTGTTGAAAGTATGGGAATAAACAGTGACAACCGAGAAGTAGATAAAGAAATTGCATATCATGGTCCAAAATCAAAAATATTTCTTCCATTAACACATTATAATGAAATGATGAATTTCACTTAGAAATACTTCATAATCTAAATAAAAAACCAAGTAAACCCCATCATTTTCTAGCAGGAAACCAACTTTAATTATTTTTACAAATAGTTTATCCTTTTATTGTCATTGAAATAATTAATCTCATGAAAGCTGCAGTAATTCAATTCAAAGCATCAACTGATAAACAAAAAAATTTAGGAAAAATTATTTCATACATTAAAAATGCAGCTTCAAAAAATGCAAAGTTATGTGCATTTCCAGAATTTATGATGTTTTATACAAATTCCACTCAAACTCCAAAACAACTAGCAAGTTTAGCTGAAACAATTAATGGAAATTTTGTTACAACTATTGCAATAGCAGCAAAAGAAAATCAAATAGAAGTTATTGGTTCATTTTATGAGAAAAGTAGAAAAAAAGATCGTGTATATGATTCTTCATTTATAATTAATAAATCCGGTAAAATGATTTCTACATATAGGAAAATTCATCTCTATGATGCGTTAGGATTTAAAGAATCAAACAAAATGGTTCCAGGCTCAAAAATTGCAAAGCCTGTCAAGACAATATTAGGAAAAACAGGAATGATGATTTGTTATGATTTAAGATTTCCTGAAATGTCACGTTTACTTGCAGTAGCAGGTTCTGAAGTTTTAGTTGTACCATCGGCATGGGTTAAAGGTAACATGAAAGAAGAACATTGGATTACAATTAACAAAACTCGTGCAATTGAAAATGGATGTTATGTTATTGCACCTGATCAAGTTGGAAATATTTACTGTGGACGAAGTTTAGTAGTTGATCCATACGGAAAAATTTTACTTGACATGAAAAAGAAACARGGTGTAGGHTTTGTTGATATTGATTTAAACAAAGTAAAACAAACACGWAAAATTTTACCRTTACTTAAAAACAGACGAACAGATATCTATTCTACTTTGAAGTCTTAGTTTTTCTGCTTTTACAATTAAAGTTTCCACATTGTTTTGTCCATTTCTGATTTCGTGAATAACGAAAAATTATCATTGGCCATTTACATACATCACAGGGCATCTTTGTTGCCCTCATTCTTGCTTTTTGTAATAATGGGGATGATGCTTTACATCCGCCATAATAGTTTGAACAACCCATGAATCGCTTCCTTGTTACCTTAGATCTAATTACCATCAACTCTCCTATTTTACATTCAGGACATGGTACTAGACCATTTTTAGGAGAATTTGTTCCAAGTATCATGTATTTTTTTTCTTTTGATGACCAAGAAAGAAATCCATTACTATCATAATACTGAATAATTTCTTTTTTGAAGATACTAGTTCTTGACTTTGTAGTTTTGACGACATGTCTCATAATTGGTTTTTTAATTTGAAGAGTTTTGAGATTTGATTTYCTTGGCATTTTCTATGTTGAATTTACTAAAACAATTTTTATAGGGAAATGGGTCAGTGACATTTGTGGAAAAGGTTTGTGTTCTTGGTGCTGGTAGCACTAAATATGGAAAATTAAGTGAAAGTATTGCTGATATCACTACTCAGGCATCAGTTTCAGCCATAGAAAGTGCAAAAATTTCTCCTAAAGACATTCAAGCATCTTACATTTCAAACGTTTTTGGAGTTGCTGATAAACAGGTACATCTTGGTCCTGTTTTAATGAGCAGATTAGGAATTCCAGAAAAACCATCATTAACAATAGAGTCTGCATGTGGCAGTGGTTCTGTATCTTTTAGAGAGGCATATGCTAATGTTGCAGCCGGATTTTATGATTGCCTTCTTGTYACCGGTGTTGAAAAAGTAACTCACACTGGAACTGAATGGACCACAACATACTTTGCATATTGTTCAGACTTTTTCTATGAAGGTCAAGCAGGTGCATCATTTCCAGGTTTGTTTGCATCTATGGCAAGAGCTTACTTGACAGAGTTTGATGCAACTGAAGAAGATTTTGCAGCAGTTGCAGTAAAAAATCACGACAATGGAGTTCTTAATCCAAAAGCTCACATGCAAAAGAAAATTACCATTGATGATGTAATGAATTCTGCAGTGGTTGCAAGTCCACTAAAACTTTTTGATTGCTGTCCATTCTCTGATGGTGCAAGTTCTGTTATTCTTTGTTCTGAAAAGTTTGCAAAAGAACATGGTGGAGACTATATTGAAGTAATTGGTTCTGGCAGAGGTGGTTCACCAGCTGCATTACAAGGACGCGAACATCTAACAACAATTCCTAGTACAAAGATTGCAGTAGCAGATGCTTACAAAATGGCAGGTATTACTGCAAAAGATATTGACTTTGCAGAAGTACATGATTGTTTTACAATTGCAGAAATAGTTGACACTGAAGACYTGGGATTCTTTGATAAAGGACAAGGTGTTCAAGCTGTTCGTGAAGGTAGAACTAAATTAAATTCTGATATTTCAATTAATCCATCAGGTGGTCTTAAATCAAAAGGACATCCAATAGGYGCAACAGGTGTTGGACAAGTAGTAGAAGTATTTGATCAACTAACTGGAAAAGCTGGTGCAAGAACTGTTAAAGATGCAAAAATTGGTTTAACYCATAATTTTGGTGCAACTGGTGCAAGTTGTGCTGTTCATATATTYCAGAGTGTATAAAATGACAATTGAGGAACAACTAATTGAATATGCCAAACAAGGCAAACTCTTAACTCACAAATGCACTGATTGTGGATTTCTTCATTTATCTACGGCATATTATTGCCTAAAATGTGGCAGTAAGGGTTTTGAGGATAHTGTTTTAGAGGGTACAGGCTCAGTTGCYACGTATACCATCATTACTGTGGCCCCTGCAGGCTTTGAAAAATACACACCATATGCCTTTGTTGTACTTCAAGTMGATAAYACRGATTTGAGAATTTCTGGATTTATGCCAAATATTGCCACCCCTGATGATCTCCCTGTTGGAACAAAAGCAAAAATTACTGGTTTTGATGATCGTGGAATCATCATTGAAAAACAGTAAAATAATTTGCTTGAATTATTAAAAAAAATCAAAATYGATTCTTAATAATTTTACAYATCTTGTAATTCTCATGTCAGTAGAAATTACATGTGGTAAATGTGGTGAAAAGATTACAAACATGAAGATGTTAAAATCTATCAAAGATGTTATGAATCCTTATGGTGGCAAGTGTCCATCCTGTGGACAAAAGCTTTCTACATCAGAGTTTTCACTTGACGTTCAAGAAAAATGATCTTCAAATCAAAGATCTATTTTTAATTTTTAAAAAATTGATCTTAAATGATCAATTATTCATATAGTCATAAGTCTTAATTACTCSTTTTCTTCATTAAATTCATGAAATTGAGTGCAGACGAATTAGAAATGGATRCTGATATCGATTCAGATCTAGACTCTGATTTGGACTCAGACTTTGATGGTGATGATGAATCATCAAATAGAGGTGGAATTTTACAATCTACMTCAAAACGTGTTAGGATGATTTTCTCTGTAATGGCTAGTCCAAACAGAATTGATATTCTCAGAATCCTAAATTCTAAAGGCCCATTAACATATTCTGAATTAAAATCACTTGCTGGATTCAAATCAAAAAAAGAAAGTGGAAAATTTGCATATCATTTGAGAAAATTATTAAGACAATCCCTTGTTGCTCTAAACAAATCTGAAAGACGTTATACAATTACAAATCTTGGAAAATTGGTTTTAAGTTTAGCAAGACAAATAGAAGAAAGATCAATTATTGAAAGTGGAAAAATGTATGTTAGAACATCACATGAATCCATTGAAGAATTTAATTCTCATAAAATTATTCAATCACTAGTTCGTGAAGGTAGTCTTCCATTAGAATTAGCACAAAAAATTACTGAAGAAGTTGAAAATAGAATTTACAAATACCAGACTACCTATCTTACAGGCGCACTTATCCGAGAAATGGTCAATTCTGTCCTTTTAGAGCACGGTCATGAGGAATATCGTAATAAATTAGCACGYCTAGGATTGCCTGTTTTTGATGTACAGGAAATGATTTCCAATTTAGATAATGTAGATAATGGTGCTGAAGGTTTATTGTTTCACACTGGTCAGAAAGTATTTGCTGAACATCTTCTTACAAACACACTACCAAAAGATGTAGCCGATTCTCATCTTTCTGGAGATTTGCATATTTCAAATCCTGGAATTTGGTCTATGATTCCTGATACAATATTTGTTAATGTTAAAGAATTAATTGATGATGGAATTAATCTTGGTGGAAAATACCTTGATGTTTCAAGAATCCTTGCATCAAAACAACTAGATGAGATTACAAGTGCACTATCAATAATAATATCTCTACTTTCAAAAGAAGCTTCACAAGAAGTTGTACTAGATGGTTTAGTTCCCCTATTTGTAAAACATTCAAAATCTCTTCCTGAACTTGAACAAAAATTATCAAATGCCTTTTCAACTGCATCTACTTCTTCAAAATTCAACATGAAAAATACAAATGTATCAATTAGATTGCAACTAGGATCTGATACAAAAATAATCAATGCAATAATTAATGCATACAAAAATTATACAAAGATTACACCAATTCCAAAAATTGGTTTAATTATAGATACTGAGAAAGGAAAAATAACTGATGTTTCAGCATCAGTGGCTGAAATAATTTCTATTGGTGGCAAAGTAATGTTTGCTAAAGGTCAAATGTCAAGTTTAGGAGTTACAAATGGTTCTACAAAAACTACAGGCCCACTTTCAATTAATTTACAATCTGTTTCTATTAATCTTCCAAGACTTGCATTTGAATCAAATAAAGATGAAACTTAYTTTAGAGCAAGACTYGCATTATTAATGAAACCTGCTTTAGTATCTATGGCATTAAGAAAAAAAGATATTTCTGATCTTACAAGACGAGGATTAAATCCGATTCTTGCAAAAAATACTCAATACATGCAAAGAAGTTCTGTCTCACTTGTCATAAATTTAGTAGGTCTCAAAGAGGCAATTTTTAATATTTTAGGATACAAAGACAATAAAGAAGGCCGTGATATTCTTCATAAAGTCATTGAAACTGCAGTTGATGTAGGTGCTAAAAAAGGCAAAGAATTAGGTGATTCTGTKGCTATTTGCATGACTGAAACTGAGAGTTCAACYCGTTTTGCAARACTAGATGGTGAGAAATATGGCAAAAATTCTTCTCTTAACTCCATGGAAGGCGATTCTTATTCTGAAGGTGTAACAATTAATGCCTCTGAGGTTTCTGATTATACTAACAAAAGCGAACCTATTGCTGAATGTAACAAACTCTCAAAGTTACTCAATGGAGGATTGTTTGTTGCATTAAATATTGACAAAGACGCAAAGGTTGATGAAATCAAAAAATCAATTGAGAAAACATCTCAACTAACATCATCATTCAAGCCTGTTAGGGTAACTGCAATTTGTGGTGAATGTGGTTTTAAAGATGAACCATTTGAAGACAAGTGTCCAAAATGTAAATCACCATACATTGTCTGAAATTCATAAATAAAAAACTAGTAACGATCATTTTTCAAAACTTTTTAATCAAATTCAGATGTTGCGATCATCGTCAACAACGATCAATGTTATGCCGTTATGAACTTCATAGAAGTGGTGTCAACATTTTTGCACCGAACTTTAAGAAAAAACTGCAGAATCATTTATACCCATACTGATCATAACTATGTCGGGGAGATTATAATGGACAATTCACAAATAGAAAATACCATAATTGATATTCGTAAGCGCAGTGGCGCAGTAACGGCATTTAATAAAGATAAAATTTCAAATGCCATATTTAGGGCATTAGCAGCCACCTCTAAAGCAGATCGTGGCCTAGCAGATCAATTAGCAGAAAATGTAGTTAACAAATTAGTGGAACAAGGATTTACTAGTACTAGAACACCTACAGTTGAAGATATTCAAGATATTGTAGAATCAACTTTAATTGATAGTGGCAATAGTGACATTGCAAAAGCATACATTGTTTACAGACATGAAAGAAGAAAATTAAGAGACCAGAAAAAGAATGTCTTGAATTTAAAGAACCTTGATCCAGTTTCTAAAAAGTTTGATTTGAATTGTCTTAGAGTATTGGCATCACGATATCTTTTCAGAAATGGAAAAAGTGAGATTATTGAATCACCAACTCAAATGTTTGAGAGAGTAGCAATTCTAGTAGGAATTGGTGATATTCTATTTGATTCACAAATATTTGACAAATCCGGAAATATTACTCAGGATATAGATGAAGCAAAATCATATCTTGAAAAATTAGATGCATTTGACTACAAGTTCAAAGTAGGAGATTATTTCTTCAACAAATGGCATTTTAGATCTCTAATCAACCACTATGTGGCCCTTGCAAACCAAGGCCAAATGAAGATTAGTTTCAAAAGTGTTCTAACCTTACTTGCAGCAAAGAAACTTGAAAATTATGCAGACAAAATCACAGAATATTTTGATTTGATGGTTGCACAAGACTTTTTGCCAAACTCACCAACAATGATGAATGCTGGCGGAAGATTAGGACAACTCTCAGCATGCTTTGTACTTGGCATGGATGATGGAATGCCTCAGATAATGAAGTCAACTTCTGATGCAGCATTAATCTTCAAGTCTGGTGGAGGAGTTGGAATTAATTACTCTGATCTTCGTGAAGAAGGCGCTATTGTAGCATCAACATCAGGTGTTGCATCAGGTCCTGTGTCATTTATGAATATTATCAATACAGTAACTGAAGTTGTTAAACAAGGTGGAAAAAGACGTGGTGCAAACATGGGAATTATTGAAGCATGGCACCCTGATGTTGAAAAATTCATTACAAACAAAACAGAACCAGGCGTTTTAGAAAATTTCAATATTAGTGTTGGAATCTGGGAAGACTTTTGGCATTCTTTAGTTAACACTGATGGTAACTATGTCTTACGTAGTCCACGTGATAGAAAACCAGTTAAAGAAATCAATTCACATCAATTAATTGATTTAATTGCATTATCTGCATGGAAAAGTGCAGAGCCTGGATTGATCTTTTTTGATCAAATTAACAAATACAATGTATTTGCTAAAGCTAGACAAGGTCCACTAAGAGCAACAAATCCATGTGGCGAACAAAGTCTTTATCCATACGAATCATGTAACTTAGGTTCTATCAATTTGGTAAATCTTGTAAAGAGACAAGCAAATGGATCCTATGAATTTGATTGGCAAAGATATGAAGAAACAATCCGAAAGACAACAAGATTTTTGGATAACATCATTGATGTCAACACATATCCAGTTGAGGAAATCACTGTAGCATCAAAAGAATCTAGAAGAATTGGATTGGGAGTAATGGGTGTAGCAGATTTACTTTACAAATTAAGAATTGCATATAATTCCAAAGAAGGATATGAATTACAATCTAAATTATCTGAAGCCCTAACATACTATTCTATGGAAGAAAGTGTGGCACTTGCTAACACTCGTGGTGAGTTCCCACTTTGCTCAAAGACTGAATACCCTGAAGGTAAGATTCCAATATCTGGATACTATGAGAAACCAAAAGAATCTCATTCTTACGAATGGGATCCACTAATTGAGAAAATCCAAAAGTATGGTATTAGAAATGTTTTGACTACTACTGTAGCTCCAACTGGAACACTTGCTATGATTGCRGATTGTTCTAATGGAATGGAGCCTGCATTTGCCCTTGTGTTTGAAAAGAGAGTAACTGTTGGACGATTCTTTTACACAAATAAGATTGTTGAAGAAGTTCTCAAAGAACATGATCTTTACACAGATGAAATTCTTRCAAAGATTGCAGATAACTATGGTTCYTTGAAAGGACTAGCTGAAATTCCACAATGGATGCAAGATACTTTTGTTACTGCAATGGATATTCATTGGGCTGATCATCTTATGGCTCAAAGTGTATGGCAAGATTGGATTGGAAATGCAATTTCAAAAACAATCAACATGCCATACGATGTTACAGTAGAMGATGTAAAATCTTCATATCTTTTGGCACATGAATTRGGACTAAAGGGCATGACTGTTTATCGTGATGGTTCTAGACACAAACAAGTTCTTCACATGACTAGTGAKAATGCAACAAAAACATTTGAAGTAACTCCAAGTGAATATGTTTYAAGATATGTTGCAGATAATATAMCAAATCCATACATCAAATCACAASTYAAYGCTTCACTAGCAATAAAAATTCATGAYGAAGAAATCCAAATTGAAACTCCAAWAATAGAAGAAGTTTCAGAAGATCGTTTATGYCCAACRTGYAAAAACAATCTAGTYTTTGTTGAAGGATGCAGTATGTGCATTGAATGCGGATACAGCGGTTGTACTTCTGGATAAATWATAGAATMACAACTTTTTTACTTTCATTTATTTTTGAATYCGTATGGATAAGAARATACTAGGCGTAATTGCAGGCATAATAGTAGTTATTGCAATAGCTGGTATYRCTTTGAGTTTACCTRGTGAWGAMATTATTGTTATACCTCAAAAAACTAATGAAAAAATTGGWCTAGTAATTAATTCTCCAAATCAAGCTATAACATTACAAGATTTGGATGATGTTTATTCTAAAGCAGCAAGTGCTGGAATTGGTAGAAGTAATGTCTATCTTTTTTGGAATCTAGTTGAACCAGTACGTGGTGAATTTGATTGGAAWCAATCAGATGTATTGATGAGTTTTAATAAAAAAAATAATCTGCAAGTWACACTTTACTTTTCTGTAATTAATGGAGAAACACTTGGACCATTTCCAAGTTGGATTGGAAAACCACCAATTCAATCACTAGGTGATGATAGAGTGACTAGTGTACTTGATGCAATACTCTCTAGATATGATATTGTAGATACTGTAATTCTTGCAGGAGACACTGAATCACAATTTAGATTCTATGAGCAAAATATTCCAGCATACAAGGAACTATTCAATGCAGTATATGATAATATCAAAGAAAAACATCCAGATGTAAAAATTGGAAATTCATTTGCATTACATCAAGTAATAAACAAAAATTTGAATCACATTGTTACTGATTTGGCAATTGGTGATTTTGTTGCATTTTCTTATTCACCAATTGATACTCTAAATGATATTGTAAAAACTCCACAAGAAGCAAAAGAGGAATTACAACTAGTATTTGATTTAGCAGGCGACAAAAAGGTTGGAATTTTTGARATTAGTTGGAGCACATCTGAATTTGTGGGTGGAAGTGATGAATCACAAGCAGAATTTTTAGAAAAATCCTTTGAATTTTATTCTGAAAATGAATCTAAATTAGAATTTTTTACTTGGTATAGGCAGTATGACAAGCYTGATGGTACATGTGTATTTGAAGAGCAAGAAATTGGTGATAATACAATAACAGTTGGAGGTTCTGGTTTAGGAGGTAGTGAACATATCATTGAAAGATTAAGCAACTACATTTGTAATACTGGATTAATTGGTACTGATGATTCTCCAAAACAAAGTTGGAATGTATTTAAAAAACAAATTCAGATGACAAACTAAAATGATTTCTCTAATTTTATCAGAATCTGCATTAGAACTTGTTCCATCTGAACTAAAACATCATCCATCAGTTGTCACTCATGCAAAAAAACTAGGAAAATATTCATCAGAAATTTTACTAGATAATTCCTGGCATTTTGCAGCAATGAAAGGAATAAAAAATGAAATGAAACGAGGACGACCAGACTTRGTACACTTTTCAATACTTGAAGCTACTACAATTCCATTATATCTTAAAAATAAAATTAAACTCTATGTTCATACAATTGATGATAAAGTAATATCTTTTGGAGAAAATGTTCATCTTCCAAAATCATATCATCGATTTGCAGGAGTAATTGAAAAATTATATCAAGAAAAACAAATTGTTACAAATAATGATGTATTACTTGAGATAAAGGACCAATCATTTTCTGAGTTAATTGATGAAATTAACCCAACAAAGGTGATTGGATTTTCTACAAATGGTATTTCTAGTTCCTATGAAAAAATTGCAGCAGAAATYTCTGATAACTCTTGTCTTGTTCTTGGTGGATTTCAAAAGGGACATTTTTCAGATTCAATTGAAGATAAAATTACTAATCTATACTCTGTAGGAGATGAATCATTTGAAGGCCATGTTGTGGTATCAAGAATACTCTACGAGTATGAAAAAACCATTTTTATGTAGGAACTCAAATTTTTATTTTATTGCAGTCATAGTATAGCCTGGTTAGTATTCGGGGTTTCCAACCCTGTGACGCGGGTTCGAATCCCGCTGACTGCATTTTTTCCATTAAGATAAAAAGTAATTTTTAGGTGTACTTTGAGAAAATGTTGTGAGACCTGCAGCTAGAAAAATAGCAATAGAGAGAATGCAAATTTTAATTGATAATGCTATAACTAATGCAAAAACAAACCCGGAACTCTCTCAAAGACAAGCTTTTCTTGCAAGACGAATWAGTACGCGACATAAAATTCGAATGCCATATCCTCTTAGAATGGTTTTTTGCAAAAAATGTAAATCATTCATTGCACCTGGAATAAATTCTAGAATTCGTCTAGGAAGAGCTTCTGTCAAGTCGATCAGAATTTCATGTCATCTGTGTGGGCATACTTATCGTAAAATAATACCTCAATGATTTATAAGACGATTCTCGATTTTTTGTCCTTATGGCAAAGGTATACGATGTACCAGCAGATGTATTGATTGGAAGATTAGCAGAGATTCTAAAAAGTGAAGATATCCCTGCACCTTCTTGGACTCCATTTGTAAAAACTGGAGCTCATGCAGACAAACCACCACAAGATAGAGAATGGTGGCATACACGATGTGCATCAATAATGAGAAAAATATACCTTAATGGTCCAATTGGAATAAATGAATTAAGAAAAGAATATGGTGGTGGTAGACCATCAGGATATGGAGCTGCTCATCATAAATCTGCAGGTGGTGCAATTATCAGAAATGCAATTCAGGGATTAGAAAAACTTGGATATTTAGAAAAAGTTGAAAAGAAAGGTAGAAAAGTTTCCAAACAAGGAATGCAAAAACTTGATAGACTAGCAACAGAAATTCTCAAAGAACTAATTGTTGAAACACCTCAATTGAAAATATACTCTTAGATTCAAAATGAGTTTTCCAGAATCTAACGAACCACCCTTTGATAATTCTCAAAAAGAACATGCAGCACAAAAAGAACAAATTCTAAAACAAATTCTAACTCCTGATGCTCGAATGAGATTAAATAATATCAGAATGGTAAAAAAAGAACTATCTGATCTTGTTGAACAATATCTAATTGGAATGGCAACTCAAGGAAAGATGCCAGGTCAGATTGATGATGATCAATTAAAGCAAATATTACTCTCAATTCAGCAACCAAAACGTGATTTTAAGATAAATCGAGTATAATTCAGAAAAAATATAATTATGGGAATAAATTCGACTATGTTATGAAAGCAATTGTATACACTGAATATGCACCAGATGATGATTTCGCTAAAATCCTTAAAGTCCAGGATATAGATGATCCAAAACCAAAAGCAGATGAAGTAGTTTTTGAAGTAAAAGCTGCAGCACTCAATTATAATGATATTTGGGGAATGAGAGGAAATCCAGTTCCTGTTCCATTACCACATGTTTCAGGTTCTGATGCATCAGGTGATGTAATTGCAATTGGTGAAGATGTTAAAAATATCAAAATTGGAGATAGAGTAGTATCTCATTCTAATATGTCATGCAGAGTTTGTAAAGCATGTACTGATGGCAGAGAATTTGATTGTATAAAAAGAACCATTTGGGGATTTCAAACTGGTCCTAACTGGGGAGCATTTTCTGAAAAAACCCATTTACCTGAAGTAAACATTGCAAAAATCCCTGACAACGTTTCTTATGATGATGCAGCTGCTGCATCAATGACATTGTTGACATCATGGCATATGCTAGTTGGTAGAGCTAAAATCACCCCAGGACAAACTGTCTTGATTATGGGTGGCGGTTCTGGAGTTGGTAGCTTTGGTATTCAAATTGCAAAATTATACAATTGCGATGTAATTGCAACAGCTAGTCCAGACAAACTAGACAAATGTCTTGAACTTGGAGCAGACTTTGCAGTTGATCAYAGAAAAGATGATTGGCACAAAGAAGTTAGAGGAATTACAAAAGAAATCGCAAAAAAGAAAGGCGAAGTACCAGGAATTGATGTTTCCTTTGATCATATTGGTGAAACACACTGGAACAAACAACTAACTTTACTCAAATATGGCGCTACCCTTGTTTCATGTGGTGCAACAACAGGATACAACGCACAAACTGATCTAAGACATGTATTCTTTAAAGGAACTAACATCTTGGGTTCAACACAAGGAACAAAGGCTGAATTAGAACAAGGTCTTTACTGGATGGGTCAAGGCAAAATCAAAGCAGCTATTGATTCAACATACACCTTTGAGCAAGCCGCAGAGGCTCACACAAAGATGTTAACAGGAAAAGGTCTCTTTGGCAAAATCTTAATCAAGCCAGAAGGCGTTTAATCCTTTAATGACTCAGTTTTTTCGAAGTCTTATCTTTGTACCTGGAAATAATTCTAGGTTTCTTGAAAAAGCAAAAAATCTACAAGCAGATATCGTTTGTTTTGATCTTGAAGATTCTGTCCCAGACATTGAAAAAACAAATGCACGAAAACTAATTAAAAATGCATTAAAATCTAGAAAATTATACAAATCATCAATTTTTGTTCGTACCAATTCTCCTACTTCTGGAAAGATTCCACATGATCTCAAAGAAGTCATTCAAAAGGGAATTGATGGGATTGTAATCCCCAAAGTAAACAATGTACAAGAACTGCAAAAAATTGTAAAAATTCTATCTGDATTAGAAAAAAAACAAAAACTAAAACCAATTCAAATTATTCCATCAATTGAATCTGCAGAAGGTGTAGTGAATACCTATAACATTGCATCTTTTGGAAAAAGAATTCCTGCTGTAATTTTTGGTGTTTTTGATCTGTTAAATGATTTAGGGGTTGAATATACCAAAGAATCAGAAGGAGAAAAATATTCTAGATGGAAAATCCCTGTAGATGCTCATGCAGCAGGTATTATTGCAATAGATGCAATTTGGCAGGATCTTAAAGATTCAAAAGGTTTTGAAAAGGATTGTAAAACTGGAAGAAATCTTGGGTATTCTGGAAAAAGTATCATACATCCAGATCAAATCTCTATTGTACACAAGTCATTTTCTCCAAACAAAAGTGAAATTTTGTGGGCAGAAAAAGTTTGYAAAGTTTATTCCGAATCAACAAAGAAAGGAAAAGGAGCAACCACAATTGATGGTAAAATGATTGATGAAGTACATTTCAAGCAAGCACAAGCACTTCTTGAACTTGTTAAAAAATAAAATTAAWCTAGATATTATTCTAACGCTTCAATAATTGATTTCATACTAGTACTTTTTTCAAAGAGTTTCTTAGAAATTATTCCATTAATTGAAATTTTATCTTCTTTAACATTAATTGAAAYTTCTTGAAAAACACATCTTATTTTTGAAAYCTTTTTACTTTCACTGAGYACTTTACCTGTTTCAATTAAAAATCCACTAATTAGTAAATCCTCTATTTTTCTATAACCTGAMGTCTTAGGAATTTTAGATTCTTTTAGAATTTGTGGAATTGTGTACTCATTTTCYAATAAAATTGAAATAATTTTTCTTGATTCTAAATCTCCAAGAGATTCAAAGATTAAATTAACTAATTTTGAATCAATAATACTTAGATAATACTTGTCATCTTTTTTTCTAATCTTTATAATTTTATTAATACAGTCTTTTTCAAATTTATTGATATTGATATTGGAATTTTTTTTAAGAATATTGATAAATTTTTGAAAATGTTCAATTGAAAGTTTAATTGACATTCCATGCTCTAAAAATAATTCACGTTCAACTTTTTTTAATACATCTAACCCAATTTCTTTTTTTATTTTTGTAGATAATCCAGTTGAAATTAATTTGTCAATTCCTGCCATTTATGAATTCTAAAAAATGGAAAATATTAAAGCATCCTATTTCTATCCTGACTAGAGATGTCTAAATCAGTAATTGTAATTGATGATGATGAGGATACTGTTAGATTGTTTAGTGAGTTTCTTGAAGAGCATGAAATTAATGTCATTGGGAATGGATTTGATGGAGTATCTGCAGTTAAATTATTCAAAGAAACCAAGCCTGATGTTGTTTTAATTGATCTAAACATGCCTAATGGTAGTGGATTTTATGCTATCAAAAAAATCTTAAAAATTGATCCTAAAGCAAAGATAATCGCAGTCACTGCTGATTCCAGTTTTGCTACTGAAGAAAAATTAGACAAGCTAAAAATCAGTATGATTCAAAAACCATTCAAAATGGATCAAGTAATTTCAAAAATAAATAACTGATTTCCACTTTTGGAACTTTTCGTATAGTATTATATTGTTTATTTGTCTAAATGTGAGTATAATGAGTAAACGTGTTACTATAATGATAGACGATGATCTTGATAAAAAACTTAGATTACGTCAAGCAAAACTAATTTCACAAGAACAAACATCATACAGTTATTCTAAAGTACTTAATGAAACAATTCGTAAAGTCTTAAAATAATTACATTTTTTAGTATATTAGATAATGATTGATCTTTTAGATCCTACTAACGTAATTACTAGAATGTTTAATGCACAAAAATATGAAGAAATGTATAATTATTGTAAAAGTATGCTTGAAAAAATTCCAAATGATATGGTAGCCTTACAAAATATTTCAATATCTCTAATTTATCTAAAAAAATATTCAGAGGCAATTGTTTATTGTGATAAAGTTTTAGAAATAAAAAATTTAGATACATATGCACTAAAAAATAAAATCTATGCACTAGAAAATCTAAATCAATATGAAAAAGTTATTGAATTRTGTACAAAGATDCTCTCTGCAAATTCTAATRATATTTGGRCATTAAACAGTATGGGTTTGTCTCTAAATGAATTAAATCGACATAATGADGCAHTAGADTTTTATGATAAAGCCCTGRAAATTGATACAAAYGATGTTACTGCTTTGATGAAYAANGCWATTTCACAAAGYCATTTGGGAAATTATAAAGATGCAATTRATAATTATGATTTGGCACAATCAATTGATTCAAGTTTAAAAGAAATTCCACTTGCTAAATCACGATTATATGAAAAAATAGGTATGAAMGATGATGCATTTTTAGCTGCTCAAGGTATTCTAAACAAAGATATGGAAAAAATTAAGACTGATGCTAAAGAAAACAAATGTTCTGTTTTTCACCAATTTTGTGAAGATGAATTTCAAAAATCAAATTCTAAATAATTACTATTGATATTTATCTAAATCATTTTATATCTAAAAATTAAGATATTTTTTATGTTTACTGGAATTGTTGAAGGCGTTGGTAAAATCCAAAAGATTTCAAGAAATACAAAAAATAGAAGTGACATTCAGATGACAGTAGATTTAGGAAAACATGCAAAGGGATTAAAAATTGGACAAAGCGTTGCTCTAAATGGAGTTTGTCTTACTGCTACAAAATTATCAAAATCTAGTTGTATCTTTGAAATGATTGAAGAAACTACAAAAAAAACAGATCTTGGTAATCTCAAAGTTGGAGGAATAGTCAATATTGAAAGAAGTTTGAAAGCCGGTGATAGATTAGAAGGACATTTTGTATTAGGTCATGTTGATGGAGTAGGTACAATCAAAAAAATCTTGAAAAAACCTAAAGAAGTTCAAGTATGGTTTGAAATTCCAAAAAATCTTTCAAAGTATGTTGTAAAAAAAGGATCTATTGCAATGGATGGTATTAGTTTGACTGTTGTAGACATTAAAAAAAATCTTGCATATGTCTCATTGATTCCTCATACAATTGAAATTACCAGTTTTCGTACAAAAAAAATTGGTGACAAAATTAATATCGAGACTGATATTCTTGGAAAATATATCCTAAAATAGGAACTATAATCTACCATTTTAGTGGTAATTACCAATTTTTTAGTAAACTTTATAATCTGATTAAAAGATTTTTTTGTAATGTCACTTGAATCTGCATTAGATTCTCTGAAACGTGGAGAATTTGTATTATTGTTTGACTCTGCTGGTAGAGAAAATGAGGTTGATATGGTAGTAGCTGCAGAATTTGTAACTCCTGAACATGTAGCAAGAATGCGTCAAYATGCTGGTGGATTATTATGTATTGCATTGGAATATAATTTTGCAGCATCACTTGAATTAAGATACATGCATGAGATTCTATCTGATTCACCAATTTCAAATAAAGAAATGATTATGGGTTTAGCACCTTATGGTGATTATCCAACTTTTTCATTGTCTGTAAATCATTATCAGACTTATACTGGAATTACTGACAAAGATAGAGCATTAACAATTAATGAAATGGCAAAAATCTATAACATTGAAAACAAACAGAAAAAATTTGCTTCATCTTTTAAAACACCTGGACATGTTCCTTTATTGATATCATCCAAAGGATCATTATCTACACGACAAGGACATACTGAAATGTCTGTCTATTTAACTCAAATAGCCGGACTAACTCCAGTTACTGCAATTTGTGAAATGATGGATGCTGAGACATACTCTGCATTATCTGTGAATAAAGCAGAAAAATTTGCAAAACAAAATGGAATTCCATTAATTGATGGAAAAGAACTATTAGAATACGCCAAGGTGCATTAATTATGAATATTGCAATAGTAGTTTCGGAATTTAACAAAGATGTGACATCTAGAATGCTTTCTGTAGCACAAGAAAAAGCAGAATCTATGAAATTAAAAATAGTYTATACTTGTTCAGTTTTAGGCTCCTTTGATATGCCTGTAATTGTAGATGCATTATTGAAAAAAAATGATGTTGATGGAATAGTCACTTTGGGCGCTATWATYACAGGACAAACAAAACATGATGAGGTAATATCTCATGCAACAGCTAAAACTCTTACTGAACTATCTGTAAAATACCAAAAACCAGTTTCTTTAGGTATTATAGGTCCTGCATTGCAGGAAAGACATGCTCATGCACGAATAAGACCTGTTGCTGAACGTGCAGTTGAAGCTGCTGAAAGAATTTTTGATGAACTAAAACGGATTAAATAATGATCCAACTAAGTATATTGAAAATTAGTGAATATGGTCCATGGACTTTAACTCTTGGGAGTGATCGAGAACATGAACTTCAAATGCTTCAAGCGTCACTATACAAAGAAGTTCAAAAACTATTTTCAGATAAAAACTGTCTAGTTTTTCTAAATCGTTCAGATGAATTTTTTGTAGTTACAAATGGACTTGAATTAGAAGATCATATTCAAATTCAAAAAACACTTGAACAATCTTTTGATATTCGTTTAACTGTCTCAATTGGTTATGCTGAATCTCCTTTTGAAGCAAATTTGAAGGCATATGAGGGAAAGAAAAATGAAATCATATTAAATAAAGAACATAACATTTTTGGTTTTGTAAATGAGAAAAATGAACTACAAGTTTCAATAATGCATTTAGATGTAAATGATCTTAGTTCAAAGAGAAAAACAAATTCTCCATATGAAATTTCATCAATAATTTTTGAATTATATTCTAAAATGTCAAAATTTTTCCTGGAGAAAAAATCTCTTACATTTTTTATGGGTGGTGATAATTTTATGGTGATTGCAAGTAATGATGGTAAAAATTCTGTTCAGAGTTTTATTGACATGATTAAAAGYAATGATGATATTTCATTAAATTGTGGAATTGGAAATGCACATACAGCTAGAGAAGCCGTAAAATTAGCCACAAAATCACTTGATACYATTCGGGAAATTAGAGATTCAGGAAAAGAAAAACCTGATATTTATGAATTATAATGTTAATTAAAAATATTAGTGCATTACTGGGTCCAGAATTAAATTTTATWCAAAACACTAATCTTCAAATCCAAAAAAATATTTTCAAAAGAATTCAATCAAACATCAAACCAAGTGGAAAAGAAGAATCTATAGATTGTGAAGGYCTTTTACTAATTCCTGGATTCATTAATGCTCATACACACATTGGTGATTCTATTGGAAAAGATGTAACYTTGAATAGTTCAGTTGATAAAAGAATTCAYCCYGTGTTTGGAGYAAAATCTAAAATTTTAAAAAACACATCTCCTGAGAATTTAGCTAATTTTATGAAAAATACATGTCACTCAATGATTCACAAAGGAATCACTACTTTTGTTGATTTTAGAGAAGGTGGCAYAGRYGGCGTAATATTATTAAAAAAAGTCKTATCTGAAGTCCCTATTCGTTCAATTATTTTAGGTCGAATCGAATCCTATCATGAAACAGMTGAAATTAGAAAAAATTTACCTTTTCCAAAAGAAAAAACTGATGAATTAATTACATTACTTCAAAAATCTGATGGAATTGGAATTAGTGGCGCTAATGAGAATAGTACTTCAGTTCTAAACTATTATTCAAAAACAACAAAACTTAGAGTAATTCATTCTTCTGAAACTAAACAATCTGTTTCTAAATCAAAGAAAATGACTGGAAAATCAGAAACGATTAGATCATTATTTCTAAAACCTCATTTTCTGATTCATATGACACATGCATCAAAAGGTGATCTTTTTGCTGCAGCAAAAAAAACTAGAGGAATTGTAATTTGTCCAAGGGCAAATGCATCCTTAGCTGAGGGAATTCCTGATATCGAATTAATGCAAAAGGCTGGATGTACCATAGCTTTAGGCACAGATAATGTGATGATTAATTCTCCTGACATGTTTAGAGAAATGGATTTTTTATGGAAAGTCACTATGGGAATACATAAAAAAAGAATTAGTCCTAAAGAAATTCTTAAAATGGCTACAGTAAATGGTGGAAAAATTTTAAAAAAAAATATTGGAGTAATTGGAACTGGAAAAATTGCAGATTGTATTTTTCTTGATAAACATGCTTTAGATTTAGAACCAATGCATAATCCACATGCATCAATTGTTCATAGAGCATCTGAATCTGCAATTAAAGCAGTAATGATTGGAGGGAAAATTGTTCATGGAAAAATCTAGACCATATGTTATTCTTAGTGCAGCAATATCAATTGATGGAAAAATTGCTACTAAAACAGGTGATTCAAAACTTTCTTCAAAACAAGATAGCATTAGACTTCATAAACTAAGATCTAAAGTTGATGCCATACTTGTTGGAAAAAATACTGTTGCAGTAGATGATCCACTACTAACTGTTCGTCATACAAAAGGAAAAAATCCAATTAGAATTGTTTTAGATTCTAAAGGYACATTRTCTGATAAATCTAAAATTTTACAAACATCTGATAAAATTAAAACAATAATTGTTGTTTCAAAAAAAATTACAAAATCAAATAATAACAAATTAAGTAAATTCCCCGTGGAATTAATTATTACAGGAGAAAGTTCTGTAAATATTAAATCATTATTAAGAAAACTTTCAGCAAAAAAAATTAAAACAATACTTGTTGAAGGCGGTGGAACAATAAATTGGGAATTTATTAAACAAAATATTTTTGATGAACTAATAGTTACACTATCTCCATTTCTTATTGGTGGAAATAATGCAATATCCCTTGTAGAGGGACAAGGTTTTGACAAAATTTCAAAATCACCTAATCTGAGACTAAAATCAGTAAAGAGGCTCAAAAACCACTTGGTTTTACATTACGTCAAGGTGTAAGTTCTTATACTTTCTTTAAAATAAAATTACAAGAAATTGGCTGTAAAAAAGAAAACTGTAACAAAAAGAAAGGCTGCACCAAAAAGAAAGGCTGCACCAAAAAGAAAGGCTACTAAATCTAAATCAAAAAAACCCGCATTTGGAGGATATGCAATTAATTTTGCAGGTCGTCAAGAAACTGTTGAAAAAGTATTTGGAAACAAACCAATTGCACCAAGTGAAATGACTAAAAAGATTTGGATATTTATAAAAGCTAATAGCCTCTCTAATCGTTAAATCGATTTGTTAACGTATACCGTTAACTACTTTTCATCTTTTAATTATTTTTGATAAAATTAAAAAAGATATAGATATTGGATATTTTTTGAATTTATCATGTCAATTATTTCATTAAGACGTGATCATGAATTAATAGAAAAAGTTATCAAATCAATGGAGGCAACAGTTCAATTATTATCTGATGGAAAACAAATTCCTGAATCAATTTTACTTCCYGTGATTGATTTTACAAAAAACTTTACTGATGTTTGTCATCACACTAAAGAAGAAAAATCATTGTTTCCTGCATTAGAGCAAGCTGGATTACCTAGTAACATGGGACCTGTGGCAATGATGTTGATGGATCATGAACGTTCTAGAGAAATTGGAAAAGCTATGGAAGAGTCAGCAAAGGAATATCTTTCATCAGGTGAATCTACAAAATTGATTAGTGATATGCATCTATACGTTGAACATATTACAGAACATCTTTGGAAAGAAAATAACAAATTATTCATGATGGCTGAAGCTCGATTACAACACGTTTCAGAAAAAGTCGATAAAGAACTAAATGAAATTGAAGCATCAAAACTCAAAGATTTGGGAAAATCAAGAGAACACNNTGAAAATTTAGCTGAAACTCTTTCTAGAGAWGTTTCTCAGCAAGGAAGTTAGGCTTGTCAGATTCTATATTTGGTCNNNTAGTGGGAGTTAGGAAATTTACTAATGGTGATATTGAAGTAGATTTCTATCACGACGATAAAATTACTGAATACAGATATTCATCTGATTCMAGTAGATTAGGAAATTTTCCAAAAGAATTAACTGAGACTTTAGCATCAACATTGGCTACTGATATTTGCATTGAGATTTTCTTTGGATCTGATGGGAATCCTACGCATATTGAATTAGAAGAATGTGATGATGATTCAGATGATGAAGATTTAGAACAAGATGAAGAATTTTCTGAGAAAGAATAATTCAAGTTTTTTTAAAAAATCTATTCTACATAGTGATGATGTGTAAGATTATCATAAAATCTAACTGATTTTAAATTAATAAATTCCAACATTCCATATCTTGATAATTCTCTTCCAAACCCACTGTGTTTTATTCCTCCAAATGGAATTCTAGGATCTGAAATTACTACATTGTTAACACTAACAATCCCTGACTCTATTCTTCTAGACATTTTATCTGCTTTTGTAAGATCTTTTGTCCAAATACTAGCACCCAATCCAAATTCACTATCATTTGCTAGTTTGATTGCCTCACTTTCATTTTCAACTATTGTAATTGGTGCTACTGGTCCAAATGTTTCTTCATTTGCAATTCGCATGTTGGGTTTTACATTTGTTAAAATTGTTGGTTTATAGAAAAATCCCTTTCCATCAATCTTAGAACCTCCCAAAAGAATTTCAGCACCCTTTTCTTTTGCATCTTCTACAATCCCCGAAATTGTTTCAAATCCTGCTTTACTTGAAATTGGTCCAAGATCTGTTTCCATGTTCATCGGATCTCCAATTTTGAGTTGTGATGCTTTTTTGATAAATAATTCAATGAAATCTTTTGCAATRTTTTTTCCTACAAAAAATCTTTTTGAGGCTAYACAACTCTGACCACAATTGATGAATCTACCTTTTACTGCTCCTTCAGCAGCTTTGTCAATAATRGCATCATCTAAGACTATGAAAGGATCACTTCCACCTAATTCTAGTACACATTTTTTCAAATTTCTTGCTGCTCTTTCTCCAACTTTAGCTCCTGCACTTGTACTACCTGTAAAAGTTACAGCATTAACATCAGAATCAATCAAATGGTTTGCAGAATCTACACTTCCAACTACCGTCTGAAAAATTCCATCCGGCATTCCTGATTCAGTAAATGCTTTTTCAATTTCAATTCCTGATTGCATGGTTATTCTAGATGGTTTCATTGCAATTACATTTCCTGCCATTAAGCAAGGAGCTGCAAACCGTAATGCTTGCCAATAAGGAAAATTCCACGGCATGATAGAACCAATTACGCCTAATGGTTCAAAAGATAGAAAACTCTTTCTTGCATCTGTATTTAGTACTTCATCAGAAAGAAAACTATCTCCATTGTCTGCATAAAACTCTAATGCCCACGCACATTTTTCAACTTCCCCAATTGATTCTTTGAGGGGTTTACCCATTTCAGATGTTGCAACTTTTGCAAGTTTTATTTTATTTTTTTTAAGATATTCTACTAAATTGTAAACATAACTTCTACGTTTTTCATAATCTTTTTTCCATTCTGGATATGCCCTTTTTGCTTTTCCTACTAGTTCAAAGACCTGATTTTTATCCATTGGAGTAAAATGTGCAATTTCTTCACCAGTAGCTGGATTCACTGTAGTTATTTGACTCAAGGATATGTCTACTAATTTCTCATATTTAATTTAGTATGACGATATTATTATTTGCAATTACTATCTACTTTTATTCCTAAATCAGAAAATTTGTTGCATATCTTTTTTGATTTCATCTATTTTTTTTGCGTATGCTTTTTTAGACTTGTCATTCTTTTTTAGATTTAGAACATTTCCACATGATGGACATTTGAACATGCCTTCAAGTGAATCCTGAAATGTTACTCTTTCACAATCTTCATTACCACAATGATAAAAGTCACCAAAATTTTCGTAATCTAATCTTTGTTGTAATCTCTCTGTAATTTTCTTTTTTTGGTTTTCAATAAAATGTTCTACTTCTTCTCTTCTAGTTCTCCATCTATAGACAAACCAACCTTTTCTTTCATCCTTTACTCTGATTCCAGTAATTAACGATTTTCCAAATAGATCATACARCACTTTTCTAACCATGTTGATTCTGAGACCTGTAGARCTAGCAATTTCTTCATCAGTTGCATCTTCGGCTTTAAGTAACGATCGTGCTACTTTGAGRTATTCCTCTCCTCCAATCATTGAGGCAATTCTAACAAAAGGATCTTCGTATTTGTCTACCAACTCTAATCACTCYAAATTTTCTATTATTAATCCCTTGTCTCTTTCACTTGCACATTTTTACCTGTTTTTGTGGGTATGATCTTCCTTTTTGCATCTGGAAATACTTTTTCAAATTGTTTACCTTTTTGGATACGATCTAACAATATTGCCAAAGCACTAATCTCTGAGTGAGGTTGACTTCCGACTCCAACATTATAATCTGCTAAATCATAAATTTCTCTTGGAACTTTTTCAGCACCTACAACAATTAGTAGATTTTCTTCTCCTCTAAGTTTTTCTTGCACATCATTAATGCTTTCACCATACATTGAAAGATGAACAATCCTAAAATTTTCTTCTTTTTTCTTTTTGATTATTGATTTCCATTTATCAATAAATTCTACCATAAAATTACCTCCCCATGTTTTATTGATCTTCTCTAAAGTACCTTTAATTTCTGGATTAACTTCAGTCATGAATATTTTTTCAGCTCCAAATGCTCTTGAAACTAATGCAACATGAGTTGTAACTCTATCATCTCTTACAATTCGTTGACCTATTCTAACCACTTCAATTACCAAATGTTGCRTCYCCTCCTAATGWATTCATCTTAGATTTTTGGGGATTATYACTKTCAATAATCTTTTTGATTAATTTCTTTAACTGTTTGATATTGTTTCCTGTTTTTGCAGAAACTGATATMCAATTATYRCTTTCAGTTAAATTAAGCAACTCTAYTTTTCGATTAATTTCTTCAACTTGTATTAAATCTGATTTRTTTAATGCATAAATCATTTTTTCAYCTTTTATTTCTAATTCACTTAATGTTCTCATACAACTTGAAAATTTCTTTTTTAACTCTASTACTGAATCACTAATATCAATTAYAATGAKTATGACATCTGTATRCTTTAAYTCCTCTAATGTAGATTTGAATGCATCAATCATGTATGCTGGYAATTTACTGATAAAACCAACAGTATCTGAAATTAAGAACGGTTCTTGATTAATTGTTACTCTTCGTGTAGTTGTAGAAAGTGTTGTGAATAATTCTTGACTCTCTGCTTTTGTCTCCCCTGTCATTTTGTTAAACAAGGTTGTCTTTCCTGAAGATGTATACCCTGCCAATGATATTATTTTRAATCCMATTCTTTTTCTTCCTTGTCTGTGAAGCTCTCTTTGTTTTCCAGCTTTTTCAAGTTTAGATCTTACTGTCTGCATTCTGTGCTTGATATCATTATAATAGACATCTACTTCGAATTTTCCTATTCCCATAAATCCTGGYTGTTCTCCCATATTTGATAGACGTACTTTTTCTTTAGCTCTTGWCATYTCATATCTTAATTGYGCTAATTTTACTTGTAATTTTGATTCTGCACTTGATGCCCTACTTTCAAAAATTTCAAGAATTAATGCTTCTCTGTCTAAAACTTCTCTWCGTAAAACAGATGCAAGATTATAATTTTGACTTGGTTTTAAAATTTCATCAAATACAATTACATCTGGTCTAAGTTTATCTGATAATTCTTCTAGTTTTTCTAATACTCCACCACTAATTCCATATTTTCGTTTTTGTAGAAATTTTTGTGTAATTGTATGAACTACTTGATATCCCGCAGCATCACACAAACCHTTGGCTTCATTAATTGCATCTTCHCTATCDTATGTGATCAAAATTGCTGAATTCATTTTAATTCTATATTTCTTTAGATATTGAGAACCTATTATGAAATTTGTGGTGATGAATTATGCTTTCAAAATGGTTGAAACGACATTTTTTACTGCCTCATCAAAACCTGCATCAATTTTTGATTGTAGCTCAGATACTTTTGCTTCTCCTTCTTGAGTAATTTTTGCAGATTCAGTAGTTGCTTTTTCTTTTGATGCATTAATTATTATTTCAGCTTCTTTTGTTGCCATTTCACGAGTTTTTTCTAATAACGAATCAATTTCGGAAAGAGMTTTGMCATTAAGTTGTTTTTTCATATCTTCTGCCTTTTTATTTARAGAATCCATATCKTCTTCTAGAAGATTCAAAGATTTGATAATYCCAGTGATTTTAGATTCAGGCATRYTGCTCATTATATTRAAAATTCAATGATTCCATTACTTAAATCATTCATTTTTTGTTCAGTTTTAGGCACAAAATAACTATGCTGAAGTAAGATTCAAGATTGCTTTCGCAAGATCACCTTTGGCWTCTTCTAGAGCAGTTCTTGCTTTTTCATCATCAACTCCAGCTTGTAAGCTTACTAGTTGAATATCTTCTTCTGAAAATATTGGAACCTCTAACTCCTTCTCCTCATAACTATCTGCAGTTACTGTAAAAATAGAGTTGTCTTTTGCTTTCATTTCAGTAACMGAAGGYTTASTGATGATAATYTCTTTTTTATCTGTCTTWATTATTACCTCTTGGACATTTGTWAGYTCATTCATGTCAAGTCCCATTTTATCCATCATTCTTCGCATTTCRCGATTTCCTCCWCGCATCATAGTTCTATTTCCTCATTTCGACTTTTTAAACTATCTCTAACCTTAACTGCTACACCTTGATTAAAATCAGAAATCATTTCTGATGATAAAACAGCTCTTCCAACTGCTATGACTTTATTTTTAAATAAAATAGGCGTATCTGCCGAAATTAGTACTTTTTTTCCACATTTAACAACATGTTTACAAAATACAGACCTTCCACTCATTACAAAAGGAGCCGCATCCTTGTTTATCTCAATACAATTTTCTTTGAATGATTTACTTTTTAGTAAAATTTGAGCAAAATGAATACTAATTGCYAATCCWCCATCAATTCTTAATGTACACAATAAYTTYCCTTTGTGAGAAACAGTTCTAATTCTTCCAGTTTTTCTTGAAAATGYCATTTCAATATCTTTTGGTAAATATTTGGAAACACCATTTCCAAATAATGCATCAATAGAATGTTCAAGTTTTAAAACATGGTCCATGAACATGGCCAAATTTTTCTAAATATTAGTTCAATGTAAGACCATAYATTATCTCTATAACTATATAGAATAGWTTTTTCTCTTTAGATTATGGATGAAMRAGGTGAAACAAGGAAAATTCARTTTACTGGGAAATCATCWTACATTATTTCATTACCRAAACAATGGATMATGGAWTTRGGTCTAAAACAAGGAGATCAAATAAAAATTATTAGAAAAGGCTCATCAACATTAGAATTACATCCACCAAAATTTGAATCACGTATACAAAAAAAAGAAGATGCTATAATTGAGATTAGTTCAGAAGAAGAAGCATCATCAATTGTTAGAAAATTAATTTCATTGTATTTTTTGGGATACAAAACAATTCATGTAAAACCAAAACATGATAGATTAAGTCCACATCAAAGGACTGTTATAAAAAAAGCAGTAAAGCAAATGCTAATGGGTTCTGAAATCATTTCAGATTCAATTAATGGTGTTACTGTTCAGGTTCTTGTAAATTTACTAGAATTATCAGTAGATGGTGCATTCAAACGAATGCTTCATTTAGCTGAATCAATGTCTAGTGATGCAATTTTATCAGTAAAAGAAAATAATMTAGATCTTGCTCAAGAAGTAATCAACACGGATGAYGAAGTAGATAAATTYGGTTTTTACATAATTCGACARTTRAAGATAGCAATCCAAAATGAACATATGYTAAAAGAGATGGGWTTTAGAAATGCTAGAAATTGTYTWGGATATAGATTAATTGTTAAAAATATAGAAAGAGTGGGAGATCATGCAGCATTTATTGCAAAAGATGTTCTAGAATTYAAAAAAYCAGTTAAAAAAGGAATTTTAGAAAAACTMGAAGATATGAATAAATTTTGTTTRTCTGTGTTAAATGATTCATGTTTGGCATTATTTACAGAAGATTATAATCAAGCAGAAAAAACTATTAGAAAAACAAATGAAATAGCAAAATATGAAAAAAAAGTTAGAGATGCCTCAAAATCTCTGAACGATGAAGAAGAGATTTACAGAATAAGACGAATGACTGAAAATATTMGAAGGGTTTCAGAATATGCCAGYGATATTGCAGAAATCGTATTAAACATGAATATAGAAAAAACACTAAAAAAATTATAATTTKTCAAAACATCTGACAAATYTYAAACATGAATTAATRCAAAAATTTCTTGAAACTTGTAAAATACTYCATTTTAATTGAAAWTAGTCCTCATTATACTCGTTYAGTGATGAAAGTATGATGTTATCTTGAACTTTCTCTAGTTTTTAKCYAAAAATGTTGAAATTTTTTGTCAAACAACTATATGGATACATGTTATTTTTTCAAAAARAGGCTCAAYACAAAAAGCTATACATATTTATTGATGTTTTTGAGNTTTTTTTTGAAACTAATATCTGTGATCGCAAWTTTAWTTGTAATAATTTCATCTTTTTCTATCAATTTWTATGAATTTCATCGATCCATGCTTATATAGTTATGAATTCTATATACAACACCAAGATGACTTGTAAAGGAATTTGTGTAAGATAYAAGGCTCAAAAGCCTGTTGGAACCGGAAGATATGCTTCTGGACAACGTCGATGTCAAATTTGTGAAATATTCATCAAATGGGAAGGACTTTGGTGTCCATGCTGTGGTTATAGATTAAGAACAAAACCACGTAATCTCAAATATAAAGCAAAATTACGTGCTAGAGTTGAAGCTGATTCTATTGAAGCTAAAGCAGTTGCAGATACTCAACTAGAAGTTGAAGAAGTAACTATCAAAGCTAAAACTAAATCAAAAGCAAAATCTACAAAAGCAAAAGCAACAAAATCTTTAGTATCAAAAAAAGGTAAAATAAAAACTCCTTGTCAATTCTGTGAAAAACTATTTGTTTTTACAGATAAACACGAAAAGAATTGTAAGAAGAACCCAAGTATTGATACTTCCCTAGAAAGTGAATCAATAGCAATAAAAGCATAAGACGTGTTCATAGCTTATTGAACTCTCCAAATGGATTTATCCAGAAAATGGTACATTTGGAGARCCGAACTTTTTCTTTATCTATTCAAAAATTTGATAATGGATGTTTTATTTCTATAACTGAGGGTTCAAACAAAATTGGTTCTATGGTAGCTTCTTTATCATCTGGACCAACACCAATCACAACTACAATCATCCCTTCAAGAACAGAATCTCTTTTTCTAAAATTAATTGCAGAACGAATTAGTACTAGAATGAGGGGTGTTGCTTTAGTTTCTACTTTTATTCAAAAAGAATTACCAACTAGTACTGCAAAAGGCTTAATGACTGAGATTATGGAGATGATCGAGAATGAGTGATTTAAGAAATTATATTTCACAAATTAAAAAATGTAAWGAACTTAAAATTATTAAAACTAAGGTTTCTACAAAATAYGAAATTGCAGGTGTAACTGCAAAAGTAGACKGTTCTCATGCAATTTTATTTGAAAATATTAAAGAAAGTGATTTTAATTTAGTTTCTAATTTAGTTGGAACCCGAAAAAGATTTGCTCTGGCAGTTGGTGGAACCGAAGAAAATATTCATGGAAACATTATTTCTGCAATCAAAAAAGCAAAACGCCCAAAAATCATTTCTTCAGGAAAATTTATGGAAAATAAGTCAAAAAACATCTTTTCTATGCCTATTGTGACMCATTTTGAAAAAGAATCAGGACCATTTATCACATCATCTATTGCATATGCCAAGAATCCTGAAACAGGAAARCAAAATTCATCTTTTCATAGAWTRATGCCAATTGAYAAAACTCATTTTTCTATTAGAATGGTTGAAGGYCGTCATTTACACMGATGTTTTGTAGATKCAAAAGAACATGGWGAAGATTTGAAAATWGCAATTACTGTTGGTGTTCATCCAGCAATTTCAATTGCAGGTGCATATCAAGCTGAATGGGGWAAAGATGAAATTGATATTGCAAATTCMCTTYTWGGYGGRAARCTTACTTTRGCAAAACTTCCTTTTWCAGGATTGAATGTACCATCTGGYTCTGAAATTGTAATGGAGGGAAAAATTCTTCGWGATAAAACWCATCCTGAATGGATGGTAGAAATGCTTCAAACATATGATCATAAAAGAAATCAACCWRTTTTTGAACTTGAAAATCTATATTTTAGAAATAAYCCTATTTTCCATGATGTTTTATCTGGATATTCTGAGCATAGATTACTTATGGGAATGCCAATTGAATCAAAATTAAATGGTRTATTGAAGAAAACTTTTTCTCAAACTCTACATGTTTCAATGACTAATGGTGGATGTAATTGGCTTCATGCTGTTGTACAAATTAAAAAGAAAAATGAATCTGATCCTAAAAAAATAATTCAAAAAATATTTGAATCACACCGTTCTTTAAAACAAGTAACCATAGTAGATGAAGACATTGATCCTAATAGTGCTGAATCCGTAGAATATGCAATGGCTACACGATTCCAAGCAGATAAAGATTTGATTATTCTCAAAAAAGTTCATGGCTCTAGTCTTGATCCTTCTAGTGATCAAAAGAAATTACAAACTGCAAAAATWGGYATRGATGCAACAAGATCTTTTTCWAAACGCCCAGAAGGATTCGAATTAGCAACAATCCCAAAAATTGATAARATAAAATTAGAAAAATATTTCAAATAATCATTATTAACTGATTAAATTTAATTGGATGAACCAAGAACTTACTATAGATTAAAAATGTCATCAGAAAATTCCCATATTCCAGAAAAAAGTCCTTCTGAATCACATGCAGAAGTAATTGTTAGGATGTTTCCAACAGATGCAAATCCTGCAGGAAACGTGTTTGGTGGTGAAATTTTAAAACATATTGACATGGTTGCAGGAATTGTTGCACAAAGACATTCTCAATCAAATGCAGTTACTGTGTGTATGGATAGTGTTAATTTTCTAAAACCCGTTTTTGTAGGAAATGTTCTCACTCTTAGTGCTAGAATAAACTATGTTCATAACTCTTCAATGGAAATTGAAGTAAAAGTAGAAGCTGAAGATATTATTACTAGAATTAGAACTGTTACAGGAACTGCTTTTGTTACATTTGTAGCACTAGATAAAAATGGAAAACCAACACATGTTGCTAAATTATCTCTTAAAACAGATGATGATAGAATCAAGTTTGATGAAGGCAAAATTAGAATGGAAAAACGAATAAAAAATCGCCAAAAATAGAACTCTAACTTTTATGGATCAATTTAAGAATAATGACAATAATCTTTAGTTAATGTCTGAAGAAGAAAAAACTCATGAATGGGATTCATTATGGCAAGAATATACAAAATCTCTTGAAAACTGGAAATCCCTTTTTGAACAAATTCAAAATTCTAGCAATGACATGCAATCTAAATTCAATGAAGTTTGGGAAAAAGCTACTGTTGAATCTAGTAATGAAACCATGAAATTGTTTGGAGAAAATTGGCAAAAAGCAATGTCCGATGCAGGAATGAATTCATTCAAAGGCTTTAGTGAGAATTGGCAAAAGGCCCTCAATGATACAAATGCATCAACTTTTAAGCAATTTATTGAAAATTGGCAAAAGACTCTAAGTTCATCTGGATTAGAACAGATGAATGCATATGGTGAAATGATGAATAAGTTCACTGAAACTTGGAGTTCAATGTGGCCAAAATCACAATAAATAATTGAATTACAACACAATTTCTCTTTTTTGTAATTAACTACATTGGGAAATTATGATTTTTAGATTAAAATATTCAAAAGCATTAAAACATGATTTATTCATTACTTTTTGATGGYAATTATTCAGAGTGARTGTTTAATCGAATTATCTAGTTTTAATGATTTGGCAAGATATTCTTGTGCTTTTAGGGAATATCCTCAAAGAATCTATTCTCAKGAATTAGATGGTTCAAGAATTCTTTCTAGTAGTTTGACTCTAGCAAATACTTTATTGATTTTTTATGCTAAAATGCCAAAGTWCGGAAGGTATGTTTCGTATCAGGTAACTGCTRGCAAAGAAATTTGTGATATTGTAGATTCYACAAAAAATATTTCACATTATGCACCTATTGTACACATGGAATCAAAAATTTCTTCATTACCAACAAAGTCAAAAAAGATCGTAGATCAATTTCACCCCATTAAAATAAATGACTTAGGGAGTTTAGCACGATTAACATATGATCCTGAATTCCCAGATGAACAAAATCTCACTCTGTATGCATTACCACTCAAAAAATCTTGGATAATGGGTTACATCACATCATTAGACATGGATGATGTATTCTATAATTTCAATTATGTTGAATTAGATTCTGAACCTTCAAAACATTTTGTTAAATATCAAGGAAATCATGGACAAGACCCAGAATTTTCTGATAATTTTAATCATGGGTATTCATATTTACCTATAATCAAAATCAAGAATAATCATTCTATTTTTGGATTTGATGAATAAATTAAAATCAATTCCTTATTGTTAATTCTTTAATCTTCCTTCTTGATTCTTCAACTAACCGTTTCATTACAGGTATGTAAATTTCTGATGCATAAACAATCTCAATGTTTTCATGTTCTTCTATATCYACAAATCCTGRTGCAATTACTTGATTTTCTTCTACTTTGGGCTCATTTTTTTCACTTCTTTTGTGATTTATGACTTCTAAAAATATTGGTAGTTGTCTTTTAATCTCAATACTTAATTCTTTTTTTGACCGTAATTTTTCATTACTTAAATTAACTTTGATTTGTTGATTGATATCATCTTTGTATCTATCTGATGCTCTAATCATAATTTTAATTTCAGGAAGTTTACCAATTTTCTTTTTTAATTGACATATTTTTTTAATTGCATTAGGATATGGATTTTCATGTTCTTCTATAAATTTCATTAAATACCATTCTGAAAATTTAATTGCATTTTGATCATTTTTCATTTTAGCTTTTTCATAAATTTTATTTTGWGATATTTTCCCTGAAATAAATAATCCAAAATCYCTATTTGCYTCTTCAAAAATAATATCAAAAGTATCATTTACAGAATCAATAAACTTAGCAAAAAAATAATTTACATAATAAGGATCAGGATCAYATTGATTAATTTGTTTTAAATAAATTTCACAATTTTTTATTGYATCTTCAATATYCATTAGCTAYTGCCAGAWTCAAGATTTGTATATTTTGATCGTGTTTTCAAATTTGTTGATAATTCTTTAAAGATTTCATTTACACTGACATCTACTAAATTTATGGTTGCATTTTCTTTCACAATTTGTTTTTCAAATTTTTCTTTTATTGCAAAAGATACTGACGACCAATGTAAAATTCCTTTTAATTGYTCTTCAACTGTRGCATTTGTTGTTGGAAAATTTSCTGATGAGAAAACAATTCCATTTGTCCATTGCATTGTAGGAATTGCTCCTCCTGATGATCTTGTACTAAATGCTATTTGCTTAACCCAATCATCAAATTTGTATTCAATTACCTCATGGATGATCAATTTTTTCCATGGTTCTACGGAAATTTCCATTTGCACATTGTTTTTTCAATCCAATTATAATCTTATTTTTTATGCCTATTTTGTTTATTATTTTGTTTTTTTTGGCAAAAATCAGTGAATTTGGCACACTAAAATTATTTGTCTTTTCAATAGTAACAATTTTTACTTTTAATGAATCTAGATTGCTTAATTACTGGATAATAATCAATATTTTTTATATTGAATAGATGGGCTGATTACTTAATTTCTGAAGTTAATTATGATTCTGAACATTTRATTTCTRTTGCTATTAGACATCAGGATACTGACAAAGGAATTACTATCGGAATACCTGTTGATCGTCTAACAATTTCTTCTGATATTAAAAGTGGATTACTTTACTCAACAATTTATCATGGAATCAATACTTGGAAAAAAGGAAAAGTGATTCAAACTTTTTTTATCGATGGTACTCCATATTTACGAATTGATGGGAATAAAGTCAGATTAGATTATCTTGGTGATTTACCAAATTCATCAATTGTTATAGAGGAACTTCCACAAGAATTAGAATCACCACCTGAACCTAAAGTAGAAACACCTTCCAGTTCTAAGGGTTTACTACCAAAAGGATTCACAGCTAAACCTACACAAGAATTAGAATCACCACCTGAACCTAAAGTAGAAACACCTTCCAGTTCTAAGGGTTCACTACCAAAAGGATTCACAGCTAAACCTACACAAGAATTAGAATCACCACCTGAACCTAAAGTAGAAACACCTTCCAGTTCT
>NVWC01000018.1 GCA_002317795.1 Nitrososphaerota archaeon
CTCGTGCGGGTTGGCGGGATCCTCGAGCCGCGGCCGGTACTCCTTGCGCGTGTCGAGTACCGGGTTGGCCATCTCGGCGGCGTCGAGCACCACCGGGAACAGCGGCTCCAGAGGTGTCGAGACGAACGCGCGTGGGTTGTCGTACTCGCCGGCGATGAACAGCAAACCGCCGCCGCGCTCGACGAACTCGACCAGCGACTTGAGGAACTCCTCCGCGCGCTCGGGGTCGGGGGAGATACTCCAGGGGTTGACGTCTCCCAGGATCACGACGTCGTAGTTGTCGAGCAGCGTCTTGCGGGCGGTGGGCACCGAGGTCAGCGAGGGCAGCCCCTTGGTGGACTCCTGCTGGAAGTCGGGCGTGGCCGAGAGCAGGAAGGCCTGGAACTCGATGTTCTTGTCCGAGCGCTTGAGCATGTCGAGCGCCAGGCGGCGGTACTCCCAGCGCGGATAGCCCTCCACGTAGAGCACGCGCACCTTCTCGGGCGTGACGTGCACCGCGACCTCCAGGGCGTTGGTTGCCCATAAGCCTTGTTCTACAGTAGTAGTAAACGAAATTCCAAATGCTAATACTAATGAAATTGCTGCTAATACTAATCCAAAATTTCTTGCTTTAACTGCAGGAAAAATTCTTTTTGAAGGTATGGGTCTTCCCTTTGTTCTCTCCATTATTGCATCAATATCTCTATCATGATAATTTGTCAAAGTATTAGCTGCTGCAGAACCCGAAGCAACTGAAAATAACATTAACATCCAAGTTATTGGAGAAATTTCAATATTGTAAATCTGAGCTGCTGTTAACGCTGCCCCAAAAGCAGTAAACACGAGTAAATACCAAATCTTTGGTTTTGTTAACTCATAATATACTGCAACTCGTGATTCTGATTTTTGTTTCTGCAATTCTAGTCGTTACCTTTTGATGGCATATATGGCATTGCTTTTGTTCGTGATTTCATCTCAATGAATGACTCTGAAGATTGAATTCCTTCAATTCTGCCAATTTTTTCAGAAACCATCTTATGCATTTGATCTAATGATTTTGAATACATTGTTACCAAAATATCAAATCTACCTGTAACCTCTGCAATTTTTCTTACACCATTTATTTTAAATAATTCTTCAATAACATGATCGCGTTTTTTTGTATCCATGTTTATGCCAGTTAGAGCCTTAACATCGTATCCAAGCTCAGCATCATTTACATCAATTGTGAACCTCTCAATTAACTTCCTTTTGACTAACCTCTTAATTCTAGAATATACTACTGATGAATTAACATCGATTTTTTTCGACAAACGTGGGACAGAAATTGATGCATCATTAGATAATTCTGATAAAATTTGTAAGTCCAAATCGTCTACTTTTGCCATTTAAAACACCTGAGACGTTGTATATTTTTGGATCTTATAAAGTTATTATTGTAAAAATTGCAAAAAATGAACTAAATCTTGCCTTTTTTGTATAACATTTCTGCTAATAACACTGCACCTTTTGCTGATCCCATTTTCTTATTGTGTGAAAATAATATGTATTTGAGTCCGTGATCAAACAGCTCTTCTTTTTCTACTCTCCCAATAGTTGTGGTCATTCCATCTCCAACTGATCTTTCCATTCTTGGTTGAGGTCTTGTTGGATCTTCATGAAATGCATAGTATTTCTCTGGAGCAGATGGTAATCCTTGTACAGATATTTCTTTATTGCATTGATCGTAAGTCTCTTTTGCTTTARCAGGATCTATTTCTTTTGTAGTTTCAACAAAAACAGATTCAGTGTGTCCATCTATTACTGGAACTCTAGTACATGTACAACTAATTYTAATATCTGCATCTATAATTTTACCATCTTGTAATTTCCCTAAAATTTTYCTTGTTTCTAATTTTACTTTTCCTTCCTCTTTTGGAATGTATGGGATAATATTRTCAGTAATYCCCATTGCAGATACTCCTGATTTTCCYCCTCCTGAAATTGCTTGCATAGATGTCATCAAAACTTTTTTTRCACCATATTTTTCTAATAATGGTTTTAATGTTATTGCTAATCCTGTAGTAGTACAGTTAGGYAATGGTGCAACCCATCCTTTCCAATTCCTATTTTTCTTTTGAACTTCAAGTAATTCTATTTGCTCATCATTTATTCCTGGAATTAGAATTGGCACATCATCTTCATATCTATAGGCTGAACTAGTAGAAATGACTGGCAGATCAGCTGCCATTTTAGTCTCAATATCTCTTGCMGCAATAGATTCKACTGCTGAAAAAACTAAATCTAAATTAGATACATCAAGGTCATCAACTTTTTTCACAGTCATTGATTTGATATAATCAGGAATTTCTCCACCTACATCCCATGCAATAATTCCACTTGGATCTTTTATTGCATCTAMATAMTTTTTACCAGCAGATCGTTCAGAGGCTGCAATTTGAGTTACTTCAAACCATGGATGATTMTGTAAAGATATGACAAATTCTTGGCCTACTGCGCCAGTAACTCCTATGATTGCAACTCTTTTTTTATCCATAATTTGWTAATTGATCGCCTTCAATTAATAATCGTTTTCTGAATTACCACAACATACTAAATCCACCAATTCTACTTGGATCTGTGAAAATAAGGACAAMTCGTGCTATTGAAACMCATAATCCTGTTGTACATGGTGGCAGATTCTCTGTAAATAATCATGATCCTGATATTTTGGATTTTAGCTCAAATGTTGGGCCTATTGGCATGCCTGTCTCTGTTAAATCAATATTGAAAAAAAGACTAATMCAAATGACAACTTATCCTGAYTTACATTCMTCCAYTTTGAGTTCTGGTCTCAAAAAATTTATCGGATTACCAAAATCAAATTTAGTTGTTGGAAATGGAGCAATTGAAATCATCTACAATTTYTGTAGTGCATTTTTATCAAAAAAATCTGTTTTGATTYCTGTTCCAACTTTTGAAGAATATGAAACTGCAGCAAAACTTTCTAATTGTAAAATTTCTTTTTTTAAAACAATGAATTTATCTAAAAATCTAGATTYRTTTATTTCCMAAATTCCAGTAAATGGTTGTATTTTTATTTGTAATCCAAATAAYCCCACTGGAACTATTTTATCAAAAAAACAATTAATAAAAATTATTTCTTCTGCCAAACAAAAATCTTGTATTGTATTTGTTGATGAATGTTTTATTGAATTAGTTCCACAATCAAATCAATCTGTAATAAATTTAATAAAAAATTATGATAATCTTTTTGTTTTAAGATCTCTGACTAAATCATTTGGTTTAGCTGGAATAAGAATTGGATATGCAGTAGCATCAAAACAATTCATAGATATTCTGCAAAAACTAAAAATTCCATGGAGTGTTAATGTTATTGCTCAAGAAGCTGGGATAATTGCAATTAAAAATAAATCACATCTTATTAAATCAAAATCTATTATTAAAAAAGAATTCAATTTTCTAAAAAATGAAATTTCTACTATACCCGGTTTTGAATGTTATGATTCATCAACTAATTTCATTCTAATTAAAACAAAACAAGATTCTACAAAACTCCAAAAGAAATTATTGAAACAYAAAATTTTGATTAGAGATTGCAAAAATTTTCGTGGTTTGAATAAYCATTACATCMGAGTTGCAATTAAATCTCATAAAGATAATCTTAAACTAGTTCATGCATTGAGRGCAATAATATGAAATCTTTAATGATTCAGGGAACTGCTTCTGGTGTAGGAAAGACTACATTAGTTGCAGCATTATGTAGAATTTTTTCTGATAAAGGATACAACGTTGCACCATTCAAGTCGCAAAATATGTCTAATTTTGGTTATGCCACACCTAATTTTGAGATCTCCCGTGCTCAAGTAATTCAGGCAATTGSTGCTAGATGTAAAATTGAATCAGATCTCAATCCAATTATGCTTAAGCCGTTAGGGAATTACTATAGTACRGTCTATCTTAATGGCAAACGTTACAAGAAAATGCATGCTAAAGATTACTATTCTAATTTTGTAAATACTAAAGGCATCAAAGCTGCTACTGATTCTTTATTTAGATTACAAAATAATTATGATTTAGTAATTTTAGAAGGAGCAGGGTCTCCAGCAGAAATCAATTTACAAAAATATGATATTGCAAATATGCGAATTGCTCAGAAAGCAAAGGCATCTGTTTTGTTAGTATCTGATATTGACAAAGGTGGATCTTTTGCAAGTCTTGCAGGAACTATGGCTCTAATTGAGAAAAAATATCAAAAACTCATCAAGGGATTTGTATTAAATAAATTTCGTGGGGATATTGATGTGTTAAAGCCVGGATTTAGAAAAATTAAACAACTTACAAAAATTCCTGTTTTAGGAACTATTCCAATGTTTAAGTTAAATCTACCAGAAGAGGATTCACTAAATGTAAAAGCTAAAGAAATTACTTGGACCAAAAATAATATTTCAAAAATTGACAAAGAACTTGATAAACTAGCTAAAATTGTAAAAAATAATTTAGATATAAAAAAAATAGAGATGTTGATAAAATGATTTTAGAATCTTTAGTGATAATTGGGTTTGCGTTAGGCTTGGATTTTACATTTGGTGATCCTAGGAATAGATATCATCCTACTGCATGGATTGGCACAATAATCTCAAAATTAACCCCGTTAACAAAAAATGAAAATCCTTATCTTGAAAAACTTGGAGGAATTTTTTTAATTATTATACCTGTAGTAGTTGTAGTTACATTACTTTTAATTTTAGATTCTGGAATTTCATTCCTTACAACTRATTGGATTACTATAATTGTCACATCAATTRCAGGAATAATCTTACTCAAAAGCACTATTGCTATTCGAGGTATGGAACGTTATGCTCTAGCCGTAATGACTTCTTTAGAGAATGAAAATTTGGATTCTGCACGAACTAATCTTTCAATGATTGTTAAGAGAAATACTTCGAATTTAGATAAAAATCACGTTATTTCAGGCGTGCTTGAGAGTATCAGTGAAAATACCGTTGATGGTGTTACTGGACCTCTATTTTATTATGCCATTTTTGGTTTACCTGGAGCATTTGTGTATAGAATAATTAATACTGCAGATTCGATGATTGGTTACAAATCCAATATGTTCAAAAATATAGGTTGGTTTGCAGCAACTTGTGACACAATTCTAAATTATATTCCATCCAGACTTACTGGATTAATTATGATAATTTCAGCTGCCATTTTACAAAATAATTGGAAAGAATCATACAAGATCATGATACGTGATGGTAAAAAAACTGCTAGTCCAAATGCCGGATACCCCATGGCTGCACTTGCAGGAGCTCTTGAAACAAAGTTTGAAAAACTTGAACATTATAGTTTAGGTGATGTCGAAACTACATTAACAAAAGAACACGTGTTATCGGCAATTACAATTATGAAACTGACTTCTATTCTTTTCTTTGGAATAGTAACTATTCCRATAATTATTGCTTTATCATTTGTTGGATGGTGGATTCATGTTTAAAGAAATTGGTGCTGTTTTTTCTTTTCTAACCATCTTCCCTTCATCAAATTCAACCTTGGAAAATATTGCAAAATACATGTATATTTTTCCTATAGTTGGAATTGTAATTGGACTTTTAATTGGTTCATTTGGTTTTGGATTATCATTCTTTTTAGATCCTTTGTTAGTAAGTTTGTTAGTAGTTTCATCTATTGCAATAATTACTGGAATTCATCATGCAGATGGACTAGCAGATTTTGCTGATGGTCTTATGGTAAAGGGTAGTAAGGATAAAAAAATTAAAGCAATGAAAGATCTTTCWACTGGTTCTGCAGGAATTGTAGGACTTGTTTTGTATCTTGTAGGGCTAATTATCACAATTTCTTTAATCAATGGATTTGATTTGTTTAAAGCAATTTTGATTAGTGAAATTTTAGCAAAATTCTCAATGGTATTAATGGCAAGTTTAGGAAATTCTGCATCTTTAGGCTCAAATTCACCTTTTGTAAAAATTATGAAAGATAAGAAAAAACTTGGTGCTGCATTTGTAATCATGTTAATTCCAGTAATTGTAATTGGTGAAACCACTGGATTAGTAATGTTGGGTGTAACTGTTACTTTAACCCTATTTCTTTTAGCTCTGTCTACTCGCAGTTTTGGTGGTATTACTGGTGATGTCCTTGGTGCTACAAATGAACTTAGTAGATTAGCTTCTTTGATGGTGTTTGTTTCGGTATGATTGGACTTGTAATGGCCGGTGGAAAAGGCACTCGTATGAATTTGGATGATGAAAAATTATTACTTGAAYACAAAAAACCTATAATTTTACAAGTAGTTGACTCATTAAAAAATTCCAATTGTTTTTCAAAAATTATTGCAATTACTAGTTCAAATTCYCCTAAAACAAAAAAATTACTTCARGAAAATGATATTGAAATTTTTGATACTCCTGGAATTGGGTATGTTGAAGATCTAAATTTAATTCTTAAAACAATAGATGATGATGTTTTAGTTACTTCAGGGGATTTACCATTATTGGATAAAGACATCATAAAAAAAATTGTGCATCATTACAATCCTCAAAAAATTTGGACTAGTGTTCTTGTAACTAGTAAATTTTTAACATCCGTTGGAATCGAGTCTAAATATTTTATAAATTTTTCAAATCAAAAATGCCATTATTCTGGTATTTCTTTAGTAAATTCTACTAAAATAACTTCACTTGAAAATTTAGATGAAAATTATTTTATAATTGATGATAAAAGAATAGCATTTAATCTAAATACAAAACAAGATTACGATTTACTCAGCACTGCCTAAGATTTTACCATTTATTTTGGCTTTAGAACCTGTTGGTTCGGAAATGGTATTTCCACATGAATTACATGCAATTTGTGTTGATGCATGTGAATAAATTATTTGTAGTTCACCACATTCGTCACAGTTAACTTTCTGAAATTTGCTTGATGGCTTTGGAATTTCAATATGATCTTTTTTCATGCTGCTATCAACTCAAATTTCTTAATTCTAACGCCYTTTTTATTGTATTTCTTTTTACATATAGTACATGTCATTATAGGAGTAACTTTTTTTGTAACTTTTGCTGGTTTTGCTAATTTAGGGAATTTTTGTCCACCGTATCCAYGTTTACGTTCAGCATGTCTACGCTCACCTATTGCAGAACCACGTCTTTTCCCAGCTTTGTAAATGGAGACCTTTTGTTGAGTATGTGTTTTACATTTTGCACAATACTTTCTCATCATCTTGGGAATGTTCATATCAACAAAACCTCCTCATCCGTAATTTAAGCATTGAATCTATAATAGGCGCAAAACCCAATTCAAGGGCGTGACTTTAAGCCTAGCCCATTCGATCTATTCTTTGAATTCTGTAGCAATGGGTGACAAAAAAGCCGATCTAGTTTTAAAAAATTGCAATTTATTATCTGTCTATACTCGAGAAATCATTCCAAAAATTCAGATTGCAATAATTAATGATAGAATTGCATACGTTGGTCCTGATGCAAATCATACGATTGGTCCAAAAACTAAAGTCATTGATGTAAAGAACAAATATGTCAGTCCTGGTTTTGCTGATCCYCATTTACATATTGATCAATTTGTATTACCTTCTGAATTTGCTAAAAAGGCACTTCTTTGCGGAGTTACTTCTCTTTTTTCAGATCCAATAGATGTTGTAAGTGTAGCAGGTAACAAAGGTTTTCAAGAATTTCTTAAACTTGGAGAAAATTTACCAATTAGAATTTTTCAAGTAGTTCCAGGAGGTCTTCCAGTTGATGCAAAATTTAGTAATAGTAAATYCCTTACACTGTCACAAGAAAAAATTGCAGTTAAACATCCACATGTTCTTGGTTTAGGTGAAGTTTTTTCTTGGACTAAAGTAACTCTTCGTGATCCTAAAACAATGAAATCTATTTCATCAATGTTGGAATGTGATTGTATAATTAATGGGCATACTGCTGGCGCAAGTGAAAAAAAACTTAATGCCTATGTTTCATCAGGTATTCTCTCATGTCATGARCCTATCAATTTTGATCAAGTGTTAGAACGATTACGTCTTGGAATGTGGATAATGATTAGAGAAGGTTCTATTAGACGTGATTTGAATGAAATMATTCCACGTGTTTTATCTCATGGGACGTATCTTAATCGCTTGATGTTTTGTTCTGATGGTCTTGATCCATTAGATATCACAAAATTTGGTCAYATTGATCACTGTATTAGAGAATCAATTAGACATGGTTTAGAACCAATAGATGCTATTACCATAGCGTCAAAAAATAATTTTGATTATTATAATATGGGAAAAGATCTTGGTGGAATTGCACCTGGAAAATTAGCAGATATTCTTATTTTTGATGATTTGAAATCATTTAAACCAACCAAAGTATTTGTTGGTGGAAAACTCGTAATCTCAAATGGACGTTTTGTAATATCTATAAAGAAAAAACCAATACCTTCTTGGATTAAAAAAACTGTTAAACTAAAAAATTTCTCAAAAAATGATTTTYTAATTAAATCAAAAAAGAAAAATGTAGTTGCAAATACAATCTATATGCAATCTGAAATTATTACTAAGATTGGTTCATCTGAACTTCAATCAAAAGATGGAAATGTCTCTGCTTCTCTAAATTCTGATGTATGGAAAGTTGCTGCTTTTGATAGAATTCATGGAACAAATAGACACTCTATTGGTTTTCTTGAAAACTTTGGAGCAGATATWGGTGCATTTGCATCCACTTGGARTTTTCATGAAAATGATTTGATAGTTATTGGTTCTARTGATTCTGATATGGCAATTGCAACAAACCATTTAATTAAAAATCAAGGTGGACTTGTAGTRGTAAAATCTGGAAAAATTCTRGCTTCTTTACCTTTGATTTTTGCAGGAATTGTTTCAACTGATTCTTTTGAGAAGGTCTCTTCAAATTTTGAAAAARTMAATAACRTWATTGTAGATTCAGGATGTAAATTYTCTARACCTCATTTGATTCCCTTATTCTTACCTTTTTTGGCCTTACCTTCCGTTAGAATTCTTTCAGGTGGCATTGTTGATGTGAAAAAACGATGTTACATCCAACCGATCAACTAAGTAATGTTAAAAAGGGGGATTCATCGAATGCAATCTGAATCTAGATGGCWTCAATTCAACAAGGACCAAATGGACCTGTTTTAGTTCTCAAAGAGAGCGCATTACAGCAAAAAGGTAAGGATGCTCAACAAAATAATATTGCAGCCGCAAAATTAGTTGCTGATTTAGTTAAAAGTAGTCTTGGACCACGTGGTCTTGATAAAATGTTAGTTGATTCTTTAGGTGATGTTACTATAACAAATGATGGTGCAACAATTCTAAAAGAAATTGATGTTCAACATCCTGCAGCAAAAATGATCGTTGAAATTTCTAAAACTGTAGATAATGAAGTCGGTGATGGTACAACCTCATCTGTTGTATTTGGTGGAACATTATTGGCAAGGGCAGAAGATCTTCTCAAAAAAGATGTTCATTCTTCAATTATTGTTGATGGCTTTCAAGCAGCTGCTGAAAAAACCCTTGAAATTTATTCAGAATTATCAAAGAAAATCAAGCCTGATGATAGAGAATCACTTATTAAAATTGCTACAACAAGCATGCAATCAAAATTAATTTCTGAAGATAGTGGTATTTTATCAAAAATTGTAGTTGATGCAATTTTAGGTATTGCAACAAAGAAAGGTGATGATTATACAGTTGATCTTGAAAACATTAAAGTTGAAAAGAAAACTGGAGGTTCAATTCAAGATACACAAATCATTAAAGGAATTGTTTTAGATAAAGAAATTGTTCACAGTGGAATGCCTACAAAAATTGAAAATGCCAAAATTGCACTAGTTAATTCAGCATTAGAAATTGAAAAAACTGAAATGAGTGCAGAAATTAAAATTACTGATCCTACTCAAATGCAGATGTTCTTAGAAGAAGAAAATAGAATGCTAAAGACAATGGTTGATAAATTACATGATATAGGAACTAATGTTTTAATTTGTCAAAAAGGAATTGATGACATTTCACAACACTATCTTGCAAAACATGGAATTATGGCAGTACGTCGTGTAAAAGAAAGTGATATGATTAAACTTGCAAAAGCTACTGGTGGACGTGTAATTAGTAACTTGGATGATTTAACTGAAAAAGATCTGGGTGCAGCAGATTTAGCTCAACAAAAGAAAGTTGAATCTGATAAATGGGTATTCATTGAAGGTTGTAAACATCCACAATCTGTTACAATGTTAATTCGTGGTGGTTCTCAAAGAGTAATCGATGAGGTTGACCGCTCTATTCATGACGCTTTAATGGTAGTAAAAGACGTAATTGAAAAACCAGAAATAGTTGCAGGTGGTGGTGCCCCAGAAGCATTTGCAGCCTCACAACTAAAARATTGGGCTGATAATTTTGATGGACGAGAACAACTTGCAATTAAAAAATATGCTGAAGCATTAGAAATTATTCCATTAACCATTGCAGAAAATGCAGGAATGGATCCAATTGATACAATGGCTACTCTAAGAGCAAAACAAAATCAAGGTCTAAAATGGACTGGTATTGATGCTAGAAACACAAAGATTGCTGATATGTTAGCTATTGATGTTGTAGAACCAATTGTAGTCAAAGAACAAATTATAAAATCTGCAACAGAAGCCGCATGTATGATTCTGAGAATTGATGATGTAATTGCTATATCTGGCGCCCCTRGTGGCGGTGGYATGCCCCCAATGGGATAGTTAAAACTTAAGCATTCAAATTTTCATAAATTATTGTTGTATAATCTTGGTGTAGATTTAGGTGGAACTAAAACAGAAGCTATTCTACTTGATGAACATCAAAATGTAATAGATAGAAAAAGAATTCAAACACCACAATTTGATTATGGTGAAATTATTAATTCAATTTCATCTTTAGTTTTAGAAATTTCAAAAGACATTGATGATTTTTCTTTAGGTGTTTGTACTCCTGGTGCAATTTCAAAACAAACTGGATTCATTAAAAATAGTAATACTCAATGTCTGATTGGAAAACCTTTCAAAGAAGATCTAGAAAAAAAATTARGGAAAAAAATTTCTATAGAAAATGATGCTAATTGTTTTACAATGGCTGAATCCCTTATGGGTGCTGCTAAAGAATTTGGATTAGTTTTTGGGGTGATAATGGGAACTGGAGTGGGTGGTGGAATTGTAATTGATRGAAAACTCCATTCTGGTAGAACTAACATTGGTGGCGAATGGGGACATCACACTTTACATCGTAATGGAAATYCATGTTATTGTGGTAAAACTGGRTGTGTTGAGACCTATATCAGTGGCCCTTCRCTGGAAAAACAATGGCTGAAATTAACTGGAAAATCYCAAATTCTTCCTAAAATTCTTTYAAACATTAATGATGAGATRGGYAAAAAATGGAAATATGAATTTCTAGAAAATTTTGGATATGGCCTTGCTAATGTAATTGATATTTTAGATCCTGATGTGATAGTTCTTGGTGGAGGACTTTCAAATATTRATTTTTTGTATTCTGAAGGTAAAGAATCTGTATATGAAAAAGTTTTTTCAGATTTAGTTGAAACACCAATTATTAAAAATAAACTTGGTGATTCTGCAGGTGTATATGGTGCAGCACTTCTTACATAGCTATTGAGGACATCCATCTATTTTTGAAATGAAATAACCATTAGTCATTATTTCAATCTCTACATCTTCTGAAACTGATTGCGTGTGACAGAATCTACATTCATCTGTTGTAATTTTTGCAGAATCCTCATTGATAATTTTTAACCACTCTTTTGCAAAAGATATTGCTTTTTCTGTATTGTTGTTATCAGTAATTACATCAAAGTGAATGGTATGTCCATCTTTTGCTTTAACATATGTATCAAATACATGAAAATTCATACTATTAACAAAGTATTGAGAATATTTATTTTTTAAAATTTAATGACAAATTATTTTAAATAACAATTCATTACTATTGTGGTTCAATTGTAGCTGGAGGTTTACTTGAAATGGTGTAAGTTACCCATGTAACATCCTCAATTTCATTTGTAATTCTATTACTCATTTTTTCTAATAATCCATGTGGTAATCTAGTCCAATCTGCAGTCATTGCATCAATTGAATCCACAACTCTTATCATGACTATATTTCCATATCTTCGCTCATCTCCAACTACACCTACTGCTTTATCATCCCCTACAGCAGCATATGCTTGCCATACTTTTCCATACAAACCAGCCTCGATTAATTCTTCTTCAACAATTTTACTTGCTATTTTGGAAATTTGCAGTTTGGTTGGTGTAACTTCACCAATTATTCTGACTGCTAGACCTGGTCCTGGAAATGGATGTCTCATGAAAAGTTTTTCTGGGACTTTGAGAATTTCTGCAATTTTTCTTACTTCATCTTTGTAAAGCTCCYTTAATGGTTCTAAAATTTCCAAGTTTAACCAATCAGGTAATCCACCAACATTATGATGTGATTTTATAACAGCTGCTGGACCCTTTGAAACTCCACTTTCAATAACATCTGGATATAGTGTACCTTGAGCTAACCATTTGAAAGGCCCATTTTTTTCAGCAAATTCAGTAAAAACAGTAACAAATTCTTCACCTATAATCATTCTCTTCTTTTCTGGATCTTCTACTCCCTTGAGTTTTCCTAAAAATTTGTCAGATGCATCAACTAATGTAAAATTAACATCAAAATTATTTTTAAACATCTCTTCTACCTCTATTTCTTCATCTAATCTTAGCAAACCATTATTTACAAAAACACACTTGAGTCTATCTCCTATTGCTTTGTGAATAAGTAATGCTACAACAGTTGAATCAATTCCTCCACTAACACCACATAGTACATTTCCTTCAATTTTTGAAATTTTTTCTACAGCTGTATCTATGAATCCCTCCATACTCCAATCTTGTTTTGCTTGACATACTTTTAATACAAAATTTTTTAGAATTTCAGTTCCTTGTTCTGTGTGAACTACTTCGGGATGAAATTGGATTCCATACACTGATTTCTCTTCTGATGCAATTGCAGCAGCTTTTGCACCTTCTGTGTGTCCAATTACTTGAAATCCTGGTGGAATTTCTTCTGCTTCATCTCCATGACTCATCCAGGCTCGAATTGATTCCCCTACATCACTTAGAAGATCATTATCTCTATCAATTGTTAGTAAAGATGAGCCATATTCTTTATTTGCTCTTTTTACTTTACCACCGTATTTGTTTACAATTAATTGATGTCCATAGCAAATTCCTAGCAATGGTAAATTCATCTCAAAAATTTTATCATCTGGAACTGGAGCATCTAAATTATAAACACTTGATGGCCCTCCTGAAAAAATTATTCCTTTTGGATTTATTTTTTGTAATTCTTCAAAACTAATATCAAAAGGAACAAGTTCTGCATAAACAGAAAATTCCCTTATTCTTCTACAAATTAAATGGCTATACTGTGATCCAAAATCTAAAACTGCGATTTTATCCATACTATCACTTGTTAATATTTTCAAGCATTCGGGTTAATGACCATCCTGCTGTACTGATTAATTCATTGACTCTTTCTTTTTGTCTGTAATTTTTAATAATTATCTCTCTAATGTCTGAACCATTTTTGTTAATAATATAATCAATGATTGATTCTTTCTGAATTTTTCCRTTTTCAACTGCTGCAATATCTTTCTTTTTCATTTCTCCAATTATTCTATCTATGAAAAATGATTTGAATGGTGGTGTATCTACACTGATCTCAATTTCATTATCTAAAACTATGGACACTTGTTCTGGAGTGATGTATGCATTTGCWATTATTTTACCRTCATTTCCTCTTTTAATTGGAATTGAACTCTCTTCAGATTTGTTAACAATTTCAGAATTTTTTTGTTTTTCTACTATTTTTGTWCYTAGTTGTGAAGCTTTTGTAAAACTTGAATCTTTTAAGAACGAATCCACAACTATGACATTTTTTTCAAGCATTTCCATAGACTCTTGATGCCTATCAATTTGTTCAATCAAACTTTCCCTCAAAGCAACGATATCTTTTACTTGCTCCTCTGAGAATTTCATAATTTGATAAATGTATGATGTGTATTAAATGCATTCTAGGTAATTATGATATCCACATTTTTGTATGATATTTTTTTAAATCCTTTTATCGGTTTTGAAGTTGTAAATAATTCTGATTTTGTAATAGTTGATAGCCATTCTAAAAGTGATTCTCCTTTCTGTAATTTCATTAATTTAATTTTCCTTTCTGATTTTTTTGTATTTGAATACTTTCCAATTTTTTCTCCAAAATCCATTCCAAACAAAATAATTTTTTTTGCACCAAAATGATTTGCTAAAAAAACTCCTCTATCTCCATCAGTGAATCCACCAAAATTTTGTATTTTATTAAAAGGATTTGACTGAGTTGTCCCAATACATTTTTTAAATTTTTTTACAAATTCTAATTTTTCTATATTATCCCCATGTGCATGTACAATGAAAATTGATTTTCTTCCAATTTTTTTCAGAGTATCTTCATCTCCATCCAAATCAGTAATTACAATATCTGGAATGATTCCATTCTCAACAAGAGGTTTCACTGAACTATCTGCTGCAATTTTTATTATTTTCTTAAAATTTTTCAATATTGGAATTGCAGTTGATAACGATGAGCCTGAACCAATAACAAAAACTGTTTTGTTTTTAACTAGACTGATAATTTTTTCATTAATATTTGATTTTTTTATAATAGAGTTTAAGATGACAGCTGATTCTTTGTCTTTTTTTTCACTATAGTTGAATTCTTTAATAATATCTGAATACCTCTTTTTCCAACCTGAAATCATCATATCACTCAAATTGTATTAGTTTTTGATAAACCATGTGTCCCGAATTGCAAATGTAGGTGTGGGGGGTAAAAACCCAGTACGAATTATGGGTATTCTTAACACCAGTCCTGAATCATTTTATAAAAAATCTATTAGTACAACCAAAAATGACATTAAAAATTCTATAAAACAGATGGAAGACGATGATGCCGATTTTATTGATATTGGAGGAATGTCAACTGCCCCTTATTTGTCTACAATAGTATCAGAAAAAGTTGAAACAAGACGAATTCTTGATGCAATAAAAATAGCACAAAATAATTCTAATTTACCAATTTCAATTGATACTTGTAGATCTGATGTTGCTAGAACTGTTTTAGAATGTGGAGTTGAAATTATCAATGATATTTCTGGATTAAAATTTGATAAAAAAATGAAAGATGTGATTTCTGAATTTACACCATCTCTAATTTTATGCGCATATAGTTCTAAAACAATTTCTGGAAATGATATTGTTTTAACTAAAAAACTTCTTAGAGAAAGCTTGAATATTGCTAAAAAATCTCATACCTCATCTGAAAAAATTGTATTAGATCCTGCAATTGGATTTTTTAGAAAAACTGGACAAGGTCCATTTTTTACAAAAATTAAATCAGATTGGGTTAAACGAGATCTATCTATTATTAAAAATCTAAAATCAATTAAACAAAAGTATCCTATTTTGATCTCTGTTTCAAACAAATCATTTTTAGGAAATCTTTTAGGAAAAGAAAACACAACTGATCGACTATTTGGCTCGATTGCAGCTGAGACAATTTCTGTAATTAACGGAGCAGATATTATTCGTACTCACAATGTTTGTGCCACTAAAGATGCAATTACTATTGCCTCAAAACTATCAAAATAACACAAAGGCTTATAATCAATCTTTGACCTTTTTAACAAGGTTTCATTGGAATTTAAAGAAGGATTAACTTTTGACGACGTACTTCTTGTACCTAAATATTCAGATATCACAAGCAGAACTCAAACCAATCTGAGCACAAAATTATCTCGAAACATCTCACTAAACATTCCTTTTGTAAGTGCAAATATGGATACTGTAACTGAATCTTCTATGGCTGTGACCATGGCTCGTGCTGGTGGCATTGGAATTGTTCATAGATTTTTGACCATTAAAGAACAAGCACATGAAGTTCTCAAAGTGAAGCGTTCAGGTAGTATAATGATAGAAAATCCATACACTGTCTCTTTAGATAAATCAATTCAAGATGCTCAAGAATATGCTGATGATAAAGAAATTTCTGGTTTACTCGTTGTTGATTCTGATTCTAAATTAGTAGGAATTGTCACTGAACGTGATTTGTTATTTGCAGATTTATCTGGAAACATTTGTGATATAATGACTAAAGATGTTATAACAGCAAAACCTGGAGTTACATTAGATGATGCAAAACAAATCTTACATCAACATAGAATTGAGAAATTACCAATAGTTGATGATTCTGGATTAATTAAAGGATTGATCACTAGTAAAGATATTACAAACAATACTGATTTTCCAAATGCCTCTAAAGATAAGAAGGGAAGACCATTAGTTGGAGCTGCAGTTGGTGTAAAGGGTGACTTTTTAGAACGAAGTGAGTCTCTTTTAGATGCAGGTGTAGATGTACTTGTTGTAGATATTGCACATGGGCATAGCGAAAATGCAATTAGTACAATTAAAAATATTAAAAAAGCATTTCCTGATTGTGAATTGATTGCAGGAAATATTGCAACTGCTCAAGGTGCTGAGGATTTGATTAAAGCTGGAGTTGATGCAGTYAAAGTTGGAGTAGGATCTGGTTCCATTTGTATTACTAGAGTAATTACTGGTTCTGGTGTYCCTCAATTAACTGCAGTAATGGATTGTGCAAAAGTTGGTTTGGATCATGGAGTACCAATAATTTCTGATGGCGGTACAAGAACTTCTGGTGATGCTACAAAAGCATTAGCATCTGGAGCTTCATCTGTAATGGTTGGAAGTATGCTTGGAGGTACTGATGAATCACCTGGTACAGTTTTAACTAAAAATGGAAAACGCTTTAAAATTTATCGTGGAATGGCTTCTCTTGGTGCTTCACTTGGTAGAAAATCAAAAGAAACAGGTTCATTTTCTTTTGATGATGATCTAAATGATTTTGTTGCAGAAGGAGTTGAAGCTATGGTTCCTTACAAAGGATCAGTAGTTGATATTTTAAAACAACTTACAGGTGGTGTTCGTTCCGGATTAAGTTATTGTGGTGCGCATACTATCCCTCAAATGCAAGAAAATGCAGAGTTTATCAAAATGTCAAGAGCTGGATTTGCAGAAAGTCAACCTCATGATGTTTCTTTAATGTAGTAAACAATTGTTATTCTAGCTGTTAACCTCTACTTTTTAGTAAGATTTAGTATTTTTACTAATTTGTGTTAGAATCAAACATTGAAAAACTAATTTCAGGATATCTCGATTCTGTTTATGTAATATCTCATAGTCAAGCTTCAGTAGACTGTTACAAATCTGGTCTGAATCATTTCAACAAGTTTGTTCAATCAAAATATGAAAAATCTCTAGAACAAATTCTTACTGCACTGAAAGATGATTCTATTGATAGATACAAAATATTTCAAGAATATGTAATCTATTTGGACAAGGAAGGAAAGAAACCATCTTCAATCAAAATATTTGTGATAGCTCCAAAAGGCTTTGTAAAATATTGTGGCATCAAATTGTATAATGAAGACTTCAAAATGTCTGTAAAACTACCAAAAAGAATCCGTCAACGAGAAGAACCACTTACAAAAGAGATCATACTTCGATTACTCAATAATGTTTCAGCCAAGCTTAGAACCATTATCTTGGTTACCTCTTCTAGTGGAATGAGAATAGGCGAAACCACTCAATTGAAATTATCTGATATTGATTTTGATTCAAAACCAACTATGATTAGAATATGTGGTGTTACTACTAAAACTCGAGAGTCTAGGGAAACTTTTCTTACTACTGAAGCTACAAATTCACTCAAAGACTATCTGACTAGATATTTTGATTGGAAAGAAAATGAGCCTAACAATTTACAAGATCTAGTGATTTTTGGAAGAACCTCAAAATCAAGAAAATCTATTGATGAGAGAAAGACAACTTTTCAGAAATCTAATTCTAGTGTATTGACTAATTCACTAAGAAGACATATTGAGAATATTCCTGAATTATCAAAACTTAATGAAAATGGACGCCTAATGGTGCATTTTCACGCCTTTCGCAAGTATTTCAGAACTGTTGTAGGTAATGCTGTAGGCAGAGATTTTGCAGAAGCTCTAATGGGACATCACTTCTATCTTGATACTTACTATAATTTGTCTGAGGAGAAAAAACGAGAAATGTATCTTCAAGCAGAACCGTTTCTTACAATTTCAGATTATGCACAAATTGAAAAAGATCTTCGTAGTGTAAAACAAAAACAAAAACAAATTGAAGAACAACACTTGGATCTAATTCAACTTATTCAAGAAGAACACGTGAAGCTTCCTGCAAGCTTACAAAAGTATGTGAAATAATATGGGTCTTGAAGGTTTTTTTGTTGATGCATGTGTTCCACAAGGAGTTAAAGAATTATCTTCTGAACAATATTTGTCTAGTATTGATGTTCTTTCCCGTGACGCCTCTGATGATTGTATTTTTGAAGAAGCAAAGAAACGAAATAGAATTGTTATTACAAAAGATATTGGTTTTGTAATTCGAACATTAATTAAAAATGAAAATATTATTCTTCAAACTTTTGATGGAAAACGTATTCTTTTATCTGGAATTACTATTGATGAAAACTGTCCTTCCAAAAGTCCAGACAAACGTACAAAATATTTGATTAAAAATAATGAAATCATGATTCCTTAAATGGATATTGTGGCAATTCTTGCCAACTCTAGGTTACACTTTTTGTCATCAAAAATCCAAAATTAGGCATACTATACATTTACATAATTTCTAGAAACACATCACTTGATTTCATTTTGGTAATATTCTGTATGTTTAGATTTTCATTAATACTCACAATCATAATATTTACATGGCTAGCACAGGTGTTGAACTAGATAAAATTACTACAAAACAATTTGATGATTTTTTGATTATTCCATTTTCAAAAGAATGGCTTTCTTTGAATGATGGTAAACAAATTGAATTTTCAATTCATGTAACAGAAAATAATTTGGTCCTATCCGGAAAGCTGGCTAGCTTGGATAGAACCAAGGATGTTGATACTAATGTTATGTGAATTAAATCATAAAAAAGTAGCATTAGATTACTCATTTTATTCAGTAAAAATACGTCTAAAATGTCCATTTTGTGCCTACAATTCAACTAAAAAATCCATTACTTACACAACTCTGAGACAATTAGTATTTCATATATCCAATCAACATGATAACGAGGGTAACTATTACCAATTTTCATTTCATGATATCAAATTTTTGATGCAAATGATTGCACTTTCAAAAGAATGGAGATTATTAGATTGAAATTAAAAATTAAAACGAAACCCGTTTGGTATCCTGTAATTAAAAGAGAATTTCCTGAAGATGAAAAAGATTGTGGATATTGAAACTATGACTCTAGAAGAAGAAAATAAATTTAAAAATGAAAAAGGTTTTGATTTATCTTTTGTAATTGAAGAACTACAAAAGATACCAAATGCAGCAAAAGAAAAAATGAATCATTCAAAGAAGAGACCAATTACTCTAATTGAGGATTATCTGAATACAAAAATTAAAAATGATCTACTACTTGTAAAAAGACTTCTCAGAGTTTATTTTTCTGCATACACTAATGAACCCATTAATTGCATTTTATTATCTCCAACTTCAGAAGGAAAGACATACTCTACAGTTCAGGTTTCAGAAATTTTTCCAAAAGATGATGTCATTAGTATAGGTAGGTTATCTCCTACCGCATTAATTCACCAATATGGGGAATTAGTTGATCCAGATGGTTATCCTCTTAAAGAACGATTGGAAAAATTAGAACTAGATATTTTCAACGCTGAATCTGAACAGGATAAAAAATCAATTCATGAGTTAAAACAAATCAAAACAGACATGATGAAAACTGCTAAAAATTTGGTTGATCTTACTCATAAAATTATTTTATTTCTAGATAACCCTAGTCCTCAAACTTATGAGATGCTCAAACCTATAATGTCTCATGACAAAAAAGAGATTCTTTACAAGACTACAAAAAGTGATGGTTCTTTGAGCGTAAAAGAGACCATAATCAGGGGATGGCCTGCAACTATAATCTGTTCTGCCAAAAATGAAGCAAAAAATGAGGTATGGGCTGAAATTGCGTCAAGGGAAATTATCCTTTCTCCGAATACTGATGTAACAAAATATCATGCAGCAAACAAACTCACTTCTCAAAAAATGGGAATGCCTTCAATTCTAGAAAACAACAATAATGAAAAAAGAATAATTGAGTTTTATGTTGAGAGATTACGATCATCTCTAGTAAAATTATGTGTTGATGGTAATCCTATAGTGAATCCATTTTATGAAATGTTGGCAGATTTGTTTCCTCATAATGAAGGAATTACAATGAGGCATTTCAAAAGATTGTTATCATTTGTAAACATTGAGACTTTGGTAAATGCAAAATCCAATATGAAGATAGAATTTATGCTCCATGAAAGAAAAGAAAAGAAAGTTTTTGTTGTTACATCATTAAAGATGATTGAAGATGCAATTAAGATATTGGGAAATATTTCAACCATTGCACCAGAAAAAATAAAATTTTACAATGAAGTTTTTCTTCCATTAATCCAAGAAAAATCAACAACACAAATTTCACTTGGTGAAGATCCTCAAAGAAGATTGGCTGAGACATTAGATAACATAACTGTAACAAAAGAAGAAGCTGCAGAAAAATTTACCAAAGTATTTCATAAAGTGATAACTCCTAAAGCAATTCAAGAATACTATTTGAAACAATTATCCGATGAAGGAATCCTTGATTGGAAAAAGAATGAGGATAACAAAAAACAATATCTTTATTTTCTTTCTAGTAAATTATCCATTCATAATTTGACAACTGTCGTACGACAACTAAACGATAGACACGACAAAGATTTTCTATACGTATGGTCATGCCTAGTGAAACCTTTTCAATTGTCGTGTAAAATGGGGAAAATGATTAGGATATTTGATAACTCAAATTCAAACATCACATATCAAGAATTCAAAAAGAAAATTTCTGGTAGTATTCTAGATTTACACGACAATCAAGGAGATAAAAATGACTGAATTTAGGCATAAAATTCATCAAAATACCATTTGTTCTGTTTGTCGTATTTCAATCGTAAATCAACAAGGAGATCCTGTCAATTGTTAGTTGAACAAAAACTAGATCAAATTCTTCAGGAACTACAACTAATCAAAAATCATCTCAAGATTGTACCTGACAAGGATCTTGAAATCAAAGATCTTAAATCAAGTATATCTGAATATGAAACATTTGCAAAAGACGAACTAAAACTAAATGCAAAAACAATAACCAATCAACTTTCTACTCTTTCTAGATTTTTACATCATTGTAAGGGTTCAGTTAACAAAGAATCTGTAAAATCTTATCTGAATTCTAATGATTCTGATTCTTGGAAATCAAATCAACTAAAGGCTTTACGAAGATATTGTAGAGATTTTCTTCACTTGGGAAATTGGATTAATGAATTTCAATTTTTAAAACCAAGGGCAAAAATAAAGAAAATTCCTTCAGACTCAAAACTAGTTTCATTTTTCCTTGAGTTAGAAAATCAAGAACAATTAATTTTTCTGACGTTGTTAAACACTGGATTTCGTATAGGCGAAGTACTAGATCTTAAGATCAAGAACATTGATTTTGAAATCAACATGATGGATGCATCAAATATTCATGAAGGTGATACTAAACATTCATGGATTAGCTTTGTAACTAGTCAGACAATTGATTTTATCAATGAATATCTTAGTGAAAGATTCTCTGATGGAATAGATCCTGAAGCAAATCTATTTACAATTCATTCAAGATCACTTCAGAACACATTCAAGAGTATATCTAAAAAAACTGGAATTGTTATCAATCCTCATCTATTACGAACTATCTTTTCTGAAAAATGTACTAAAGCTAATCTCAAAGACAAGTACATTGATGCATTTTGTGGTAGAGTATCCCAAGGTGTTCTAGCTACAAACTACACAGACTATTCCTCTGAAGCTCTTAGAGTACAATATGATAAAATAGAATCTCTTTTGGAATTAGATTTGTAGCTGTAGCTACAAAAGCTTCAATTTGAAACATTTTCTGACACAAATCTTGTAGCTGTTTTGAAACATGTCTCAGATGTATCTACTTTGTAGCTATGTTTCTAGGCGTAACACTTAGCTACATTTTGAAAAATGTTGTGAGGTAAAGCACTTCATGTATCTGTTTGTAGCTGTTTGTAGCTGTTTGTAGCTGTTTGTAGCTGTTTGTAGCTGTTTGTTGCTCACAACACTCTGCTTTGTAGCTGATTTCATATGTTTCACTTCATGAATCTAGTTGAATTTTGTAGCTGATTCCTAGTCACAAAATTTAGCTTCATGTTTGCATAATCTATAGTAGGATTGTGAAAGAATGGTAAATTGTATTGGAACATGTGTTATTGATTATTTTTAGGGTCGACCTTTTTTCATAACCCTTAGGTAGAATACGTAAACTTTGTGACTAGTATTAAATTCAGTATTCTTAAAATTTTGTACAACCTTTTTCTACTTGAGGCCTTTACGTAAAATTTTGTTTATAGTATCTGAATAGCTTACTGATTTTGTAGATTGCATGTTTAGTTTTGCTTGGAGTAATTTTAATTTCTTATCCAAATCATCATCCATTACAACTGAACACTTTTTGCCATCCTTATTCACTTACGTATTTGTAAAATATCAAACAATGTATGCTTATTTTGAGCATAACTCTTCTCTTATTCTACTCTTTTCTTAGTATTGTTGATGACTTCTTGGTGGTAGTGCATGAAAGTATTTTCCTTCTGCCACCAATCCCGATAATTTACTATTTTCTAAATTTTATACGACTTTTTTTATGATCTCTAGATTCATAAATTGTATCTTCTAATATCCACTCATTATGGTTTGCAAAGGAATCTGTACTCAACACAAAGCACAAAGAATTCACGGCATAAATCGATACATACAAGGACAAAAGATGTGTTCGGTATGTGCTATTTTCATATATTGGGATGGAAAACATTGTCCTTGTTGTAATTTTGTATTAAGAACAAAGCCACGCAACTCCAAAAATAGAAGACAATTACAAATAATCCAGACCGTAAAACGAATCTAATCGTATTCTACTACATAATCATTATAGAGATTACGTAAATTTTATGAGTAAACCATGACATTTCTTTATTTCAATCTCTTTGTTTTTCTACCCATGAATTCTTCAAAGGTTCGTGATTTCTTATCTTTGAATACAACTTGAGGATAATGAAATATAGAATATGCTGCCATCTGTTCTAGAATGGGTTCTACTGACTTTCCTTTTGTAGTTACAACATATTCTACTCGTGGCGGGGTTTCGTTGAAGGATTTTCTAGTGATTAACCCATTTTCTTCCATTTCTTTTAGACGAATGGAAAGAATTTTTGTATTAATTCCCTCAATGTCATCCATAAATTCGTTAAACCGTTTTTGTTTTAGTAAAAGCATATTTCGTAAAATATGAATGGTGAATTTTTTTCCCAATATTCTAAAAGTTTGATCAATTGGACACCACTTTGTATCTTGAATTAAATGTTCAACTTCTTTTTCTTTCATATTGAATTCTATTACTTACCATTATTCTACTACTTGGTTTTAATACTTACCTTTTTACAGTATTATCATGAATAAACCCACTGTTGAATTGGTACAATTCAAGCTAAAAGATGGAATAGACGAAGATGCTCTGTTAACTGTCACAAAAGAAAACATGGAATTTGTAAGAAAGCAAAGTGGATACATAAGAAGAGAATTAGTCAAAGGCCCAGATGGATTATGGATTGACATAGTTCATTGGAAAAGTCTTTCTGAATCTCAAGAATCTGAAAAAAAGTTTTATGAATCATCTGATTGTCAAAATTATTCCAAAATAATTGATGAGTCTTCTGTGAAATTGACGCGTATGGAACAAGTACTAAATTTTGACTAGTGTTTCCAAAAGGAAATCCACTCTATTTTATTTTTTATAATTGACACTTTTCGTAATCCTATACAAGAGTAAACTTTCGTAATCTGTAGTTAGATTACGAAAAGAATGATTTTAAGATCTAATGTTGTCTAATTATTTGATAATTAAAAATGATGATCCAAAATTATTTTAATGGGAATTTTAGATGTGTATATTATGAAAAAAATTGAAGCAATGGTACCTAGCTTAAGGCGAAAAGATATAGTTGATAGTATTCTTAACGCAGGTGCACAAGGTGTTACCGTAGTGGAAAGTAAAGGTAAAGGTAAAGGTAACAGACCATTGGTGAGCGGTGCTCGCGGTACTGCAAAATATATCGCTGATTATAATAGAATAGACACTATAACTACTGTAGTTGATGATTCAAAAATTGATTCTATAGTTTCTATAATTATGAATACATCTTACAGAGGTAATAATGGAGATGGGATGATCTTTGTGTCTACAATTGATGAAGCATATCACATAGGTACCAAGTCAAAAATATCTTCATTGGATTAGTATTCTCATTTCTATTTAACGCATATCCATAATTTCGTAATCTTACTATGGATTATGAAGTAGTAACAAGTTTATCGACAATCAGTAAAAACTAGGCGGGGTATTTTCTCAGTATGAATTGCATCACAGCTTCTTTTCTATAGTCTATTCCATGTACTTCATTAGTGTGTTGCATAAATTGTACTACGACATATTCTCTATCTCCTTCTACTTCAAAATCACACTCAAACCCGTAATCATTACATCTTAGTTTTACCATGATATTCCTCCTAACACTGTCCCTCTATCCCCATCAAAGTTATCGTTGAACGGACATTGTAGATCTTTCTAATCTTTTCCGTGATCAACTGTCTTAATTCTTCAATCTGGCCACATTCTAAAGTTACTAAAATATCATAAACACCAAATACTCCCTGGATATTTTTTATACAATCAATTGTTTTTAAATCCGATATAATTTTACTTTCAGACCCTAACTCGCAGTTTATTAAAACAAAGGCTTTTGACATGATTTCTTCTAATTTTGTTCCGGAATTGTCATCAAGCTAAGAGTTGAACGTACATGCTCAAGTTTTCGGATGTTCCAAATAATAGTTTCACGAAGTTTTTCTCTATCTTGATTCTCTATCTTTGCAATTATATCATATGCACCAAATGTTCCATAAACTTCTTTAACTGAATCAATATGCTTTAGGTCTTCGATTACCGCCTCTTCAAAACTAAGATCACAATTAATTAGAACAAAAGCAATGTCCATAGATAAATTTGTGTAAAAAAATATTTAAGCAGAACTATGAAAAAGATTTAAAATTGTTTAATTATTGTTCATACACAAAAAATTAGTATAACTACATTTTTTAATTTATATCTATATTTCAAAAAGGAAAAAGTCTAGTTTTCATTCCTGTCAAAAGTAATAGGGTCAAAAAATTATCTGAGAGGCTGCATTTCACGAGTCACAACATCTCCTGAAGAATGCATTGTAACTTCGGTATCAGTAATTTCTCCTATAATGTCAAGACAATTAGTATTTTTAATAAAGTCTTCTGTAAATAGTCCATCTGCATATAGATTACGTTCATCATTCATAGTATGACATCTGGCATTAACATTGATAGAATCATTCCGTTTATCATGATACATTTCTAAAACAAGTTGATTATTGGTTTCAAAATTCATTATTCCTACTTGTAGAATGCCATTCCCTCTGCCTCGTGAATTAAGTTCCTGTTTTGCATCAGGGTATGTTTCATACATCGCAATATATGCTGGATGCGATTCAAAAATAGCTAAAAGTTTTTCATCAGATTGATAACCACTATTAACAATTTGCTCCCAATCACTGCCGGCATTTTGAATTATGCTAGGAAGAACAGCAAATAACAGCAGACTAAACAGTGTCACTCCCATTCCAATTCCAAGAAAGATAATAAATTTGTGTAATTTATGCATCATACGCATAGTGGCACATGGTCTCCAATATATGAGACGTTATCAATTACTGTATTCCATTTTGCTATGACTGTTTTAGGATCTTGTCTTGCCCATATTCCTTTTACTCCCAAAGCATCAATAATTGCTACAACTCCATGTTCTATTGTTAATACTCAATGTGAATTTAGTATTAAAAATATTTTGCACTGATTTTACTAAAAATTTACAAAACACATTACTGATAATCTCTAAAAATAGAATGCCCCCGATTTACTCGTGAGAATACGACGGTTGTCGTAATACTTTAGAATGAAGATCATTGTAACATATTATGGAACATGAATTAAATTTATTTTATCTCTAAATTCTCGCCGAATGATCTTTCTAGCAATGTGTAATTTACCTTCACTATCCTCAATTTCCTGGACACTAGGCCAAAAGATTGCTATGTGAAAATAAATCAAATCTTTCAGAATTTTTTCACTTTGTATGTATACATTCATCATTAATCCTCTTAATTGCTCAGAATCCCTTTCAGATTCAAACTTGTTTTGATATTCTTCTAGTAATTTTAGATAAGCAGAGATTCTGGAGATTTCAGTTGATATTGTAAATCCAAGTGCAAGTAACAAATATCGAATCAGATGATTTTTTTGAGTTACATAATCTAATCGAATTAAACCCAATCGTTTTCCAATTTCTCTTAAATCATTCATCCCAAATTCATGATTTAGTATATCTTCAGGAGGTGTCATCAAACATTTTCCATATAATCTATATTCTAAAGGTCCTGAAGAATAACCTTGTTCTTTTAGATGAATATCTAATGCAGTATCACTTGTTTTTTCTAAAACAAGAGATACAAGATCTTTGATTGGGTCCTCTGAAGAATTTACAATTATGCCATAAGGTGTGATTATACCAATTGAACGATGTTCTTCATCTTTGATATCGATAAATTGATTTTCTATTAAAACAATGAACAAATTTTTAATGTCATCATCAGTACCATATATTGAAATTAATTGTTGAATTTCATCAGGAGAATAATTTTTGTTGATTAATAAATAATTTGCTAAGAATTTAGCATTATCACAAAAATGAGTTAAAGTTTCTTTTGTTACATATGCGGATAATAATTCAACTAAATCGTCTGCATCAAATCCACTTCTTTCTGCAATTGATCTGGTAATCCCTAAAGGTCTCACAACAGCTCGATGATGTTGGATTAAACTTGGAATTTGTTCATTTTGGATTAATTCTGGCAACAATTTTTCATAGTCTTTTAGATTTGAATGAGAAATTAAAATTCTTGTTAAATCGCCAACGTTAGATTTTGTAAATTTCCATTTTTTCTTATTTTGACTTAACTTCTCAGCAATAATTACAGATTCTTCTTTAGAAAATGCAGATAGTCCATCATTAATGAGATCTTTTTCTATGATTTCATCAAATGATGAAAGACCATACATCTTTTTTGAAAAGTTTGCTTCGTTTCCAGAATTAATTATTTGTTCAATTAATTTTTGATAGTTTGTAGATTTTGGTATTTTGAGATTTAAATTTTTGTTAACCCATTCAAATAATCCGGCCTTACTATTTACTCGTAACCTAATCACCCGGATAATTTCACCATATTGGTGATTATTGGAGTTATTTTTTTTGATCTATAACATCAATAGAATTTTTATCGGTTTTTTCCATTATGGGCTAGTTTCTCCTCGTAATTTCATATTAATTTTAGCATCATAAAAGTATGAAAGTATTCCTCAGTTATTTTTCAAGATGATGAAAAATAGAATTATATCTTATAGTAGAATTCAGTTTGCTAATTAAAAATTCTTGAACCTGTGATCTCCAATACATCTCCAGTTGTATGGGGTGGAGGGAGTATTGCGTCAGCTTCCAAAATTAATTACGTTACTATAAAATAAAAATAGGATCTATTTTTTATGAACCGTTCTTAAGTCGGTTGAACTTCGGCATCCTTGCTTTTTGAGATCCGATAATCCAAACCGAACTTTCCTGAGCCATAAAGCAATAACATTATTGCAATACCAATTAGTGCAGGATCCTTCCATATTGCGGGCCCCATTGTAAAATCAAATCCAAACATCACCTGTGCACCTATTAGAACAACGAGCTGATACGAAACGGCTATCCTCGTAATCAAACCTATCCAAATTAATACTCCTGAAAGAATTTCTAGACTGCCAATAAGAAGAGCCATGTTTGGAGCCATCATTGGATCGATTCCAGCCATGTTTTGTAACATCATTCCAAAAGCTGCAGGATCAGATACTTTGTTTATTCCTGCCCAAAGAAATCCAGCACCTAAGCCCAATCTAACAGCAAGTAAACCAACGTTTATGAGATTTTTTGATGGTGGCGTCTGGAAAATGGTTCTTATTGTCATTTCTTATCACTCACTTTATTCAATTTAGCAACAATTTCATCAAATACAAATTCACTATTCTCAAATAATGGTGAAACACAATATATTACATCATAATAATTTCCAATTTTTCTTACAAGATTATTTTTTTCAAGAACTTTTAGATGGTGTTGAATCGCTTTGTATTCAATACCAAGTTCTATTGCTAATTGGTTTCTATTGCTTGACATTTTTCTGAGTGCTGACATAATTCTAATTCTGTTAGGCGCTCCTCTACTTTCAACAAAGAGACCCCAAAACACTATTTTTGTCTGAAGAGGACTTTTGGCTTTAATTGTTCTAGTATTTAGAATTTGCATTTTCCACACTTCCACATATCCAATAATTGACTACGTTATGAAATTACTTAATGATGATCAAACGTACACTGAAAGTTTGTTTAATTCATAGTTCTTAATTTGTGATACAGATTGTATTCAGTTCTAACATCACCAATTGCATATTTGTAAAAAATAGAATCAGAGCTTCCATTAGATCTGACAAATTGATTGTATGCATCTAAAATTGCCAAACCGCCACTGATTAGATCCAAAACTCTTTTACGGCAAAATTCTAAAGACCAACCTTTGATACTGGTAGTTTTAGCACCTTCCATTTTTGCACGTTCGATAACATCTAACTTATTTTTGTATTGTAGGATTTTTACTTTTAGGACTTCTATCAATTTATGCTGGAAGTAAGTTCTTTTCGGACGCATTTTTCATTGCATCATTAATCGGATTAATTATTTGGATCGTTAACGTATCCGCAAGGATGATTTTACCGTCTGTATTTTTCTAGATGTATACGTTAATGTTTTAATCATTACGACAACCGTCGTATTCTCACGACTAAATCGGGGGCATTCTATTTTTACTGATAATCTCTAAAAATACAAAGCCCAGTTTTTGTGTGTAAAAAGTTGATACTAACCTAAACTATAACGTGAGTTTGTGTGATTATTCATTTAAGATATAAAATCACATGATTGATGAATTAATTCATCCCGAAGACGAAGATCTTTTTAAACAAATTTCATTTTTTTCAATAGGATTTTTATCTAATGATGAGAAACTATTGTGAAAAATGCCCATAAAGACTGAATTGCATTGTCATAACTCATTTTCAAATTTTCATCTTGGATACAAAGAGCCCCCACATGATTGTGATATTTCGATCAGAGAACAACTAGAACAATCATATCAATTGGGATTGGATACAATTTTTGTTACAAATCATAACACTTTGGATGGATATGATCAGTTATTAGAATACAAAAATGATCATACCAAATTTAAAAACATTGAAGTTTTTCCAGCTGAGGAGATCACAACGAATACTGGTGCACATGTTTTAGCATATGGAATTCATGATACAATTCCTGGAGGGATTTCTCTTGATGAGGTAATTGATGAGGTATCAAAACAGGGTGGTGTAACGTCTGCCCCTCATCCATTTAGTCTAATTGATGCTCTACGTGAAAGTGCCAAAAAATGTGATATGGTTGAAGTTTTCAATAGCAATAATGTTGATTTGGTGTCTAATGTACGTGCAGCTCAATTTGCATTGGATAATAATATGATTCAGGTGGCAGGTAGTGATTCACATGTAATATCTACTCTTGGTAGATGTGTTAACGTAATTGATTCTGAAAATAATCTTGATGATATTTTACATGCMATGAAACGYGGTAGAATTMAAATTTCTCAAACTGGTTATACGTCAAATAATGAAGTACTTGATCATCTTAGATAYCAAATTAACACTTCAAGAGAATACATAGCAGAGTATGTTTCTGAATATTAYCCACATTCAMAATGGTTYTCTACATTATTACTCAAAATTTTTGATTCAAATCAACATAGTCCTCTATGGCCAATGTGTTTCAAAATAATGCTTTACTTTCTTAAACGAATTTCAAAAAAAATCAATTTYGAAAATATGGATCCAAGTTTAATGAAAGAAAGAAATCTTGCTACCATGTTGAAAATGGCGTTATAGCTGATATAGGATACTCTACTCCATCAAAATCATGTATGCCGTTTGGTTTGTATTTGAAAAAAATGATGCAGACTATCTCTCAAATATAATCACAGAATTAAGTACAAAATACAATTCCCCCGTCTTTACTCCACACATTACCGCCTATGGATTAGTTGATGTAGATCTTGATGTTCTAGATAAAATTGTCACTAATAACATACAAGGAGAGAAACAATTTGTTATTGAAAAAAGCAATATTTCATATTCTGATGTTTTTTGGAAGACATTGTTTGTAGAGTTTCAATATAATATCCAACTAGATAGGATAAACAAAAAATTAACAGAGTCACTTGAATCATTTAGTAAATATGAATTCATTCCACATGCTAGTTTGATTTATAAAAAAATGAATCAAGATGAACAGGAGAAATTAGTCAATTCCATTTGTATCAAAGATAATTTCAAAATTACAGGAATGTGGATTCAGCAATTTCATGAAGATATGGATAAATGGAAAATTGTTCGTAAATATGATTTTGATGAGGCTTGATACTCAAAGAAAAGAGAAATCATTACAATGTGAGATTACTTTGATGTGCAATCTTCTATACTTTTGAACAATTTCATTAAAAACCAATTTTTATTAATCATAGATTTTCCTCTTTAGTATGGTATTGTGTTGTATTTGTAAACTCGTCCCTGGAACACTCAAAATCTCTGATGGGAATCCAAAGTATAAGGGAAAACCAATTTGTAAAGAATGTCAGGGACATAGAAAACTTTTGAAAGAAACAAAATAGTCTAGTCTACTTTAGGTTTGTTCTTTTTTGCCCATTCTTCATACATACTGATTAATTCATCAACATCTTTTCCATTTTCAGAATAAGTTATAATTACACCAAACGTTCCTTTTGTATCATGACCTCGTGCAAAATATCCCCAAAATGAATCTGGAAGTTTTTGAAAATTGTTTGAATCATGTGACACTCCTATCAAATTATTCCCGATAACTTCTACAACTTTTTTTGCATCTTCTTTTTCAATCATAATTTTTAGTAAAACATGACACAATAAAAATCTGAATCACTTTGAATTTTATTTCATTCCATATTGGCAGGCTAGATGTTAATTTGATGTAGAAATGATACTAATTTAGACTCTAAACTCTTGGAAATGGACTATCAATAAACCCATTTGCCATCAAACTCATCAATGACACAAGTATGACTGATACTGTAACTATTCCAGCTAAAACTAGGCAGTCTCTTTTATCCATTATCTTATTTTTTATTAATTTCTTGAGTGTTCTCTGTAATTTTTTTTAATTCTGAAAGAATCAACACTAGTAATTCTTTCTCATCCAATTTTAATAATTCAACTGTGTCTTCTTCTGTGAATTTAATCTCTTCATTTATTTTTGAATATGTATCAATGTTTGTCATTATGTTTTGATGAGATTATCGTCTGTGATTAAACTTTTCCTAATTTTATTAATTGTTCATTGATTAACACGTATTCTATGGTCTTAGTCTGTCAGGATCTCTTGGATACAACACTACTTCACGAACATTATCTATTCCTACAAGTATGGTCATCAATCTATCTAAACCTAAACCCCAACCTGAATGTGGAGGCATTCCCCAATCAAATGTTTTTAGATGGTCTGTGAACTGTGCAGGATCTAAACCTTGTTCTTTTAGTCTAGCCTTTAGTAATTCTGAATTATGAAGTCTAGTTCCCCCTGATGATAATTCAAGATATCCAAATTGTAAATCAAATGAACGTGATAAAGTTGCATCTTCATCTTTTTCTCTAATGTAAAATGGTTTTAGTTTCATTGGCCAATCCATCARAAAGAAAAATCCTGGATGATTTTTTCCAATAATTCTTAGATGAGAATCAAGTAAATCATCCCCAAATTCCACTTTCTCTCCTACTTGTTTTAATTCCTCAATGCATTGTTTGTATGTAATTCTCTCAAATGGTGCTGTTGGAACCTCAATAGTGTGCTCAATTGCCTCTTGTTCTTTTTTACAATTTTCAGACACAAATTTGTAAACCTCAATTATTACAGATTCTAAAACATCCATAACATCCGTATAATCCATGAATGCTGCTTCGATATCGACACTAGTGAATTCCGTCAAGTGTCTTCCTGTGTGAGAATTTTCAGCTCTGTAAAAGTTTGAAATCTCAAATACTCTTTCTAAACCAATTGTCATTTGTTCTTTGTATAATTGAGGGCTTTGAGCAAGGTATGCCTTTTCTCCAAAATAATCTAATGAAAATAAATCTGCACCACCTTCACTTGCACTACCAATAATTTTTGGTGTAGTAATTTCTATGAATTTTTTTTCTACAAATGTTTTACGTAGTGATTGTAATACATGATGTCTTAATTTAAAAATTGAAGCTGTTTTTTGATTTCTCATATCTAATGCACGATGATTTAATCTTGTATCGATATTACTTTCTACTCTGCCAATTGGATCCACTGGTAATGGGTGAATTGCTTTTGCTAACACTTCAATTTCTTCAGCCTTTACCTCAAAGGCAAAATCTCTTGCTTTGGTTTCTTGAACTACTCCCTTTATGCTAACTACACTTTGACGATTAATCTCACCTAAATTATCATTTAATTCACCTTTGACAATTATTTGAGAAATTCCTGAAACATCACGTAATGTGATAAACGTCATCTTTCCTAATTTTCTAATATCTTCAATCCATCCGCCTAACACTACTTGYTTTCCARTTAATTCAGTTGTCAGTTCTGCAATGTCGTGAGTTTTTCCAAAAGTCATCTTTTTACCTTATCTTTTATCCTCAAATTCTATCTCAATGTCAAGGTTTCGGGCATTTTTYACAATTTCTACAACCTTTTTTGTATCAATTGGGAATTTTGGTGTCCATCTTCCTGAAACCACTGCTTTGGTTTTTTGAACTCCTCCTGGAGCCCAAACTGAATTAATTGACAGAATTTTGGTAGGAAAARACAAGTCTTCAATGAATCTATTATCTGACTCATCCTCCTCTACAAGCCAAATTTTACCCTTGAATTGATCTTGAAGTAATCTGTAGATAGTTCTACTTTGTCTGATAACCATGATGTCATTTTTAGCTAAGGATAAAATGAAATTTCCATCAAATTCCTTACATGAATACATGGAAAAATCCTCGATTTCTTTATTTGATTTTGCAATATTTGCAAGAATAATTGATGCATTTGCATCAGCTTGAGTGATTAACCCTGAATCTATTTTTCTCTCACATTGGGGACAAAGAACAGAATTTTTTGCATCAAAAATACAAATTGGAAGTTTCATTTAAATCGACTTTTCTCGTTCTGATAATGTTGTTTATATCCCTTGATGCAAAATAGAAATTCTAGTTTGGATCTAAAAAAATATGGTATTTCTAGAAATTAATGGACTGTCATCTAGATATTCATCATCTAAAGGTCCAGTTTATGCAGTTGATGATGTAGATTTTTCATTAGAAGATGGTGAGTCTATAGGAATTGCTGGTGAGAGTGCTTGTGGAAAAAGTACATTGGGATTATCCCTTATTCGAATGCTTTCTGGAGGAAAAACTACGGGAAAAATTATCTTTGAGGATGAATCTCTTTTAGATTTAACAGAATCTGATTTTGATAAAAAATTTAGATGGAAAAAAATCTCTATGATTTTTCAAGGTGCAATGAATTCTTTAGATCCTGTTTTTACAATTGATGAACAATTTATTGAAATTCTAAAACAACATCACTATGAAGGTGATTTACATAAATTAATTTTAGATGCGATTAGTTCTGTCAGCTTGGATGAACATGTTTTGAAAAAATACCCTCATGAGCTTAGTGGTGGAATGAAACAACGAGTAATAATTGCAATGGCATTACTTTTAAAACCAAAATTTGTTATTGCTGATGAACCCACCACTGCCCTTGATGTATTAATCCAAGCCCAAATTGTAAATTTGCTAAAAAATCTCAAAAAAGATGGCATGTCTTTTATGCTAATCACGCACGATTTGGCAGTATTATCTGAAATTGCAAATAAAATTGGTATAATGTATGGGGGTCAGATGGTGGAATTTGGCTCCTCTGAGGAAATTTACAAAAATCCTAAACATCCATACACTCAGGGACTCTTAAAATCAATTCCTACACTAAAGGGTGATATTCCAAAATATATCAAAGGAATTCCTCCAAGCTTACTTGATGCTCCAACTGAATGTAGATTCATTGATAGATGTCCATTAGTTATAGAAAAATGTAAACAATTACCTCCAAAATTTAAAACTGATACTGGATATGTTCGGTGTTGGCTTTATGAAGACAAGTAATTTTTTTATTTTAGATTAAGATCATTTTTATCAATTTTTTCTAAATGAATTTCTTGAATTTATATGATTTCTTTTTTAGTATTTTTACAATTATTTTGTATATTTCAGTACACCTCGATTGATTTTTTTGAACTCTTCATTTTTTTAAAATGAACTTTATTCAAATTTTATTTTATCTCTTAATTCTTGACTAATTTCCTTAACACTCATTTTTTTATAATCTTTAGAATTTGTTTTTCTAAAATTGATATTTCCAATTAATTTTTTCATTTCATTTGATTTTTACATGTATGATGTATTTCAAATATTTACAAAAAAGTTATTTTTGAATTTTTTATATGTTCGAGAATATGTTTTAAACTCTATCTCATACTCCGTGAATCTAGCTCAATTTTACAATAAATACATTTCAAACTAGTTTAATGATTGAGAATGTTTTTTTACAATTGGTAAACATGCATCAATTATTCTTAACATTTCTGATCTAATTACTTTTTTATCAATTGATACCCAAACCCTTGATTTTTTGATTGCAAAAGAAATTGTCTGAACTTTCCTTCTTTCTTCCCAAACGAATTCAACCTCTCCTAGATTTTTATCAAAAAATCCTTCCAAATCTGTTTTCATAGCAATATGTGAGAATTGAAAATGAGTATTTTTCTCATTTAATAGTGGAACCAAATCTTGTCTTCTTCTATACGCAAATAGTTCTCCACTTTCTCCAATAATTCCTACAAATCTGATATATGGACTAAATCCTATAATCTCATTACAAATTTGTATGTGATTTTTTGTTGCCATTGATTAATCTCTAAAAAGATGTTATTTTAATCATTATTTGATGTATTTTAAAAAACTGAACCTAACCCCACTACTACTAACACTGTTTTGAATATTTTTCCTGATATCATGATTGCTGTAAACTTGGTGAACTTCATTTTTTTCACTCCTGCAGAAATCAAAATAAAATCACCTATTACTGGAATCCACGATGCAAAAAATATTGCACCCCACCCAAATTTATCAAGTAGTTTGTTGCCTTTCTTTTTATGCTTGCCTTGATTGCTATGTTCTGATTTTTTGAATCTGCTGAATAACTTATTTCCACCAAACCCAATAAAATAATTTAACATCCCTCCAATAATTGAACCAACAACTAGTACAAGGCCAACAAGAAAAATATTTTCTCCTCCAATTAATAGCGCAGATGTTAAAATTTCAGTTGGTAATGGAATTGCAGTAGCTGATAATAATGAATTGAGAAATAATCCAATTATTCCATATTCTTGAAATGTATTATTTGCTAGGATTTCTTGTGTTAATTGATAGTACTCTAGAATTAACTCAATACTCATTTTTAATATTCACACCTTTTCATTTGATTAAATCTCCACATTTAATTATTTTATCTCTTGCATGTTTTGATGATTGTAATTATATCCAATATGGTTTTTTTAAAAAGAATTCAATTATGTGTTCGATTACGATCATAATATTTTGAGTTTACTGACTAGTATTTTCATCCAAATCTATCAGTTTTTATTAAATACGGCCTGAAAATAGTCTGATTTATGGAGTTTGGTGAAATTTTTCCATTTGCTCCAGAAGATGGACTTCTTATTTTAGCACTAGTCAATTTCATTGGTTCCCTTATCCCATTTGTTCCATTACCTGGATTCCTGTTACTTGCCACAATGTCTGTAGGTAATGAATATAATTTGCATGCTTTGGCACTAATTTCTGCAGTATCTGCAACATTTGCAAAACAAATTATTTTCTATRTKAGYTTTAAAGGTAGAMGAATAATGAATGAAAAAACTMGAAMAAGAATGCGACCATTTGARAGATTAGTAAAAAGATATGGTGCMGCAGCTGCATTTGTTGCAGCAGCTACTCCGATGCCTGATGATATTATATKTATTCCACTAGGRCTTGCAAAGTATAATCCAAAAAGATTYTTTATTGCAACWCTAACTGGTAAAATTATTCTTATGTACATCATTGTTTTCATTTCWCATTATGTTGGGTTATCATTCATTGAACCATTYTTGGAAGATGTTGATGATMCTRCAMCWGTTTACATTGGAATTATTATTTTTGCAGCAATAATGACTGCAGTGATAGTTTTACTTTTAAAATTAGATTGGCAAAGAATCATGGCAAAATTTGCTCCATGGACGTTGGATGAAAATAATAAAGAAGACTCCTAAATTTTTATTTTAAAATTCCATAACTTGTCTGTTGCTTCTTTGATCCCTATCCTAGATGATGAAACAATTTTTTTTGGTCTATCCCCGTCTATTATGAATAATTTCAAATCAGTTGTCAAATCAACCCCATAGTGATTCTTTGTTATTTCTAAGGCTTGACATAATTTTGCAGGTCCATTAGTTAGATTTTTTAAATTTTCAATTTTTCTATTTTTTTGCATTGTTTTGATTCCTTTTTCAGGATCTATTGCACGAATTAAAATTGCACCAGCTTTTGATTTTGGATGCCTTGCAACGACATTAAAACAATAATGCATTCCATACGTGAAATAGACATAAGCCATGCCTACTTCTCCAAACATTATCTTGTTTCTTTTAGTGATATTTCTAAACGCATGACTTGCTGGGTCATCYTTGTGCCTATATGCCTCRGTTTCTGTAATAATTCCTRHCATYTCAACTCTRCCAATYTTTCTAACAATTTTTTTTCCTAGTAGATTTTTTGCAACWGWTACTGTATTTTCTAAATAAAATTCTCTAGGAAGAATAYTCAATATCTATTGKAATCTTTTTRTCATTTTTTAATTCTTTGATTARTTCAAAKAGTTTTACAATATCTYCATTTAATACMTCAATTAATTTTTGATTGTAAATTGTAGCWGCTGGATGGATTGTTAAAAAATATAGTTGATTATCTTTTTGTACAATTTTWCCTCTAAAYTTYATTATCTCTGATCCDCCTAAWAKTGARTTAAATGCDGTATTACCTAAAATACAAATTAWTTTTGGTTTRATGATKGCTATTTCTTGTTTAAGATARTCTTGACACGTCTCTCTYTCAATTGTTTTTGGAACYCTATTTTTTGGCGGTCTACAYTTTACAATATTTGTAATATACACTTTTTCTCTTGACACCCCTGCCTCTTCTAATGCTGCTGATAGTTTTTTTCCTGCYACTCCTACAAATGGCTCTCCATTTTTATCTTCATTTYTYCCWGGTGCTTCTCCRACAAAAATTACATCTGATTTAAAATYTCCTTTACCTGGAACTGAATTWGTTCTAGTTTYTGMYARTTCACATTTTGTACATTTTATGACATTTTGTTTTACTTTTTCTAATTTTTGNTTNWYWTTAGTTTACACTCTTTACAGTTGCTCTTCCTCGAATTGATGGTCCTCCATTTCCCATTATCATTGATTGCATGGGGTCACCTTTACCACAATTAGTTATTGGTCTTACTGTAAAATCATTTCCACATGCATCAATTGATTGAAAAAATTCTGGAGCTACACCCATAACAATCACATCTCGAAGCAAATCTGTAATTTCCCCATTCTCAATTTTTTGTGCATATTGGCATGATATACTCCAATTGTATCGTTTCATGTCAATTGATGGTATCTTCATATTTGAAATTAGATATCCGTTTTTGACACCTTTGATCATCTCATCTACGTTCCATTTTCCATTTCCAATATATGTACATGCCATGCGTATTAGAGGCATGAATCTGTAGTTTGTTGCCCTCATATTTCCAGTTGGAGGGACATTAAACGTTTGAGCAGTTTCTCTATTTTGCATATGATTTTTTAAAATTCCATTTTCAACTAGTGTRGTTTTTTTAGTCTCTACTCCCTCATCATCAAAATAATACCATCCTAAACTTTCTTTAATTGTAGGATCATCAAAGACGTTTAATTCMTCTGAYCCWATTTTTTCYCCAATTTTTCCTTTCCACCATGCACCMCCTGCCCATGCCATCTCTTTTCCTAACACCCTATCTGCTTCAGATGGATGACCTAAAATTTCATGTGTAAGTAATGATACAAAATCTGGATTCATTACAACAGTAGCTTTTTCCTCTTTTGCAGGTTTTGCATTAATTAACTGAGATGCTTTTGATGCAATCTCTTTTGCACTGTGTTGAATTTTATCTTTCTCTAAAATTTGTTCTAATCCTCCACGTCCACCCTCTGTAATATTTATTGATTGTGTCAATCCTGATTCGTGAGCAGTTGCTATCATYTCAACTACCACATCTGTAAAATTYTGTGTAATTTCTGAGCCYTCACTATTTGTAAAATATTTTGAATTGACTGTATACCATGGATTAATTATTGATTTAATAATTTTTGACTCATTTAAAATAATTTTACTGCATTCAAATCCAATCTTTAACAACTCTTCAATCTCTGGTTTTTTTAAAACTGGAAAATCTATTTTGTTTTTAGTAGTAGAGTTTGGATATAGACTAATTTTATTTTTTTTATTCTTTGAATAATGGATGGAATTTTTTATTGCATCATTTATTGCCACTTTAATTTGATCAAACGAATTTGGATTATTAATTGAACAAAAACTCCACATTCCATCTTTAACTAGTCTGATGCCTATTCCTGAATCCTCACTAGTTTTGATATATTCTACTTCATTATTTTCAATCAGTATTGATTTTTTTTCTTGTAGTTCTGCTCTGACATCACAATATTGCACTCCAGAATCTGAGGCAAATTTTACTGCCTTATCTGCTAAATCTTGTAAATTTGGATTCATAATCTATATGATTTTGTATGATTTGTAAATCTGTTATCGTATGGTTTGATATTGCAGGCATGGTGAAATAATACTCATCCTCAAAATCATAATCTGTAGTACTTTTTCCTCGTAAGTATTCAAAATAYTCTGAACAGTTTTTGTAAAATTCTTTATTTTCATTTTCCATACACTCTTTTTCAAAATAGTCATTTTTTTGAGAGAGTGAGGATTTTTAGTTCTGGATGATTGTTTTCTTTAAGTAAATATGGCTGATAGATTTTTGTGAACTGTAAAATTAAAACTGWTTTTTATCTAATTATATTATAATTCCAATTTTTTTGTGAATCATATAAAAACGATGTATTTCTTTACTTTGTAATATCTTGTCTGATGAATTCATTACTGTTGCAACCCAAGAAATTAGGGATGACGTTTTAGGAATGTCAAATATTATGAATTCTTGTAAAAATGATATTAATGTTTTTGATGTTGCAGGTGAACTCAAAAAACATACTCATAAAATTAAAGGATTATCTCCTATGATGGGCAGAGATGATCTTGGAAGTTTATCTGAATCCCTTGATCTTTTGTTGAAAAAGATTGTTGAAGGAAATAAAATTGAAGGTGTTTTTGATATTTTGACAAAATCTCTTCCTGCCATGAATCTCTCACTAGATAATTCCACTAATGACCAGGATTTGATTACTAGTCAAATCAAAAATATTCTGTCAAAATTATGAACATAATATTTTTTAAATGGATGTTTTATTGCTAAATTATGGTGGATATTTTAATTGCCGATGATTCTGATGCAATTCGTTTAGTCTTAAAAGAAATTTTATCCATAGGTAAACATAATGTCGTTGCTGAGGCAATTGATGGTGCAGAAGCTGTTGATTTTTACAAAAAATATAAACCTCAACTTCTCATGACTGATTTAGCAATGCTAAATAAAGATGGTCTTCAAGTAGTAAAAGAAGTACTTGCAATTGATCCAAAGGCAAAAATCATTGTAATTACTGCAAGTGATGACAAAAAAATTATTCAGGAATGCATTGATAGTGGAGCTAGTTCTCATATCCCGAAACCTTTTATTTTCAAAGATGTCTTGGCATCAATTGTCAAAGTTATGGAAAATTAATTTAGGGTAATATTTGTACTAAAATAGATAAAAATTTGTCAAAAATTGTTGCTGATACTAGTGTTATAATTAATGGTCAACTGATTGCTCAGATAGAAGCAGGTTCTATTAGAAATTCTGAAATTATTATTCCTCAAGCTGTTTTTGATGAATTACAATCCCAAGCATCTAGTAAAAAAGAACAAGGTTTTGTAGGCTTGGAAAAAATTAAAAAACTCAAAGAACTATCTGGTGGTTTTGGCTTAGTTGTTGTTACTAAAGGACCACATCCCTCAACTGATGATATTAAATTTGCCTCAAGTGGACGAATTGATGCACTCATTACAGATGTAGCAATACAAAACGATGCCATTCTTTACACCTCAGACAATGTACAATATTTAGTGGCTCAGGCAAAAGATCTTGAGACCGTATTTCTTCAACCAATTATAAAAAATGAGACATTAGAATTTTTAAAATTTTTTGATGATCAAACTATGAGTGTACATCTCAAAGAAAATCAACGACCATTAGCCAAAAAAGGCAAACCTGGAACATTTATCCTAACTGCTATTAGTGATGAAATTCTCACTCGAGATTATTTGAAAATGATATCTACTCAAATATCTTCCACAATTGGAGTTTCTGATTCAAGCACACTTGAAATCTCAAAGACTGGTGCAACAGTAATTCAGCTTGATGATTATAGAATTGCAATAACTTTTCCCCCATTTTCAGACTCTTTTGAAATTACAATAGTTCATCCAATTGTAAAATTATCCCTTGATGATTATGATAT
>NVWC01000019.1 GCA_002317795.1 Nitrososphaerota archaeon
CATAGTATAATCAATTCCATGTTCTTCTTCAAAATGATTTCTTAATTTTTCAATTAATGCAATTGATTTTTCTTCATCAATCTCAAATTCACATTCAAARCCATAATCTTCACATCTCAGTTTGAGTGTCATTCATTCTGAAAATARTTCTAGCATATAAAAACTATAAACCTGATTTTCAACTAAAACATGAATAACAACAAATTTTTCNNATAGCACTAATTATCTCAATTACTTGGTATYATACAGATGAAAGGTTTAGAATTTATTTTTCTTGCAGTGGGTTCTGTATTAGGGGCATATCTWRSATWYAWWMTYRSWGMATYTMYTYTDRKTKYWWWTAYWMTWSSWGYWWWYRTTYTKRKWGYWWWYATTCTTGGTGCATTTATTCTTGGTGCATTTRTCATACTATCACAAYATTGGCATCTTGATGSAAGATATTCTCTTTTTGCAGCRGTAGGATTTTGTGGCTYACTAACAACAATGTCAGCATTTGCACTTGATTCAAGYAATATTCTTGAGAATAATCATTATGTGGCATTTACAATCAATATTTTTGCAAANNTAKRWSWMTCGATTTTAGCATTAATCGGAGGAAAATCCTTAATGAGTRCAATYATCAATAATTAATTAGAAATGGTTTATTCATATCAAATTGTAAAGTTTCTAACAATTTCTCTTGTMCAAGGAAATCATTGGTCTCAATCARCAAATGATAAAGGAGTTAATTACAAATCACTCAAAGATCCTTTCTCAAAAATCATTGTACAATCATCTAATAATTCTAAAAAACTATAYCGTGTTCCAAAAGAYAGAACAGTAATAGTAACAAATGAYACTGTTCACTTTTTAGGTGAATTAGCTTAATTATTTAAAAAACTGATCAATCTGATCTCTATACTTTAGAGAAATTTTTCCAAAATCTGTAAAATCTTCTGCAGTTGGATATTTCATTTTCAATGCATATTGATTAATGAATAWAGATAATGCACTACCAGTAATTAGATTGTAAACACCATCAGCTATATYATTTGAGTATGGAAATGCAACTTTGATAAAAGGTAGATATGTTTCTGTTTGAGAAATCATTAATTGAATATGTTTTTCAACAAATTTTTCAACATCATCTGGAATTGCCATAATTATACTGATATTGATTTCTTATAAGTAAACATTAAATCTTTAGGCATAGCAAGTTGTACATTAATTTTAAAAATATTTTTTATTTTATTAATTAAACAATTACTTTACTTAGTTAAAATGAAATTGAATTTATAATACTATTTTTTACCAATTTTCATTGATTGAATTAGAAAAAAAAGTTTTTGGGAATATTAAGACCAAASTARTAATTGGTGCTGATCCACCTGCACATCCTGATACAAAAAATATTTTCGAAAAAGAATTAGATATTTTACTTGAAGAATTAAAATTACAACCTAAAGAGAATCTAAAAAAACTGTTAGAACAACAAAAAATTGCTGAAAAACACATCAACAGTAGGCCTGGCGCTATGGCTTTGGCCCAAAATAAAATTCAATTATTTAATGAATACAACAAAAAGTATATGCAAATAATCAAAGAAAAACTAGAATCATAATTTCTACATTATCACCAATTCTAATCATTTGATTTTTTGACAAATCCACCATCTGAATCAATCATTGAATTATCAGTCGTCTTTTCAATTAATCCACCATCATCAGAATCCTCAGGTGATTTTTTGACAAATCCACCTTCAACTGCTGCCGGTGGGGGAATTTTCTTTGATTTTCCTAATCCAATAGTTGTGATAATTACTGATGTTAAAATGATAAAGAAAATTATTTGTGGATATGCTTCAGCGTTTGGTAAACCCATAGTTATAGGATATGTTGCAAGTACTGCAGCAGCTAATCCCCTAGGAATCATTGAATTAGTAACAGCTCTATCAAGCTTGGAAAATCTTTTTGTTAGAGTTATTTTTCCAACAAATATTCTTCCACCAAAAACAGCAATTGTAATCAAAACTCCAAATACAACATATTCTACTTTTCCAAAACTTGCCATTAATCCAACAAATACAAAGAAAAATGATCTTACCAAAAATGTTAGTTGATTGTGTGTTGGATCATCCCTCTCAATTTTTGGCAGCTTAAATTTGAGTACTCGTGAGAGGTGRCGTTTATTTCCAAGCATTAAACCAAACACAAGTGCAGTTAATGCTCCGGATTCACCAAATGAATTTGCCAAAAAGAACAAAACAAACAAAATTCCTAATGTAAGCATGTATGCATGCTGAGCATTACCAAACTTTGTTGAAACATACATCCAAGGAATTCCAACACCAAATCCAAGAACCAAGCCTACAACTACTGCTCTACCAAGTGTTTCTTGCAATGTTTGTAAATCAAAATGTCCAATTAGTACTGCTTCAAATAAAATGAATGCAGCAATCATTGCTAAAATATCAGTTAGTGCAGATTCAAAACTTAACATTGATTTGACTTCTTCTGAAATTTTGATATTTCTCACAAGACCAAAAACAATTGCCGAACTACTTCCACCAACAATTGAAGCTAACAAAATACTCTCTAACCAAACCCATTCTAATACATAATGAGCAGCAAGTGTAATGATTACAACTGATAAAATAAAACCAAGAACAGCTAGTGTTACTGAAAAATGTGCAGTTTTAATTAGATGTTTAATATCTAAATTTAATCCACCATCAAACATAATAATTATCAATGCAAGTGCCGCAAAATATGGCACTACTTCAATGACTGCTTCTGGTTGTATGATTCCTAATACAGGTCCTATTATTACTCCAAGAACCATTAAAAATGCAACATCGGGTATTCCTGTTTTTTTGAAAAATGCTTCTCCTGCAACTCCTAGAAAAATTACTACTCCTGCTGCAAGTAATATTACAGGAGCTGACGCAATTGGACCATCTTGAATAGATAATGTTGAAATAGAATTTTGTATTTCAAAAATTTTATTAAAAATTAAACTTGTGTCAAAATCTGAAAACGAAATTATATCATCTATTTGCCCATGAAATAAATTCAAAATAGACAAAATTACTGGATTCATTGACTGAATGTAATTATCTACTGATAAAAGTTAAACTGGATTAATTAAATAATTTCAAYMTCTTTAACTGATTTTTAAATAGYCAATTYAAGACTAGAATATYGTGAGTGCTACAAACCAACTTCGTGCTGACCATGATCAAGTTMGACGTCTAGAAAAAGTTGTSTTAAAATGCGCTGATGAATTATACAAAGGCACAAAAATTCCATTTTCAGACCTTAGAAAAATTACTATAGTAATTTCAGAATTTGTTGATACTATTCATCATTCAAGAGAAGAAGATTCGTATTTTCCATGYGTTGCAAGTTATGATACTCTAAAAGATCAAATTCGAAAATTTTTGATWGAACATGAATTTGGYAGAAATATTGCTAGACAAWTATYACATCATCTTAAAAGATGGGAAAATGGWGAAGATGCACAAGAACCAGTAACAAGATATTTGAGAACATATGGAATATTCCTAAATGATCATCTTAACAAAGAAAATAAATTCTTTGATGATGTAGAAGATGATATTTTATCTAAAGAAGAAGAAATTGAAATGTATGAACAATACAGATCAGTTTTTGCTATAGTAAAAAAAGTGGAAGASMTGATTAAGGAAATTGATTATTTAGAAAAYCAACCTTGGGCCAAAAATTAACGTAAGCTCTTTATGGRCTGTTTGGATATTTTTACTCATGAAACCTTTCATTCTTTGGATGACTGGTCTTCCTTGTTCAGGAAAGACTACCATCGTAAAAGATTTGCAAAAAGATATTCCAAATTTGGCAATGCTTGATGGTGATGAACTAAGAGAATGGTTCTCCCCAAAAGACTTTTCAAAAGCAGGACGTGATGAACACAACAAAAAAGTTGCACATTTAGCAAAACTATTGTTGAATCACGGTGTTCCAAGTGTAGTGTCTCTAGTTTCTCCATATTTTGAGAATAGAGCTAATGCAAGAGAGATTATTGGTGCAGGAGATCAATTTGCAGAATGTTATGTAAAATGTTCACTTGAAAAATGTGAAGAAAGAGATGTCAAAGGCATGTATGCCAAGGCTAGAGCCGGAGAAATTAAAGGATTTACAGGAATTGATGATCCATATGAGGCTCCAGAAAAAGCTGATTTAGTAGTTGACACAGAACATGATTCACTTTCAGATAGTGCAAACAAAGTAAAGGACTTTCTTAAAGGAAGAAACCTACTCTAATTTTTTATACTCTTCAAGAATTTTTTCATGAATTAATCCATTTGTAACTAAAATTCCATTTTGATGAAAAACATTTTCATTATTGTATGAAATATCATTTCCTAACATGTCAGTCATTTTCCCCCCAGCTTCTGAAATTATACAATAAGATGCAGCAGTATCCCATTCTTTCATTTTATTTGTAGTTGTAATGTATGCTTCAGCTTCTCCAGAACTAATTTTTCCAACTTTTAATGAACTTCCTATACTTGTAAAATCCTTAATGCCTAATTTTTTGATAAATAATTTTTCTCTATCTGATAAATGGTGTCTTGAACCAATAGCTCTACACTTTTGCAGTTCAGTAACTTTAGTTACATCCATTTTTTGCCATTGTTCATTTGAGTATCTAAATGCCCCACATCCTTTCTGTGCAACAAAAAATGTTTTCTCAGTTGGCCAACTAATTACTCCAAGAATTGGTTTCTTATTTTTTATTAACGCAATCATTATTGTAAATTCACCTGTTTTATCAATAAAATCAGAAGTACCATCAAGTGGATCTACTATCCAAATCATATCTTTTGATAATCGATTTTTATCATCATTATCCTCCTCAGATAAAATCACATGGTCTGTCTGTGAGAGAATTTTTTTGATAATTTCGTTACTCTTTAGATCTCCTTCTGTAACTGGAGAATYATCACTTTTTTTGACTGTTTCAAAACCTTTTTGATAAATCTCTAAAATTGCTTCTCCTGCCTCTTCTGCAGCCTTGATAGCAATATCTAACTCMGGAATTTTWTCAGAAATAGGAATGTCTTTCAATTATAATTCTCAAGTTGTTAGTTCTGGTTTTAATGTCCATGCTATGCCTAGAGCAATRAAWGGCACTGACAWWATTCCTATAATTCCAAGTATTGTAATAAATTGAGATTCTGAAACTAGTGGATTATTWATTATCCAWGGTAAYGGYAAYGTAACAATTATCCAAATTCCTCCTAATAGTGCAATYARCTTTGCTYTTGCCTTTYTATCTTTCATYGTATTTTGCTTTCCAAGGTTGTATTAAATTCATGTGAATTCATTTGAKTGATTCTCCTCCATCTACTGCAAGTAYAGCACCTGTAGTCCATGATGCATCATCTGATACAAAATACATTATTGCTTTTGCTATCTCTTCAGGTTTTCCAATYCTACCAATTGGATGTTCATTATCCATGAAGTCTTTATCTTGTTGCGTTTTCAAAAATTGTTTTGTCATATCTGTATCTACTACACCTGGACAAATGCAGTTAACTCTRATTTTGTATTTAGCATATTCAAGTGCCCAACATTTTGTAAGTATAATTAAAGCAGCTTTTGATGCAGAATATGCATCGACATTAAACCCTTGATATGCTTTTAATCCTGCATCCGATGAAATGTTAATTATTGAACCAGATGTTTTTTGTAAATGAGGAATTGCTTCTTTAGTAAATCTAAATTGTCCAGTAAGATTTACATCTAAAACTTCATTCCATTCATCCTCATCAATTTCATGTAATTGTTTTATCTTTGGAAATATTCCTGCATTATTTACTAAAATATCTAATTTACCAAACTTTTCAATTGTTTTTCTTACAACATTTTTTACTTCATCAGTTTTTCTAATGTCTGCTACAAATCCAATAGAATTAGGAATTTTTAATACTGATTTTTCTAATCTTTTGGAATCTTTTCCAGTAATTACTACTATTGCTCCATTTTCTGACATTATTTTTGCAGTTGTAAATCCTATCCCTCTACTTCCACCAGTAATCAGTGCAATTTTTCCTGATAATTTCAATAATTTCTACAGAAAATTTAGTAATTTATAGATCGATTAAATAGAATTTATGTATAATTTTTTTATAAAATTTATAAAAATATTGTAAAATTTTATATAAAAAATTAAATAGTTAAAGTTACTATACTATTTGATGTCGATAGATATAATTCCTATCGAATAAAGTTGCGTAACCCCGCAGAACAGAAAAGGCAATCATGTGTTTTGACACATGACCACGAGAGGAAATCTCTCAAAGTTCTGCAGTTAGGGGTTTACGCCTTTTAATTTTCTAAAATATCCACTGATACTGAGCCCATTACATTTCCATTGGGATTAATAGAAATCAAAATCTCTTGTTCTTCAAGAATCAAAATATTTCTCTCTCCATTGTAATTCCATGTGTAATATTCTGATATTCCAGTTTGGTGCAAAGTACCTTCAAGCTTGAAATCTTCAGAAAAATCAAAACTATCACCRTTTAATTTAATTGATAATATTTTTGGGCTGCTACCATTTGGAACAAAGCTAAATGAATATTCTCCTTTACTAATAGTAAATTCATCAAAATACACTCCATTTGTATACAAATTAGGATCTGCAAGAGTAATATGAAATACATTATTGCTTTTTTCTACATTTGAATCAGATGAAAAATTTATTGCAAAAACTATGACGATAATGATAATTGGAATAACGGCGATTTTTTTATTCACTGGAACGATTTCTTTTCTCCATTATAAAAATAGATTTTCTGCATAAATTATTTCTTAAAAAATTATTAGTTTAACTGGTATTTTTGTTAGTAAAATTTTACAWGCAGTGAACCATTTTTTACACCTTGAATTAAGTATATTTTCTTAAAGCAAATTCATGCCTAGTTTGAATAATACGTGGACTAAACAACCAAAATCCAATATTTCTGAAAAAATTAATGACACATTCAAGCCTAAAGGTGCATTAAAACCAAGAGTTCAAACTGGAATAAAAAAATTACAATTACAAATTAAAAAATTAGATACAATGTTATCAAGCCTACAAGAGCGAGATGCAAAATTATTTCAAAGAATTGTAGATGCAACACAGAAYCATGATAATCAAACAAGCAAAGTTCTAGGAAATGAACTAGCAGAGATACGAAAAGTAATTAAAATTATGAGCGGTGCTAGAATTGCATTAGAGCAAATTGARTTACGATTAATCACATTCAGTGATCTTGGAGATACMGTAGTTGCAATAATGCCAACTATGGGTTTGATGAAAAATCTAAAATCATCTCTTGGAAAAGTAATGCCTGGAGCTGAACAAGAAATTAGTCAAATGGCAGAAATGCTTGGAGGCTTTATGACTGAAAGTTTCTCAGGTGATGGAGCATTTAGTATGGATGAAAYTACTAATGCAGAATCTGAAAGTATTCTAAAAGAGGCTGCTGCTGTAGCAGAAAGTTCTACAGGAGAAATGTTCCCATCAGTGCCAAGTAGCATTCAAGAAACAACTAGTACAAAATTTCTATAATTCTAAATTTTAACTTTCTAACGAGTTTTTAGATTCTTTAATTTTTCTAACTCTATTTCCTTCATCATCAATAATTCTATCMACACCTGCTAGTTTATCTCTTAAWGAATTAATTATTGTACCAACTTCATCAGCTTCATCCTCTACCCTCTTTCTTTTATTTGCAAGCTCCATTATTCCTCTATTTTCCTCATCAATGTATTCGCTAACTTTTTGAAGTTTTTCTTTTAAATTTTTAATATCTACTGATTCTTCTTCAATATCTTTTTCAAGTAAAGTTCTCTTATCTTTTAAATTTTTAATCATTAAACCAACATAATCTATTGCCTCTTCTAATTTTGCACGTTTTCCCATTAATTCCCCAATTCCAATTTGACTAGATTCAGCTGGAGTTTCTACAGATTCTGCATTAGAAVTTTCTTCAGGTCTTTCTTCTACCATTTCTCCTCCCTCATCATTTTTGAATTTATCAAACATTTTATAATTTCTTTTCTGAAATAGGAATAAAAAGTTACTATGAATCTCAAAGCTGACCTTGTGAATGATTTTAGTCAATAAAAAAAAGAAAATGGTGACTTATCACCAGTTGAAATTTCTTAATTTTTCATTTGCAAGMTCTATTTTTTCTAAATCTTCTCCAAAATCAAGGAATTTCATATTTTGAGTCAATTCAGGAAAGAAGATAGAATTTACAAAGTAAATAATTTTCTCACTTTCTAAATCTGAATTTACAATATTTCCTGAAAAAATGACTTTGTATCTTAGTTCTTTTTCAGCAGTCTCACTTTGAGAATTTTCAGGTATTTCAAGCCCAGATTGACTATCTTCAAGCAAATTAGTAGAAATCTCTAGTTGATTCTCTCCAATTTTTGATGCTTTTCCATCGTATAGTACAATTCCTGAATGAAGTGCATTGTAATTCACATATGCCCAACTTGATGATTCTTCYTCAAATGATAYCATTCTYTGTTTRTCATTATCTGAAAACTCATCAGGTAGAGAATATTGTTGAATTTGCAACTTYCCATTCACTACTTTTTCAGTAAGAATWAYTCCTAGTYTTTTATTTTTCAAAAGTTCAGAGTCATTTTCTCCAAAGTCTGCAAATGAATARCTTACAGATAGTGGTGAGGTACCAAGCATTACAAATATTGCAATGACTCCAAATAATCTTTTTTGGGAATTTTTCACATTTAGAATGAAGTTAAAATGATAGATTAGGAACAGCAAGGAATCATTCTGTTCCTTATATGCAAAATTTCTTCAAAATTCCCAAAAACTATAATATTTAAAATTTTTTTCTAAAAATAATAAAAACAGGAAGTTTTCAAGAAAATAATAATTTTTTAATYAATTTTTTACGCATGAACTTTCTCCAAATTTTCCCCCCGCATCATTTTTGTAAAAAATCATACGATTTTCTTAACTAAAACACTGTTCCGCTTTGTGTTCCGCTATAGCGTTTCATAATGTCCCTGATAAACTAATTAGTTCTATACTTTAGCATGTCAAAACAACAATACAGGTCCGAAATGGGCATAATGGGTGATATCTTAGACGTTACCGCTGATGGCGGCCGTGATGGAATCATTGTATCTGCAATCTCTCGAAAAGCAAACCTATCTCACTACGCAGTATTAGACAAATGTGAGAAATTGGTAGACGCCGGCTTAGTAGAATCCACAAAAAATGAAAGGAATAGAGTCTTTCAAATAACTGAAAAAGGATTAGCATTTTTTCAGGAATTTAAGAGATTTCAGGGATTAGTAGAAAGCATGAATCTAAGGTATTGACTCATGAATCTCCAAATTGTACCAATTCATAGGAAAGAATCTCTTCGAGAAGATGGAATGCTTTTTGTAAGGACTGAAGGCATCCTAAATACGATGGTCAAATTACCACTTTTGGTAGCTAGCATGATTATTGTAGCAGCAGTAATGCCAATTCAGTCTTCATTCAGTTCTCCTAGAGTTCTTGATCTAATTATTTATCCAGATGGAACAACTCATGTCTCATCAGAAATTGATGTTGATCCACTTGTTACTGATTATGAACTTGATCTATTTGGAAGTACCATTGATAATTTTGTAGTAGTTGGAGAAGATGGATTTCTATTAAATACTGATGTTATTGGTAATTCAGCATTAATTGAAACTTTTGGTTCATCGATTATTACTATAGAATATGACATTCATGATTTAGTTTCAAAACAAGGTAGAATTTGGACATTCTCTTTGGATGCTCCATCTGATTTTACATTACTTTTACCAAAAAATTCTGCTATAGTTGGAATGACAAATCTTCCAATTAATATGGAAATAATTAATGATCAAAACCAATTAACATTATCARTTGGTGAYACTGAAATTGATTATCTTTTCAGTACAACTCCAATAATATCTGATCCTATAGTTTCAGATACTCTAACACCACAAACTGATTATCTTACATATGCATTAGTTGGTGGAGTTGCTGTAGCATCTATTGCTGGAATGGCAATAGTAATTCGTTCCAAACAAAAAACTGCTAAACCAGAACAGGTTCAACAATCTACACAAAAAATTGAAACAGTAACCGCTGAAACAATTTTTAAACTAAAACCAGACTTACGTGAAGATGATAAAGAGATAGTGAAGTTTATTGCTAATAATGGAGGACAGGCACTTGAAAGCGAATTGCGAAAGAAATTCTTACAACCAAGAACTACAATGTGGCGTGCAGTTAAGAGATTRGAGCGTAATGGAGTTATAGWAATTGAAAAGAAAGACTTGCAAAATCTTGTAAAATTACGAAARGAYATRGAGRAGGAGGAAGAAGAATGAAAACATTAGCAATATTTACAATATTTGTATTGATTTCTGGAGTAGCCTTTACATCATTAGTTAATGATGCATATGCACAAAATGATCCTAGTATTTTATTACGCATTGCTACACAAGCAGACAAACAGATCTTAAACCAATTAGATAGATCATATGGTGATTCAATACCATCTAAGATACAAACAYTATATGAGAAAGGMCACGCATCAGTTGAATCATTAAAAAATTCATTACCTGATAATATAGAACAAGCAAGAGAAGATTTCCTTATAGCAATGAAATCATTTAAGAAAATTACCAGAATGATTTCAGAACCTGTTGCAGAATCAAAGATTTCTGCATATACATCAGAATCTCATAGAGATTTTTCTAGCGAACTAGATAGATTAGAAAAACATGTGCAAAATCTAAAAAAGATATCCGAAAAACACAATTCTGAAATAAATTTTGAAGAAATTGATAATTTAATCAATGAAGCACATATTCAAATCGATAACGGAACTGATAMCACATCTGAAATTATTGATAAATTAAAAGACCTTATYCATTCTATTAAAAAGGAAATTCGTGAATCTGCTTCTCATGGGGCATCTGATAGAATTAAACAATTTGTAGATAAACAACTGAAAARTATYGAGAAGAAATTGACAAGAGCACTTGATGCAGGAGCTGATGAAACYCAAATTGATAATGCTYATRAATTAATTGCTGAAATCAAARTTYTAATTTCTGAAAAYGATATMGATAACGCAAAGATGGYATTTCATGATTTACACAAATTAGTGAAAAATATCGTACGTTCRGTACGGTAGATAACATAAGCTTCATATACATTTTCTAAAGAATTTGAACATGGCATCAAAAGCAATTAYTGTTGGCGTAGGAATTCCAATGATAATAGTTGGTGCTTTAATGGCCTGGTTATGGGGCTCAATTGAAGGCGTTTATCAAAACCAAATAGAACTAATTGGAAGTACAATTGGAATTTTGGGTGTWGTATTCTTTATTTCTGGATTATTTTATACAAAAGAACCYGTAATGCATTAGAAACTCATCGAATAAATAATAAAAAAAAWYAGTGTTGTTACTTGAAAGTSAGAATATTTGAGATATTTACATCAGTTGAGGGMGAAGGGATTCTTTATGGAACAAAAACTCTTTTTGTAAGATTAGCWGGTTGTCCTTTTACTTGTTTTTATTGTGATACAAAAGAATCACTTCCACTTGATTCTGGAATAGAATATACAATTGATGATGCATGCCAACTAATTGATTCTAATTTAAAAAAACAAACATACAAAGTCAATTTTACAGGTGGTGATCCGTTAATTCAACACCAAGCAGTTGCACAACTTGCAAARTATATTCAAGAAAAGAAAATTCCTACWTACCTTGAATCATCTTGTTTTGATATTGATAGATTTAATCATGTTTTRCCMTTTTTTGATATTGTTAAAATTGAATTCAAAACAAAAGATTCTGATTTTGTAGATTCTAAACATTATGAMAAATTAATTGATCACACATTCAAATGYCTTGAATCTTCTGTAAAAGAAAAGAAAAYAACATATATCAAAATTGTTGTTAGTTCTAAAACYAAACTAAATGATTTTGAAGACTTGACAAATCAAATTTTCAAAATTATTTCTAAAGAAAATATTRAYGGATTTRTCATTCAACCTACATATGGYATTGCTGAACCATCATTGGAACTTTTATTGGATTTGTATGATATTGTATATCCACATTAYATTGATGTCAAAGTGGTTCCACARYTACACAAATTCATTGGAGCACCATAATTATCTGCCTAAMAATCAGATTAGGTTCAAATACTAGAAAAATTCTGTGAAATTATAAAATGGATGACGAACGCGTAAAAAAACTCATTAGAGAATTAATTATTGAAGTTGGAGARGATCCTACCCGTGAGGGATTACGAGAGACTCCTCAAAGAATTGCAAATATGTACAAAGAAATTTTTGGTGGTTATGACTCTGATTCAGAACTRTCAGTACAATTYTCTGAAGACTCTGATGTMGTAATTGCACGTGATATTCAATTTTATTCAATGTGTGAGCACCATATGTTACCATTTTTTGGCAAAGTTCACATTGCATATTCTCCAAATGGTAGAGTTTTTGGAATATCAAAATTGGTACGACTAGTTGAGAAATATGCAAAAAGATTACAAATTCAAGAAAGATTAACCAAAAACATTGCAGATGAACTATACTCACAAGGAGTGAAAGGTGTAGTGGTATTAGCTGATGCTGAACATCTATGTATGAAAATGCGTGGTGTTAGAAACGATGCAACTTTGACTTCATCAGCATTTAGAGGAATTTATGAAAATACMCGAGAAAAAGAAGGCATTTTGGCTTTAATTAGAAAACATGCACCTGATTCTTACATGTAGAWATACTGAAAAATTAAATAATCTAAATTTTTGATAAATATCATGGGAGTGCATCCAAATATTCACATTCCAAAAGAATCATGGCCTAGATGGACATGGTATGCAATAGAATGTATAATTGTAATTGCAGTAACTTTGGTATTATCAAGTAAAATCACTAATTCAATAGAAGGACTATCCCCCGAAGCACAAAACTACATGTTTATAGGATTTTTAGGAATTTCCTTTTTCATTTGGTATATTGTAATTAGACGTATTATTCTAACAAAGTTTCTTCGAAACGGTTACTAATTTTATTTTAGATATTTTGTTTTATCATTAATTCTAGCTTTTGCAAACGCACTTTTTCTATTGTTACAAGATTCACAAACTCCACAATGATATTTTTTATTGGAATAACAACTCCAAGTCTTAAAGATAGAATCACCTAGAACTTTGATTCCTGATTTTAATAAATTACTTTTTGATAATCCCTCACGATAGGGTGACCAAATTGTAAKACTTTTTCTTAATTTTGAATTAATTCCATCAATTTCTCCTTGATTAAATGCTGACTCTAATTTTTTTGTAAAAATTGGTCTACAATCAGGATAATGTTTGTCTCCTGTATGAGCACCATACACAACAAGTGAAGCATTTAGAGTATATGCCCATGCTGATGCTATAGATAAAAAAACTGCATTTCTAATTGGAACTACAATTGAATATTCAAATTTACTAGGAATTTTCTTTTTTGAACTTGTTAAAACATTAGAATCACCGTACAAATCTTTCATAAAACCAATATCAATGACTTTGTGCTGTTTTAATCCCAGTTTTTTAGCAAAATATTTTGCAGCAGTAATTTCCATATCTGCCTTTTGTCCATATGAGAATGTAATACCGTACAACTCATATTTTGATTTCAAATATGAAACTGCGCAAACAGAATCTATCCCACCACTAAAAACAATAACTGCCTTTTTCATAAATTTTCAACTAGAATTTTTTTTATCAATTGCCCCTATACTAGGTTTACAGATAATTATTTGGCATTTTGTATTGGCTGTTGCAAAACCTTTTGACATTGCTAAACCAATTTTTTTTAAATTAGAAGATTTTTTTGCAAATGCTATCACTGATGGTCCTGCTCCACTAATTGTCACCCCTAGTGCTCCTGCTTTTAGAGCATTTTCTTTGACTTTGGTGAATCCTGGTATCAAATGCTGTCTTGCAGGTTCAACTATTACATCTTTGATTGAATTTCCAATTAATTCTGGATCCTTACTCATAAATCCTGCAACAATCCCTGATGCATTTGATAAATTTAAAACACTATCAGTTAATTTAATTTTTTTAGGAATTACTCCCCTTGATACTTTAGTTTTCTTTTTTGGAACTTTAATTTTTGGAACTGCAATACACATTCTAAGATTTGTTGGTGGCTCAATTCTAATTACATCAAGTGGATTAGTTTTTACAATTACAAATCCCCCTAAAACAGAAGCTGCTACATTATCATAGTGAATTGAGCCTGCACTAGCTTTTTCTCCTGATCCTGCAAATTCTACTATRCTATTTTTATCTAATTTTAATCCAAATAGTTTATCAAATGCTACTGCAGTTGCAGCAGCTGATGCAGCACTGCTTCCCATCCCAAATCCTGCAGGAATTCCTTTTTTGATTTTTATTTCAACACCGTCTTTAATTTTGAATTTTTTCTTCATATTTTTTACAACTAGTCCTGCTGTATTGTTTTCAGGTTTTGTCGGAACATCATCACTAGTAATTATTGTAATTCCACTTTTTGTTTTAGTCAATGTCACTTTATCATACAATGCATCTAGTGCTAATCCAAACACATCAAAGCCTGGACCTAAATTTGCAGTAGATGATGGAGCTTTGATAGTAATTTTTGATATCACTAATCTTCTACCTCCTCACCCAAATTAAGAATTCTACTTAACGCACCTTCAAGATTGATAAATCCATCACCTGTTGTATTTGATATTGGAATCAATCCTTGTGCAAACCCACCTAGATTCAATCCACGTAAAATATTTGAAGTCAATGAATATGTATCTCCATCAACTTCTTTAGCTATTGCATTTTCTARTGTACTCAAACTAGTAGTCCAWTGTAAAATTTCTTTTAGTTTAKYTCCTATAATGTCTGTTTTAGTTAATACGTTAATTGCAGGTAAATTCAATCGTAATCTAATTGATGTTGATAATAGTGCAATTGATACAAAATTTACTGGAGATGTAATCAGAGAACCATCAAAAAGAAAGATACTTGTTTTCTCTTCTGATGTGAGATTTTCTACAATAAATGGCCCACTAGAACGATATGCAAATAATTCAATTTGTCCAGGTGTATCAACRATTAGATAATCAGGATTTACGTTGTGTACCTCATTTTGAATCTCATCAATTTTTGATGCAATCAAATCATTTGCCATTACTAGTGCTCCATTTGGACCAAGATCGTATTGCTGCATAATTGAGACATAATCGATATAGTCCCTCACATCAACATCACAAGTGTATGGCATATTTTCTACACCAGGATCTAAATTTAGTACAGCTGCAAAAACTCCACTATTCGTATAATGTTCAAGTAACTTTGATGTAAGAAGTGATTTTCCAGAACCTGCAGTACCTGAAACAAAAATCGTTTTCAACTCTTTGATTCNTTNTTTNNGCTTGTATTTCAAACTACTTTAAAGTGGATTTTATTCATTTTTTGYRCCTAATTTGATATATTGACTAGTTAATGAATAGAAATTTGCTCAACTTTCATATTTGATTCCTTAAAAAAAATATTCAGATGAACTGGAGACTAGTAGCAATACCTGTTACACTAATACCTATTTTCATAATTGCTATTCAATTTGATATTAAATTAGCAGACATTCTAGCAATTGGAGTTTATCCATTTATTGGAGCAATAGCTGTAATGATGATAAAATTAGGTCTTCAGGGAGTTAAATTTGCATATATCACAAGAAAGTATCTTGGTAATTTTGATTCATTTTTCAAGCTAGTTGGTGTTAGAGTYGGTAGCGAATTTATCAAATTTACTACTCCAATGTTTATTGGTGCAGAATTTGTTGTAATTTATTATTTAAAGAAAAAGGGAGTCGAGCTATCAAAAGCTACATGGATTGCACTAGTAGATATTGTAACTGAAGTTCTTGCAGCAGGTTTGTTATCTATAATGGCTGGAATTCTTGCGWTACTAAGYGGTGCATATGTTGTTGGAATAATTATTTTGRTTASTAGTATTATTGTTACATTTGTGTGGGTGCTAATGTTTTTCTTATCATCCAAAAGAATTTTCCAAGTTCCAACTACATTAGAAAATATTGTTAAAAAACTAGGAAAAGAAAAAGGTGTTAAAATTGTTGACCAAGCTAATTCTTGGATGAATGAAACATGTACTGTAATTAAAGAAAACATCAATACTCCTGAATCCAAAAAAATCTTTACAGTTTCATTTTTGTTTTCACTTGTATCTTGGTCATTTTATGGACTATCATTTATGATAATTGCAATGGGGACAGATTATGTGATAAATGTATTTGATTCTATAATGGCTGTAATGGGAGCAAATGCAATTGGAAATCTACCAATAACTATAGGTGGTTCTGGTCTGGCTGAATTTGGAATTGTTGCATATCTAAATAATTTGAATCCATTTGACTTTAATATCGCAGAAGGAGTTGTTGCCTGGGATGCAGTGATAGGCTGGAGAATTGCAACATACTATGTTCCAGTTTTGATTACATGGCTATTACTAGTAAAATTAGCCTTGAGTAAAATCCCTAAATCAAAAACCRCATAGAAACCACTTTATCTTTAAATGATTTTTTTTAATTTATGGATTTTAAAAATAAAGTTATTCTAATCACTGGTGCATCATCAGGAATTGGTAAACAAACTGCAATAGAATTTGCAAAAAAAGGTGCCAAGCTAATYYTAGTTGCAAGAAGAAAAGACAAACTAGAATTAGTTGCAAAAGAATTAGAAAAATTTCATACAACAATCCTTGTTTGTCAATGTGATGTATCAGACAAAGATCAAGTAAAAGAAATGTCAAAAACAGTACTAGAAAAATTCAACACCATAGATATTTTGGTAAATAATGCAGGTTTTGCAATTTATGGTACAGTATCTVRTATVTCWATDGATGAGATAGAATCACAAATGAATACTAATTATTTTGGAATGATATACTGTGTCAAAAACTTCCTTCCCTCAATGATTGAGAAAAAATCAGGTCACATTGTTAATGTCGCATCAGTTGCTGCAAGCTTTGGATTACCAGGAATTGCATCATACTGTGCATCAAAATTTGCAATGCTTGGATTCTCAGAGGGTCTAAAACATGAACTAAAGGGTACTGGAGTAGGAATTACAGTCGTTAGTCCAATAATGGTTAGAACTRACTTTTTTGATCATCCATCATTTGAAAAAATGCCAAAATTCTCTCCAACATCACTTAGCTCAAAGACTGTTGCAAATGCAATCATAAAAGCTGCAAAYTCTCCAAGATTAGAAATTATTACTCCATCTRTAGTWCGTGKTGCTGTATGGTTCAAACATACATTTCCATATCTTATCAATCCAATTCTTGGAAAAGCTTTCAAAAATATTTCAGATTCTAAAAAATAATCTCAACTTTACTCTTCAGCATCACTATCTGTAGCCTCACTTGAGCCTACTTCCGTCAATTCTAGAGATTTTAAATCAAATTGATAGATTGCCTTCATTTCAATTTCTTTTTCTTTATCTAAAAATTCTGTAACTTTTTTGCTTAATGGTGCTTTATGTTGATCAAAAATAAATTCATAAACTTCACCTTTTAGTAAACCATCCATTTTGATTGTCTTTGGTACATCCATTGTTATAATGTGTCGTCCATCCTCTACACCATCATACAATTGTGCATCTAACTTGTTATCATCATAATAGAACTCAAGAATATATCCTGATTGTTTCATCTCTACAGGTTTCTTAAATTTAGCATTTTGAATTTCATCAGTAACCCATTCTGGAATATCATCCTCTTTCTTTTTTACCATTCTAAATCAGCTCTAGTTTTCTGCTTTTTCTTTTTTACTTTTTGACCACCACTCAAGATAGTCATCGTGTTTATCATCACGTGTTCTTTCTTTTTGATTTAGTTTGTATCTAATGTCTGATACTTCTTCTCTTGTGGCATATAGTCCACATCGTTTACAGATGAAATGTCTTCTGTTTTTTTCATCCATCTTCATTGGGATGTCAATTTCATCAAATAATTTGAATAAGTCTTCTCTACCTCTTTCCTCTTCTGGTACTTCTTCTTCATACTTTGCTACAATTTTCTTTTTCTCTCGGAATGTACATTCAGGACAATTAGGCACTATGGTTTTAGCTTAATTTTTTCCATAAAAGCGTTGGCACACCATTTATTGATCGATGTGAATCTGACACGCGGATTTTTTCATCATCCCTTTCGGTCCGTTCGCCCATCGAAATCCCGCGTGCCAGATGAGCGAATTTCTTAGGATAATGTATTATCTCTTTTCTTCTAGAATTTCTGCAACAATTTTTGCTGAATTTTCTGCCCCAGTAGGAACAAAATTCTTTGAAAACTCACTCAAACTACCCTCAAATTCTGCGTAATTTTCTTTAATTTTAGAAATTCCTTGAATCACTTGCTTTGTTTTTATGGCTAAAACACCCAAATTTTTCTCCTGAGCCCATTTGATGTTGTTTGTATGTTCATCATAAATTGGAATTCCAATAATTGGCTTTGATTTTCCACCCATAATTTCCCCCATGACMGTATGAGAGCCATTAACTACTGCATAATTACATAAATTCAAAATTGTATCTTTTTCTTGTTCTGAGAGAAATCCAATATCTATTTGAATCCAATCAATCTTTTTCTCCAAAGCATCAGATATTGAATATTTTTTACCATCTTTTCCAATTACTCCATCAATACTTGATTCATTTCTTGCATGTGAAATAATTCGTTTTTCTTTTTGCATTTCCGATTGAGTGAATACTTCTTCATATCTTTGACCTGTTCCGTCATTAGTTGATTTGTTTCCTGTTCTCATCCAATAACCAAATTCATTATTTGCAACTAATTGTTCTAAATTTGTCTCTTTTTCTTTTTGAATTGGTTTACTGTTTGTAAAATGTCCAACATAAACAACTTTTTCTTCTGCTTCTTTTATGAAGTTTAGATTATATTCACACATTGTATATGGTGGAGGAGAATCTGCAACAAGAATTTTTGATGCTTTAACAATTTGTTTTGCAATAAAAATTAATGATGGATAAAGATATGATCTTGAATTATATAATTTTGGTCTAAATTGATTTGTTACAAATAAACTCGGAATATTTCTATTTTTTGCCAAAATATTTGAACCCATGTCACCATCATTGATTACCAAATCAAATTTTTCTTTATTGTATAWTTTTCTCTCTTCTCTCAAATAATTAATTATTTGTCTTATCAGGGAAGGATTATTTTCAATTGGTAATAGTATATTCATCAATGATTTTGAAACACTTGGACCAAATTTTCCATCAATTGGTGTTGGCATTAAAATATTATGAATTTTTTCTTTCTTGTCTGGAAATCTTTTAATTAATTTTTCATAAACGTGATCTTTACTTGAAAAATGAACATCTAATTCATCATCAATGTGATCTTCTAGTGCCTCATGTAATCTCATCATTCGAGAATAGTGACCACTTCCCCACGGATAGATAAATTCCCCTATTTTGAGCACAATATGAAACCAAATATGCCCGTTTAAATTCTCAGTGATTCTACTCTAAGGAATCTAAAATATCATGTAGATTATTTGATCCTACTTTAATTGAAATTACTTTTTTTGTTTTTATTGCCATTTCTACTTCTTTTTTCAAAAATGGAGGAATTTCACNNNTAGAACTAGTCATAACTATTTTTTCTAATTTTTTGAAATTTCTTTCTAACCCTATCTCTTTTGCCTCATCAAATAAGCTAGAACCCACTCCTGTAAGTGGAATAATTGGAATTTTCTTTTTTTCAAAAACTCTCTTTAATGAATTATCAATAAATTTTGAAGAAAATACTAGAGGTGATAAAGACAATGACACTCGATTGTTTGACTGCTTTAGCATTAACTCTAGAATAGAATTTACATAAACTAGATAATTTTTAATTCCACTAGATTTTATTTTTAAGCAAAAAAATTCCAACTCTATCTTATCTTGTACTAGTCTTGGAATTATTTGATTAATTATTTTAGCTAAATTCATTAATTCTGATTTTTGTCTATAACAAACTATGATTTTTGTATCATAACCTTGTTTGATTGTCTCATAACAAGAAACTGCAGATAGTTCATCATAAACTGCACAAATTGTTTTCTCATTTTGAGATTGATAGGGAATTCCTCCATTACCTTTATCTGAAAAAATAGAAATGTATGCAAAATTTTTTGTTAAATACGTGAATAACAATTTGTCATAATTTTGATCCGTTCCAGGATGAGCTCCCAACTTTGATTTTTTCTCTATAATGTTTGATGTTGCAGCAATTTCTACATCTTTGACTAGAAATCCTTTTGATGTTCCCTCTACTCTAACTAAAAATTTTTCACCTTTCAAGAGTAGATTYCCACTTATTGATGTAATATCMGAAATAATATCTTGAAAATTATTTTTTATTTGTTTDGCAATTATTATTTTTTCAATCCCAAAGAGTAAATTGATAGCAGATGATGCAAAGACTGGATCATTTGCATCTACTAAAATTACATCACAGTCACGTTTTACAGATTTAAATTGTTGATTTTTTATTTTGAGAATTTTTTTAATATTTGAAATTAATTGAGGTATTTTGTTTTTTGAAAATATCGTTGGAAAAACTACAACATAAGACATTTCATTCATAATTTCTATTTTGAATTCTACTTGTTTATAATTTAGGATNAAAATCGGGTAATCAATATAAAACAAATACTTCAAAACATAATGTGGTAAGATTTACGCAAGAACAAGTAGATGAACTAAACTCCAAAATAAGCACTACAGAGGAGGCTATTCAATGGGTATCTGATAATCTTCATCCTAAAGTTGCAAAGGCATCAAGTTTTGGAGCAGAAGATGCAGTTGTAATGGATATTATGTTAAAGATTAATCCAAAATTTAGATTCTTTACATTAGATACTGGAAGACTACCTCAAGAAACTTATGAYATTATGGATATTTYAAGAAAAAAATATAATATTTCAATTGAAGTACTTTTCCCTGATACAAAAGAAGTAGAAGAAATGGTTCTAGAAAAAGGAATGAATCTCTTCTATGATAGTGTGGAGAACAGAAAACTTTGTTGTGGAATTCGTAAAGTACATCCAATGAATAAAATGTTGAACACTTTGGATGGATGGATTACTGGTTTAAGACGTGATCAGACCAMGATTAGAGAAAATGTGAAAATCTTTCAGCTTGATTCTGGACATGGAGGAATTCTCAAAATTAATCCAATTATTGATTGGACATGGGAACAAATTCAAGAATATATCAAAAAGAATGAACTTCCATACAACAGTCTTCTTGACAAAGGATATCCAAGTATTGGATGTGAACCTTGTACTAGAGCAATAAAGCCAGGTGAAGATCTTAGAGCTGGAAGATGGTGGTGGGAACAGGGTGAACACAAAGAATGTGGCCTTCATATAGACGATAAATAGAGGATTTAACGTGTCAGATAACGGTCAAATYAAAGCACATGGTGGCGTTCTTGTAAACAGAATTACTAATGTTGATCCTACCGGACTATTCACAATTACAATTAGTGAAGATCTTGCAAATGATGTAGAAAATATTGCAGATGGAATTTTTAGTCCTTTAGAGGGATTTTTGGGTCAAAAAGACTTTGACAGTGTTGTTTCTCGTGGAAGACTAGCAAATGATTTAGCTTGGACCATTCCAATTGTACTTGATGTTGATGAAGAAACTGCCTCAAAAATGAAAGAATCAGGTGATGTTTTGATACAAAATCATCAAGGAACAGGCATTGCAGTATTACATGTTTCAGAAACATTTTCTTTTGATAAAGAAAAAACTGCTCAAGGAGTCTACGGTACTAATGATTCATCACATCCAGGTGTTGCATATACTATGTCAATGAAAGATTATTTGGTTGGCGGAAAAATTGATTATATTCAAAGACCTGAAGACACTGAAATTAGAAAAAATAGATTAACTCCAATTCAAACAAGGGAGGCATTTGCTCAAGCAGGTTGGAAAACAATTTGTGCTTTTCAAACTAGAAATCCTCCACACGTTGCACATGAAATGCTACAAAAGACATCAATTACAACTCGTGATGGAGTCTTTGTCAATCCAATCATTGGAAAGAAAAAATCCGGTGATTTTRTAGATGAAGTGATTGTAAAATGTTATGAAACCATGATAAAATTATACTATCCAGAAAATAGATGTAAACTTGGAACACTACACACACAAATGAAATATGCTGGTCCAAAAGAAGCAATTCATCATGCAATTATGAGACAAAATTATGGATGTACTCATATTATTATCGGGCGTGATCATGCTGGTGTTGGAAAATTCTATGATCCATTTGCAGCCCAAAAAATATTTGATGATTATCCAGAATTAGAAATATCTCCAGTATTTTTCCCACCGTTCTTTTATTGTAAGAAATGTCTTACATACACAACTCCAAAAGCATGTCCACATGATAATGATGTAAAAGTGCAAATCAGTGGAACTGCAYTAAGAGAGATGATTCAAAATGGACAAGCACCTTCTGAATTCATCTTAAGACCAGAAGTARCAAAAGTAATTTTAGATCATCCAAAACCATTTGTTGATTAGATATTTATTCAATCAAACTTTAATAAATTTGTGAAATATCTATTTGCAATAATTTTGTTAATAGGATTTATTTTTACTCCAGCATTTGCTCAAGAAACAAAAAATCCTTCTTTAGTAGATGTTTCGTTTGAAATTCCTGCAGAAGAATTCAATACTATTGTACGAGATACACAAATTATACCACTTGATGATATTCATGTAATTAGTTGGCAAGTCGACATTGATAATAATTTAATTTATGCAAATCCTAATGGAACTGCAGTCATTAGATTATACGATCAACAAGGTAGTGGACAATTAATTGAAATTGGAATGGGTCCACAACCTAATAACAAATTTTGGGTAGCAGTAATAACTGAAGAAACAGGATACATCATAGTTCATAGAGATTTAGTTAGAGGTTGGTATCCTGAAACCAAATTAATCATATCTTATACTGATAAAGCAGGACTAACTGTCAATAATGGAGCAAGAATTGTAGTTACTAATCTTGATATTTCCCCATTTGCAATTGACTCTTATTCAGTTCATGGAATGGAGAGCTCAACTGATCCACCCGCAGTAAATTCTGGAAGTATGATTGTAGATATTTTATCAGGTGATCCATCAAAAAACATCTTTGCATATTTTCCATTTTATATGGCTGTAGGAGTCGGAATAATAGTTGCAGCACTATTTCTAACTAAGAAGCGTACTTAGTTTTGTAATATTTGCAATTTTTTTTAATCTTACATAYATCACACATTGGAGAAATTGGCTTGCAAATATTTTGGCCATACATTACAAAAGTATCATTAATATCMATCCAATATTTTTTTGGAACTTTCTTCATTAATTCTTGCTCTGTTTCTTCAGGATTTTTTGTATCCACTAGTCCTAATCTATTTGAAATTCTATGAACATGAATATCAACTGGAATAGCTGGTTTTTCAAAAGCATAAACTAGTACACAATTTGCAGTCTTTCTTCCAACGCCTGGTAATTCGACTAATGTATCTAAATTATCTGGAACTTTACCTTTGTATTTTGTATTAATAATTTTTGCAACTTCAATAATTCTTTTGGACTTCACATGAAAAAATCCAATTGATTTTATTATCTTCTCAACATCTTTTACTTTGGCATTTGCAAGTTGCTTTGAGTTTTTGTATTTTGAGAATAATGCTTTAACAGCCTTTGTTGTAGCCTCATCTTTTGTTCTTGCTGATAGAATGGTACCAATTAGAATACTAAATGGACCAGTTTGTGCATCATGAAGATCTCTTAATGCTGTGATTCTGGGAGGTTTTACAGCATCCATTGTATTTGTCATACCGCGAAGAATTCTTTCCATTTTAATCTGAAAAACTACATACAAGTATTATAACTGTAATAACTGCATATTTTTCATTGGAATTAACGAAACAAGAAGAATCTGCACTAAAAGGTGAACAAGGTGAAATGATGCAGATGGCATATAGAATTCTAGTTGCAACAGGTGAGGCAACTGATGCTGAAAAATTAATTCCAATTGAATGGACCCATCTTTCTGGTGTAAATTATAATACAATTGGTGATGCAGGTGAAGAATTTCTTTCTAGTATTAGTAAAGAAGCTCGAGTTAAAGTAAAAACAACCCTAAACCCAATGGGTTTTGATATTGATAATGTATCAAATTATGGACTAGACGAAAATTTTATCACAAAACAACTATCAATAAAAAATTCATATGAAACAATGGGTGTTATTCCATCATTTTCATGTATTCCATATGAGATTTATGATATTCCAAAAAAAGGAACTCAAGTTGCATTTGCTGAAAGTAATGCTGCAATCCACGCAAATTCTTATGATAATCTAAAAACAAACAAGGAAAGTGCATTTAGTGCATTAGCTAGTGCACTTACTGGAAAAAGTCCAAATTCTTCACTAAGAAAAGAAGACAAACCAAATGTCACAATCCAGATGAAGGTAAAAAAWCCAAATGAATTATCATATGGAATGYTGGGATTTTTTGCTGGAAAAGTTGGAGATATATCAGTAAATGTGTCTGGACTTGCAGAAATGGAYAAACGACAATGTAAAGCCATGTGTGGAGGCATGGGAACTTCAGGAACTTGTGCCAAATTCATTTTTGGAGAAGGTGATTCTGATTGTGAAAAAATTGATTTTGATGAAAAAGAGATGCTAAATRTTTTTGATGAATTAAACACCGCTGAGAAAGGCGATATCATCACACTAGGAAGTCCTCAATTAGGATTAGATGAAATTACTGAACTTTCTGAAAAATTAAAGGGCCGMTCTTTCAAAAAGAGATGTATGGTTTTTACTCCAAGAAYTGTAAAGGAACAAGCAAAAAARCTTGGATATACAAATGAATTAGAACGCGCAGGTTGTGAAATTCTATCTGATTGTTGCACTTGTCTTACTCCATTAATTAACAAAGATTCTGTTGATGCAGTTACTACAAACAGCATCAAAGGTGCATTTTATCTAAAAAATTCTAACGGTGTAGATGTAAATCTAAAACCATTATCCCAAATAATTGAAGATGAGACAAGTTGAAGAAAATTCTAGTTTCAGGTAAAGTACAAGGAACTGTTTTAAAATCTAATGATCCAATTAATTTTTTAGGTACAGTTGATAAAAAAACTGGAATTATCAGTGACAAGAATCATGATCTTTTTGAAAAATCCCTTAAAGATTCTATCTTAGTATTTCCTTCAGGTGTGGGAAGTAGTGTTGGGGCATATACAATTTATTCAATTAAATCAAATAATGTTGCACCTCGTGCAATGATTTGTCAAAAAGCAGATCTTACAGTGGCTACTGGATGTGCATTAGCAAATATTCCATTAATCACTATAACTGATGAAGAATTTCTCTCTATTGAAGATGGAATGAAAATTTCACTTGATACAGATGATTCTAATCCAATTCATCWTCAGTAAGATTTTCTATTTGTGCATCTCCTACCTCTACTTCCTTAATCTGACTTTTTCCTGAAGGCATTACACGAACAAAATCATCAATGCTAATTTTTTTAGTAATTTCTTCATGAATTTTTGAGAATTCAATTCTAATCTTTTTTGCAGTATCTACCATTTCTGCCCCATGAGGCTCAATTATTGCATAACAGATTGAATTTTTCTTTATTGTTTCTGGAGGTCCACATGTTAATGCATGACCATCTTCTTGCTGAATTATTCCTACAGCTAGTTTGAGATTTTTAGAATTGATAAAATTTCGTTGCCCTTCAATTGTAAATGATCCTTTTGGAAGAAATTCTCCACTTGGAGCAGATTTTTTCACTTGTTCAGGATTTATCCAATATGCTTTAACACCATACAATCCTTCTCTCCATGCACGACTAAAACAAACAGTAGCATGAGCTACTTCATCCATACTCGTAGCTGGTGCATGTTCTGCATCTTTAATGATAAAAAATGGCGAACCAAAAATATCAGCATGAAATATTTTATCATTTTTAACTAAATGTTTTCTAACTACAGCTGAATTTGATGCAGCATCTCTTCCACCTACAACAAGATATCCATCTGTTGTATAGAACCACCTATACCTTTCATACCAACTTTTCTTTCTAATCTCTGTAACTAACATTATATCTTGTTCTGATTCTGTTTTATTCTGAAATTTTTCAAGCTTTTTCTCAGTTTTAGATTTTATTTCTTCAATTGAATTAATTGCTCTTGATTGTTTTTTTGCCTCATTAAATAATAATGACGCAATTGATTGAAGAGRAGATTTTGYATTAATTTTTATTTTTTCATCTTGTACTATAATTAATGAAATTCCTTTTTCACTAGTTAATTTTGCATTGTGATTTGCTAAAATCTTTTGTGCAGATGTATCCTCAATTGATAATATTCCACTTGAAACCATTTCAAAAAGAGAATTTGCTACATTTGTAATGTTTTTTGATCTATCCTTGACTGTTTGAATTGCCTTTTCTTGCTCTGAAATTTGAGTTTGAAATTCTTTAATTTTTTTATCAGAACCGCTTGACTGAATAGATTTTCCTTTTGTGACTATATTTTCTGTATATACAGTATCTAATCCTTCAATGAAACTATTTACATCAACTATTTCCCCTTCTATTTTTCCCAACTTTATTGGAAGAATTTCTGTTTTTTCATTTCTAATGATAATTGGTTTATGATTTCCTGAAATTACATCTGAAACAACTTTTTTTGTTGTTTCAAAAATTTTTGTTATTTCATCATTAGTTAATAGATTTCCAATTTTTTTTGGATCAATATTTGCAATCTCAAAAATTCCCTCCACATATTTTTTTGGCAATCCTAAAGTTCGTCCAAACCATTTTGCAGAAACTAAATCTGATGTTTTAAGGACATCAAAATCAGATTCTAATATATTAAAAATATCTAATCCATTATTTGGTGGTTGTACATATTCTAAACCAACACTTAGTTTTCTATGTCTGACTTCTATTGAATGCTGTAATGCAAGAATTTTCATTTCTTTACTGCAAAGTAAAATATTCCCATCTCCAAAAAATTCCCCTACTAAAACAAACTCTTTTCCAAATCCCTCAAAAGTAAAATATGCAATTCTTTCAGCACCTATCTGTTCAATTTTTTTTAACTTTAATCTAAGAAGATCACTTCGTAATCTTTTGAGTAATCTATTTGGTTCCATCTGATCAATTTTTACTGCAGTTAACCAAACACCTGATGTCGAGACCATCATGAAAAGATCACTTTTTTCAGTATGATGAAGTTTGAATAGGATACTATCTTTTGTAATTCCATAGATATTGCTAATATAGTAGCCTTGAACTTGCTCTGAAATTGTATCTACTAAATACCGTAATTCGATTCCAGCCAGTCCCATAATTATCGTATTTTCAGTCTAAAATTATATCCTTGCTATGACATGCTCAAACTCGAGCAAAGATATTAAACATGGTTTGATTGAGTCACGCTAGAAATTTAATTGGCGAAATTTAAAAAGAAAACATCTGAACCTACACCTGATACTAATGACTYTAAAATCGAATCAATAGATGAAAAACCCTCAGATATACCTGAAACAGAAAAATCTGAACCCATACCTGTAGATCCAAAAAATCCACCTGTGAGTGCGGCTGAAAAGAGTGAAAAAGATAGAAAATTAAATAAATTATACTGGATGCGAGTTGTTTTAGCTGTAATTGCAGGAACTAGTGCAACCTTCATTTTTGCAGATATTGAAGGTGAAGAAAGACGATGGGCTTCAATTGGATACATGATAATTTTATTTTTTGCATCTATTATGGTTGCAAAAGGAATGAAAATGCAATTACCACATTCAGATAGAAAGAAACTTGTCACCCAAGCAATTGGTAGCTATGTTTTCTTGTACTTGTTTACTTGGATTGTAAGTCACACTTTGGTTCATTCAGGAAGTATTACAAATGGAATTAATMTCTAATTTTTYAATTAAAACTATGAGAAGATAGTATATGTGGAATTTTAAAACACCTGGCATTCCTGATGAAAATTTTGAACGAGYYGATAAAGTTCCAATTACTAAAGAAGAAGTAAGAACCATYCAAATTAGTAAAGCAAGACTAAAGCMAGGTCAAACAGTTTATGATATTGGTTGTGGYAGTGGATCAATTTCARTTGAAGCTGCACTTCAAGTTGAATCATCTGGAAAAATTTTRGCAATTGATTTTGATGAAAAAGCTATAGAACTCACTAAAAAAAATGCAGAAAAATTYCAARTTTCAAAYATTACAACAATTTTTGGTAATGCTAAAGAAAAAATTTTAGAATTAGAACAAGCTGATGTAATTTTCATTGGAGGAACTGGTGGAGAYACACAAAAAATTGTTGAATTATCTCAGGAAAAACTAAAATCTGGTGGTAGAATTGTAATTGGTACTATTCTTATTGAAACACTTTCAGCAGTATTGCAGATTTTAGAGAAATTACAATTTAAAGACGTAGATATTACTCAGGTTACAATATCCAAGAGCAGAAAAACTACTACTGGAACTATGATGCTTGCAAGAAACCCTGTAACCATAATTTCTGCTACCAAAATATAATCTAGATTTTTAATTGGGAACTTTGGAACATATTTCATGCCTGGATTAATTGGAATTGGAGTAGGTCCTGGAGATGTAGAGCTTCTTACAGTCAAAGCAGTAAAAGCAATTCACAATGCCGATRTTATCATGTGTCCTGCTTCTAAAGAAGATAGACCAAGCATTGCTTTATCAATAATAGAATCCATAATTGATAAATCAAAAAATCAAGAAATTATAAAACTAATTTTCCCAATGACTAAAGATAAAGATATTCTAGAAGCATCTTGGAAAAGAAATGCCAAAATAATGGCTGAAACTGTTTTGAAAGGAAAAAATGTTGTGTATATTACAATAGGTGATCCATATCTCTATAGTACTTGGATTTACATGCACAGAGATTTAAAAGAAAAATATCCTGATATGGATATTAGTGTAGTACCTGGAATTGTTTCAATATTTTCATTTGCTTCAAAAGTTGGTATTAGTGTTGCCGAGGGTGCAGAAAAAGTTGCAATTATTCCATCTTGTTATGATCTATCTAGTGTGAAAGAGATTGCAAAGTATTCTGAATCAATGATATTTCTTAAAGATGGVAGATACTTTGATCAAGTAATTGAAGTTTTAAAAGAAGCTGGATTCCCTGATAATTCTCTTTTTGCAATTGGACAAGACTTAGGAACTGATAATGAAATTATACGAACAATGACTTTGGGTGAGGTAAATGATGATACATTGACTACAAAATATTTTTCAATTTTGGTGGTAAAACGTGTCTGATGTATTTTTTGTTGGATGTGGTCCAGGTGATCCTGATCTAATTACAATTAAAGCAAAAAAATTAATTCAAAAAGCAGACGTTGTTGTTTTTTCTGGATCTTTAATCCCAAAACCCATTTTGAAATTATGTAAAAAAGGAAAATTATATGATGCAGCAAAATTAGTTAGAGAAGAAATTTTTGATTTATTATACAAAAATGCAAAAAAAGACAAACTAGTAGTTAGACTCCATGATGGTGATCCTGCAATTTATGGTGCAATTAGGGAGCAAATTGATAATTTAGAAAAAAAAGGAATAGCATCAATAGTTGTGCCTGGGGTTACATCATTTTTAGCCTCAGCTGCTGCACTTGGCACACAACTAACCCTTCCAGGTGTTACACAAACAATGATAATTACAAGAGCAGAATCTAGAACCAAAGTTCCCAAAAGAGAACAAATTTCTGAACTTGCAAAACATCAAGCAACATTAATTTTCTATCTTAGTGTTCATCTATTAACTAAAATTTCAAAAGAGGCAATTGCTGGTGGATATAAAAAAACTACACCTGTTGCAGTAGTTTATAGAGCAAGTAGAAAGGATCAAAAAATAATTCTTGGAACACTTATAGATATTGCAAAAAAGGTTAAAGCTGAAAAAATTACAATGACTGCTATTGTAATTATTGGCGATGTAATAAAACCAAAATCATATGAGTATTCAAAACTATATGATAAAACATTTAGTCATGGTTTTAGAAAAGCTAAAGTCAAGTAGATAAAAAATTAACCTTATTTGTTATTCCTAATTTATTTAATTTAATTTGAAAATCATTTACATTTCCTGATGTTAATATTTTCAATGAATTCCTTTTAGATTCTTTATTTTTAATTTTTAAAAAAATCTTTTGTGCAACCATTTTTCCTGGATCTATAAATTTTATTTTTGGAAATTCTTTTTTTAATAATGATTTTAAAAAAATTAAATGAGTACTAGAAAGTGTAATTGTATCAACTGATTGTTGAGATAAAATTTCTAAATCTTTTTTAATAATTTTTCTACAATATTTTTTATTTGTGARAAATTTTCCAGACTCTACTAAATCTACAAGATTAGAACCGTTAATTTTAAAAATTTTAAAACTTTTTGAAAAATTATTTTTTCTAATATACTCTGATAGTCCTTTACTGTTAATTGCAGACTTTGTTGCAAGAATTCCAATTTGTTTAGTCTTTGTAATCTTTTTTGCAATCTTGAGAGGTGGTTTTACATCAATAATTTTTTGTGTAGATAAATCTAACATCAAACTAGGCGTGTTTGAAGCAACAACAATTATCTCAGGTGCAAATTCTTTTTCTAAAAGTTTGATTGTTTTTTGAATTATTGTGCTTAATTGAGCCTTAGATTTTTTCCCATATGGGTAATTTTTTTGATCAGCAAAATAGATGATTTCACTCTTTGTAATCTTTTGAATTTCTTTTATGATTGATAATGAGCCTAATCCTGAATCAAAAACTGCAATTTTTACCACAAAAATAATGAATAAATCTCGAATAATAGTTTGTTAGCTAAATTTACCTCAAAACCGATCTAAATTTACACTGTCCATTAAGACTAAATTTCTGAATTCGTAAATATGCCAAAYTTCGATAGTACTTGGGCTCGACAAGAGACTCAAAGTGTAACTGGCAAACTACGTGATGCAGTAAAACCTCAAGGTGCATTAAAACCACGAATTCAAACTGCAGTTAACAAACTACAAGTCCAAATCTCAAAAATGGATTCTATGTTAAATAAACTGCATGAAAGAGATGCGCAACTCTTTCAGAGAGTCGTGACTGCAATGCAGCAACATGATACTAGCACTAGTAGAGTTTTGTCAAACGAATTAGCTGAAATTCGTAAAGTTACAAAGATGCTCGGCAATGCAAGAATGTCATTAGAACAAGTTCAAYTAAGACTGACAACTATTCATGATCTTGGTGATGCTATGGTAGCAATTGGACCAGCGATGTCAACAATGAAGGGATTGAAGTCATCACTTGGAAGATTCATGCCAGAAGCTGATGCCGAATTGAACAGTATGACCCAGACACTTAATGGACTAATGATGGATTCACTYGCAGGAGATTCCTTTAACATGGAGTCTGATGTTGCAAACGAAGAAACAGATAAGATTCTTCAAGAAGCATCTGCAGTAGCTGAGCAACAGATAGGAGACAAATTCCCATCTGTACCAACATCAACCRGACTTTCGTCTCAATCATCTACTACTTCCTTTGAGTAGTTAGTTAGGACGCTAGTCATTATTTTTATTTAATTTTTTAAAAATAATTTTTTTCATTATTTTATATTAATAATTAAAAATCCAAGGTACAAAAATTCAGAATTATCAAGTTAACAGTACAATAAATCACAAAAACTAGAGAATTCTTCTAATTCCAACAACTGCTACGATTGGAATTCCAACATACATCATTCCATTTAGAATAATCAATGAAATTCCATACCCTAATACTTCAGCTTCTGAATTCATATCAACAAAATTTAAAATTGATAGGGATGAAAGCAAAGGGGTAATTACTATTTTAACTGCCTCTTTGAATACTGGATTTTCTCTTTCATAATCAGCTATAATTGGACTAAAAGAATAATAGAAATTGTTGAATGTTTTCATGAATAAAGTTCCTGATTCTGTTTGTAATAGTGAATTATCTCGTAATTCTCTTAGTTGTTGAACTTGTGGTGACATTTCAGAACCAAATGTTGCAGTTGCAATAAGACATCCTCCRCCTGTAGGACTRGAAYTAAAACYAGAWACACAGTTKCCATTAATGAGAABTTCACCAAAATCATCTTCTGTTGAGCCTTCAGCCACAACTTTTTGATCTTGAATYACAAKAATTTTCAAATAACCATCTTGAGTYAATTTTTTAATTTTTGCACCAAAGACWSCCTGACGACCAAAWGARGATTCACAACCAAAARTAACTTCTTCATCACTATTACCATTAATYTCAGTATAATCAAAACTTGAAGATTGGAATGCACCTGACCAATCAGTGTTAGAAAATAYCATTAACTTTGCTTGACCMTCAGGTATCTGTGTTTKTAATTCTGATTGAATTAYTTGATYCATYGATTTCTSACTAGTGATTTGTGCARCTGGTGSTTGAGAAAAAACATGTGTTCCAGTAATKWGAAATTCACCGTTTCCTCTTTTGAAKGGAATTDYAATTGTTCTATCATATGGTGTAMTGATTTCATCATAGGACAGAAGTTKTAATCCGCTWACTARAAYYWMRAAATCAATATCTTCAGAAYYAAYTTTTGCATCAATTAAATATCTAGGTAATGTTATGACAAGTTCTCCTCTTGCTCTAGCMTCAAYTAAAATKTTTAGWATTGCWKTATCCTCATCTATTTCAAAACTTAWMAMTTCTCCACCACGAATCTTGTAATCTAAATCTTCAAATTGTTGTGCAAAAGCTGGGGTTGAAAATAAACCAATCATTACTAAAAATGTTGCAATTACTAAAATCTGTTTTTCCACTGATAATTGTTGAATTATTGGAGACAAATAAACCAGTCTTATTCTTTAATTTCTAAAAACCATTTTTCATTCATAGTAAATTTTAGAAATCAATGAATTTTTTCATWATGATTTTAGATTTTGTAATGTATGATTRATGAGTTACTTAATTCAATAATTTCTCATTAAAGGTCCATTTTTTGTTKAAAACAAAGTTTCCAAATGCTGCAGTGATAACTGCAACTATCAATGCTAATGGATATGACACATCATTACCATCTACTAAGAAATAGACCATTCCTAATTGTACTATAGCACCTAGTGAACTAAACATCACAAATTTTCCATATTGAGAAATGGTTTTTTTAATTCTGAAATCCCTATCTCCAAATGTCCATGTTTTATTCAAAAGGAAATTACTAGTAATTGATGCAAATATTCCTAATACAGTTGCATGCAAATACCACATATCTAAACCACCATTTGTGAAGAGTAGTGAAATCAAATAATTCACAAGAAATCCTGATGCACCTACTGTGTAAAATCTAGCTGCTTTGGAAAGAAATTTGACTGATGAGCGTTTTTCTTGTTTTTCTAATGGBTTTCCATAACGATATAATTTCCAAACTGATTTGTAATAATCTAAAATAGTCGTAAGACCTACTTTGCTAGAACCAAACTCTCTATCCTGAAAAGTATATGGAATTTCTTTAATGTTAACTCCTTTTGTTTTTACTAAAATTTCTAAAAGAATTTTGTAACCTATTGCATCAAAATTTAATTCTTTGATTATACTTCGTTTGAATGCAAAAAATCCTGACATTGGATCTTTGGTGTTAATTCCTAATCCTTTTTTTGCAATTAGAGTTGCAAATTTACTCATTAATTTTCTTTTAAGAGACCATCCTTGAATTTTTCCGCCACTAATGTATCGTGATGCAACTGCAATGTCATATTGATATTTTTTTATTGATTCAATTAGTTTTGGAATAATTTGAGGTGGATGAGAAAAATCACAATCCATAACAACTATTGTATCACCATTTGATTGCTGAATTCCTTTAAGAATTGCAGAACCTAAACCATCCTTTGCTTTTCTATGAATGATTTCTATAGTATTACCAGCAATTTTTTTTACATTTTTTAAATAATCTTCTACTAATTTCCCTGTTCCATCTGGTGAATTATCATCTACTACTATAGTTTGAGATGAAAAATTTCTTGGTATGATTTCTCTAATTGAATGTAAAATATTAATAATATTTTCAGATTCATTGTATGTAGGAATTATTATTGAGATCTGGCTTTTTTCAGCCTCWACTTGCTTTAACATATCTATTCAATCACAAAATCTGATAGATATTAAACCTTAATTCATCAATATGACATTTTTAGGCGATTTGATTATTCTTTAGAAAATGTTCAAAATTTATTTCATACATTTGACTTGAAATAAAATATACTAAGAATTCAAAAATGAATATATTTTATTCATACTAAGGAAATGCAACTGATTCAGAAAGAATTGAATCTAATTCAGAAATCTTTATTCTAGTTTGTTCCATAGAATCTCTTTTTCGAATAGTTATGGTATCATCTTCTAATGTTTGATGGTCTACTGTAATTGCAAABGGTGCACCAATTTCATCTAATCTTCGATATCTTCTACCTATTGCTCCTGAATGATCTAAAAATGCATCAAATTTTCTCTTGATGTTTAGATAAATTTCATCTGTTTTTTCTTTTAATCCATCTTTTTTTACTAGAGAAAGAATTCCGACATGTGTTGGTGACAAATATGGTTTTAAAGATAAAACAATTCTTTCATGTTCTTTATCCTCTTTGAGTGAATGCTCCAAAATTGTGTAAAGACTTCTATCAATCCCCATTGAAATCTCAAATACATGTGGTAGAATCTTCTCATCATTATCCATAACTTCAAACTTTTCTTTACTCTTCTTTGCGTGACTAGACAAATCATAATCTGATCTATAATTACATGCAACTAATTCAAGCCACCCTATTGTAGTTTCAACTTCAAAGTCAAATGCAACTTCAGCATAGAATGCTTTTTCTTTATCTCCTAATTTTCTAAATCTACTTTTTGATATATCAATTCCAGTTTTCTCATAAAATTCAGTTAAAATTCCCAAGTAGTATGCGACTAACTTGTTTGGAACTACTCCTGATTCTACTGCCTCTTTACATGTCATTGCAACTGGATCAGAATCTGTCTGTATTCTGAGAATGGTATCTTGAATTTCAGCGAATTTTTCTACTTGATCTAGTTTTGTAGGATTACAAAACACTTCAATTTCTGCTTGATAAAATTCTCTGAGGCGAAGTAAACTTTGCCTTGGTGCTATCTCATTTCTAAAACTTTTACCAACTTGTCCAATTCCTAAAGGAAGTTTTCCTCTCATGGTTTTGTAGAGTCTTGGAAAATCAACAAAGATTGATTGACATGTTTCAGGTCTAAGATATGCCTCTTCTTCTTCAGGACCTATGCCAACTTTGAACATCATGTTGAAATTCTTTGTTTTATCAAAATCACCTTTACATTTTGGACATTTAATATTATTTTGTAAAATCGCATTATCAAATTCTACTAAATCAGCACTTTCAGGAATTTCAATTTTTGTTATTTCTGCAATTGTTCTATCAGCTCTAAATGTTGAATTACATTTTGTACATTTRATAATTGGATCAGCAAAGTTTCCYAAATGTCCTGATGCTTCAAAAACTGATTTTGACATAATCTGAGAACCATCAATCTCAAGCATTCCATCCCTTCTGATTAATTCTCTTCTCCATAACTCTAGAAATTTATTTTTTAAWCCAACWCCTGTTGGTCCATATTCCCAAAATCCTGCTTGAGCATCTGAATAAACTTCACAACTAGGAAAGTARAATCCACGCTCAAGTGCTAATTTCATTACKGTCTCATAATYCATTGCTATATTTCCTCACTCATGAAATAAATCTCTACGCAAATTCCTTTGCTTTTCTAACATTCTCAAAATCATCTCGGTCTTTATCAATTGGAGTTTCCAAAATTATGGGAATTTTTTCCTTGTTTGCAAATTTTATAACTGCAGAAATTCCTTTTTCTCCAATTCCTCCTAATCCTAGGTGATAATGTCTATCAAGATTGCATCCCATCTCTCCCCTAGCATCATTTAGATGAAGAATTTTTAAATTCTTTATTCCTACATATTTTTCAAATTCATCAAAAGTTTCTTTSACTTTTTCTTTACTTCTTAAATCATATCCTGAAACAAATGCATGACATGTATCAAAACAAACACCAAATTTTTTTGCAGGTTTTAACTGATTAAAAATTTCTCCTAGTTGTTTAAAATCAGAACCAACAGAATTTTTCTGACCTGCAGTATTTTCTAATAGAATCATTACATCTTTTGATGTTTTACCTGCTCTACTCAAACCCTCAACTAATCTCTTAATTCCACCTTCCTCACCTGTTCCTAAATGACTACCAAGATGTGTCACAAGATATGGAATTCCTAATTGTGAACACCTCTCAATTTCATCAATCAAAGTTTTAACTGATTTTTCAAATCCTTCTACTTTTGGTGATGCAAGATTTGGTAAATATGGCATATGTGCACAAGTTGCCAATCTCTCAATTTTGCTTTCTTTTAGTTTTGATTTAAAATTAGCAATATCTTCTTTGGTGAGTTCTTTTGCATTCCATCCTCTTGGATTTCTGGTAAATATTTGAAAAGCAGAGCATTTTCTTTCAACTGCATTATCTACTGCTTTGTCAATTGATCCTGATATTGAGACATGACAGCCAATCTGCATATGTAACATTTTCTTTAAAACATAATTTAAACCAGCATTCAATATATCAAACCCAGATTTTTAAGTAAATTAGGTTAATCACTATTATGCTTGAACTTGGACCCGATGAAAAAGCAAAGTATCCTTTCTTGACTGATGCTGGCCAGTATCTAAAAGACAAAGGTTTTCCTCTAGTCCAATTTGGTACAGATCCAGATCTCAAATCATCTGTTGAAAAAGCATTTCACAGGCTCAAAGTATCAACTGAAGGAGGAATTTACAAATCTGATCTCATTGATGGCCAAGCATCAAAATCATATGTTCTTGAAAGAGAAGTTTTTTCATTTCTTTTAGCAATAGTTATGATAAAAYTAACTGGTATGAATACACTAGTCAAACGATTTGCAYTAGCTGAAGCAAGAAGAGCAGAACAACATCTTGAAAAAGATTTGGGAAATGCTACTGATAAATCAAAAATTGATTTAGCTATTAGAATAATTTCTGATTTATTTGGTATTGAGGTAACAAAACAAAATGATTTTTTTGTAATGCCTGTATCTGATTATATCAAACATTCAGTTACTTTTCATGAACGAGAATGGAAATTAATCAATAGACATGTTGAAGATGGTAAAGTGTTCTTAACTCCAGATAAAACAGTTAGATTAATTCGAAAAGAATTAGGTAGTTACATTAGTTCAAAAATTATTAATGCTCCAATACCACCAATGATTCCTGGATTTGAAAATTATGTTGGTGAACTAGTTTCAATTTGTAAAAAACTTACACCATCTTACACCATTACTACTGGAGAACATCCTCCATGCATAAAACATGCAATTGAAGTTCTTGAAAAAGGAGAAAACCTTCCACACTCTGGGAGATTTATGTTAGCAGCATTTCTATTATCAAAGGGTCAAAGTGTTGAACAAATTGCACCTTTGTTTAAAAATGCCCCTGATTATAATGAACGAGTTACACTTTACCAACTAAATCATCTAGCAGGACTTTCTGGAAGTGGTACACAGTATTCATGTCCTTCATGTGAAAAATTAAAAACACAAAATTTGTGTTTTATCATACCTGAGTGTGATAATATCATCAATCCATTACAATTTGGAAGAAAGAGAAAATAATGAAAGAAACTRAYGTAAAATTTTTAGAAGATTCATTTAAAAAATAYTATTTTGATCATTCTGATTTAATTCACGTGCCTGAACGTACATCTGAGAGGGAATTTGGATATCAAAAATTCAATTCTGGAATGAATCGTCATATTTCCATTAAGGATGATAAKGCATTACATTTGTTATTTATGCAAAATATACCATCTGATGTTTATTGTTCAAACGCRTATTAYTCATTTCCTGATTTACAGATGAATGAAAAAGATTGGAAGGAAGCAGATTTAATTTTTGATATTGATGCAAAAGATCTAAATCTATCTTGCAGAAAAAATCATACAGTATCAATCTGTAATGAATGCAATGATGTATCAAAGAATTCAGATCAWTGTTTAAAATGTAAATCAATAAAACTAGAAAAAAAATCTCTACCRTGTAAAAATTGTATAGATTCCTCAAAAAATGAAGTATTGAARCTATCTGAAATTCTAATTAATGATTTAGCAATTTCTAAARATGATATTCATGTTTATTTTTCTGGAAACGAAGGATTTCATGTTTATGTGTATAATTCACAATTTCAACAAATTGGTTCTAGAGAGAGATCAGAACTMGTSGATTATATCATGTTTAATGGAGCAATTCCTGAAACATTTGGAATGAAGAAATTCAAACCAAACCGTTCATCTTTTTCTGATTTTAATGAATATGGATGGAGAGGCAGATTCTCAAAACAAGTATTTGGTTCAAAATCAAAACGCTCAAAAATTATTTCAGAGTTACTGACAAATGGCTATTCTTCTTTTCAAAAAACACTTGAAGATGTTTCAGAAAAAATTGGTACAAAAATTGATCCTAATGTAACTATGGATATTCATAGAATTTTTAGATTACCTGGTTCCATTAACAGCAAAAGTGGATTAACCAAACTTTATTGYAAAGATTTAACAAAATTTGATCCATAYGTTGAAGCATCATTTCTAAATGAKAATTCAGTTGAAGTTATTGCAAATTGTCCTATAGAATTTAAATTAAAAAAYAAAAAATTTGGACCRTACATCAATGAAAAAGTAACAATTCCTACATTTGCAGCAGCTTACATGATTTGCAAAAAACTAGCCACAATAGCTTAATTTTACCGGTAAGACATTAATTTACCAAATCTCAAGCAAGGTTGATTTTGTATAGTGCCTCTACTGATAAGCAAGCTCCGCCTCCTGATGCTGGAAAATACATCAGATTAGGTATAGTTGCCATACTTGGCGTCATAATTTTTGCTACAGTAGGCAATCAGGCAGTAACTTTATCGATGAATTTTACTGAATTTGGAGAACAATTCACAAAACCACTCTATTACACATTAGTATCTACAATAATTTTATCCCTAATTGCACTTGTACGTGTAAATATTGTTGGAAGATCTTCTATTTTCTGGTATGCAATTAGTACAGGAATCAAGTTTCTTGGACAAGGAGGGCAACAGCCACTTGCATCTAGTTTTTCAAGTTTCAAAAAATACAAACTAACTTCACCACAATTTGTTATTTGGCAGATTACAAAGATTCTCCTTTTTGGAGCATTCTTTGCAAATATCATGTTTGGATTTGCAGCAATATCATTTATTGATGGAAATACTTTTGGACTTGAAAATTTACCAAACTTATTTTCATTACCTTTTGTAACTCCTGACACTGATCCAAATTATGCA